>NZ_JBHTJP010000001.1:0-4109 GCF_042676025.1 Salinimicrobium gaetbulicola
AGGCAGAGAATAATATGCATTACAAACGTGATGATGTGTACAACGAATTTCTTAATGAAATTTATCTATCGGAGATATTGAAATTTAAACAACAATTAAACAATGCATAACTGTTTACAACATCGGTTAACGAGCAAATAGCGGAAGACCCCTCTAAAATGACATTTTTGCCTACCTTTAAAATGATAACTTAACCGATAAATAATCGTTTCCCAGGTCCGCTACTTGCGTTAACCGGATACGTTGTGGGCAATTTAAACGGGGGTTTTAAAAAAGTTTGAAATAAAACAACCAATTTTTAAATAGGAAATTATGAAATCAATCTTTTCACCTTCGCTCATTAAAGAATTCAGTAAAGCTCTGTATTCACTTCTTGTACTAACCTTCATTTTGTTCTCTATAAATAAAGGTTTCTCACAGACTACTTATAACAGTTCTATGACGACTAACTACAAGCCGGACTCCGAATTAATAAAGAAACCACGGATTATTTCGGTTTCGGATACGGAAATAATTATAAGCGATTATAGAGAAGGAGCAAAACCTCTAAAAATTAAGGTGAACAAAATAGAAGAAAAGGAAAATGATTTAGATGGTATAAGTATGATGAAATGGTATTACTGTTCCAATATGGATAAAAATCCCATTACTGGAAAAAATACCGAATATGTTGTTGTTATGAAAAAGCAGGAACCGTCTGTCCTGGAATTATATCAAAAAATAAATGAGGTCACATTCGCAAAATCTATCATTAGCCTGAGGTAATAAAACTGCCCACAACATTGGTTAACGAGCAAATAGCGGCAGAACTTCTAAAATAACATTTTGGACTACCTTTAAAATGATAACTTAACCGACAACTAATCGCTTCCCCAATCCGCTACTTGCGTTAACCGGAGACGTTACCTCACATTTAAAAACATTCTGCTGAATTGAAAAAATACAAACCGAACTTTAATATCGAACAAATTGGACGCTTCAGATTTTATAGCGGAATTTTTATTGGATTGATATTCGGATTTATTTTAAACCAATTTTTCTTGAACATTATTCAAATGAGTGATGTTTTATCTGCAATGACCGCCGGATATTGGCCAACACCTTTCAGTGAAAAACCTAGCTTTTACTATTCTTTTTTCTGGAGCTTATTTTCGATTAGTCTCGGGTTTAGTTTTACTAGTTACTTATGGACAAGTAAACCAATTTTAAAGAATAGACGGGAAACCAGAATGAATAGAATTTCGCAAACCAATTCTGTTTTTATTTTCGGGCTGGTATTTTTTTCCATTTCAAGACTTTTGCAATTTTATATTGAGTTTCACTATATAGATTATGAAATTAAAGAACAGGTCGGTAATTTAATATTTATGGTTCCGATTTTCATTTATTCATACAGCTGGACTTATATTTCTCGAATTTATAAATCCTCAAAACCTTTTCTGATTTCATTAATAATAATTTTAATTTACGGATTAATATTGAGTGGAATAAAAACGTGAGGTAACATCGGTTAACGAGCAAATAGCGGCAGACCACTTAAAACTGCAATTTTTGACTACCTTTAAAACGATAACTTAACCGACAAATACGTTTCCCAGGTCCGCTACTTGCGTTAACCGGGCACGTTGTAGCACATTTATAGAAATGAATCTAAAAAAGGAAATTCTAACTCTGATTATGATTATGATTTGTGGCTTAACATCTGCCCAAGTTGAAATCAGAGGAACGGTGCTCTCCGAACTGACCGCTATGAAACCCGATGCGGATATTTATATAGAAGTACTACAAAGCAGACATCCAGGAACTATTGCGGATAGCTTGGGAAAATTTCGATTGGAATATCTGGAGCCTAATAAAGAATATTTACTCAAGATCTCAGCATTCGGATTTCCCACTCAAGAATTTGAAGTGGTCACAAGTACTGGAATAGCAAACGAACTTTTTTTGCTTAAAGCAGAATGTGAATTTGATGCGGAAAAAGCTGATTCTGACTGGCAAAATCGAACTCCAAAATTATTGCTTTTCGGATCTATTGCGCCAGTAGCAAATACTAAAGCTGACCAGCGTTTTGAAAAGAAATACAAGATTAAATATTACGATTTCGGCTGTACACCTCCAGCAATGGATTGCTTAAAATTATATAATGAAAGAATCTTCGAATTAATGGACGAGAAGTACGGAAAGGAATGGCGAAAAAAGGTTCGTCCTGACGTAGAGTATTTAAATTAAAACGTGCTACAACATCGGTTAACTAAAATGGCTTTTTTGAGAGATATTTTTCTACATTTATTTCCCTAACAATATTCGTTTCCACGGAAAGTGACTTCTTCCCTACTCGCCACTTTTGTTAACCGGGAACGTTGGCGATAATTTTTATAAAATGAAAAAAAAGGAATTTTATTTAATAGTATTTTGTGTTTTCATCCTAAATAATTTTGCTTTTAGCCAGAAAGTATTTGACATAAAAGCCGATTTAATATCTATAACCCCTTATACCATTGATTTTTATAAAAAATCATCTGACAAAAATTATAGAGAACTAGATTTTGAAATTCAAGAATTATATGATTTCGAATATAACTTCAATCTTGCTTCTTTCACCACAAGAGATTCCTTATATATTTTTAAATCTAACTCTTCAATAACAAATATTGAAAACCTACCCAATTTAGATTTAGAGAGTTTTAAAAAACAATTGAATAAAAAATATTTCCTTAAAAAGAATGGTCAGGAAATAACTCAATTGGAATATTTCAACAATTCATATTTTGTATTAAATAATTATGAATACAGGGAAGTATACAATTATGATAAAGACAAAAGGGAAAATCAGTGGATACTCAATTACTCTACTTTTTACAATTACATTTTCTTAAGAATTAATAAGCAAAAACCTATTGTTTTATTGTATGAAAATCATTTCCGAGGGGATCTAGATCATATTGGACATATTATTCCTTTTAATGAGACATATAAAATAGCTATTGATGGTCAAGAATTTATAAATACTGATTCCAATATTATTGATAAAGAGTGGTTGATCAAAACAAAGAATAACTACTTATATGAGGATGCAGATCAAATTCTTTATAGAATCGAGGAGAATAAGCTAAAGGATTTAGTTTTTAATATTGATTTATTATCTAAAAAATTTGATACACTTTATTTAGAGAAAGGGTATGTTATTGGAAAAACCAAAGGGAATTATCAAATTTATAATTCTAAACTTGAAAATATTACACCTAAAAAAAAGGTTACAGCAGTACATATTTTTAACAATGAATTTTTACAAACCATTGTAAGTGATAAAGTTATATGGTTGAATAAATCTGGTGAAATATCTTACAAAAAACCAAATATTATAAATATTGTTTGTGGTACCGTCGCATACTCAAAAAGAGAAATAAGAAATGAAAATAACAGTTTTGTGCTTATTGATAATACCAACAATTTATTTGTCGGTGGAGATAATAACACAACATCTTATAATTTATTCCCAAATACAGAGTACGATGATGTTTTATTTTTAAACGGTACAAAAACTCTTTCATTTGATGGCAATACAGGTACTGGTTCATATTTTAAATTACCAAACAACTCTTTAAACTATCTTATTGTAAAAAAGGACGGCAAATTCGGTTTATTGGAAATTGTTTTTCTTGATAATGGAATAAAATTAAATACCATATTACCGGTAAAATATGATTCAATTATATCTTCGGGATATTACCTGCCTATAAAATTTGAGAGCAATGGGCTTTTTGGATATTATCCTATTAACACAAATGCGAAATATAAAAAAGTCGAGAAGTTTAATTTTTATTTTTCAAAATTCGTTCTACCAAATAATAAAAAAGGATGGTTGTCATTAGATGGCAAGGAATATATCGATTAAAAACTATCGCCAACATCGGTTAACGAAGCAAATAGCTGCAGACCACTTAAAAATGACATTTTTGACTACCTTTAAAAATAGAACTTAACCGACAAATTTACGTTCCCAGGTCCGCTACTTGCGTTAACCGGGAACGTTATGCCCAAGCTAAAAAATGAGACTACTTTTAATTAACATACTCCTCTTAATCTCGATTCAAATGCGGTCACAAACT
>NZ_JBHTJP010000002.1:0-206785 GCF_042676025.1 Salinimicrobium gaetbulicola
TTAAGCCCGTTAGCGCAGATGGTACTGCATCCCGTGGGAGAGTATGTCGCCGCCTTTTTTTTAAAGCCTCTACAGCAATGTAGAGGCTTTTTTTATACCCTAAATTTAAATCTGGAAAACAATCTCAGCTCCCCTCCCTTCCAGGGAGGGTGTCCGAAGGACGCGGAAGGTCCCGTTTCCTGTGGGAATCTAGAAAGTTATCGGGAGCATCCCATATTTTTAAACCCTTCATCATTCATTTGATGAAGGGTTTTTTTATGTGCTAAATCTAAATCTGGAAAACAATCTCAGTTCCCCTTCTTTCCAGGGAGGGTTGTTCTTCCCGCATATCTCTTGAAGAACTGGGATGTAAGACTTATCGCGACTGACCACTTCTCTTTTCCCTGAGGGCAGGACTGGAAACTAAAAAAGAAGATTTGTATCAAGGAAATACCGGTTAAGTCTGTTCGTAAGGTGTTGAACGAACTGGAAGATAATCCTTAAAGAATCTTACTGAACTTCATAAGTGATAAAATCTGTTTCGGAAAGACGAAAATATCCAAAAGGGAAGTTATCAGGTTGTGTCTGGTTCACTATATTCCCTCTAACAATGGTAGGTTGAGTCTGAAAAGGACCGCCTGCCGTCCCCGCTTGAGATCTTAATATAAATAAGTATTCATAGAATCCTTCTGATATTCCCTGGATCTCAAACCCTACTTCATCTCCAGGTTCCAGATCATCGTCACTAAAAAACGCGAAACTTTTGTTTCCATCAGTAAATTCGTCTGAATAGATCTGTAAAGCCAGGTCGTCATGAAAAAACCTGAAAAGGTAAAAATTCTCAATTCCTGCAGGGTCCGTGTAAAATAGTCTGAATTCGGTATCATCACCTGAAAAACCTCCGTCATTTTCCTGTAATACTTCCTCTAAATTTGACACTGAATAATAACTTTCCGTAGAAGTATAAAGCTGGTCATTGTAAAAAATGCTTAATTCATAATTACCGTCTTTAAATACGGGCATATCTTCACTTCGGTAAATCCCCGGACTAATTTCTTCAAATATGAAATCTTTTCCGTCTGGTGTTGATACCGAGACTTCTGCACCGGTTGCAGGAGGAATTTCAGTATCAAAATAGGGTGCAGTTGTTGTAAGTTTTATGACTTGCTGCTGCGCATTACCAGCTTCCTTATCCCATAATAAAGAGGCTTCAATGACCAATCTTGGTTCAGATTGTTCCAGATCAACATCAACAACTTCTTCGCAACTATAAAAACCGGCCAGAAATAATAAAAGGATCAATCTTTTCATAGCTTAAAATTTAAAATTATATGTTACTGATGGTACTATTCCAAACAAGGATAGTCTCAAAGCTTCATTTCTTCCTGAGTCTTCATTGTTACGGAAACTTAATGAAACTGCATTCTTACGGCTATAAATATTATAGATCCCGAAATTCCAGGAAGACTCGTAACTCCTTCGTCTTTTCTTTTGTGGCGTATAAGTGGCAGAAATATCCAAACGGTGGTAATCTGGTAACCTGTTACTATTTCGTGGAGAATACACAGGGATATTTAAACTCTCATATTCATATTGTGCCGTTGGGTAGGTAGTTGGTAAACCAGTCTGGAAAATAAAGTTGGCACTAAAATCCCATTTTTTCGATAGCTCGTAAGTTGTCGTAAGTGACAGGTCATGCGTTTTATCATAAGGAGTGTCATACCAATTGGAATTGTTAATCCCTGGCTCATTTTTGGTACGGCCGGGTGTTCTTTGTTCAGATTTAGAGATCGTATATGCCAACCACCCTGTTAGTTTACCGGAATTTTTCCGAAGTAAAACTTCAGCACCATAGGCTCTGGCTTCACCTTTTAAAATAACCTGTTCCAGGGCATCATTAGCGATCAAATTTGCCCCGTCAATATAATCTAGTCGGTTCTTTACTTTTTTAACGAATCCTTCGAGCTCTAAGGAATATTTCTCTTCATTAAAATTCCTGTAATACCCGGCCGCGATCTGATCGAGTTTTTGGGGTTCTACATATTTGCCGCTAGGAGTCCAGATGTCTAGAGGGGTTGGAGAGCTGGTGTTGGTGATCAAATGTAGATACTGCACCATTCTGTTATAGCTCAATTTTACCGAATGCGCTTCTGAAAGTGTATAGGCTAAAGCTAATCTGGGTTCCAGGTTTTGAAAGGAACGTTCAACTTTTCCACGGTTTAAACTAATAGTTCCTGATGGGTCTGCCTTTTCATAGATTCCAAATTCCTCATTATATAAAAGGGGTAGACCATTTTCGTAAATATTCAGTTCCTCTTGTCCCATTCTTAGGAAGTTGCTGAACCGGATACCGTATTCTGCGGAAAGATTTTCAGTTAATGAATGATCGAGTGATAAGTAAACCGCATTCTCAAAAGCATATTTCTTTGTGAGTTCTGAAGATATGATACCTGAAGATTCAGAATTCGGTTCTATTTCACCCGGATTAAATTCATGCCAGGTAGACTGGATTCCGTAGTCTAATTGGAGATCCTGGTTTATATAATGATCAAAATCATACTTGAAATTCAGGTTTTTGATCCCGCTGTTCCAGTTGAAACCAACAAAATCAAGGGTCAATCCATAATAATAATCACTGTAAATAAAGGAAAGGTTGCTGAAGATGTTTTCTCTCCACACATGGTTCCAACGTAAATTGAACACCGCGTTCCCATATACGTTGTCGAAACTTTCACTGATCTTAAAGACATCCCTTCCGAAGTACCCGGAAACTAAAAGAGTATTAGTGTTATCCAGCCTGAAAGTCAATTTGGTATTCAGGTCATAGAAATAAGCCGAATTCTCATTGTCGGTTAACTTCAGAAATAAATGCGCATAAGAACTTCTCCCGCCAATAAGAAAGGAGCTTTTATCCTTAGCTAGAGGTCCCTGTGCCAAAAGCCGGCTGGAGATCAGACCAATTCCTCCGTTTGCTTCAAACTTTCGACTGTTACCATCTTTTTGATACATATCCAATACAGAGGAAACCCTTCCGCCGTAATTGGAAGGAATACCTCCTTTATATAATTTAAGATTCTTGATGGCGTCAGGATTAAAAACAGAAAAGAGCCCGAAAAGATGACTGGCATTATAGATGGTGGCTTCGTCTAGTAAAATAAGGTTTTGATCAACCGCTCCCCCGCGCACGTTGAATCCTGAACTGCCTTCCCCGGCATTGGAAACTCCGGGAAGGAGTAAAAGGGATTTTATAATATCCACTTCTCCGAAAATAACCGGCAGTTTTTGGATGGTGGCAATCTCAAGTTTATTGACACTCATTTCAGGTTTTGAAATATTGGTGCGTTCAAAATCTTCTGTGATCACCACTTCTTCCAGACTTTCCGAAGCGGGTTCAAGATTAAAGTTTTGAACTGTATTTTCTGTCACATTTATTTTTGTGTTTATGGATGAAAATCCCAGAAAGGAAATGACTACTCTATGCTCTCCTTTTGGTAACCTGATAGAATAAAAACCATATTCATTAGTTACGGTGCCGGTAGAGAGATCGGGTAAGAGAATATTAACCCCGCTTAAGGTTTCATTGTTGGATGCGTCTTTGATAACCCCATTAAGAATGACGTTTTCCTGAGCTATAACAAATCCGGATAATAGCAAGAATAAGAAACTGAAAAGTATTTTCACTGAATGAAGTTTTTAGTTACCAATAAAGTCCGAAGATTTTGTTTTTAGTCAAACAGAGCTTTCATGACCGTCCTAATACCTTTGAACATTAAGAAAATGGCAGCTGCCATAGCGACCAATGCAAAAATTAGAATGGGAATAAACCATGCGTGCTCCTGATTTTTGAAAGAACTAAAAAGAACCACAGGTCCAAGGAATGAAAGAGGCAAAGCTCCTGCTAAGTATTTCAAGCCTTTCATGAGAAGGCTTTTATTGGTATGCTTCATCGAAATTTGATTATTTCCAAAGATACTTAAACTTCCCAGATCGTTTTCCTTGCATTCTTGTTCATATTTTTTGATAAAATGCATTACGAAATTCTTCATATTTCACATTGTATTTAAAAAATCATTAAATTTAAATTCATCTATCACTCTGATTGCTAGAATTAAAGATTTATTTTTTAAGTAATTGGAAAGGTTTTAACATTTTCCTATTCTAATAATGTTTAAATTTACAAATAAATATTTAAACATGAACTCTTTTTCGATATCTCAGCTTTCTCAATTTTCCGGAGTGAAACCTCATACCATCCGCATATGGGAGCAACGTTATAACGCCCTGCAACCACAGCGATCGGAAGGAAATACAAGATTTTATGACAGCTCTCAACTCAGGCGTCTTTTAAATATTGTCAGTTTGACGAAGACCGGGATGAAAGTATCAAAGCTATGTAAGATGAGCGATGAGGAGTTATATGGCCTTCAGAAAGAATATATAAATGAAGCCTTAGAGGAAAGTGATTTCGAATATTTCGTAAGTCAAATGATCTCTGCAGGAATGAATTACGATGAGAACAATTTTGAAAAGATCTTTTCTCATTGTTTTATTCGCTTCGGATTATTTAAGACTTACAGAGAAATAATTTATCCAATGGTAAACAGAGTGGGATTGCTTTGGACGACCAATACCATTCCGCCTTCACAGGAGCATTATATTACCAATCTCCTGCGCCAAAAATTATTTACCAGTATTGATTCCCTAACTACCGAAGCAGATAACCAGGGTGCCTGGATGTTATTTCTTCCGGAAGATGAATTTCACGAAATGGGTCTTTTGTTTGCCAACTATTTAATCAGAAGTATGGGAAAAAAGGTCATTTACCTGGGGCCGAATGTTCCGCTTTCTTCAGTAGAAAGGGCCCTGGAAGATACTGGGGCTGAAAACCTTTTGCTATTCATGGTTCATAAGGACCTGCCCGAACATATAGAACAGTTCATTGCCGAGCTTGGAAAAATAGGCAGGGATAAAAAGATCTTTGTTGCAGCCAATAAAGAATTAGCTGCGGATTTTTCAAAAGAAAAAGCTATCAACTGGTTGTATTCCATTGAAGATCTCGAAAAGCAATTCAATAACGAGAAAATCGAAATTTCATAAAATGGCAAAAATAGCAATTATAGGATCTGGTTTTTCGGGACTTAGTGCAGCATCTTACTTAGGAGCTGCTGGTCACCAGGTAGAGGTTTTCGAAAAGAACAGTATTCCCGGAGGAAGGGCCAGGCAATTCAAAACTCACAATGGGTATACCTTTGATATGGGACCCAGTTGGTATTGGATGCCAGATGTATTTGAAAAATTTTTCGGAGATTTTGGTTATCAGGTGTCTGAACTATACAACTTAGAGCTATTGGACCCTTCTTTTGATGTGGTAAATAAGGATCTTATAAAATTGAGTATTCCTGAGAATTACGGGAAACTTCGGGATCTATTTGAATCTATAGAAACCGGAAGCGCCACGAAGTTAGACAGGTTTATGGAAGAAGCCCAGTATAAATATGAGCAGGGAATGGATAGTTTGGTATACATGCCGGGACTTTCCCTTACAGAGTTTGCAGATCTTGACCTTATCAAAGGAGCCCTGAGACTTCAGGTATTTTCCTCATTCAGCAAGCATGTACGCAAATTTTTCAATGATCCCCGGTTAATCGCTCTTATGGAATTTCCGGTGCTCTTTCTTGGCGCCATGCCTCAGGATACACCTGCCTTATACAGTCTTATGAATTATGCCGGCCTTAAGTTAGGCACCTGGTACCCTCAAGGAGGCTTCGGAAAGGTGATAGAAGCCATGGTAAAAATAGCGAAGGAAAACGGGGTAGTCTTTCATTTTAATTCGGCTGTAGAGAGGATTTCCGCGGAAGGATCAAAAGTAGAAGGTCTCCTGGTGAATGGGGAGGAACTGCATTTTGATGCGGTAGTGGCTGCTGCAGACTATGAACATGTGGAAAATAAATTGCTTCCGGAGAAATTCAGGAATTACAGTGAAAAATACTGGGATAAAAAGACATTTGCCCCATCCTGTTTGATCTATTATCTGGGAGTTACTAAAAAGATTCCACAGCTGGAACATCATACTTTATTCTTTGATGAAGATCTATATGATCATTCTGTTGAGATCTACAAAGATCCCAAATGGCCAACTAAACCCCTTTTTTATGTTTGTTGCCCTTCCCAGACAGATGATACTGTCTCTCCTAAAGGGCATGAGAATTTATTCTTGCTAATGCCTTTAGCCCCTGGATTAGAGGATGATGAAAATCTAAGGGAGAAATTTTTCAACGTTATGATGGATCGCCTTGAAAAACAAGTGAAGACCAAGATAAGACCCTTTCTTGATTATAAAAAAAGCTATTGTGTGAATGACTTTGTTACTGATTACAATTCTTATAAAGGCAACGCATACGGGCTTGCCAACACCCTACAACAAACGGCTGTTTTAAAGCCAAAAATCAGAAATAAAAAATTGTCTAATCTTTTTTATGCCGGCCAGCTCACCGTTCCAGGCCCCGGAGTGCCTCCATCTCTCATTTCGGGGAAAATTGCAGCTGAACAGGTTATAAAAGAACTTAAAAAAAAGAAGTATGAAATCACTGTTTGATGATTTATCTGTAGAGGTGAGCCGAATGACAACACGATCTTATAGTACCAGTTTTTCCCTGGGTATCTATTTTTTACATGACCGTCTTCGTGATCCTGTCTATGCTGTTTACGGATTTGTGAGGGTTGCCGATGAGATCGTGGATAGTTTTGAAGGATATGACCAGGCCTATTTGCTTGATAAGTTCAAAAAAGATACCTACGAAGCAATTGATCAAAAAATATCAGCTAATCCTGTTCTAAATTCTTTTCAAAAAGTCGTTCATGATTATAAGATAGATATGGAACTTATTGAAACCTTTTTGGAGAGTATGGAAATGGATCTTCAAAAGGTGGATTATAACAGTGAAAAATATGAAAAGTATATTCTTGGATCGGCAGAAGTGGTCGGCTTAATGTGCCTTCATATTTTCACCGAAGGTGACATAGAGATGTTCAATAAGCTTAAACCATATGCCATGAAACTAGGATCTGCCTTTCAGAAAGTGAATTTCCTTAGAGACCTTAAGGATGATTATCACGTGTTAGGAAGAACCTATTTCCCGGGTGTGGATATGGCGAATTTTTCTTCTGCGGCTAAAAAAGAAATTGAAAAGGAAATTGAAGAGGAATTTAAAATCGCATTAAAAGGAATAAAAATGCTTCCCCCAGCCGCCAAAGGCGGAGTTTATCTGGCATATGTATATTATCAGTCCCTTTTTAAAAAGATAAAAAGACTGCCGGCCCAAAGAGTTCTTTCCGGAAGGATAAGGATCAATAACGGCCGTAAGTTCGGATTAATGATTAACAGCTTGGTAGAATGTAAAATGAAACTGGTTTAATGCAAAATCTAGTGATCATACTGGCAGTAATATTGGCTTTTGGGAATAACCAGGAATCGGCGCTTTCCAGGGTTAGAAGCTTGTATCAAAAAGCGCCAAATGAAGAAGGTGCTGCTAAAGACCTACTAAGGTTCACAAATGATTTTGATGAGGGCAATCCTGTACTTTTGGGCTATAATGGAGCCGCACATATGATGATGGCCAAACATGTCGTTAATCCGTTCTCTAAAATGTCACATTTTAATAAGGGAAAAAAGATCTATAAAAATGCCATTCTTTCGGCACCAGAAAATATTGAATTACGATTTCTGCGGTTTGCGGTTCAGTCTGAAGCACCAGGTTTTCTTGGTTATAAAGAGAATATCACTGAGGATAAAAAGTTCCTTATGGATGAAGTACTGACTTTGAAAGACCAGGAACTTAGAAAATTGATCCTTGATTATCTGTTAGCTTCCAAAAGCATGAGTGCAGGAGAAAAAATAATATTAAAAGAAAAAAGTAATTGAAATTCAGTATTTTAGAAGATGTTGAATTTGAAAACCTAAATCATGAATTCAATTGTAGTTAATATTCTAATAGTTTTGGCAGCTTTCCTTGCTATGGAAGGCGTTGCCTGGTTTACTCACAAATTCATAATGCACGGTTTGTTGTGGTCTCTGCATAAAGATCATCACAACAAGCAAACCTCCGGCTTCTTTGAGCACAATGACTTTTTCTTTCTCATTTTTGCTATCCCGGGTATAACCGCACTTTTCTTTGGGATGCAGGCCGGCTATAATTACTTGTTTTGGATAGGCCTGGGAATAACCATCTATGGAATGGCCTACTTCTTTGTACATGATATTTTTATACATCAGCGTTTTAAAGTTCTTCGGAAAACAGATAATGCTTATTTCAGAGCTATTAGGCGTGCACATAAAATGCATCACAAACATATGGGGAAAGAGGATGGAGAATGCTTCGGAATGCTTTGGGTTCCAATGAAATACTTTGCTGAACAAAGAAAAAAAGCCTAATGGAGTACACTTACTTATTAGTCAATTTTTTTACGATCCTTATCCCTTTCACATTTTCGTTTCATCCGAAGCTTAAATTTCATAAAACCTGGAGGGCATTTTTCCCTGCCGTGGTCTTCACCGGATTCATTTTTATAGTCTGGGACATGTTATTCACAGCGATGGGCGTGTGGGGATTCAATGATCGATACTTAACAGGACTTAAAGTGGGAAACCTTCCGCTTGAAGAAGTACTTTTCTTTTTTTGCATTCCATATGCTTGTGTGTTTACATTTCATTGTCTGAGCTTATTTCTTCCAAAAAGAGTAAATATCAGAAGGCAAAAAAATATCAGTGTTTTCCTGGCGACTGTTTTGCTGGTAGTTGGAATCCTGAACATCCAAAACCTGTATACTGCCAGCACCTTTTTAAGCCTGGCTGTATTGATCATTCTCTCGCATTTTGTCTGGAATATTTATTGGCTTACAAGGTTCTACATCGTGTACCTCGTTCTGCTGATCCCATTTTTCATTGTTAACGGAATATTGACCGGTACGGGAATTGAAGAAGAAGTGGTCTGGTATAATCCTGAAGAATTCTTGAATTTAAGACTGCTTACCATTCCGGTTGAAGATATTTTCTACGGAATGGAATTAATTCTCATGAACTTACTGATCTATAAATTCCTTCTGAATAGAAAGGTAGAAACAGCTTCTCATCAAAGAAAAAAGGAAGTTTCAAAAAAGGTGATTTCATGAAAAGAGTTCTTCAAATCCTGAATATTATCGCTTTTTTGGTAATGGTTACGGTCAATTACGCAGCTTCCAGTGGAGCCATTAATGGTAATACGATCGCGTCAATTTCTGCTAATTATGAAAATCTTTTCACTCCTGCCGGATATGCTTTCTCAATTTGGGGACTCATTTACCTTGGTCTTTTTGGGTTCGTTATCTATCAGGCCAGGGATATGTTCATGGATACCAAAAGATCTCCTGTTACTCTCCTAGTGGGGTGGTGGTTCATAGTCTCTTGTACTGCAAATATATTCTGGATCTTTGCCTGGATAAATGAGTACCTGGGATTCTCGGTCATCATGATGGTACTTCTTCTTTTCGCCCTAATGATGATCATTTTCAAGACCAGGATGGAACTGGATGACGAACCACTTTCGGTTATCGCTTTTGTGTGGTGGCCTTTCTCCATTTATAGTGGTTGGATCACTGTCGCCTTTATAGCAAACATGGCAGCCTGGTTGACTTCTGAAGGATGGGATGGTTTCGGTTTTTCTGAAGTTACCTGGACGGTAATTATGATCATAATAGCAGGTATAATCAACTTGGTCATCACCTGGACAAGAAATATGAGGGAATTTGCGCTCGTAGGAGTCTGGGCTTTAGCAGCTATTTCGGTGGCTAATTGGAATGAGCAGCAAACCGTGGTTATAACCGCTCTGATAGTTGCTTTAATAATTTTTGTTAGCAGCAGTGTCCACGGTTACATTAACAGAGAAACCAGCCCATGGAAAAAACTGTAGATCAAAAAATATCGGTTTTCTGGATGCGCAGGGACTTAAGGCTTTTTGATAATGCTGCATTAACCCATGCTCTAAAAAGTGATTTTCCGGTACTTATACTTTTTGTTTTTGACAAGGATATCCTTGAAAAGCTGTCTGATAAGAAGGATAAGCGGGTGGAGTTTATTCATCGGCAATTGAAGGAGATCAACAAAAAATTAAACAAGAAAACATCTTCCCTGTTGGTCTTGCATGATACTCCTAAAAAGGCATTTCAGAAACTGCTGAAAGATTATCAGGTTCAGTCAGTTTATACGAATCATGATTATGAGCCATACGCCATCAAACGGGATAAGGATGTAGAGGAGTTCTTATCTGAAAAAGGCATTTCTTTTCACACTTTTAAGGATCAGGTGATCTTTGAACGGGATGAAGTTATGAAGTCTGACGGCACACCGTATACCGTTTTCACTCCTTTTTCCAAAAAATGGAAAGAGCGTTTCTATAAGGAAGGTGTTACTGAATATGCTTCGGAAGAATTGCTCGAAAATCTTCTAAAGAGTCCAAGATCAGAATTGCCTTCGCTGGAAGATATTGGATTTGAAGCTACCGGGTTCCGGTTTACCGATCCTCATCTTTCCGAAGGACTCATAAAGGAATACGATAAAAAAAGAGATGTCCCGTCCGTAGAAGGAACCACCCATGCCGGCATCCACTTACGCTTTGGAACCATCAGCATCAGAAACCTTGTAAATCAGGCTAAACGACAGAACGAACAATTTTTGAATGAGCTTATTTGGCGTGAGTTCTTTATGATGATACTTTATCATTTTCCGGAGGTTGTCGATCATAACTTCCGAAGAAAATATGACCGTGTACAATGGCGGAACAATGAGGAGGAATTTGAATTGTGGTGCAGGGGAGAGACGGGTTATCCCATGGTGGATGCCGGGATGAGGCAGTTGAATGAATTGGGATGGATGCATAACAGGGTACGAATGATCACCGCCGGATTTCTTACTAAACATTTGCTGATCGACTGGAGGTGGGGAGAGGCTTATTTCGCTGAAAAATTGCTGGATTATGAACTTTCTTCCAATAACGGGAACTGGCAGTGGGCCGCAGGAACCGGCTGTGACTCTGCTCCTTATTTTCGGATCTTTAATCCTACCACTCAATTAAAGAAATTCGATCCGGATTTGAAGTATGTCAAGACCTGGATCAAAGATTACAAAGAAGATTATCTTCCCGAGATCGTTGAGCATAAATCTGCACGCGAACGTGCCTTAGAAACCTATAAAAAAGCGCTTGACAATTAAAGCATTCCCCGCTTTTTGATCTCCAGATATTTATTGATAGTATTGATGCTTAACTCCTGAGGTTTGGTAAGTACGGTCTGTATCCCGTATTTTTGAAGCTCCCTGGCCATTAGTCGCTTGTCATAAGCAAATTGTTCGGCTACGGTCTGGTCAAAGATACCCGGAATGTCATGCGCTTCTTTATTCACTAAAGACTCCAACTCGGTATTTTCAAAAAAGATAACTACCAACAAATGCTTTTTAGCCAGTGCCAGTAAATAAGGTAACTGTCTGTTCAAAGCGCTTAGGTGTTCAAAATTAGTGTAGAGCATTAGTAAGGTTCGTCTTGGCAATTTTCTATTAATGTGCGTGTACAGCATTCCGAAATCGGAGTCGAGGAAATCGGTGTCGATATTGTAAAGGTTCTCCAGAAGTATGTTCAGGTTTGACCTTTTTGAACTGGCAGGAACTATCTTATCAATTTTGTTCGAAAAAGAAACCAGGCCGGCCTTGTCTTTTTTCTTAAGGACGATATTTGAAAATGCCAGGCTGCTGTTAATGGCATAATCAACCAGTTTCAGGTTTTCAAAGGGCATTTTCATGGTACGCCCCAGGTCGATCACCGAATAAACGGGTTGTGACTTTTCATCCTGGTACTGGTTTATCATGAGTCCCCCCTGTTTGGCAGTAGCTTTCCAGTTGATACTTCTTATATCATCCCCTGGAACATAATCTCTTATCTGCTCAAACTCCATGGTGTGACCCACTTTCCTGATCTTTTTCAGCCCAGGCTGGGCGATCTTCCGGTCTATCGCCAGAAAATCAAGTTTTTTCATTTGAATGATAGAAGGGTAGACCTTGACCATTTGGCCTTTATCAAATGAAAATCGCTTTTTCGCCAACCTGAGTTGGGTGGAGGCGAAGATGTTCAACTTTCCGAAGAAATATTCACCTCTTTCAACCGGGGTAAGTCGGTATTCCGACACTGACTTGCTATTTGCCGGAATAAGAAGCTCCTGTTTAAAATCCCTTTTTTGAAACTGGATTGGAATTTCATCGATCACCTCGACATTCAGTTTGAATGGAAAATTATTCTGAATATTTACCTGTACCGGATTTTCATCACTATTCGAAAATTTCTCCGGAAGCTCCCTTCCGGCTCCAATTCCTGAGGCCGTGTACAGGGCGATCACATCAAAGAGAAAGATCACCACAAAAAGAACGGTGAGGATCCAAAGAACCGGGTAAAGCCACGCGAGCCAATATGAAAACAAGAAGCCTGCTGCCAGTGAATACACTACCAGGAAGAACCTTGAGTTGAGGTATAATGTTTTAAAGAACTTGATCAATTTATCTTGGGATTTCTACTGAATGCGTAATGATCTCTATGACTTTATCTGTGGTCATTCCCTCCATTTCACGTTCAGGCGAAAGGATGATGCGGTGTCTTAGCACCGGTGCCAGAGTTTTTCTTATATCTTCAGGAATGACAAAATCCCGTCCGTTAATTGCAGCGAAGGCTTTTGATGCGTTCATGATCGCGAGAGACGCTCGGGGAGAACCTCCCAGGTACAAATGCGGATGGTTTCTCGTACTGGTCACAAGTTGCGCGATATAGATCAATAATTTTTCCTCAATTCTTATTTTTTTGATCTGGTCCCGTAACACTTTCAATTGTTCAGGATCCAGAACGGGTTCAATCTCATCTTTTGGATCCTTGCCCTGGCGTTCATTATGTGTTTGCAGGATTTTCACTTCCTCTTCCAAAACAGGATAATCGACCTTTATTTTGAAAAGGAATCGGTCAAGCTGTGCTTCGGGTAATGCGTATGTTCCTTCCTGTTCAATCGGGTTCTGGGTGGCAACTACCATGAATGGTGGAGGCATGGAATGTACGGCACCGTCAATAGTGATCTGTCTTTCTTCCATTACTTCAAAAAGGGCGGCCTGGGTTTTTGCCGGGGCCCGGTTAATTTCATCGATAAGGATGATATTGGAAAAAACAGGGCCCTGTTTGAACTCAAAATCTGAAGTTTTTGCATTCAGGATTGATGTTCCCAGTACATCACTCGGCATAAGATCGGGGGTGAACTGAATTCTGCTGAAGCCTGTTTTTAGAGTCCTGGCGAAAAGTTTAGCGGTGATCGTTTTTGCGATCCCCGGAACACCTTCAATGAGAATATGCCCGTCTGCCAGTAATCCCACTATGAGCAGCTCAATAAAATCATGCTGCCCGATAATGATCTTGGACAACTGTGTTTTGAGATTTTCAACGGCCGATTTCAGATCCTCCAGAGGAATCCGGTTTTCAAAATTGATCTCTTCCTCTTTATTTTCCATGAGTTTGATTTTTGAAAGCGTTAATTACTTTATTTAATTTTTTCAGGTCTTCCTGGGTAATATTCGGTTTGTTTTTCAGAAATTCCATGAAGCTCCATAATTCTTTTACTTTTTCCTGAGAACTTCCGCTAACTCCAGCTAACTGCTGATAAGTTGTTTCTGAAGGATCTTCAGCAGGTATTCGAAAATGCGTTCTCACATAATCGAAAAATAAATTAATCTTTTTCAAGGTAATTCCCTTGTAGTCTCTCCTGTTGAGGTGTAAACCTGAAATTGTCCTTGTAAAATGATAGGTTTGGTTTAGCAAGGGTTTAATGACGGGTATACTGCGTTGCCTCCTTTTTCCTTCGAACAGGACGAAAAGAATGCTTCCGGCGATCACAAAATAATAAGCCCATTTAAGAGCCCTGGAATTCAGGAGCACATAAAGAGGGGAGGAGCTATAAGTTTTTCCGGTCTTGTAATATTGATCCCAGTAAACTGTTTCAGTGGGAGGAAGGTACGCCAGGGCGCGTTCAGCGTATTTGTAATTCTCATTTTCCAGTAAAAAGAAATTGGTAAAAGCGAGAGGAGCGTTGTGGATATAAATAGCGCCTTTTCCGATAGAATCTACCAGGTAATTAGTTTGGGGGTCGTTTATGAGCAGGGAATCTTTATAAAGGCCTGTCACACCCAAAACCTGTTGTTTTAAACTGTCGGTTACTTTGAAATACTTCGGAAAGGTTTCCCTCGGAAAGAGAAATGGCTGTTTCCCTTTTAAAGTTGAATCTGTGAGGTTAAAAAGGGGCTTTGAAACAATACTTTTTTCAGGATAGATGATTTCCGATTCCAGTCCCAGAGTATCCAAAAGATTCGGACTGTGGTTTTCAGTTATAAAGAAAACCGTATTGCCTTTTTCTACCCATTTCAGGATCCTGTTCAATTCACTGTCATGAAAGTTCAGGTTGTCATTCAAAAAGAGATAAGTTCCTTTAATGGTCGTATCTCCCAGGAATTCATAAGGCGGAATTTTCACCTTTTTTAATGGGAAAGACTGGTCTTTCAAATTTTCGAAAAGAACGGTGGTTCCAAAAGGAAGTTTATGAGAAGCTACAAAACTCGGAGTCCAATTAACTTTGTCCGGTTCTGTGGCTTCCAGGTAAGTGAGCCCTACCAGGAGGATAACCAATATAAAAAGTAATATTTTATAGGTTTTACTCATCTTTTGGAATTAATCAGGGTTTCCATTTTAGAGAATTCAGTTTTGATCTTCAGGTATACTTCCTCACCAGTTTCAAATTTACCATACCACACAAAATCATAGATCCTGTTCAGTTTTTTATAAACCGGTTTCAGCTCTTCTTTTTCTATTTCGTTAAGATAGTCTTCATCTGTTTTGGAACTGTCATAATTGATCACTCCAAAATGACTTAGCTGTTGAAGTATGTACAGAAAATGATAACGCACTGCCAGGTTAAAGTCATTGTTTGCGACCGCTTCGTCAATGAGAGCTTTAATATCTTCAAATTTGATGATATTCTCTTCTTCGTCCAATACGACCTTAGTTTTTTTAGGAGACCCCAGAAAGGCCGCGCCGGGATTCAATTTTGTGAACATATAAATCACAAAGACCACAAAACCGATCAAAATAAGATAGGGCAGTGCCTTTAAAATAATTGCCAGAACTGGAGATGCACTCAGATCACCGAAAAGCCAGTTTAAAATTTTCTTCCAGAGTAAAAACAACGATCTTTTAAATCTGGTCCACCAGTTCTCCTCTTTTATCTTTTCTGAATAATCAAAAGCGGGATCCTTCCGGAAATCCTTTAATTTTTCCTCCTGAAATTCTAAAGGTTTTAGTTGGCTGACTTCTTCCGAAGCATTTTCCTGTGAAAGAGCTGTAGCATTTAAAGCCGGACTGTTGATAGCCGGAAAATTCAGAAATAACCATATGCACAGGAAAGCTTTCAGCATTATTCAGAGTCTGAAGAACCCAGGTTAGAAATGGTCTTATAGGAACCTGTGTGATTAAGGCGTTCATCCAGGTTATAATAAATAAAGGCCGTCGCAACGATCAAAACTGTTGTAAGAATGTATTGAGCCAATGTCGAGATCACGTTGATCACAATAGAAAACCAGTCTACAAGGCTGGTAGGGTCTACCATACTAATTTCTTCAGAAGCAGTAAGGGCTTTAAAGAAATAGTAAAAGATCACCGGCAGTTGAAATATCAGACCTATAATGTAAATAAGGATAACCATTACCAACAGACATAGGAAAGTCGTCCACCAATTGTCCTTTATAAGGGTAAAGGTGTGACCTATTGAATCGAGGACTGACTGTCTTGAAAATACCAGGATAGCAGGGGCGATAGACATTGGGACCCATAAATAGATTCCTGGTAAGATACATAGAACCAGGCCTACCCCTGTAATTATGGTGGTGAGTATCAACAGGCCAAGCATGCCTCCAAAATCGCTTTTTATTCCGCTATAGATCTGGGATTCACTGACCTCCCCGTTATTTTCCACGTATGATCTTATGAAATGCAGAACAGAGGTGTACAGCAAAATATAGAATGCAAGCACAGAGAATGCCAGTATAAAAAAGGAGAAAATGAACGTATCTGTATCGAACAGTTCTCCTGAGGTTAGAATAGGGTTGCTAAAGGAGTCGAGTCCTAAATAAGAATAGTATCCCAAAGCGAAAATGAGGATAAGGAAAACCGGCCCGCATACCTTGAATATTATTTTTGAAAGCTGTTTATAGTTTTCACGCAAGAATTTAAAGGTATCGGTGATAATATCACCTAACTCACGTTCTTTCTGAAAATTGATGGGAGGATTGGTCATTTGTTGGTTTGTTATTTAAATAATGTGGGTAAAAAACATAGTAGAAAAGTATAGCGGCAAGGGAAATGGAAATAATCATAATTGCCAGCCAATCTGGCATTTCTGTATGCCTGGTGACAAAACCTTCCAGAAACCCTGCTGTTATAAAAAATGGAATGGTACTCACTACGATCTTTAGGCCGGATTTGATCCCTCTTACAAAGGAAGTCATGCGGGTATAGGTGCCGGGAAATAAAATGCCTTTTCCAACTACAAGCCCCGCGCAGGCAGCAATAATGATCACTGATATTTCAATAGTTCCGTGGATCCAGATGGTTCTTATCGACTCCCATAAAAGGCCTTTTTCATAAAAGAAATACTGGAAGGAACCAAGCATCACCGCGTTTTGCATGACCAGAAATATAGTTCCCAAACCAAAGAAGATCCCCAGGACAAAAGCGATCAACGCCACCCGAATGTTGTTTATGGTAATTCCCAGAAACATGTCCATTTCCCCCATTTCCTTATAGACAGCCATAGGATCTTTATTCTCGATATTCTCTAAAGTCATATTCACATAACCGTCTCCCAGGATTGACCTCACAAAGGCCCCATCGCTGGCCGCGGAAAATGTTCCAACCGCGGTGAAAAGTGTGAAGACCAGGAACGCTAATAAAAGCTGTTTTCTGTAGTTGTAAAATTCCCGGGGGAATTCAGAAGTATAAAATTTTAAAATTCGGTTAGAAGACTCTCTTTTGGTTTTGTATATTTTTTGATGTGCCTTTGAAGCAAGGGTGTTCAAATATTTGTAAGTATTACTTTTGGGATAAAAGGTGCGGGCGTAGCTCAAATGATCTGTTACCTCGAGATAAAGTGCCGATAATTCCTGAGGAGAAATAATAGTATTATTTTGCAAGGCTTTTTCAAATCTTGACCATTTATCTTTATTTTGCCTTACAAAAGCTGCTTCCCGCATCATTGTACTTTGTCTCAAAGAAACACATAAATGGATAATTTTCAAATTGAAACCGCTCAAAATATCAGTATAAGTCAGAATGTGGCTGGAATAGGAGAGCGTATTCTGGCATACTTGATCGACCTGTTGATCATGTTCGCTTATGTGATCACTGTAATCTTGATCTTAGGCAGCCTTAACCTGAAAGGGCCAGACGAGTGGGTTTTTATGGTTATTATTGGGTTACCCTTGTTTCTGTATTTTCTCTTATGGGAAGCCGGTTGGAATGGCAGGTCCCCCGGAAAAGCAGCGCTGCATTTAAGAGTGGTAATGCTGGATGGGTCAAAACCTCATCTTTCAAATTACCTGGTGAGGTGGTTACTTAGAATGGTTGATATCACCTTTACCAGCGGTAGTGTGGCTGTTATCTCAATCTTGATTACCGGAAAAGGGCAGCGACTGGGAGATCTTGCGGCGGGAACTACAGTGATATCTGAAAAAGAGAGGTTCGGTTTGCAACACACACTTCTTTATGATCTTCCGGATAATTACACGCCTGTTTACCCGCAGGTAACAATACTATCTGATAAAGATGTGCAGGAAATTAAGAACCTCTATAAAGAGGCACTTCAAAATTCGAATTTCAGATTGATAAGATCCTTGTCACAAAAAGTTTCCGATTTGCTGGGAGTTACTCCCAAAGAGAATGCTTCAGATTTTGTCAAGACAGTGATCATGGATTATAATTATTATACCCAGCAACTATAATTATTCGATGATCTCTACATCTAAATAAATATTCCGAAGGGGCCATTCGCCTTCATCCACTTCAACTTTGGAGATCTCATCTACCACATCCATACCGTCAATCACCCGGCCAAAAACAGTGTGCTCGTTATTAAGGTGATGTGCGCCGGTTTCACTTTGCACAATAAAAAATTCAAAAGGAGAAGAAGCTTTTGACACGTTTTGCTCCGCATATTTTGCTGCGGAAAAAGCACCTCTTACATGTTTATGTCCGGCATCGAACTCACTTGGTATGAGGTAATCTCCTATATAATGCCGTTTTTTATTGGTAGAAGGGTTGTCTGAATTTCCACCCTGAATTACAAACCCATCGGCCACCCGATGGAAAAAGGTCTCATCAAAATAGTCATTTTTCACCAGCAGGATGAAATTGGCTCGGTGAAGAGGGGTGTCATGAAATAGTTCTACTTCAATATTACCAAAACGGGTAATGATCCTTATTTTATCTTCGGGGTTCTCTTTACCATACTCGGTTAGGTAGGGGATTAATTCTTCCTGTACCAAAAGTGGGCCTTTGGGGCGTGATTTTTTTTTCTCCTTTTTAACTTCTTTCTTCTCTATTGTATCTGCAGATTCATTTTTTTCCGTTACTTCAGTAGTAGTTGCAGGTGCCTTTTCTAAAGAGGATTTCTTATCTTCACAAGCTGTTAGTAGAAGAACCGAGCAGACGATTAATAGAACGCGTGTCATGGATTTTGATAAATTTCTGAATAGAAGTTCGAAATTAAGAAAAATAAAACTTCCCGGAGAGGAGGCACATTATAAATTGGCCCCAATGTTCCGGTTTCGGGAATTGGAAAAGATCGATCTGGATAAAAAGAAGGCGAAACAGGCTGCGGTTATGTCTGTTTTCTATCCGGGATCAAAAGACGAGACCAAATTTGTCCTTATTCTGCGGAAGACCTATAAAGGAGTTCATTCTAACCAGGTAGGGTTCCCGGGCGGAAGGGTAGAGAAAGGTGATATAGATCTTATGCATACCGCATTAAGAGAAACTGAAGAGGAAGTTGGGATCCCAAGAAATGAGGTGCAGATCATTAAAGAATTGACTAAATTATATATTCCTCCCAGTAATTTTTGGGTGCATCCTTATCTGGGCATAATGGAAAAAACCCCGATCCTGGTTCCCCAGGAAACCGAAGTGGAAGCTGTTTTAGAAATAGACGTAGATGAATTTTTAAGCGATTCCTGCATGATACGACAAACGTTATCAACTTCTTACGCCAAGAATGTCGAGGTGCCTGCCTTTTTATTAGGTGGACACGTAGTGTGGGGTGCAACGGCAATGATGCTCAGTGAAATGAAAGATATTTTAAAGCAGGCACTGTAACTGCAGAAATAAGTATCTTTGGAACTTGAAAAAATGTAAGGGAATATGGGATTATTCAAAAAGAATCCTTTTGGACATTATTTGATTTTTAAGAAGTGGATTATCCGTTTATTCGGATTGCTTTCGCACAGACGATATCGTGGGTTTAACGAACTTAAGATTGAAGGGTCGGAAATCATTAAAAACTTACCCGATAATAACGTACTTTTTGTTTCTAACCATCAAACCTATTTTGCCGATGTGACGGCGATGTTCCATGTGTTCAACGCAGCTCTAAGCGGTAGGGTAGATTCCATTAAGAATGTGGGCTACTTATGGCAGCCCAAGTTGAATATTTACTATGTGGCCGCTAAGGAGACCATGAAGGCAGGCTTACTTACCAGATTAATGGCATATGCCGGGGCAATCACTGTTGAAAGAACCTGGCGTGAAAAAGGAAAAGAGGTGCAGCGCGAAGTAAATCCTCATGACACTGAAAATATTGGTGTTGCCTTGGAAGACGGGTGGGTGATCACTTTTCCGCAGGGAACTACCAAGCCGTTTAAACCTATTAGAAAAGGAACTGCTCATATTATCAAGAATCATAAACCTATCGTGATCCCAATTGTGATCGATGGATTTAGGCGATCATTTGATAAAAAAGGTCTTCGTATCAAAAAAAGAGGAATTCTTCAGTCTTTTCAGATCAAAGAACCATTGGAGTTTGATTATGAAAATGAAAGTATCGAAGAGATCGTAGAAAAGCTGGAATACGCTATTGAGCAACACCCGTCATTTTTGAAGGTTATTCCACAAGAAGAGTTGGAAGCTATGGAGGCTTTGAATAAGACACGACAGTGGGAATACTAGCTACTTCTTAATGAAAAGCATCTTGTTCTTTTCTTTTGCTCTTCGGTCCAGGTAGGCGCCAAGGCCAAGACCCAGGAACATTCCAAAAGGCAAGCCTAAGCCTAAAAAAACAACCTTTCCGGTAAGGATGAAAATTATAAAACCAGCGGGGATACCAAATATGACAGTTCCCAAAGGTAGCCATAGTCCTGTGTAATAATTCCGGTGAACTATTCCCAGATCTTTTTGAAGTATCTTTAGGATCTTACGTCTTGATTTTTCGATCTCCTTCAAATATCCTCGTGCTGACCTATCCCACGAATTAAGGTTAGTAATGATCTTTCCTATTTTTTGCTCTACATCGGGAGAAATATCTTTGTGACTGATCTCAGAAAGTAAAAACTGAAAATCTCTTATGGGTCCTGAATCTTTATCCGGGACAATGACCTTCACCTTTAATTCTGAAATCTTTATCATCTGATTAGTTCAAACTTCAAGTTTTTTAAGCTCTTTGTAATTACGCTTTAATCGCTTGAGAAGTATTCCGTAGATAAGCTTATAGAACAGCCAGAGAGCACAAAGGAACACACCCATGACAACTACGAAAGCCAAGGTGATTTTCACCCAATCCATGGTTTCGAAGGTGTATTTTGAAGTTTCTTCCACCTGTGTAACCATTTGATGATTAGCGAGAGTGAAATAAACATATACTAGAGATGAAATACCTGAAGAGATCAAGACAAACGCGATATAGGATTTAACCGTTCTCCTGGTATGAATTATATTTCCCATAAGAGTCACAGCATCATCGGTAGAGGATATCTTTTGGTAATTTCTGTAAAACCTGTAGATAAAATAAAAGGTTATACTGTAACTAAATATATATAAGCCAATAGTAAATTCTTTTAATTGTATTTTTTCCATATCTGCCCAGTAATCACCATCGGCGATAAAAATACTTAGCAGGGTAGAAAGTAGGAGTTCAAGGATACTTATCACAAAGATCCATTTCACAATAGACGAAGATTTCTTCCAAAGCATTTGGTAGATCTGGTCGTAGGATAGCCTTGGAAGATTTTCTTCCTGCTTTTTCCAGTTCTGTTTTAAAAATTCTAATTCATCCATCCTTTTACGGATTTAATACTTTTTTTAGGGCACTTTTAATTCTGTTCATTTTTACCCTGGCATTCACTTCAGAAATACCAAGAGTAGACGATATTTCTTTATAAGACTGATCTTCCAGGTAAAGAAAAACCAGAGCTTTGTCAATATCATTTAATTCTTTTACAGCTTTGTACATTAACTTAAGCTGTTGTTCAGTTTCATCATTGTATTCGTGAGCTTTAATCTTAAAACTTATATCATCAATATTCTGGGTCCTGATCTCTCGTTTTGATTTTCTGTATAAAGTGATCGCGGTATTCAGTGCCACTCTATACATCCAGGTACTGAACTTGGAATCTCCCCTGAATTTAGGATAAGCTTTCCATAGCTGTATGGTTATCTCTTGAAAAAGGTCATTGTGAGCATCCTGATCATTGGTGTACATTCTGCAAATCTTATGCACAATGTTCTGATTCTGCTCAAGATTACTCACGAATTGATGTTCCAGTTCTTTCTTCACAATGATGATTAGTCTCCTATTTGTAGTTCATTCTGCTTTCTTGTTACAAAAAGCTTAAAATTATTTTCACGTACGGTCACTTCTATTGAAAAGAATAACTTTGAGAAAATAACTTATTTGCCATGAATATACCTATTTCTGAGAATCCCCGAGTTGTTATTGTTGGAGGAGGCTTCGCCGGAATCTCAATCGCTAAAAGATTATTAAAGCAAAAGTTACAGGTTATTCTACTGGACAGGCATAATTACCACACATTTCAGCCATTACTATATCAGGTCTCAACATCAGGTCTGGAGCCCGACTCTATAGCTTATCCCCTTCGGAAGATCACCCGGCGGAGTAAGGATGGCTATTTCCGCCTTACCGAAGTAGAGAGGATATTACCAGAAGAGAATAAGATTCAAACCTCTATAGGTGAACTTTCTTATGATTACCTGGTTCTGGCTACAGGCTCAAAAACAAACTTCTTCGGAAATAAAAGCGTGGAAGATAACGCCATGTGGATGAAAACCATTCCGCAGGCGTTGAACATAAGAAGTCTTATTCTTGAGAACCTGGAACAAGCAGTGATCACAGAAGATCCAGCCGTCCGGAAGTGTTTGCTCAATTTTGTGGTGGCAGGAGCAGGGCCAACCGGCGTCGAACTATGCGGTGCCATTGCTGAGGTAAGAAATCACATAGTTCCCCGGGATTTCAGAGACCTTGATCCTAATGAAATTGAAATTCACTTGATAGAAGGACTGGATCGGGTACTCCCGCCTATGAGTGAAAAAGCTTCAAAAGAGGCAGATAGGTTCTTAAAGGAGTTGGGAGTCGAGATCCATCTTAACACTATGGTTCAAGGATATGACGGAAAGAAAGTGTCTACAAATAAAGAAGGTCTTAGTTTTGATACCGCCACTTTCATTTGGGCCGCCGGAGTGTCTGGTGCCCCGGTAAAAGGGCTTAAGGCTTCGGCCTTGATAGAAAAGGCGGGAAGATATGAGGTCAATGTCTTCAATCAGGTGAACGGTTATGAGAATATTTTTGCGATAGGGGATATAGCGTTAATGAAGAATGAAAAATATCCAAAAGGTCACCCCATGGTCGCCCAGCCAGCAATACAACAGGGGAGACACTTGGCTAAGAATATAAAGAGACTTATCAGGAAAGAAAAACTTATTCCTTTTGAGTATAACGATAAGGGAACTATGGCTACCGTGGGAAGAAATAAGGCGGTGGTAGATCTTGGGAAAATGAAATTTGGGGGCTTCTTTGCCTGGTTCCTTTGGATGTTCATCCATTTATATTTCCTTGTAGGCTTTAGGAACAGGATTGTGACATTCTTTAATTGGATCTACAATTATATCAACTTTGATAAAGCGTCTAGATTAATTATTCGACCTTTTAAAAGCAACAGGGAAAACCTCGAAGTGGATCAGAAGAAAGTTTAGGAATAAAAAAAGCGGCTCATTGCCGCTTTTTTTATTTGTTTTCGTGAGAACTATTCAACGTCCTTGATAACACCACAACCAATTCTTGTACCGGCAGCACCACTAGGTTGAGAAGTGAAATCATCAACACCATCATGTACGATGACAGCCTTACCTATAATATTCTTTTTATCGTCATCACAACCAATACACCATTGGTCTGTTGTGAAAGTTATACTTCCTTTTCCTTCTGCATTTACATCAAAATTTCCAATGTCTCCGCGGTGATATCCTTTTTGGCTTCCCCACTCGCCGTGATCTTCAAAAGTTGGATTCCAGTGTCCTCCTGCGGAAGTTCCGTCCTCAGCAGAACAATCGGCTTTTTCATGAAGGTGAATAGCATGCATACCTTCTTTAAGTCCGGTAAACTCAGCCGTCATAGTCACCTCTTCATTCTCCTGGGTAAAAGTCACGGTACCTGTAAGATCGCTTCCGCTTTTTGGCTCCATTTGAACTTTTAACTCAAGAACTTCTTCTTCAACCTCCTCAACATTTTCCTGGGTAAGATCTGTGTTCTCATCTACTCTTTCTTCGGGAGTAGTATTCTCATTTTTACAACCGGTGAAAATCAAAGCAGCTGAAAATATTGCTGATAAATAAATACGTTTCATAGATATTTTAATTAGTTAGTGCGACTAAAGTATAGAGATTGGCGACATTTGCCAAAAAATTAAGTATTGCTTAACAATGAAATCGGTTTCTATTTTTTAGATAATTTGGTGTTGATGGTGATCTTGTTGCTAAGCGTTTTATGGACCGGACATTTATCGGCTATTTCCAAAACCTTCTTTTGTTGTTCCTCGTCCAGATTTCCTTCCAAAACTATTTGCCTTTCAAAAACATCAATTTTTGAAGTGTTCCGGTCGCAGTTCTCACAATCCTCAAGGTGCTCTTTATTGTGGTTGACGTGAGTTTCTACATTTACGAGCGGCCATTTTTTGCGTCTTACATACATTTGAATTGTCATGGAGGTACAGGAAGCCAGCGCTGCTGAAAGGAAATCATAAGGATTAGGCCCAAAATCATTTCCACCGAATTTTTCCGGTTCATCTGCAATAAAATAATGTTTTCCCGATTTTAACTGAGTTGTGTATCCTTCCTCCCCTAGATTGGCCACTACCTGATGTGATGTTCTCAGTTCTTCTTTCTTTGGAATGTTGAGGTATTTTGAGGCCCAGGCCGCAATAACTTTACCGGCATATTGAGAATCTTCTTTCTTTGAGAGCAAATGATCAGCATTATCCAACGAAATAAAACTTTTAGGGTGTCTTGCGGCACGATATAGTTCTTCTGCATTCTTGATATCTACCACGGTGTCTTGCGGGGAATGGAGTATCAAAAAGGAAGCGTCTATCTTAGAAATAAGATCACCCATATCCTGGGTTTTAAGATCATTCAGGAAATGTTCTTTAATAGTAAAATCTCTACCACCTACATTTACTCTAGCTTTACCGTTTGCCTGTATCTCTTCTAATTCAGAGCGCAGTATGTGGGTAACATGTTGTGGAGAGGATGGAGCGTTTATTGTGGCGATAGCCCTTACCGTTGGAATTTGACTTGCAGCAACTATGACTGCGGCTCCTCCTAAAGAGTGACCGATCAACAGGGAAGGAGCTGAATGTTCCTTTTCTAAATAAGAAGCTGCCGCAACAAGATCTTCAACATTTCCGGAAAAATTTGTCTCAGAAAATTCGCCTTCGCTATCACCCAACCCCGTAAAATCAAACCGAAGCACTCCGAAGCCATTTTCAGATAGTGCCCTTGCAATGTTTTTTACTGCAAAAAAATTTTTATTACAGGTGAAACAGTGGGCAAAAAGCACAAAACTATGCGGTTCCTGGTTCAGGGGGAGTTCCAGGTACCCTGAAAGTTCGTCTCCTTCAGGATTAGGGAAAAATATTTTCTTGTAATTCATAATGAGATTAATTGAATGGAAAAAAGGGAAACCGCCGGGGTTTCCCTTTATAGTACTTCAGGGCAGTTATTTTCGGTATTTGTCCCTGTCAAATTCTCCTCTGTCATAAAAGGCATCGTCGTCAACCACTCTTCCTTTCCTTCTTGCGGCTTCGGTATTTTCATCATAGATCTGGTCTTCATCTACATGCCTGCTACGTTCATAGTCATCAAGTTCTTTTTTTCTGTTCTCAATTGCCTCAGCGGACTCATGTTTTCTTGGTCCTGTGTCTTCGAGGTCACGATTGTAAGATTCGAGAACGGCAACTTCATATTCCCGGGTCACATCATAGCCTTTTTCCATTCTCTTGGTCTCGGCAAAAGTGCGATGATTGATCCTATCTGAATAAACATATTTTTCCGAGGTATTCAGCCTGGCAAGGCCAATAGGAATGATGAGGTGGTTTTGTCCCTCCTTATTTATAAATTCGTGGATATTATCCTCTGCGGGTTTTCCATAGGGATCATGATTGGCATCGATGATAGAGCTGTCAACTTCTACATCCAGATAGACCACTCGCTTTCTTTCTTTACTAACCAAAAGGTTATCCACCTTTCCAATAACGCGATTATCCACATCCTTTACAGGCCAGCCCCTTACATCGGGATCATCACTGTCAACCTTATAGTCTGATAACTCGTTCAGGTAGTATAAATGTTTTTTCTTATCTGTCATAATGGTTGTTTTTTAAGATTAGCTCATTTTCTTTAATACATCGGCAGCTTCGTTAAAGAACTTTTTTATTTGTTCTTTTTGCTGAAGGGTTTTAACAGATACATCTATATTAGATGCTGCGGTCTTCATTTCCTGAATATCCTGATTTAGGGCCGGAAATTTTTGCTGCTGCATTTTTTGAAGAATATTGGCCAGTTTAGTACCTGCATCTTTGATCTTTTTGACATGCGTAGCGGCTGTTGGGTTCTCTTTTATTGCACTGGCATCCTGTTTAACCGCTGCCATATCTGCACTAATGTCAAAATTTATTTCATCTGCTTTCGCCTGTACAGCATCCATTAATTTTAGTAATGCCATATTGGTGTATTGGTGGTCAACCCCCATTTTTGTAGAATCAGCAATATGGGTCAGGTATCCGGTAACTCCGGCCCCTGCAGCACCAATGGTATCGCCTGTTGTATCCCAGCCAGTGGTATCAGTTTCTTCTTCCCAGGAAGTAGTATCGGCATCATCCCAAACTGATTCTTCATCAATTTGTTCCATGTCATCCATTTCTTCCATATCATCAGCAGCATCATCGTCTGCAAAAACCAGAAAATACAGAATTGCTAAAATGACAAGGACCAGTATGATCCATGGCCAAATCGGTTTTTTCTTTTCAATCTTAATCTCTACCATAATTACTTGATTTAGTTAGAGTCATTTCTTTCTAAATTACTGATTATGAATGCTTAAATGTTTTAATTCTGACCTAAATTATTGTTAATTAAGGATTAAAAAGCTGAGATAAATGAAAGATTGTTAAATGATTAACTTATTTGGAAGTTTTTTTTGAGGAACGGCAATTTTGATCTTTATAGGGGAGATGGCCGCATGTACTTTTTTTACCTCTCCTCGGTACTCCCCGTCTATTTGGAATGGGATTTCTTTTGGGCATTCGAGCATTACTTCCGAAGTGGAAAATATTTCTATGAAATCGCTGCTTAGCTCGACATCCTCCCGGAAAGTTTTTAAAATTTCGGGTATATTGAATTCTTTGAATACCAGTACTTCAAAGACTCCATCGTCATATTTTCCTTTCGGGTTTATTGTTGACCCTGTTCCATACCTCTTAGCATTCGCGATCGCCAGTAAAACCGCATTTCGGTGAAGGGTAATACCTTCTTTTTCGATCTTGAAGTGAAAGGGGAATTCACTTTTTATAAGGGTCGGTATGGACTGAATAATATAACCCAGCTTCCCTCTAATATTGCCTTCTTGATAGTTCTTTATCAACTCTGCATTTAGGCCTATGTCGCTAATATGTAAACAAAGTTCTTTGTTGATCTCGATCGTGTCCAATAAAATGAAATTATCGCCCAGGGCAATTTCAGTGAGCTCCTCAATGTTACTGGGAAGTTGAAGATTTTCTGCCAGGCCGTTGGCAGAGCCGGCAGGGTAGATCCCAATAGGAATATCATCCCCTTTCAGTATTTCGGCCATAAGCTTAATACTGCCATCCCCTCCGGCTATAAGTACACGTGTAGGCTTGAAATCTTCTACGATCTCCATTAACCTGTACTTGTCATGGGTTCCGGTAGTCTTATAAATTTTTAGTTCTCCTTCAGTTTCCTGAATTTTCTTTTGAACCTGTTCTATGATGGGGGTCTTGTCGCGGCCTCCCGAGATGGGATTTACGACCAGTAATACCCTTTGATTTGTGGACATTCTACTTGAGTTATTGATAAAATTAAGTAATTTGGTAAGGCAACAGAGTTAATGAAATCTAAAGATGAGGTTAGATATTAAATTATATAGAGGATATGTAAATGACCAGGAATTAATAGTTTTTGGTCATGTTTTCAGCTCCCTGGCCCCAGATAAATATGAAATTGACCGAAGAGGCTACCGGCATGCAAAATCGGTGATCAAAATGTTCACAATTTCTCCGATAAAAAATGCAGAGATCACCCTGAAATTTCAAGACCTGGAAGTGAAGACAAGAACTTTAGATGACGGATATTTCAGGTTTACCATTCCTTACAATCAATATCTTGACAGCGGGTGGCATAAATATACGGTTTCATGCAATGTGAACGGCAACGGTATTGTGGAGCAAGGGGAGCTGCTTAAACCCTTTAAAAGTAAATTGGGGATAATCTCTGATATTGACGACACATTTCTAATATCCCACACCCATAATATTTTTAAAAAATTATACGTGATCCTTACCAGAAATATTGATAACAGGGAGGTTTTTGATGACGTAGTGCCGCACTATCAGGCTTTGAGCAGAGCAGGGCAGGAAGATCAGGGGAAATTTAACTCCTTCTTTTATGTATCTAGCAGTGAATGGAACCTGTATCAATTCATTTTACAATTTGCCCGAATGCATGAATTACCTAAAGCCATCATTAAACTGAAAAAGATAAAGACCGGACTGGCCGATTTTCTATTTACCGGAAGGGGAGGACATGATCATAAATTCATTAAGATTAAAGATATTATCTCATTTTATCCGCAACTGCAATATGTCTTGATGGGAGACGATTCGCAAAAAGACCCTTACTTATATGAACGGGTGTGTAAAGTTTTTCCCATGAACATAAAAGCGGTTTACATTCGCCAAACCAAATCCCGTCAAAAGCCGAAAGTGAACAAAGTGCTTGGAAATCTCGAGCAGATGGGAGTAGCCACCTGTTATTTTAAAGACAGCGGGAAAGCCATTTCACATTCAAGAGAAATCGGGATCGTGTAAAATGCTTTTAATCCCTGAAAGTTTCGGAAGGAAAAACAACCACGCTCTCATTTCCATTTTTTCCGACGGCGGCGACACCAAAGAAGTAATTGTCGATGACAAATCCTTCTACTGTAAAATTGTCCACCTTTCCTACGAAGCGTGAATATTCCCATTGAGGAGAAGTAGTTTCTCGCCAATAGATCTTATATCCCGCGACATTTTCATTGTTTACGGTAGACCACTTCAATTTAGCGGAAGCTTCTACGATCCCACCGATAGATACTTTTTCCGGAGCGGGAGGTGCCCAGGCTAAACCTGCCATATTGATAGCATTGACAGCAGTCAATTTTTTAGCATAATCAAAGTTTACATGCTCAATGACATCCCCGTATTCTATGCCATTTTCGGTACGTATATCCTGATGCTGCTGGGTGTAATTTTCATGAGCCTCCATGATCCTGATTCCCGGAAATCCCAGGTCGTTGAACGGCCTGTGATGACCTCCGCGACCAAACCTGTCAAGCCTGTAAATTATCATGGGATTCATCTCGGGCATATAAGTTTGAGTTGTCTTATGTACATATCGGGCTAACTGTCTGGAGATGCCGTCAACTTCACCGCCATAAAATCTTCTCATGGCTCTCTCGCGATCACTCTCTGTAGGAGGTACAGGTTCTGAAAATATTCTGAAACTGCGGTTGTCAATAACTCCGTCGACCCCTTCAATATTTCCGATCATATCATTATTGAGAACCCCTATAATTTCCCAGCCCTTATCCTTTGCCATTTTCGCGAAACCTTTTCCTCCAAAAAGCCCCTGTTCTTCCCCTGAGAGACCCAGGTAAATAATACTGCTGTCAAATTCATATTTTGACAGTACCCTTGCTGCCTCCATAACTCCTGCCATACCGCTGGCATTGTCATTGGCACCGGGAGCATCGGTAGTGAAATCCATGGTGTTACTTGCTCTTGAATCGATGTCACCACTCATGATGACATAGCGATTGGGATATTTTTTCCCTTTTTGAACAGCCACAACATTCACCACCCAGGCGTCTTTAGGAACCCGGTCATTTCCTTCTTTGGTAACAAAGTCTTTTTGGTAAAAAACATCCAGGCAATTATTACAGTTTTTGGAAATTTTTTCAAGATCAGATTTTATGAACCGCCTGGCAGCGCCAATTCCTCGGGTATCGGAAAGGGTGTCGCTGAAAGTATTTCGTGTGCCAAAACTAACCAGTTTTTGAATATCTGCTTTTATACTATCGGCCGAGACCTCATTAATGATATCGTACATTCGAAGGTCTACCTGAGGTGGAGCTTGTTCCTGGGAAAAGAGGTTGAAACAGGAAAACAAGAGAAAAGTAAAAAGCAGATTTTTGGACATGCTGACTTATTTATGATTAGAAAGCTACCAAATTAATGAAAATCCATAAAAAAAGCTGCCCGTTTGGACAGCTTTCATTTTTTCTAATTCATAGCAACTTAATAAATGATCTTATCATCACCATCTAAAGACGCTTCCATTTTTTTGGATTTATTTCTCATTTTAGACTTTACAGAATCATATCTGTGTGATAGGTTGTCAGCAAGATCGTTGAATTTGCTTTTTGTTTCATACATGTATTCATTGCTTCTATCAGCGATTCTTTTACGGGTATCAGCCCCTTTTTTAGGAGCGAATAACATTCCAACGGCAGCACCGGCCGCAGCCCCTGAAAGAATTCCTAATATCATTTTTCCTGCTTTCATAGTTCAGATTTTTGGGTTTTAAATTAAGTTTTCAGTTGAACTAATATACCGCCTTTTCGCCTGTCCTCCTTGGGTTCCCTAGTTAAGAATGAATTAAAATTTTGATCAAAATTCAGGGATTTTAACATTTTACCGATTAATCCTGTTCTTAATGGGTCAGGCTCAGGAATTGGGATAATAACTCACTTACCTGCTCAGAAGTTTTAATGTAATATTTAGCCTGGGTTTTTGACATCCCTACTTTAACAGTGGTGGCATTGTCCGGTAGTTCGTTAAAGAAATATTCATCTGTATAGTCATCTCCTATAGCAAAGAGGAAATCATAATTCTCTTCCAGTAATTTTCCGGCAGCCTTTCCTTTAGTTACACTGCTGTTCTTTATTTCCAGTACTTTATTTCCTTTTAAAACACTTAATCCATGATCTGATATGAGATCGCGCAGCACCGCAGACAGTTCATTAGAGCGCACCTCACCTAATTCTGGATTTGCTTTTCGAAAATGCCATGCCAGGGAATAATTTTTTTCTTCTATGAAAGTGCCGGGAGTGCGATCAACATAGGTCTCCAGGACCGGCCTTATTTTGGCCATCCATTCGCAATCCAGCGTTTCTGTAAGTTCCCATTCCCCTTCCCCTTTTTTGAACCAGATCCCATGTTCTGCGATAAGGTCAATATCCGGGGAATTCCACCAGGCACCCAATGTTTCCTTATCCCTTCCGCTGATTAACACCACACGGGTATTTTCTTGTCTTCCTAAACTGGTTATCAATTCTATAAGTTCAGGGTCAGGTTTCGCATCTTCGGGCTTATCTTCGTAGTTTACCAGGGTTCCGTCATAATCTAAGAACAGGATACGTTGCCCTGCCTCACTGTATTTTTCAAAAAGATCTTTTTTGATGATTTCATTGATCTCCAGGGTTCTAAAGGTTTTACGAGTCCAGGTCGTTTCGCGCAGATTGGTCATAAAATCTTTAGCCCATTTCTCGACACTGTAACGCCGAAGCCTTTTCTGCATGATCTTATTCCGTCTTATTTGTTCTTCCTCCGGCATTTCCAGGGCATACTTAATAGAGTCTACGATCTGCTCAAAATTATTCGGGTTGATCAATAAGGCTTCGCTCAATTCCTGGGCGGCTCCCGCCATTTCACTAAGAATGAGAACTCCCGTATTATCTGTTCTGGTCGCGATATATTCCTTGGCAACCAAATTCATCCCGTCCCGAACCGGAGTGATTAAGGCAACATCACTTGAGGTGTACAAGTCTATAAGGTTATCAAAAGGCATGGACCTGTAAAAATACCAGATAGGCGTCCAGTTCACCGTGGCGAACTTTCCATTTATACGACCTACCAGTTCATCGATTTCCTTTTTCAACAGTTGATACTGAGGAACATTGGTCCTTGATGGAACGGCAAGCATGATGAGCCGAACATTTTCCTGGTATTCGGGGTATTTTTCGAGGAAATAGCCAAAGGCTCTTATCCTGTTGGCAATTCCTTTGGTGTAGTCTAACCGGTCAATAGAAATGATCAACTTGGTACCCTTTGAGACATATTTGTGATAATCAAGTTTTTTTTGAATATCTGTAGTTTCGCTTTTGGGCTGACTTTTATGTTCAAGGGCAGAATTCCTGAACTTATTATAATCTATTCCCATAGGGAATGAATCTGCCTTTACTATCCTATTACCTTTATTTACCGCGTTAAAATTAATATCATAATGTAAAATACGGTTTACAGATCTTAGGAAATGTCTTTCATAATCATAGGTGTGAAAACCTAAAAGATCTGCCCCGAGCATTCCGCGGAGGATCTCTTCCCGCCACGGTAAAGTTCGAAAGACCTCGTATGAGGGAAAAGGGATGTGATTAAAAAAACCAATGGTAACCTTGGGTTTTTCTTTTCTAATTAAAGCGGGAAGTAACAGTAATTGATAATCATGAACCCAAACCGTATCCCCGTCCTCAAGTTTCTCTATTACCGCATCAGCATATTTCTGGTTCACTTGTTTATAAGCCTCCCAATGTTCGGCGTCAAATTCAGTATACTCCATGAAATAATGGAACAATGGCCAAATGGTTCTATTACTGAAGCCGTAATAGAATTTTTCGATCTCTTCGGATGTTAGATCAACCGGAATACAACCCTGGCTTTTAGCTTTTTCAAGAACCTTAGGTTTTAGATTTTCGGGAATTTCTTCAGAAGCCAAGCCGGTCCAGCCGATCCATATGCTATCACCTTCCTGATGAAAGGATTTCAGTCCGGTGGCCAGGCCACCCACACTGGGAGATACTTCTAAGTCATTTTCTGAAATGTTTATTTGTAAGGGTAAGCGGTTGGAAATAATTATTGTTTTCCCCATAATGTTTTTTCTGGACTTTTAAACTAATTCATTTTGATTAAATTTCCGAAATTTACTAGAGGAATTTTCCGTTTTAAAAGAACTTTAAGATACATGGAGACATTAGATTATGGGATTATAGGGAATTGTAAAAGTTCAGCGTTGATATCCAGAAATGGGTCATTGGACTGGTGTTGTTTGCCTTATTTTAATTCGGCTTCGGTATTTGCCAAGATCCTTGACGAGAAGAAGGGAGGCCACTTTTGTTTTGAAGTGGATGACAGCTACAGCATATCTCAAAAATACCTGTGGAAGACCAACATATTATGTACTACTTTTTCAAGTGATGAAGCCGCTTTTCAGGTGATTGATTTTATGCCAAGGTATCCAAAGGAAACTGGGAATGGCGGATTTTATGCACCACCAGATATAATCAGGTATCTGTATGTCACGAAAGGAAATCCTAAAGTAAGGGTAGATTACAATCCGAAGCTTGATTATGCTAAGGAAAAGACCTACACCGAAAATCACCGTCATTATATAAAGAGTTTTACTAAAGAAGGGAAATATGACTCCCTTTACCTGTATTCCAGTCTTGACCTGGATATGATCCTCAATAAAGAAGAGATAACCCTTACCGGAAATGAATTTTTCCTCATGGGTTATCATGAGAAATTGGTCGAACAAAATCTTGAGAGGGCTTATTTGAAATTTCAGCGTACCAAGACCTACTGGATGGACTGGAGTGAAAAGACGACCAAGTTTCCCTATTATAATAATGAGATCAACCGCAGTGCCCTTGTCTTAAAGGCCCTAACCTTTGAAAAGACCGGTGCCGTACTGGCAGCTGCTACCACCTCAATACCTGAAACTATTGGAGAGGTTAGGAACTGGGACTATCGTTTTTGTTGGGTCAGAGATGCTTCCATGGTGATCAAAGTAATGGCCGGCCTTGGCCACTTGGGCTCGGCGCACGATTTTCTTCAGTTTATCATAGATATTATCCCGGATAAGGATGAGAAGATCCAGATCATGTATGGGATCAATGGGGAAAAAGCACTTACCGAGCATATTTTAGATCACCTGGAAGGATATAAAGGCTCCAAGCCGGTAAGGATTGGGAATGCGGCTTATATTCAGCGTCAAAACGATATTTACGGGATCCTGATGGAAGTGATCTTCCAGCAGTTCCTTCAGTTTGAAACGACTCTTGAGAATAGTGAAGTCCTGTGGACAATAACTCGGGGAATCGTTAGGATTGTTGAGGAGCACTGGAAACAACCGGATAAAGGGATCTGGGAGTTCAGGACTGAGGAACGACATTTCACGTTTTCAAAATTGCTTTGCTGGGTAGCTGTAGACAGAGCGGTAAAAATTGGAGAGATCCTTAGAAAAGGGATCAATGATCAAAAGTGGAAAGCGCTTCGACAGGAGATCTACGATGATATCTATGAGAAAGGTTGGAATGAGGAGATCCAGGCCTATACGCAATCATATGGCTCTAAAGATCTGGACGCCTCTACCTTGTTAATGGAAACTTACGGATTTATTAAAGCAAAAGATCCCAGGTTTGTTAGTACCGTAAAAGCAACCGAGCGGGAATTGTGCCATAATGGTCTCATGTTCCGGTATAAGAACAAAGATGATTTTGGAATTCCATCGTCTTCCTTTACAATTTGTACTTTCTGGTTGATCAACAGCGTTTATAAAATAGGAGAGAGGGATCGGGCAATTAAAATGTTCGAGGAGTTACTTTCTTATAGCAACCATTTAGGACTTTTCAGTGAAGATATTGACTTTGAGACCAAACGTTTGTTAGGGAATTTCCCACAGGCATATTCACACCTTGCGCTTATTGAAACCGCCATGAACTTTTCTCATGGTCTTACTGCAGAAGAGCGAATGAAAGCTATGGTCGATGAGGATGATTTTCTTTAATCACGACTCTTGACTGCGGAAGACTTTCAGGGTAATTTTCCTGAATGAATTTCACCAGGTGTTCCCTAATATATACCCGAAGGTCCCAGGCTGTAGGTGAATCGCTGGCGCTCATTAAGGCCCGCATTTCCATGGTCTTTTCAGTTACGTTGGTAACCTGGATCACATTTACCTTTTTATCCCATAGATCTGTGCTGTGAAGCAGCCGTGTAAATTCCTTCCGAAGTTCATCAATAGGAAAATTATAATCGGTGTAAATGAAAACCGTCCCAAGAATATCCGAAGAGTTTCGGGTCCAGTTTTGAAATGGCTTTTCAATAAAATAAGTAGATGGCAGTACCAGTCTTCGCTTGTCCCAAATATTGATCACCACATAGGTAAGTTTGATCTCTTCAACGCGACCCCATTCCCCCTCAACGATCACCACATCATCCAGCCTGATGGGCTGGGATATAGCGATCTGGATTCCCGCAAGTATAGCGCCAATCACCTTTTGAGCTGAGAGCCCCAGTATGATACCTGCAATTCCTGCTGAGGTAAGCAAGCTGACACCAATCTCCTTAATTCCATCGAAGGTAAGTAACGAGATTCCTATTGCGAACAAGATCACCACGAAAATGGCGATCCTCTCTATAATGTTGAACTGAGTATAGAATTTTCTTGCACGTAGGTTATCCCTTGTGTTGACATCAAATTGCTTTAAAAATCGATTTTTAGATATCCTTAATGCTATGATAATGAACCAGGTGAAGGTAAAAATAAGCATCAAGGATCTTAATTGCTTCAGAAGCGCTGCTGTAGTTTCATTTATTAAAAGTTGTTGATTTATCAGTCCGGCCTGTATCCCTATCGCCAGAAGCAATACAATAAGCGGGACCTTTATTCTGGTTGCAATATTATGAGGTAAGACATTGTGAGGATCTTTTCCTAATCTTTTTAGCAGGAAAAAAACCAGAAAATATGCAACAATTAGGACTATTATTGTGACAAGCACATACAGGTTTAGATTATCCATCCAGCTTTCACTTTGAGTAGTTATTGAAAGCTATAAAATGTAAGGCGGTTAGGCTGTTAAGAAAATACCAAAATAAAACGGGCCGCCCCAAGGGCGACCCGTTTGTCAGACTTAATTAATGCAAATTATTAAAAACAGTATTTGTTTTCTTCGATCACTTTATCTGCAATGGTGTTACGTAATTCAACTACGTTAGGCATGTTCTGATATTTAGTGAAACGCTTCAAGCCCATTAGCATCATACGTTGTTCATCACCTTCGGCGAAAGAAACAATTCCTTCTTTTGCACGGCTGTTGATGATATCTACTGCATGATATAAATATAATTTAGCCATCGCGATCTGTTCTTTTTGAGAGTCTTCTCCAAAACGCTTAGCATTCTTTTCAGTTCTTAGAATGGTAGATTCTGCCATATAGATCTCGATAAGAATATCTGCAGAAGCAAGAAGCAATTGTTGGTGGTCCTCAAGTTGAGGTCCGTATTTTTGAACTGCGCTACCGGCAACCATCAGGAATACCTTCTTAAGCTTGGCGATCATTTCCTTTTCTTCCGCGAACAATTCAGAATAATCTGGAGTTTCAAAAGATGGAATTCCGGTTAGCTCATCGGCTACCTTAGTAGCAGGGCCCAGAAGATCTACATGACCTTTCATGGCTTTCTTGATAAGCATACCTACAGAAAGCATTCTGTTGATCTCGTTGGTTCCTTCATAGATTCGGGCAATACGCGCGTCTCTCCATGCAGATTCCATTGGAGCATCGGCAGAGAAGCCCATTCCTCCAAAGATCTGGATACCTTCATCTGTACAGTTTTGAATATCCTCGGAAACTGCTACTTTCAGGATAGAACATTCGATTGCGAATTCTTCCACACCCTTAAGTTCAGCTTCCTGATGAGAAGCTCCTTCTTCCTTACGGATCTCAATTCTACTCTCAATATCTTTGGCCGCACGATATGAAGCTGATTCTCCCGCATAAGAAGAAGTAGCCATTTCAGCAAGTTTAGACTTAATTGCGCCAAACTGTGCAATAGGGGTTTTAAACTGAACTCTGTCATTAGCATATTTCACACCTTCAGTAATGGTTCTTCTTTGAGCGTCCAGACAGGCACCGGCCAGTTTGATACGTCCCACGTTCAGTGCGTTCATTGCGATCTTGAAGCCCTCTCCTCTTCCTGCAAGCATATTCTCAACAGGAACTTTTGTCTCGTTGAAGAATACCTGACGGGTAGAAGAGGAGTGAATTCCTAACTTCTTTTCTTCTTCCCCTAAAGAAATACCGTTTTCAGGGTCATATTCCACGATGAATCCGGTGATGTTCTTATCATCCTCAATTCTGGCGAAAACGATCATCAGGTTACAGAAACCTGCATTTGAGATCCACATTTTCTGACCGGTGATCGAATAATATTTTCCATCTTCAGAAAGAACCGCTTTTGTTTTCCCTGAGTTTGCATCACTTCCAGCACCTGGCTCAGTAAGAGCATAAGCCCCGAACCACTCTCCGGAAGCTAATTTTGGAACATATTTTTTCTTTTGTTCCTCAGTTCCGTAAAGGGTGATAGGCAAAGTTCCAATTCCTGTATGAGCACCAAAAGCAGTTGAGAAAGATCCAGTTGCACCTGAAATGTAATCTACTACCAACATGGTAGTTACGAAGCCCATTCCCAGACCATCGTATTCTTCAGGAACCGAAACCCCCAGGAATCCCATTTCACCTGCTTTTCTCATCAGCTCTTCTGTAAGCTGATAATTTTTCTTTTCAAATTCCTCTTTTTTCGGCCAGATCTCGCGATCTACGAATTCCTTCACCGAGTCACGCATCATTTTTTGCTCATCGGTAAAATCCTCAGGCGTAAATACGTTTTCTGCTTTTGTTTCCTTTACCAGGAACTGCCCTCCGCGAAGAAGGTCTTTCTTGTTATCTGTTTCTGTGCTCATTGTATTGATATTTGAAGTGAGACGTTAGATGGACAATCTCAATATGATTATTTTCTCTTTAGTTTTTTGGATTACGACAGGAATTCATAGACTCCTGCAGCACCCTGTCCTGTTCCTACACACATGGTCACCATGGCATATTTGTTTTTCAGGTCACGCTTGCGCATTTCATCAAAGATCTGAACTGAAAGTTTGGCCCCTGTACATCCCAGCGGGTGTCCCATTGAAATAGCGCCACCATTTGGGTTCAGTCTTTCAGGATCCAGTCCTAACTCTCTAATTACTGCAAGGGATTGAGAAGCGAAGGCTTCATTCAACTCTATAAGTTCAATGTCATTCAATTGAAGTCCCGCTTGTTTTACGGCTTTTGGAATAGCATCCACAGGTCCGATTCCCATAATTCTTGGTTCGACTCCCACAGCCGTATAGCTCACAAGTCTGGCGATTGGTTCAAGATTTAATTCTTTTACCATTTCCTCGCTCATGACCATTACGAAAGCTGCACCGTCACTCATTTGTGAAGAGTTTCCGGCAGTAACGCTTCCTCCGGCTTCAAACACCGGTCTAAGTTTACCCAGCACTTCCTTGGAAGTATCAGCACGAGGACCTTCATCTTTATTTACAGTGTAAGATTTGGTCTGTTTTTTACCATTTTCATCTACATAGGTCTGATCAACTTTTATTGGAACTATCTGGTCCTGAAAACGATCTTCAGCCTGAGCTTTTAAAGCTTTTTGATGAGAATTGAATGCGAATTCATCCTGGTCTTCACGGCTAACTTTATATTTCTGAGCAACTGCTTCCGCGGTTAGTCCCATTCCCCAGTAATAATCCTCATGGCCTTCTTTTGCCAGTTTATAATCAGGTACCGGTTTGTAACCACCCATTGGGATGTAACTCATGCTTTCTGCTCCTCCTGCAATGATACAGTCTGCCATCCCGCTTTGGATCTTCGAAGTGGCAATGGCAATTGTCTCAAGGCCAGATGCACAATACCTGTTCACCGTCATTCCCGGAACGTCCTTAATGTTCAGTCCCATTAATGAGATGAAACGACCCATGTTAAGACCTTGTTCGGCTTCGGGCATCGCGTTACCCACGATCACGTCATCGATCCTCTTCTTGTCAAATTCCGGAAGTTTGTCCATCATGTACTGGATGGTTTCCGCAGCTAGCTCATCAGGTCTTTTGAATCTGAAGACTCCTCGTGGTGCTTTACCTACTGCGGTTCTGTATGCTTTTACTATATATGCTGTTTTCATTTTTGTATTTTTTTAGATATTCGATTGAAAATGAGATCTATTAGAGCCTCATATCTAGTTTCTTAAAGGTTTTCCTTTTTTCAACATATGTTGTAACCTTTCCAGTGTCTTTCTCTCACCTGTTAAGGAAAGGAATGCTTCTCTTTCCAGGTCAAGAAGATATTGCTCACTCACATAAGAGTTTTCAGATAGATCTCCACCGGCCATTACATAGGCCAATTTGTTGGCGATCTTCTTATCGTGTTCGCTAATGTATTTTCCTGCAAACATTTGATCGGTTCCTACGTAGAATGCTCCAAGAGCTTGTTTTCCGAGAACTTTAATGTCTGTTCTGTGAATTGGTTTGGTATATCCATTTTCTGCCATTAGCAAAGCGTGCTTTTTAGCGATCGCTAGCTGACGATCTGGGTTTACCACTACAATGTCCTTTCCTTTTTGAAGGATATTGGTGTCAAATGCTTCATAGGCTGAGGTTGAAACTTTTGCCATACCTATGGTCAGGAAGTGCTCACGAAGACGATTTAGTTCCACGTCATCTTTTTGGAAAGTGTCGGCCGCGCGAACGGTCATTTCCTTGGAACCACCACCACCTGGGATCACTCCAACACCGAATTCTACTAATCCAATGTACGTTTCAGCTGCTGCGACCACTTTATCTGCGTGAAGTGAAAGCTCACAACCACCTCCCAGCGTCATCGCGTGCGGTGCGGCAACAGTTGGGATAGAGGAGTAGCGCATTCTCATCATGGTATCCTGGAAATATTTGATAGCCATGTTCAGTTCGTCATATTCCTGCTCAACAGCCATCATGAAGATCATTCCGATGTTTGCGCCTACAGAGAAGTTCTTTCCGTCGTTAGCGACAACTAATCCCTGGTATTCTTTTTCGGCTAAGTCTATTGCTTTATTCAGACCGTCAAGGACATCCCCGCCAATAGTATTCATTTTACTACGGAATTCTACGTTCAGGATTCCGTCGCCAAGGTCTTCTACCACCACACCACTGTTTTTGAAAACAGCTTTACTTTCTCGAATGTTGTCCAGGATGATGAAAGTGTCCTGTCCCGGCACTTTTACATGCTCCTTCTTAGGTATGTCGTAATAATAGGTATTTCCTTCCTTGACTTTATAGAAACTCTTGTTCCCTTTTTCAAGCATTTCATTCACCCAGGCTGCAGGTTCTTTCCCTTCAGCTTTCATGATCTCGATACCTTTCTCTACACCAACAGCATCCCAGATCTGGAACGGTCCATGTTCCCAACCGAATCCGGCTTTCATGGCATCGTCAATTTTATAAAGCTCATCTGTGATCTCAGGGATACGGTTTGAAGCATATGCGAACAGGGCGGCAAAATTCTTACGGTAGAATTCACCTGCCTTATCTTTCCCATCGATCAATACCTTGAAACGATCTTCCACCTTATCAATGGTCTTCGTCAATTCAAGAGTGGCGAAAGAAGCTTTTTTCTGAGGTCTGTATTCAAGAGTATTAAGATCTAAAGATTTGATCTCGCTTGAACCATCCTCATTTTTTATCTTTTTATAGAAACCTTGTCCGCTCTTACTTCCAAACCACTCATTTTCGATCATGGTGCTGATATAGTCAGGCATCGCGAACAGGTCATGTGCTTCATCTGATGGTACACCTTTATGCAGCCCGTTTGCTACATGTACCAAAGTGTCAAGTCCTACCACATCTACTGTTCTGAAAGTGGCAGATTTCTGTCTTCCGATAACCGGCCCGGTAAGTTTATCCACTTCCTCAATGGTCATATCCATTTCCTTTACCATATGGAAAAGGCTCATGATACTGAAGATACCTACACGGTTCCCGATAAATGCCGGAGTGTCTTTTGCAACTACTGAAGTTTTTCCAAGGAATTTTTCACCATATTCATTTAAGAACTCCAATACTTCGGCAGAAGTGTCTGGACCGGGAATGATCTCGAACAATCTCAGGTAACGCGGTGGGTTGAAAAAGTGAGTTCCGCAGAAATGCTTTTTGAAATCCTCACTTCGGCCTTCATTCATATGTTGAATAGGAATACCAGAAGTGTTTGACGTGATAAGGGTACCTTTTCTTCTGTGCTTTTCAAGGTTGTCAAAAACCTGTTTTTTAATATCAAGTCTTTCTACAACCACCTCAATGATCCAATCTGCTTCAGAAACTTTGGAAATATCATCTTCCAGGTTACCGGTCTTGATACGCTTGGCAAAATCCTGGTGATATATAGGAGAAGGTTTTGATTTTAAGGAAGCTTGTAAGGAATCATTTACAATCCTGTTCCTTACAGCTTTATCCTCAAGGGTAAGACCTTTCTTTTTTTCTTTGTCATTTAATTCTCTGGGAACAATGTCAAGCAATAATACCTCCACGCCGATGTTAGCGAAATGGCAGGCAATACCGCTACCCATAATTCCAGAACCTATTACTGCAACTTTATTGATTCTTCGTTTCATGTTGTTTGGTTATTTTTTGAACGGGAAATAGTGCCCGCTCTTCATTTATTGATTATATATTTTCTTTGAAGAGATAAGGTCCATGATCTTGTAGGCAACATTTATGAACTTGTCAAGATCCTCTTCAGGGATTTCTTTTTTTACAGCCTCATCAAAAGTGAGCACCACTTTCTTTGAGTAATCTCTCATCTCCTTTCCAAAAGGAGTAAGGTATATAAGTACGCTACGGCCGTCAACAGGGTTCTTTTTCCTTTCAATAAGTCCCTTTTCCTGCATAGTTTTCAAGGTGCGGGACAAACTGGTCGCTTCCATTCCCATTTTTGGTCCTAGCGATGTGGAGGGGGTGCCTTTTTCTGGATCTATGCTTAATAGAGCAAATCCTGTAGCCATCGTACTTCCTTCTTTACCGGCTTCTTCATTGTACATTTTGGCGATGGAGATCCAGGTTGCCCGAAGCACATAATCAATGGTCTTTTCTTTCATAAGAACCCAAAGTTAAAAAAATTTTGTTATGCACGCATAATAAAATAGGGGATTTTTTTCAACTTTTCATGTTCTCTAATAAATTTATGAGATTTAGGCAATTAGAAAACGATGTAGTCGTATAGTTTAACACATAATTAGTGAAAGTTCAAGTATTCGGTTTTAAGAAAATTCTGGAAACCCTTAAAATGTCTCTACAGTAAGGGCAAGTCTATTTTTATATCTTTGCAAATCTATTCTTGATACTGACTATGCTCAATTACCCTATTAAATTTAATCCTATTCTTAAGCAAAAGATCTGGGGAGGTGATAAACTGAAAACCAGATTGCACAAAACCTCTTCCAAATCAAATTTGGGGGAGAGCTGGGAAATTTCCGGATTAAAGGGGGGAACTTCAGTAGTTGAAAACGGCGTTTTAAAGGGAAGGGCTTTAAACGACTTGCTGGAAGATTATGGCGCCGGCCTGGTTGGCCAAAAGGTCTTTAAGGAATACGGGAATGAATTTCCTCTACTTATAAAGTTCATCGATGCGAAATCTGAACTGTCGGTGCAGCTTCATCCGGGAGATGAAATTGCTCGCAAACGTCATGATTCCTTCGGAAAGACCGAGATGTGGTACATTGTGGAGGCCGATGAAGGTGCAGAGATCAACATAGGCTTCGATAAAAGTATTTCTAAGAAAGAATATTTAGCTCATCTTGAAAATGGAAAAATTACCGATCTATTACATTTTGAAAAGGTAAAAAAAGGAGATGCCTTTTTCATCAATACCGGGAAAGTTCATGCGATAGGAGGCGGGGTGCTGCTTGCTGAAATTCAGCAACCGTCAGATGTTACGTATCGAATTTTTGACTGGGACAGAAAAGACGAACACGGAAATCCCCGGGACTTACACACCGCTGAAGCATTGGAAGCGATCGATTTTGAAAAAAAGGATGATTTCAAGTTAGATTATACCAGAGAGTATAACAATCCATCGGTAATTAAGAAGTGTAAATATTTCACTACCAATTTTCTTCCCATAACTCAAAATATAATAAGAGATCTTTCAAAAATCGATTCCTTTGTGATCTACATGTGTGTTGAAGGTAAGGCTGCTATTAGTGTAGATGGTAATTCCGAAGAGATCCAAAAAGGGCAAACCCTATTGATCCCTGCGAAAAATAAGTCAATAGAAATATCTTCGGAAAAGTCTGAACTTCTGGAAGTTTACATTGAACTTTAAGCCATATAGTTAAAATTGTTTCCGTGTTATATATCCTTTCAAGGGTGAATTTAGGGTTTATACCACATACCAACTTTTTTAGGTTCCCGATAAATGCTTTTTTAGTTGTTAATGATTTTTACAGGGTACGGTTTGTAATTTTCATTTGAAATGGGCAAAAAAAATGTCCGGAAGTTGTTTCCGGACATTTTTTTTAAAACTCTCTATCGATTAATATTTCTCGTAGATATTATCGTAGAGATTCTGGTATATTTTGATGATGTTTCTTCTCTTCAGTTTCATGGTAGGAGTAAGGTGATCTCCTTCAATACTCCAGACATCAGGAGTAAGTTCGAATTTTTTCACTTTTTCCCAGCTTCCGAATTTCTGATTATAGAAATCAACTTCTTCCTGGATTCGGGCAACAACTTGAGGATTAGCGATAAGTTCTTCATTAGACTCGCCTACCTCAATATGCTTGCGATGAGCCCATTCTCTCAAGAATTCAAAATTTGGCTGAATAAAGGCTGCCGGCATTTTTTCGCCTTCCCCAATGACCATGATCTCATCAATGAAACGAGACTGTTTCATTTGGTTTTCAATCAGCTGCGGAGCTACATATTTTCCGCCGGAAGTCTTGAACATTTCTTTCTTACGATCTGTGATCTTAAGGAAGCCGTCTTTGTCAAGTTCCCCAATGTCACCCGTATGGAAATATCCGTCACTGTTTATTGCCTCACTTGTTTTTATAGGATCCTTATAATATCCTTTCATAACATTAGGCCCCTTACAGAGGATCTCTCCGTCTTCGGCGATCTTCACATCTACGTCACTAAGTACCCTTCCTACCGTTCCAATTTTAAAACCGTGATTTCTTTGATCGTTCACAGCGATCACAGGAGAAGTTTCGGTTAAACCGTAACCTTCCATTACCGGAATTTCAGCTGCAGCAAAAACTCTGGCAAGACGCGGTTGCAGAGCAGCACTTCCTGAAACGATCAACTCAATATTTCCGCCTAATCCTTCTTTCCATTTTGAAAAGATCAGTTTACGCGCAAGGCTTAATTTAGTTTCATACCACCAGCCGTTCGCGCCGTATGGTTCATATTTTAATCCAAGTTCAACCGCCCAGAAGAAAAGTTTCTGTTTAATTCCACCAACGGTAGAACCTTTCGCGATGATCTTATCATATACCTTTTCAAGCAATCTTGGTACGGCAGAAATTACATGCGGCTTGACCTCTTTTAAGTTATCACTGATCTTATCAATTGATTCAGCGAAATGGACTGATACACTATAATACTGGTATAGATACAGGATCATTCTTTCAAAAATGTGACATACAGGCAAAAAGCTGAGTGCTACATATTCTCCAAATGTAAAAGGGACTCTTTCTGAACTTAAGAGAACATCACTTACAATATTCTTATGTGTAAGCATAACCCCTTTAGGTCTTCCGGTAGTTCCAGAAGTATAGATTAGTGTGGCCAGATCGTCTTCTTTAACGGCATTTTTTCTAGCTTCAACTTCCTCCTGGTTAGATTTATCTTCTCCCATTTTGACGATCTCTTCCCAATTATCACATCCCGGGATCTCATCAAAGGAATACACGCCTTTTAATGCGGTATTTGCTTTTATCTTGTTAAGCTTGTCCAGTATCTCTTTATCTGAAACAAAACAATAAATAGACTCACTATGATTGATCACATATTCGTAATCTTCTTCGGAAACAGTGGGGTAAATAGGCACATTCTGTGCTCCCAGCTGCAGGATCCCTATATCCATTACATTCCATTCTGTCCTGTTGGTTGAAGAGATCACGGCGATCTTATCGTGTGGTTGAATACCCAGCCTTAATAAACCGCGACTTACCGCATTGGCTTTATCAATATATTCCTGGGATGATAGGGCTTCCCATTTACCGTCACGCTTTGTTACCAATGATTTTTCCAATGGTGCATTTTCCAGCTGAAAGTAGGGGAAATCAAAAAGTCTTTTTATTTCAGTCATTTATTCATTTATTACTATACGTGTCGCAAAATAGCAAAAGAAGCAGCGAATTCAAATTGTATTTTTCAAAATAATGAAAATAAGCTTATTTATTTATCAAATTCATTCTTTTCTTAAAACCCAATTTTAAGACGGAATTTTTCTCAATGAAAGTATTCCCAGGTATTTAGAGTTCCGTCTGAAGGTTAATCTTTCAAGCTAAAACGACAATTAAAGATAAGAATTTGTATAGTTAATTGTTTGGAAGGCTGCAGGAACGGTATCTATCTAAAAATCAGGGTTTTTGCCTATTGTTTGTGTCCTGATAATCACATATTTTATATGGGCTTAAAAATCTCTCCGTGACCGGGCTCCCTGTTATCTTACTATCTGTTAGGTGGAAAAGACAGGTGTATAGAAAATTAACCATTCTAAATATTAATCAAAAACCAAAACATTATGAAAACAATGAAAGTGTATTTCATGTTTCTTGGCATCCTGGCATTTTTATTTACTGCCTGTAGCAAAGAGGAAACCCAGCCGGGCTCTGAAACCAGTAAAGCTACCTTGACTTTTGGCGCGATAGTTCAGGACCTGGCAAATAAATCTGCCAATAAGCAATCTATGGATGATATTCCCGCTTGCTCAGATGATGCTCCGGCATACGTTGAGATCATTCTTATGCAGGGAGATACAGAGATTGTAGGTACTATGGAAGATCCTTTCAGGATTGACCTCGTGGCCGACCAATTATTTACCCAGGATGTACCTGAACTTGAGCTTGATCCCGGGAATTATTCCCTGACCCATTTCGCGGTTTACAACTCAACCGGAGATCTAATTTGGATTGCTCCAAAAAATGGAGGTGTTCTGGCTGAATTCCTTGATAAAGTACTTCCTTATGACATTAGCCTTGGAGCAGGGGTGAAAAAATATGTAGATGTTTCGGTATTGTGTTTCGACGACCGGGATGTGAATCAATATGGATACCTTTTCTTTGAATTGGAGGCCACTAAGCTTTTCGAATTTTGCTTCTTTGTGAATTACTGCGATGAAGATGGTCGTCATTATCCTGCCCGCTATTCAGTAGATGTTTCAATTGATGGAGAGCTGGTGATAATGGGAGAAGTGAATACTACGGGCACAAATAGTGACGGGGATTGGTATGCTGAACCCTTATGTTTACAATTGCCTGACTTAGCTGAATTTGATGACGATGAAGAATACCTGGATTATACCATCACTTTACTTGACTGGGAAGGTGTGTATGATGCTGATGAAATGACCCTCTCCGGAAGTCTTAGCAGGGAAGATGTAATGGAAAACTTTGATGGTGATGATAACGTGGATTATGAACATTTAAGGTTTGGCTGTGAAGACGGTGATGGGGAATTGCCTGATGGAATCCCTGCTTTTGGAGATGCCACTTTCTCGAACCCTACAAATATTACCAATCCTTATTATGGACCGTCTGCTGACGCTTTCTATGAATATGAGGTTTATGAAGTTGAAGACGGGGAAATAGGGGAAGAGGCAGTCGAAACCATTTGGATCGAACGACGAACAGAAACCAAGGAAGTGATGGGGATTATGACAGTGATCCAGCATGATGTTGTGTACGTAGACGGAATAATAGTGGAAGATACAGATGACTGGTTGGCCCAGGATAATTCCGGAAACCTTTGGTATATGGGTGAACTTTCCAAGAATTATGATGAAATGGGAAATTTTATCGATGACGAAGGTTCCTGGGAAGCAGGTGTTGATGGTGCTCTTCCCGGATACTGGCTGCCTGCAGATCCTATTGTGGACCAATTCTATTACCAGGAATATTACCAAGGCGAAGCTGAGGATTATGCTGAAGTAATCGCTGTAGGGGAAACTGTTGAGGTGAATGGTGTTACCTATGAAAATGTTTTGAAAACCCGCGACGTTAATCCATTTGAACCGGAAGTCTTTGAATATAAATATTACGCTTCAGGAACCGGTCTCATAAAAGAAGAAGCTTATGAAGACGGAGAACTTGTAGAAATAGTTGTTTTAACAGCTATCGCGATGGAATAATTGTTCTCCTGAATGAATAAAAAAAGCTCCTGATCTTTGCGGTCAGGAGCTTTATGTTTTAGGGATATTATTGGTGTTTTTCCAACCATTTTCTGGCGTTCACCAAAGCTTCTACCCATGGAGAAACTTCGTCACTTCTGTGTTTTGGATAGTGAGCCCAGTTCCAGGGGAAAGTAGATCTTTCCAGGTGAGGCATCATGGCCAGGTGTCTTCCGTCATCACTTACGATCATTGCCGCATTGTGATGCGAACCATTTGGGTTGGCAGGATAATCATCGTATCCATACTCTCCTATGATATTGTAGCGCTCTTTCTCATATGGGAAACTGAATTTTCCTTCTCCGTGGGCAGCCCAGATTCCCAGCCTGCTTCCGGATAATGAATGCATCATTACCGAATTGTTTGCTGCGATCTCCATGTTGGTGAAAGTACACTCGAACTTATGAGATTCGTTGTGCAGCATTTTTGGCTTTTCTTCATGGTCAGGGTGAATTAAACCGAGTTCCATAAATAGTTGACATCCGTTACAAACTCCCAGTGACAGCGTGTTTTCTCTCGCGAAGAAATTGTCAAGCGCCGTTTTGGCTTTTTCGTTGTATAGGAAAGCTCCGGCCCAGCCTTTTGCACTTCCCAGTACATCTGAATTGGAGAATCCTCCAACCGCTGTGATGAACTGAATGTCTTCCAGGGTTTCTCTTCCCGTAATTAGGTCGGTCATGTGAACGTCTTTCACGTCAAAACCGGCAAGATCCATGGCGTAAGCCATTTCTCGTTCAGAATTTGAACCTTTCTCACGAATGATGGCAGCCTTTATTCTTGGTTTTGAAGGATCGATCTTCGGAAGTTTTCCGTCGAAGTTCTCGGGGAATTTAAAATGCAACGGCTGCTTCGCGTAATTTCTGTAACGCTCTGCCGCGATATCTCTTCCGCTTTGTTTCTGGTCTAATAGGTAAGAAGTCTTTGACCAGGTATCGCGCAAGGCAGGGATATTGAATTCCAGTTCCTCTTTTCCGTTTTTAAGACTAAGGGTCTCGCCGGAAGTTACTTTTCCTATTTTTAAATATTCAACCTTGTTATTCTCTAAAATGTCTTCTACGGAAGCATTTTTAGACTGGAATACAATTCCGCAGTTCTCCGCGAAAAGCATTTTTACAGTATCTGTTTCGTTTAATCCTGAAAGATCTAAATTGGCAGCAAGATCAACATCGGCAAAACACATTTCCAAAAGGGTAGTGATCAATCCTCCTGAAGCCACATCATGCCCCGCAAGGATCAGGTCTTTTTTGATCAACTCCTGCATTGCATTGAATGCAGTCGCGAATTTTTTGTCATCCTGAATTGTCGGAGCTTCGGTTCCCACCTTATTAAGGATCTGTGCAAAAGAAGAACCTCCCAGTTTAAAGGAATCCTGAGATAAGTTGATATAATAAATGTCTCCCCCGTCTTTTTGAAGGACCGGTTCAACCACTTTTGTAATATTATCGCAGTGTCCCGCCGCAGAAATGATCACCGTGCCCGGTGCCAGCACGTTCCCGTCTTCGTAACGCTGTTTCATGGAAAGGGAATCCTTTCCGGTAGGTACATTTATTCCCAGGGAAATCGCGAAGTCTGAAACTCCCTGCACGGCTTCGTATAATCTCGCGTCTTCTCCTTCATTGTTACAAGGCCACATCCAGTTTGCAGAAAGTGAAATAGATTTCAATCCTTTTTCAAGAGGTGCCCAGACAATATTGGAAAGTGCTTCGGCAATTGAATTTTTAGAACCTGCAACAGGATCGATCAGAGCAGAAACAGGGGAGTGGCCAATTGACGTGGCGACTCCTTCTTTTCCTTTATAATCCAGGGCCATTACCCCGCAGTTGTTCAAAGGTAATTGTAACGGCCCGGCAGTTTGTTGTTTGGCAACCTTTCCGGTCACACAACGGTCAACCTTATTTGTTAACCAGTCTTTTGAACCAACGGCTTCAAGTTGTAATACCATGTTGAGGTACTCATGAAGATCCTCCTCATAATATTCAAGACCGGCATATTTTCTGTCGATCGTCTTATCTTTCATGATCATCTTTGGAGAACTTCCAAACATATCACCCAGCGCCAGGTCCATTGGTTTAGCACCTGTCTTTTTGCTTTCAAAGGTGAACTGTCGATCTTCGGTCACTTCTCCAACAGCGTAGAGAGGAGTTCGTTCTCTCTCGGCGATCTTCTTCATGGTCTCAAGATCTTTTTCAGAAATGATCAATCCCATTCGTTCCTGAGATTCATTTCCTATAATTTCCTTAGCGGAAAGAGTAGGGTCTCCCACAGGTAATTTGTCAAGGTCGATATTTCCTCCTGTATCTTCTACAAGTTCGCTCAGGCAATTCAAGTGTCCTCCCGCACCGTGATCATGGATCGAAACGATCGGGTTTTTATCTGCTTCTACCATTGCGCGAATAGTGTTCGCTGCACGTTTTTGCATTTCAGGATTGGAACGTTGGATGGCGTTCAGCTCAATTCCGCTGCTGAATTCTCCTGTGTCGGCGGAAGAAACCGCGGCTCCACCCATTCCGATTCTGTAATTTTCTCCTCCCAGCACTACGATCTTATCTCCTTTTTTAGGAACGTCCTTGATCGCCTGGTCGGCTTTTCCGTAACCAATTCCTCCGGCCATCATGATCACTTTGTCATATCCAAGGGCACGGCTGTTCTCTGAATGCTCAAAAGTAAGTACAGACCCCGTGATTAGAGGCTGCCCGAATTTATTTCCGAAGTCTGAAGCTCCATTAGAAGCCTTGATCAAAATATCCATTGGAGTCTGGTACAGCCAGGGGCGTTCAGGAAATGCTTTTTCCCACGACCTGTTCTCTTCCAGGCGGGAATAAGAAGTCATGTAAACGGCGGTCCCCGCAAGCGGCAAAGAACCTTTTCCTCCTGCAAGCCTGTCGCGAATTTCACCCCCGCTGCCGGTAGCAGCACCGTTGAAAGGTTCAACAGTAGTAGGGAAGTTATGGGTTTCAGCTTTCAGGGAGATAACCGAGTCAAAATCTGACTTTTTATAGTAATCAGGTTTATCAGCTGTTTTAGGCGCGAATTGCTCCACCCTCGGGCCTTTTACGAAAGCCACATTATCTTTATATGCAGAAACTATTTCGTTCGGATTTTCTTCCGAAGTTTTTCTAATGAGTTTAAACAGGGAAGCTGGTTTCTCCTTGCCATCTATCACAAAGGTCCCGTTGAAGATTTTATGGCGGCAGTGTTCAGAGTTCACCTGTGAAAATCCGAAGACTTCAGAATCTGTAAGGTTTCTTCCTATGCGTTCAGCAAGTTTTTCAAGGTATTGAACTTCTTCGGCATTTAAAGCCAGCCCTTCTTTTTCGTTATAAGCAGCAATGTCTTCAACCTCAATAATAGCCTCCGGCTCAATATCAATGGTAAATATCTTTTGGTCAAGACCGTCATATTTTTGAGACAGCATAGGGTCAAAATCGTGATAGTGCTCATCGACCTTATAAAACTCCTCGATACGCCGAATACCTTCAATTCCCATATTCTGGGTGATCTCCACGGCATTGGTACTCCAGGGAGTAACCATTGCGGCACGGGGACCAACAAAAAAATCTGCCAGGGCAGATTTCTCTAAGTATTGTGCGTTTCCAAAAAGCCAGTCTAATTTGGCAATGTTTTCAGCCGAAAGTGATTTATACGTCTCTACCGCATAAACCTTGTTAGGATGATTTCCGAAGAATAGGATCATTCTGGGATAGTTTTGTGTTGTTGAGGCGCAAATTTACATTTTTTTTGAATGATATGCAGGCCAGCTTGAATCAAAAAAGCCTCAAATTTACCTCTTTGAAAAAGGTGAATTTGAGGCCTGGAATATTAGTTCTTAGAATTATTTCTTTTCCAGCAGGGCCATGTAAAATCCGTCAAAACCGGTTTCACTTGACAGGATCTTTTCTTCCTTTTTAAGGCTGAAACTCTTTCCTTCTTCAGATTTTAGGAATTTTTGTACCTGTTCCTGGTTTTCTGAAGGGAGGACAGAACAGGTGGCGTACACCAATTTTCCGCCGTCTTTAACGATCCTGGAGTATTGTTTTAGAATTTCTTCCTGGGTTTTCTTTATGTTCTCCATGAACTCCGGTTGCAGTTTCCACTTGGCATCAGGGTTACGGCTAAGAACACCAAGTCCGCTACAGGGAGCATCAATTAGAACACGGTCAGCGCTTCCGTAAAGTTTTTTTATCACTTTAGAAGATTCAATTTCCCGCGGGTCAATATTATGAGCTCCGGCACGACGGGCACGTCTTTTTAATTCCTTTAGTTTGTTGCCATAAATATCTGTCGCTACCAACTGACCTTTATTTTCCATTAAGGCCGCCAAATGAAGGGTTTTTCCCCCGGCACCAGCACAGGTGTCAACCACGCGCATTCCCGGTTCCACTTCAAGGAATTCAGCCACCTTTTGCGATGAAGCATCCTGTACCTCAAAAAAGCCGTTTTTGAAGGCTTCTGTTTTGAAGACATTCGCACGCTCCTTTAGCCGTAAAGCGTCAGGATATCCGGCGATGGATTCGGTTTCGATTCCTTCTTTCTGAAGTTCTTTCTGAAGTTTCTCCTTCGTGGTCTTTATAGTGTTGGTCCTTAAAATTACAGGTGCCTGCTCGTTCAAAGCGTGCAATTCCTTCTCCCACAATTCTTCTCCCAGTTCTTTTACTCCCAATTCATCCAACCAGTCCGGAACAGATTCACGGTATTTCCTGATCTTGCTCAACTCATCAAATTTTCCTTTGATACGTCGGGTAGGGGTAGGTTCTATTTGTTTCCAGTCAGGCAATTCAATACCTCGTAAAGTCGCCCAAACCGCGAATAATCTGAATAGATTCTCTCTTGAATAAGGCGCTTTTACTTCGGCTATTTCAGAATACAGCCTTTTCCAGCGTACTATGTCGTACGTGGTTTCGGCAATAAAGCTTCTGTCTCGAGAGCCCCAGCGTTTGTCGCGTTTCAGGGTTTTCGCGATCACCTTATCGGCATAACCCCCTTCATTAAAAATTTCTCCAAGTGCATCGACGGTTGCGAAGACCAGATTCCTGTATAAGCGCATAAAATTTGTTTAAAGCTGCAAAGGTACGGTTTTTTGACTTCGGAAAAATCTATCTTTACAGGCAAATTCTTAATATGAGAAAACTATTTTACCTCTTTGCACTTAGTTTAATTGCTTGTAATTCAAATGAAAAAGAATCGAAGCAGCCTTCGACTTTTTCTGAAGTGGATATACAAACGCTTCTGGAAGACTCGGTAAGCATCAGGGCGATCGAAATTATGGGTGGTGGTGTGGCTTTCGCGGGCTCCAACGGATATTACGGATTTTATAATTCCGCAGAGAATCAGGTTAAAATAAACCGCCAGCAACATGATTCGCTTTATCCTGAATTCAGAGCTGTGGCTTCCACTGCCAATGATTTTTTCATGTTAAGTGTTGCAAATCCGGCATTGTTGTATAAAACCGGGGAAAGCGGTCAGATGGAACTGGTCTATAAAGAGGAGAACGAAAAAGTTTTTTATGACTCCATGACCTTTTGGAATGATGAGGAGGGAATTGCCATGGGTGATCCTGTGGAGAATTGTCTTTCTGTAATCATAACCCGGGACGGAGGGAATTCCTGGAACAAATTATCCTGTGACCAACTGCCTGAAGCAGCTGAAGGGGAAGCGGCTTTTGCAGCAAGTAACTCTAATATCGCCGTAGAAGGAGATAATACCTGGATCATTTCGGGAGGGATGAAATCAAGAGTGTTCTTTAGCCCCGATAAAGGTGAAACCTGGGAAGTTTTTGAAACCCCTTTGGTTCAGGGTGAAAGTACGAAAGGTGCCTATTCATTAGACTTCTATGATGAAAATAATGGGATCATGATTGGAGGAGATTATACAGCTCCTGAAGGAAATACCGCGAACAAGGCCATTACGAAAGATGGTGGGAAGACATGGACTTTGATCAGTGATGGTAAAGGACCCGGCTATAAGAGCAGTGTTCGTTTTGTGCCTGGGAAAGATGCCAAAGAAATTGTTGCCGTGGGATTTACCGGAATTTCTTATTCTTATGACGGAGGTGAAAGCTGGGACGAACTTTCCAGGGAAGGATTTTATACCATCAGGTTTCTTAACGATTCAATTGCCTATGCAGCCGGAAAGAATAGGCTCGCAAAGCTTAGGTTTAAATAAAAAATGGTCCGGAATTCCGGACCATTTTAGTTTTTCTTTCTCTATTTCTGAGAGTTTTGGCGCTCACGGTATTCTCTCATTAATTTTCTATTGAATTCCTCTTCGATCTTTTTAAGCTCCATGATCTTTTTGGCTGAAAAGAACTTTTTAAGATTTTCAAAGTATTGTTTCTTCAGAAGAAAATCTTCTCTTTCCAGCTCCACATACTCCTGGAGTTTTTGATTGGCCTGGTCTTCGCTCATGCATTCCAGGTTCTTGATATCTGCGCGTTCCTTTCTATAAAGCTCACGTCTTTTTTCTTCAAATTCATTGTAAACCGGCCAGAATTGCTGCGCTTCTTTTGGGGTTAATTTTAAGCCATCAGTAATATAAGCCGTTTTAAGTGCTCTGATCTTTTCGCGATGCTCATCCCGGTCCTGAGCCATAACAGTCAAGGAACAGGTTAGGAAAAGTGCAATAAATAATACTTTTTTCATTTTAATTGTCATTAAGTAGGAGGGAAGGGTCTTCGGTGTTTTCGTTAAGATATTCAAGTACTGCTTCCTGGTTAAGATCAGCAGTGACGGGAGTAGCAAAACTAAAATCGCCTTCCTTAATTAAATGGGATTCTTCTGGAGTGGTTAGGTCCAGCTTTTCTAATAGGTAATTTTCCACGGCAGTGATCTCAAGATCATCATAACCGGTAGATTGGGATCGATCAAAGAACTGAAGGCTAAAGATAACAGCGATAACCGCTGCAAATCCTGCAGCATAAGATAAATAACGATTTGACACCAGCGAAATAACTTTAGGCTGTTTGATCTTGTTATTTAATTTTTGACTGAGCTTGTCTTCAAAAGATTCAAAATAATTCTCAGGAACTTTAAAAGGGTTAGGGGAATCTAAATTTTTCTTTTGCTCATTATTTACCAAATCGAGCATACGGGCTTCGAAATCACCGAAATAATTTTCGGGGGCTTTGAATCCTGATTTGCTTTTATTTGGTAAATCGTTCTTTTTCATTTGCTTATTTGACTCTTTCCGGTCTTAAAGGTTTAACCCTGTTTTAAATATTCCTCTATTTTTTTTGTGGCAATATGGTAAGAAGCTTTTAAGGCTCCTTCTGAAGTTCCCAGGATTTCTGAAATTTCTTTGTATTTCAAGTCCTGAAAGTACTTCATATTGAAGACCTGCTGTTGTTTTTTAGGTAGCATCGCGATCGCCTTTTGAAGTTTCAGCTGAATCTTATCTCCTTCGAAATAGACGTCACTTTCCAGGTTATCGATTATTTGTAGCTGAAGCTCTTCTGAAGAGATCTTGAGTTTTTTTGCCTTTTTATTGAGGAAGGTTATGGCTTCATTGGTCGCAATGCGATACATCCATGAGAATAACTGACTTTCTCCCTTGAATTTATCGATGTTTCTGAAGACCTTTAAAAAGGTATTCTGCAGGACGTCATCAGTATCGTCATGATCCTTGACTATATTCCTGATCTGCCAGTACAATCGTTCCTTGTAGAGATCTAATAATTCCCTGAAAGCGGCCTCCTTATGGTTGGGGTCTTTCAGATTAATTATTAATATTTCTTCGGAAGAATTCAAGTGCTAACGATATTTTGATAATAAAAGGCTAAAGATAATTTGAATTTATGACACTTCCGAAGAGGCCATTTTTCTTGAAAACATCGATGAAATACACATAATATAGATAAAATACACAAAAAATTTGTTTGAAAGGATTTTTGTAGTATATTCACATTGTGAAAAAGTTATCTTTTTTGCTCCAAATTCTGGAGATCTTATCTCCGTAAGCCCCAATACGGTGGATAAGATTAATTGAAAAATGGATGAACCTACTTCATCCATTTTTTTTATTTATAACCTTTTTTAAAATTTCTTTTGTAATAATTAGTCAAAAGACTGCATCTCAACCAGTTTCTGATAGGTCGCTTTTTTGGCCAGAAGTTCTTCGTGTTTTCCCTGTTCCACGATCTCACCTTTTTGCATTACCACAATTTGGTCTGCATTCTGGATAGTGGAAAGTCTATGGGCGATGACAATGGAAGTTCTATTCTTCATCATATTTTCCAAAGCTTTCTGTACCAATCTTTCACTTTCTGTATCAAGAGCTGAAGTGGCTTCATCCAGTATCATGATGGGCGGATTTTTAAGAACCGCACGTGCTATTGACAGACGCTGCTTTTGCCCGCCACTCAGTTTATTTCCGCTGTCTCCTATATTTGTTTCCAGGCCTTTAGGCAGGTCCTTTACGAATTCCCAGGCATTGGCGATCTTTAACGCATCAATGATCTCCTCATCTGAAGCATTGTCCTTACCCAGACCCACATTATTCCGTACGGTGTCATTAAACAAGATACTGTCCTGCGTCACTAAGCCCATAAGATTACGCAGGGAATGTTTGCTGATATTGCGAATATCTGTTCCATCGATAGTAATAGAACCCTCATTTACATCGTAAAAACGGGTGATCAAATTCGCGATGGTAGATTTACCACTTCCTGACTGGCCTACTAAAGCGACCGTCGATCCCTTAGGAACCTTAATGCTGAAATTCTTTAAAACGTTCTCATCTTCATATTTAAATGAAATGTTTTCGATCTCAACATGCTCATTAAATTCCGTTTTTTCAACGGCGTTGGGAGAATCTACTATGTTCGATTCAGTTTCTAAAACCTGGAAAATACGTTCTGCAGCTGCATCACCCTTCTTGACACTGTAAGTGGCCTTGCTAATTTGTTTTGCCGGCGTAAGAATATTGTAGGCCAGCCCCATAAATGCAATAAAAGTGGCCCCGTCTAAAGTACCTTCCACCAAGACCATATTTCCTCCATACCATAGTATAATCACAATCACGAAAATACCAAGGAATTCACTGGTGGGAGAAGCCAGGTTCTGACGATTTATTAAGCTGTCTAAAATCTGTTTTAGACGGTGGGTAGATTCTCTAAATTTATGTCTGAATTTATCTTCCGCATTAAAGCCTTTTACGATCTTCAGGCTGGAAAGGGTTTCTTCCACTAAAGAAAGAAAATGTCCGTTTTCTTCTTGAGCCTGATTGGATTTGCTTTTCAGTTTTTTCCCAATCACCGAAATTATAAACCCTGAAATCGGCAGGAATATAAACACGAAAATTGTCAAAGTCGGACTCATTAACAACATCGCCAAAATTGTAAAGATGATGGTAAGCGGCTCACGAACGATCAATTCCAGGATCGATAAAAAGGAAGTTTGGACTTCATTTACATCGGCCGTGATTCGGGAAATAGTGTCTCCTTTTCTCTTTTCAGAAAAATAAGAAACCGGAAGCGCGAGGATCTTATCATAGATCGCATTTCGAACATCCCTTAAAACACCATTTCTCAAAAAGGTAATAAAGAACGCGGCGAGGTAACCGAAGAGGTTTTTCAGAAAGAATAGTACAACCACCACTCCGCAAACGAATAGTAAAGCCGAAACTTCATCTTCGTTGATACGCTGAGTAACCTCGTAATTAAAAGTGTCTACCACAAAATCCTTTGCAGAACCCCACCCATCCCATTTAGGGGCGATAGCGACCCTTTTTGTCTTATCAAATAAGATTTGGATGACCGGGATCAACGCCAGAAAGGAGAGAGTGCTGAAAAGCGCGTAAAAAATGTTACAAACAATATTCAGTACCGCAAACCTCTTGTAAGGAAGGGCAAATTGAAGGATCTTCTTAAAATAGTTCATTGAATGCAGCTTATGCCAGTTTTAGCTCAGATTTTATTGCATTTACTTTATCTGAAAGCTCTTTTTCTACTGTTCTGTAGTTTTCCTTGCTATCCAGAGGTTCATTGACGCTAATATAGAACTTGATCTTTGGTTCGGTTCCACTTGGGCGTGCAGCTACTTTGGTTCCATTCTCAGTGTAATAAATAAGAACATTTGATTTCGGAACTTCCAGTTCTTTAATGTCTGTATCTGTTAACCCATATTCAAACGCCTTTGAACTCTGATAATCCTCGATCAACACCACCTTTTCACCAATGATCTCTTCTAAAGGGTTGTCTCGTAGACCTATCATCATGTTTTTAATTTGTTCAGCGCCATCAAAGCCTTTTTTCACAAGTGAAATAAGTTCTTCCTTGTAGAAGCCATATTTGACGTATAATTCTACCAGTTTTTCGTAGAAGGAAATTCCTTCGGCTTTCATTTGCGCTGCGATCTCACAGGCAAGCAGGGTAGAAGTTACCGCGTCTTTATCACGCACAAAATCTCCCACCATAAATCCGAAGCTTTCTTCACCACCGCCAATAAAATCCAATCCCGGATTGTCCTTGATCATTTTGGCGATCCACTTAAATCCGGTAAGACCTTCTTTATATTCAACTCCGTAATCCTGTACCATCACACGCATCATAGGAGTAGAAACTATGGTAGATCCAACAAACTCTTTTCCGTTGATCTTGCCTTGCTTTTTCCATTGCTCTAAAAGGAACCAGGTCATCAACACCATGGTTTGGTTTCCGTTCATCAAAACCAATTCGCCTTCAGGATTCCTTACAGCAACACCTAAACGATCACAGTCAGGATCTGTTCCAATAACGATATCTGCATTTTCCTTTTCGGCCAGTTCCAGTGCCATTTTCAATGCTGCAGGCTCCTCTGGGTTAGGAGATTCTACCGTCGGAAAGTTCCCGTTGGGTTCTCTTTGCTCTTCCACGATCGAAACATTGGTGTAGCCTGCTTTTTCAAGCACCTTCGGGATCATTGTGATAGAAGTACCGTGAAGTGACGTGAAAACTATTTTAAGATCTTCTTTTGCTGAAGCAGGAGTGTCAAAACTTCCTTTTTCTACTGAAGCATTGGCGAAGACTTCATCAACCTCACTGTCAATAAGGGTGATAAGCTCTTTATTAGCCTCGAATTTAATTTCGTCATATTGAAGTCCGTTGATCTCCTCAATGATCTCAGCATCTTGTGGCGGCACCAATTGGCCTCCATCCTGCCAGTAAACTTTATATCCATTGTATTCTGGCGGGTTATGGCTGGCGGTAAGTACGATTCCGCAGTGACAGTCAAGATGTTTTACAGAAAATGAAAGTTCAGGGGTTGGTCTCAGATCAGAAAAAAGGAATACCTGAATTCCGTTGGCAGAGAAAACATCGGCTACCAGCTGAGCAAGTTCCTTACTGTTATTTCTGCAGTCATAGGCGATCACCACTTTTAGATCATCTTCCGGAAACTGCTTTTTAAGGTAGTTTGATATTCCCTGGGTGTTTTTTCCAAGGGTGTATTTATTGATCTTGTTAGTTCCTACGCCCATAATGCCGCGCATTCCACCTGTACCAAATTCAAGGTCTTTATAGAAACTTTCCTTTAATTCATCAGGATCATTCTGAAGCATATCCTGAACTTCTTGTTGGGTTTTCTCGTCGAAAGAGGCATTAAGCCATAATTCTGCTTTACTTTTTATATCTGAATAACTCATTCTTGTTGCTTTTTTTCAGCAACAAAAATAAGGAATTATGTGGGATAGGGAATTAAATCTGACCGGTTGTTTCGCTGATGCGGTATCGTTCCTTATCACGACTGCTTCTCAAGATCAATTCTCCAAGGAATCCTGCAAGAAATAAGAGGGTACCTATGATCATGGTTGTAAGGGAAATGTAAAACCACGGATTATCGGTTACCAGGATGCTGGGTTCGCCTTGATAAAGTTTGTAAAGTTTTGAGCCTCCAATCCAGGCAGATGCCAGAAAACCGAAGAAAAACATCAAAATTCCGAGGGCACCGAAAAGGTGCATGGGACGTTTCCCAAATTTTGAAAGGAACCAGATGGTTATAAGGTCTAAAAAGCCATTAATGAAGCGTTCTGCTCCAAATTTTGTTTTCCCGTATTTACGCGCCTGGTGCTGCACTACTTTCTCATCGATCCTGGAGTACCCGGCATTTTTTGCCAGTACCGGGATATAACGGTGCATTTCGCCGTACACATCAATATTTTTGACTACTTCTTTGCGGTATGCCTTCAGTCCGCAATTGAAATCGTGAAGCTTCAGGCCTGAAGTTTTTCTCGCGGCCGCATTGAACAGTTTCGACGGAAGGTTTTTTGCCAGGACAGAATCGTAACGTTTCTTTTTCCATCCTGAAATAAGATCATTATGATCTTTAATTATAAGAGAATACAATTCCGGAATTTCTTCAGGGTTATCTTGTAGGTCGGCATCCATGGTGATAACCACATCACCTTCTGCTTTTTCAAAACCTACGTGCAGTGCCTGGGATTTTCCATAGTTGCGATTGAACTTTAAACCTTTTACCGAAGGATCTTCCGCAGAAAGTTGTTTGATGATCTTCCATGAGTTATCGGTGCTGCCATCGTCTATAAAGATGATCTCGTAAGAAAAAGAATTGGACCGCATCACAGATGCGATCCAATTGTACAATTCATTTAAAGATTCTTCTTCGTTAAGAAGTGGTATGACTATCGATAATTGCATGTGCTTATGCTTTGTTCGGATCTTTTTCTTTGAAAATAAGTGCAATTATAAGCCCAATGATTAGATAAAAACCTAAACCAAAGACAAATTTTTTCAGTTGGTTTAAAACAGAGAATTGATTGTCATTTTCCAGTTCTGCTAAAGCCTCATTTATACTTGCTTCAGGAGCTCCAAACTTTTCCATCATTTCCCGAGAGGTTTCAATAGTTAATTCTGTTACAGTTTGGGCTGCTTCAGTATCGACGAATGAAAAAAGAAGAATACTAAATAGAGTAGCTAGTAAAGTGCCAACAAGAATAATTAGGAAATAAGTGGTAAATGCATTTTTAAAGGAGAAATAAGGTCCTGAATAAATTTTCTTAGCTTTTCTTACTCCTATAATGGAGATCACAAGTAGGATAACGAAACTGAAAATTCCAAACCACCATTTTGTAAATAGGGATAGGTCAAATGAATAGGCAAGAGTTGTAATTAAAATCAGAAAAACACCTAGATAGATGCCAAATGATGTTCCAGTAGACTTAATAGATTTTTCCATTTTTGGTTGTAGTTAGAAAGTTTAATGGATTAGTAAGCAAATATAGTAAATCGTTACATGTTAAGAGAAAACTAAATTTTGATAAAAAATACTCTTACTATATTTGCAGTTGTGTAAAAAATATTTAAATTTGCACCTCGAAAAAATTACAAGTTTTTAAAGAATAAAGAGATGAAGCAGGGAATCCATCCGGAAAATTATAGATTGGTAGCGTTTAAGGACATGTCTAATGACGAAGTTTTTCTAACGAAATCTACCGCGAACACAAAAGAGACTATTGAGGTTGATGGTAAGGAATATCCTTTAGTGAAATTGGAGATTTCCAGAACTTCTCACCCATTCTACACCGGTAAGGCCAAGTTATTGGATACTGCAGGTCGTATCGATAAGTTCAAGAACAAATACGCGAAATTCAAAAAGTAATTTCCTGTATTCTTATATTATAGAGCCTCCTTACAGGGAGGCTTTTTTTTTGCTTTTTTTTAATATAGAAGAATTGCCAGGGGGTTAGGGATATTTAAATTTCCTTGTACCTTTACTTAAAAGACCAACTAATGAACTATATCCTATTTGATGGTGCCGTAAGGAACCAGCTACTTCCATTTACTTTTACCAGACCAGTTGCCGATATTAGAATAGGAATTCTTACCATTCGTGAAAAATGGGAGAAATATCTTGAAACGACTACTTCTACCATTACCGAAGATTTTTTATCGGGTAAATGGCCTATGGTCGAGCTGGAGGAAAATGTAATGATCAACGCGTCTTTTTTACCGACTGAAGCGCTTGTAGAGCAAATAAAAAATTTAAAGCAGGGAGAAGCAATTTTCCATGATGAAGATGTGGTGGCTTTTTTCGCGCTTGAAGATGAGGATATTGATCTTGATTCATGTAAGTCGATTGAAATGGAAGGTCAGGCCTTAAGGATTGAGCATACCTGGGATATTTTTAAGAATAACGGAGAAGCGCTCGCAGCCGATTTTGAATTACTCACTGCCGGTCGTGAAAGCCAGCCAATTTCTTCTTCCAACCAGGTGATAGCCCCGGAAAATATTTTCCTGGAAGAAGGAGCGAAAGTGGAATGTTCCATCCTAAATGCCTCAACGGGGCCTATCTACATCGGCGTTAATGCTGAGGTCATGGAAGGAAGTATTGTACGCGGCGCACTGGCGTTGTGTGAAAACGCGACCTTGAAACTGGGGGCAAAGATATATGGTCCAACCACCGTGGGGCCTCATAGTAAAGTGGGCGGAGAGGTGAATAATTCGGTCATTTTCGGTTACTCGAATAAAGGGCATGATGGTTTCCTTGGAAACTCTGTGATGGGAGAGTGGTGTAATATTGGAGCTGATTCTAATACTTCAAATCTTAAGAATAACTACGCAGAAGTTCGTTTATGGGACTATGCTTCGGAAAAATTCGAGCCAACAGGATTGCAGTTCTGTGGCTTGATGCTTGGAGATCACAGTAAATGCGGAATTAATACTATGTTCAATACCGGTACGGTTGTAGGTGTGAGCGCTAATATCTTTGGAGCAGGTTTTCCGCGGAATTTCATTCCTAGCTTTAGCTGGGGCGGTAGTGGAGGAACCACTACCTACAAAACGAACAAGGCTTTCGAAGTTGCTGAAGTAGTGATGTCCAGAAGAGGGATTGAGTTAACCGAAGAGGATAAAGCCATTCTGGAGCACGTTTTTGAAGAGACAAAGCAGTATCGCAGAGCTTGATAATATCATTCGAATACTCCTTATTTCGAGTGAATACTTCGTTTCAAAAACTCAATTATAGTTGGTATCTTTGCGCCCTCGAAAAGTGAATTTCGGGAAACTATTTTAATTAACTGAAATCCTGAGTTTTAAAGTTGGATTTTTGGAAAGGGAATTATGGAGAGTCAAAAGAAAGTAGCGTTTTATACTTTGGGATGTAAACTGAATTTTTCAGAAACATCTACGATCGCGAGAAGTTTTAAGGATGAAGGGTTTCAGCGGGTTGAATTTAGTGACCACGCAGATATTTATGTTATCAACACCTGTTCGGTAACCGATAATGCCGATAAGCGCTTTAAAACCATTGTAAAGCAGGCTCAAAAGGTTAATGAGAATGCCTTTGTGATCGCTGTTGGATGTTACGCTCAGCTTAAACCTGAAGAACTTGCGGCAGTTGATGGCGTAGATCTGGTTTTAGGAGCTACTGAAAAGTTCAAGATCACCAATTACCTTAATGACCTTACAAAAAATGATTTTGGAGAGATCCATTCCTGTGAGATCCAGGAGGCTGATTTCTACGTAGGATCTTATTCCTTCGGAGATCGAACCCGTGCTTTTCTGAAGGTGCAGGATGGGTGTGATTATAAATGTACCTATTGTACCATTCCGCTTGCTCGTGGAATTTCCCGAAGTGACACTCTGGAAAATGTATTGGAAAACGCCCGGAAAATTTCAGAAAAGAATATCAAGGAGATCGTTCTAACCGGTGTGAATATTGGGGATTATGGAAAAGGGGAGTTTGGGAATAAAAAACACGAGCACACCTTTCTAGACCTTGTAAAAGCATTGGATAAGGTGGAGGGGATAGAGAGATTACGTATTTCCTCTATTGAACCAAATCTTCTCAAGAATGAAACTATAGAATTTGTTTCTAAAAGTGACGCTTTTGTGCCTCATTTTCACATTCCGCTTCAAAGCGGGAGCAATGAGGTCCTAAAAAATATGCGCCGCAGGTATATGAAGGAACTTTATGTTGACAGGGTGGCAAAGATCAAAGAAACTATGCCTGATGCTTGTATTGGGGTGGATGTGATCGTTGGTTTCCCGGGAGAATCTGATGAACTTTTCCTAGAGACCTATAACTTCCTGAACGATCTGGATATTTCTTACCTGCATGTTTTTACTTATTCTGAAAGAGAGAATACGGTTGCAGCCGATATGGAAGAGGTTGTTCCGACTAAGGTTCGGAAAAAGCGAAGTAAAATGTTACGTGGTCTTTCAGCTAAGAAACGACGTGCATTTTATGAATCCCAATTAGGCAAGACTAAAACCGTGCTTTTTGAAGGGGAGAATAAAGAAGGGTATATTCATGGTTTCACGGAAAATTATGTAAAAGTTAAGACTCCGTGGAATCCAGGATTGGTAAACACCCTACATGAGATCGAATTACAAAAGATAGATGAAGACGGTCTTGTAAGGTTTGAGTTTGTGAACGAACCGGCCCTGGTTTAAATATTTATTCCCACCGGAAGCATATCTTTATACTTTCGTCGGTGCTTTCTCATAAATTTAGCGACAGCAGGACTGGTAGGCATAACCCGGGTTTCTCTTTCTTTGATGACCTCTAGGACCTTCGCGATAAATGGGTCTAAGTAACCTTTTTCTTTTAGTTCGTCACTCATAACGAGCTTGGTAAGAAAGATCTTTCGGTCCTGGGATGAATATTCTATTTTGGCGAGCTCTCCGTCTATTTCCGTTTCAAACTGGCGTAAAAACTCATTATCGGTAATAGATATTTCTGTAGTCATGGTGTTTTTTGTGTTTGTTATTGGAATAGGTGCTGAAACTTCAGCTGTATTTTCTCGAAAATCTTTTCCTCCTGTTTAATATTTGATCAGGAACGGAAATAGAGAAATATTAACTTAAAATTTATTGGAAGCCATGAAATTCCTTTAAATTTGACTATAAAGTTAGTTCTTTTGTGCGAATTTTCAGCCTCACTTGCTGTAAAAAATGAAGAAATCCCCCGTTACACATGTTTATTGTATGCCAGGATTGGCAGCGAATCCTTCTATTTTTGAAAGGATAGAATTACCGAAAGATAGATTCGAGATCCATTGGTTGGATTGGTTATTGCCTAAGCCTAAGGAGTCCTTAAAAGATTATGCCCTGCGCATGTGTGATCGTATTCCACATGAGAAACCAGTCCTGATAGGTGTTTCCTTTGGCGGGGTTATTGTACAGGAGATGTCACTCCTAATGGATGTGAAGAGGGTTATTATAATCTCCAGTGTGAAATGTGAGAAGGAGTTACCAAGACGAATGAGGTTCGCAAGAAGTACGGGAATCTTCAGGATCTTTCCTACTTCACTAGCGAGGCATGTAGATGCGTTTGAACATATTGCCCTGGGAGACTTTGCCCGTAAAAGGATAGAGTTGTATAAAAAATATTTGTCGATCACAGATACCCGATATCTGGATTGGGCAATAGAAAAAATGGTTTGTTGGGATCAGCCGGAACCTATTCCGGGAGTGGTCCATATTCATGGAGATAAAGATGAGATTTTTCCTTACCGTTATATTAAAGGATGTATTACGGTGCCGGGAGGTACTCATATAATGATAATCAATAGGTTTCGTTGGTTTAATGAGAATCTGGAGGAAATTATTTTAACAGGAAAACTTAAAAAAGAGAAGAATTAAAAATTACTTTTAAAGAAAAAATTTGAAGATGAAATTGAAGAGTGTGCTTATTGCTGGAAGTGTTGTGATTGTTTGTGGTTTGGGGATTAATGCCGTCCAGGATGCGCCAAGTGATGAGAACCAGGAGAAGAAAATGATCAACGATTATAACGTCTATGCCTTGCCCATGCCTGAAGACCTTGACTTCGCCGGTGAGCCGGTACCGATTGAAGCACCTGATATATATGAGAGGATGGACAGGGAGTTGTTGGTAAACACTTATTGGCAATCTAATACTCTATTGCTGCTTAAAAGAGCTAACAAATATTTTCCTATTATAGAGCCTATCCTTGCGGAGGAAGGCGTTCCTGATGATTTTAAATACCTGGCCGTAATTGAAAGCGGACTCACTAACGCAGTTTCTCCTGCCGGTGCTAGAGGCTTTTGGCAGATAATGGAATCAACCGGAAAAGAATATGGTCTGGAGATCAATGATAATGTTGATGAAAGATATAATCTGGAAAAATCTACACGTGTCGCTGCTGATTATCTAAAGAAATCCAAAGAGAGGCTGGGGAGCTGGACTCTTGCAGCAGCTGCATACAACGCAGGAAATTATGGCGTAGATAAACAACGAGAGCGACAGGATGTAAATGGTTACTATGATCTTCTGTTGGGTGAAGAAACAGGAAGATATGTGTTCAGAATTTTGGCTTTAAAAGAGATCATGAATAATCCTGATAAATATGGTTTCAACTTCAGGCAAAAAGATCTTTATAAAGATATTCCATCCTATAAAATAAAAGTTGATACGGCAGTATCAGATTTTGCTCAGTTTGCTAAGCAATTTGATATTAATTATAAGATATTAAAGATCCATAACCCCTGGTTAAGGGAAACTCATTTGAATAATAAAACCCGAAAAGAATATCTTATTGAGTTGCCTGAGAAAGGAGTCTACAATCCGATAGATTCAGATTCGATAAAGTAAAAAATAAAAAAGGAGTCCAATTGGACTCCTTTTTTTAGATCTTTTTCATTTGCTGTTTCATCATTCTAATTTGATCTTCCAGCATATTGTGTTTGTCTAGTTTCTTAGCTTCCTTGAGAAGAAGTTGAGCTTCTCTCTTTCGGCGTTTGGTCATTGCGATCCCAGCGAGGTTCAATTTTGCCATTGCCAGATCTTGATCCATAGATAATCCAAGTTTAATAGCTCTTTTGAAGAACTTTTCTGCCTGGGAGATATTTGTTTGGGAAACCATTAATCCGTGAAGGTACCAGTAATATCCCTGTTGTTTTTGGGTAAGTGCTGTTTCAGGATTCTTGATCTTATCGAGCCATTTTTTAGCTCCCGGGAAATCCTGTTTCCTTAGCCTTAAAAAAGCCATCAGGATCATTTCGTTCTTGTAATATAAGAATATGAAGATACCTACAAACAGTAAGATAAAGATACCGTTACCAATGTTACCTTCTATAAATTGCCAGACTGAAAGTAAGAAAAGTACTCCGGCTATGATTAATTTGAAAATTTTGTTGAACATTATTCGTAGTTTTGAAGGGGCCAAAGGTAAGAAAAACAATTGAAAATTATTTCAATTTTGGGTTTGTGAGAGTAAAAACTCTTTGTATATTTGCCCGCAGTTTTAAGGAGAGGTCTTAGAACTATTTTTCAAAGCGATTTCAAAGAAGATTAAAGATAATTATCATGAAAAGAACGTTTCAACCATCAAAGAGGAAAAGAAAAAACAAGCACGGTTTCAGAGAACGTATGGCAAGTGTTAACGGAAGAAAGGTGCTAGCTCGTAGAAGAGCTAAAGGAAGAAAGAAATTATCGGTTTCCTCAGAAAACAGGCATAAGCACTAGATGATAATTGCTTCTAAAATATTAAGGTGTTACTTTTTTAAGTAACGCCTTTTTTTATACCTAAGTGGTTCCTATTTTTACAAGAAAAGATTTCTCATAACAAACACATAACTCAATTAAATGCCTAAAAATAAAGACCTTAAAAGTATTTTGATTATTGGATCGGGACCTATCATTATAGGTCAGGCGTGTGAATTTGATTACTCAGGTACACAGGCACTGCGATCATTGAGAGAAGACGGGATTGAGACCATTCTTATCAATTCCAATCCGGCTACCATCATGACCGACCCTTCCATGGCCGATCATGTATATCTTAAGCCGCTTACCACCAAATCAATTATTGAGATCCTGAAAGAGCATCCTCAAATTGATGCGGTTCTTCCAACAATGGGAGGGCAAACAGCATTGAACCTTTGTATTGAAGCTGATGAAAAAGGTATTTGGGAGGATTTCGATGTAAAGATCATTGGGGTAGATATTGATGCCATTAATATTACAGAGGACCGGGAGAAGTTCAAGCAACTAATGAGTAGGATAGGTGTTCCTGTGGCGCCAGCCCATACAGCTACTTCTTTCCTTCAGGGGAAAGAGATCGCTCAGGAATTTGGTTTTCCGTTAGTGATTCGTCCTTCCTTTACCCTGGGGGGTACAGGAGCGTCTTTCGTTCATAACGAAGACCAGTTCGATGAATTGCTTACCCGAGGATTAGAAGCATCGCCAATACACGAAGTATTGATCGACAAGGCCCTTCTTGGTTGGAAGGAATATGAACTAGAATTACTAAGGGACAAAAATGACAATGTGGTCATTATTTGTTCTATTGAAAATATGGATCCAATGGGGATCCACACCGGGGACTCCATTACCGTAGCTCCAGCAATGACTCTTAGCGATGTTACTTTCCAGAAAATGCGTGACCTCGCCATCAAAATGATGAGAAGCATTGGAGACTTCGCAGGTGGGTGCAACGTTCAATTCGCGGTGAGTCCTGATGAAAACGAAGATATTATTGCCATCGAGATTAACCCTCGAGTTTCCAGATCATCAGCATTGGCTTCTAAAGCAACCGGATATCCAATCGCTAAGATCGCAGCGAAACTGGCAATTGGTTATAATCTTGATGAGCTTGATAATCAAATTACCAAGTCTACTTCAGCATTATTTGAACCTACGCTGGATTACGTGATCGTGAAGATTCCACGTTGGAACTTCGATAAGTTTGAAGGAAGCGATCGTACGCTGGGTCTTCAGATGAAATCTGTTGGAGAAGTAATGGGAATTGGACGTTCTTTCCAGGAAGCTTTACACAAAGCGACACAATCTCTTGAGATCAAGAGAAACGGGTTAGGAGCTGATGGAAAAGGATATACCAACTACGACCAGATAATTGATAAGCTTAAAAATCCTAGCTGGGACAGGGTTTTTGTGATCTACGATGCTATCCAAATGGGTATCACCCTGAGCAGGATCCATGAGATCACAAAGATCGACATGTGGTTCCTCAAACAATATGAGGAGTTGTATGCCCTTGAAGTCGAGATCTCAAAATATAAGATAGATACGCTTCCAAAAGAACTTTTATTGGAGGCCAAACAAAAAGGCTTTGCCGACAGGCAGATCGCTTATATGGTTGGATGCTTGGAAAGCCAGGTTTACAATAAACGCAGCGAACTTAATATTAACCGTGTCTACAAACTGGTTGATACCTGTGCTGCCGAATTTAAAGCTGAAACCCCATACTATTATTCCACTTTTGAGGCCGAAATTGAAACAAAAGACGGGAAGAAATATGTAGAAAACGACAGTAAGGTTACCGATAAGAAAAAGATTGTAGTACTGGGTTCAGGCCCTAACCGAATTGGACAGGGTATCGAATTTGATTACTGTTGTGTGCACGGAGTACTTGCAGCCTCTGAATGTGGTTATGAGACCATCATGATCAATTGTAACCCAGAAACGGTTTCAACTGACTTTGATGTAGCCGACAAATTATATTTTGAACCTGTATTCTGGGAGCACATTTACGATATCATCCGTCATGAGAAACCTGAAGGGGTGATCGTGCAGCTGGGTGGTCAAACGGCTCTTAAACTGGCTGAAAAGCTGGATCGCTACGGAATTAAGATCATTGGTACTAGTTTCCAATCTTTAGATCTTGCTGAAGACCGTGGATCATTCTCTAAATTACTTCAGGAGAACGATATTCCTTATCCAGATTTTGGGGTAGCTGAAACAGCAGATGAAGCTTTGGCCCTTGCCGATGAGCTTGATTTTCCAATCCTGGTTCGTCCTTCGTACGTACTTGGAGGACAGGGAATGAAGATCGTGATCAATAAGAAAGATCTTGAAGATACGGTTGTTGATCTTCTTCGGAAGATACCTAATAATAAACTGCTTTTAGACCATTATCTTGATGGGGCGATAGAAGCGGAAGCAGATGCGATATGTGACGGCGAAACGGTTCAGATCATTGGGATCATGGAGCACATTGAACCTTGTGGAATTCACTCAGGTGACTCCAATGCTACACTGCCCCCATTTAACCTGGGAGATCTGGTGATGCAACAAATAAAAGATCACACCAAGAAGATCGCGCTGGCTCTTAATACGGTAGGATTGATCAATATTCAGTTCGCTATTAAAGATGATAAGGTGTTCATCATTGAGGCCAATCCAAGAGCCTCTCGTACGGTACCTTTCATCGCGAAAGCATACGGGCAGCCATATGTAAATTATGCGACCAAAGTAATGCTGGGAGAGAATAAGGTTACAGATTTCAAGTATGAAACCAAGCTTGACGGGTACGCTATCAAACAACCGGTGTTCTCTTTCAATAAGTTCCCTCATGTGAATAAGCAGCTGGGACCTGAAATGAAAAGTACCGGGGAAAGCATCCTGTTCATAGACAGTTTAAAAGATGATGTTTTCTATGACCTGTACTCCAGAAGAAAAATGTACTTAACCAAGTAAAGTATATTCTGAATAGTTTAATGAATGCCATCTTTTTTAGATGGCATTCTTATTTTTACCAAATTCTAATTTCGATTATATGAAAGAGGTTGTATTGATCTGTGGAGGCATCTACGGTGCCCTTGCTGTAATTTTCGGAGCTTTTGGAGCTCACAGTCTAAAGAAATTTTTAGATGCTGAACAACTGAAAAGCTTTGAAACCGGTGTGAAATATCAAATGTATCATGCCTTAATGCTTATTGTAATTGGGGTGATCTTTCCCTTTGTGGGCTATTCCCAGAATTTGATGGCGTGGTTTTTTATCCTGGGTGTATTTTTCTTTTCCTTTAGTATCTACGGATTGGTCCTGAGTGCAGCACAAGGCCGTAAAATGTCATTTTTGGGCCCTGTTACTCCCCTCGGAGGTTTGCTCCTGGTGATGGCATGGATATTATTTACAGTGAATGTGGTTTCTGTAGCAGAGAGTCTAGGTTACTAGCCAACTGCTTCCGAAGTATTTCGAAGTCGATATTTTTCAGCAAAGATGGCGATGACCAGTAATTGCAGTATGTGGTAGAGCATTATGGGAAGGAGAAAAAGCGCGTTTCCGGCACTGTTCCCAAAAATGATCTTTACCATTACCGATCCATGGACCAAAGATTTTTTAGTACCCGCGAATTTAGCGGTTATTCGGTCTTCTACCTTCAGCTTCATGGTTCTTGAGATCAATTCTATGCTGTGATAAACCACGAAGAACAACCCTATTACCATTATGGAAAGCTTCAGAAGGTCTTTCCATCCCACACTCAAGAATAAGTTTGAGTTGAAGGCGGCGCAAAAGCTTGAATAAACTATTAGCACGATCACCGATTTGTCAAAAAAGCTGATCTTTTTACTGTTTTGGCGTGCGATATTTCCGAAGAAGCGTTGAAGAATTAAACCTATGAGAAGTGGTAAAATGACCTGCATAAACAACTTTTGAAGGACCGTTGAAAATTCAAATCCTGCATCCCCTTTCATAAAGATGCTCATCCAAAGTGGCGTCACTACGACCCCTATCAACCCTGAGAGACTCGCATTGAAGATTGCAGTGGGAATATTCCCTTTTGCCAACGAAACCATGACGACAGAAGAACTTACAGTTGAGGGAAGCGCCCCCAGAAAGAAAATAGCCAACCAGAGGTCTGACTCTGTTCCATTCTCAAAAAATGGAATAAAGCTTAGTGCCAGTAACGGGAACAAAATAAAGGTACTGAGCTGAATTAGAATATGTACCTTATAGTTGTAAAAGCCCAGTTTAAATTCCTTCGGAGATAACTTCAGTCCGTAAAAGAAAAATATAAACCCTATCCCGATGTCGGTAATAGTTTTCAACGGAATAACTTCCGGGCCCTGTGGCAGGAACCAGGCAAGGAGGATCGAAAAAAGCAGGGCTGCTATGAATCCGTTGAACTTCAATTAGCGCTCGATTTTTACATTATAGCCTTCCACAATATGCAGGTGTTCTTCTGAAACAAAATCGGTTTCATGAAATTCAGCACGGCGTTTTTTCTTATTGTCGTAGCGTTTGATGCTTTTCGCGAAACGACGAATGTCATCTTCTGTTTTTAAGATAAGACCCGGAACTTTTACAGATTTCCCTTCATTATCCTTCGCAACCATAGTAAAATAGGAAGAGTTGCAGTGTTTTACCTCCCCGGTCTGGATGTTTTCAGCTTCAACACGTATTCCTACGAGCATGGAGCTGGAGCCCACGAAGTTCACAGATGCCTTCATGGTTAACAGTTCCCCGATCTCAATAGGGTTTAAAAAATCTACGGTGTCCACACTAGCTGTCACGCAATATACCCCAGAGTGCTTAGAAGCACAGGCAAACGCGATTTGATCGAGTAGAGACAATACATATCCTCCATGAATTTTGCCGTTAAAATTAGAACGGGAAGGCAGCATTAGTTCAGATATTGTAACAATAGATTCTGCTACCGTTTTAAATTCCTTGGTCATCTTTTTTAATTTAAATTTCTAGTTTCTTCGTTTCCATTATCAGCTCTTTCGATCCACTTTTGGGATAACCGTTGTTTGGGGGAGATTCCTAAAGCCTCCAGCTTATCAATATCCTTGATTAAATTCTGCTGCCCGGTCAACTTTTTCATCGCGCTTTCGTATGCAGAAGAGGTTGAATTTAATCTGTTTCCAACAGTTTCCAGGTCATCCAGAAGTATTTTGAACTTATGATACAGAGAAGAAGCATGATTCGCAATTTCCAGAGCATTTTGCTGTTGCTTTTCATTGCTCCATAAGGTGTCAATGGTTCTTAATACAGATAGAAGGGTAGTAGGGCTAACTAGTAAAATATTCTTTTGAAAGGCAGTATAAAAGAAGGAGTTATCTGCATTTTGTGCCAGGTAAAGAGCCGGTTCAACGGGGATGAACATTAACACGAAATCAGGCGATTGTATCTTATACAGATCCTCATATTTTTTGGAACTAAGGTCTACAATGTGATTGTTTAAGGATCGTAAATGCTCCTTCAGTAATTTGGCTCTAACGATATCATCTTCTGCATTCACGTATTTTTCATAAGCTACCAAAGATACCTTAGAGTCGATGACCATTCGTTTGTCTCCCGGTAAATGCAGGACTACATCTGGCAGAAGTTTTTTTCCTTCTTCGGTGGTATGTGACTGCTGGACAAAATATTCCCGGTCTTTCGAAAGCCCCGATTTTTCCAACACCCGTTCTAGGATCAGTTCTCCCCAGTTTCCCTGTGTCTTATTTTCTCCTTTTAGAGCCTTGGTTAGGTTGTTCGCTTCTTCGCTTATCTTTATGTTTTGCTCGTTCAATAGCTGCAGCTGCTTTCCCAGCTGGGCGTGCCGCTCAATGAAGTCATTGGAATTCTTTTCAACCTTTTCTTCAAAAGTTTTGATCTTCTCCTGTAGCGGACTCAAAATATTCTGAATATTCTCTTTATTGAGAGTAGTGAATTTTTCAGATTTTTGTTCAAGGATCTTGTTCGCCAGATTCTCAAAATCTTTAGTGAATTTCTCCTGAAGTTTTTCTATTTCCGTTTTCTGATCCTGAAGTTTCTCCTGAAGGTTCTGTAATTCAGAATTTCTTTGAGTCAGTTGATTTCTGAACATATCCTTCTCTTCCCGAATTTGTTCTCTTTCATTACAAGCTTCCAAAAATTGCTTTTCCGCAGCACCTTTTTGAAACTCCAGTTGTTTGTTCCTTTCAGTAAGGGTGCCAAGTTTCCCTTTGTTCTTGAGGTTAGCAATAACAAATCCAAGGATGGCGCCAAAAATAAGGATCAAAAAGGAAATTCCCAGGAGGCTGAATTCATTCATAAAAAGGAGGTTTTTTCAAAGATACTCTTTTCATGTTTTAATTCGGAAGGCTCGCGTCTCTGGATCAAAAATGATAAGATCGGCAGGGAAAACAGATTCAAAAGCTCTTTTTTCGATCAGCTCGTTCGGGGTACCCTGAAGTATCCCGTCTTCTTTCATAAGGAGGATCTTATCGCATAATTGCAGGGCCAGATTGATCTCATGAGTAGCGAAAATGACCGCTTTTTTAGTTTGAACACTCAGCTGTTTCAGGAGCTTCAAGACCTGTGCCTTGTGGTACATGTCCAGGTGGGAAGTAGGTTCATCCAGGATCATGATGGGAGTGTCCTGTGCAAGTGCCCGGGCTATCAATACCTTTTGAAACTGACCGTCGCTTAATTCAAAACATTTTTTATTCTTAAGTGGATCGATATCTACAAGTTCCAGAGCTGTTCTAACTTTTTGTCGGTCTCCTTCAGAAAGGGAACCGATCCAGTTGGTGTAAGGCTGTCGGCCAAGGGCAACTAACTCTGCCACCCCCAGATTTCTGGAAACAGGTTGTTCAGTAAGCACAAGGCTAATAAGCTCAGCCAGTTTTTCCGAAGAAATGGATTCCTTGTCCTGAGAATTAATGATTATTTTCCCTTCCAACGGATTTTGAACGCCACTAATGCTTCTTAAAAATGTGGATTTTCCAACACCATTTATTCCTATCACAGCTACAAGTTCTCCTTCTTTTACCTCCACGTTTATATGGGAACCGATCACAATTTGCAAATGCTTTTTCTGATAACCAATTTTAAGGTTTTCAGTTTTCAGGACGATATTTGTTCGGTTTTCGGTCATCGTTTAAAAGAGAAATTTTCTTTTTCTTACCAGCAGCCAAATCACAACCGGTGCTCCCACAAGTGAAGTTATCGCGTTGATTGGTAAGGTATGTTCACTTCCCGGTAATTGCGCCACGATATCACAAAGTAACATAAGGATCGCTCCTCCCAAAATTACAGCCGGAAGCAGGATCCTGTGATCGTTGACCGGGATGACCTGTCTTATAAGGTGCGGAACGGCAAGACCCACAAAAGCGATCGGTCCCGCAAAGGCTGTGATGCTTCCGGCCAGGAAACTTGTTGATATGATCAATAAGGCCCTGTTCTTGCGGATGTTCATTCCCAAACTACGTGCGTATTGCTCTCCTAATAATAGTGAATTGAGATTTTTTATGCTGAAGATGGCAATTCCGATTCCCAAAAGCCAGAAAAATGACAGTACTCCAAGCTCATTCCAGCTAAGGTCTCCCACACTACCGTAAGACCAAAAAACATACTGCTGGAGCTGGGCAGCCGGACTAAAATAGGCCAACACACTAACAACCGCCGAACTTAAACTGGCAAACATCAGCCCAATGATCAAAATGGCCATGGTATCTTTTAATCTAATGGAGGCGATCATAACAGCTAATAGGACTAATAAACTTCCAACGCTGGAAGCTATTACAAGTCCCCAGCTGGAGAAAATTACGGAACCTGCTATTCCGCCGAACAGGGAAGCTCCCATAAGAACCAGGGCAACTCCCAGGCTGGCTCCGCTGCTGAGTCCCAGAACATAAGGACCCGCCAACGGATTACGAAACATGGTTTGCATTAGCATCCCGCTTACTGCCAGGCCTGATCCTGCCAGCACAGAAGTGAAAGCTTTCGGAATACGATAATCCATGATAATATATCGCCAGGTTTCCTTGCTGTTTTCCGCGGAAAAAATTACTGCCAATATTTCGTCAAAGGGAATACTTACCGATCCCAGGCCTATATTTAGAAACCAGATAACTACTGTTAAAAACAGCAGTATTAAAAGGCTGACGGTATACTTACGGGTGCTTTGCAATTATTTTAGCGGTTTATAAAACGTGGTTTCATAATCGGGTAATAGTTGTGGGTGAAATATCGAGATAAGGTCCTTCAACACCAGATCTGGCCGGTTAGGAGCCAGTTCGTAAAAAACAACTCCCCCGGTTTCACCTTTTTCGCTACTAAAAGTATAGATTTTTCGATCTTCAAAAGCTTGAAATTTTGTGTAGTGTGTTGAAGCACTGCTCATTTCCTCATAAGTTTGGAACTGCGCCGGGCCTATCCAGAATTCTGCATCTCTTGCCGAAGCTAATACTGATTCAAATGAGAGGGAAAGACTTCCGGTGCCCTCTGAGTCTTCAAAAAGGTATTTGGTATTCGCATCCTTCATAAAAATGGCTTGCCAGCTGTCTCCTGCGGGAAGGTACCATTGGTCTTTATACATGGCTCCTGCTACCACTGTCGGTTTTTCTGAAGCATTTTTTGCAAGCCCCTTAGCTGCCAGATATTCTTTTTCTACCTGATTAAAAAAAGTAGTTGCTGCTTCGATCTTTACGAAGAAAGCACCAAAGAACTTGATCCATTCCGCTTTTCCGAGAGGAGAGTTTTCTGTCCAGTCAGAATTAAATACTACCGGAATTCCGCTTTTTTGAATGGTATTGAAACTTTTATTACTTCCGTCTATTGAGAATCCAATGACCACATCAGGTCTTAAGGCCAGGAGATTTTCGGTATTAATGGCTTCATTTTTTCCGAGCTCCTTGACTTTCCCGTCTTTGATCAGTTGGCGGGTTTTTTCGGAAGAAATATAATCCAGACCGGGGAAGCCTACTAGGGTATTTTCTACTTCCAGGATTTCGAGAGAAGGTATATGAGTGGTGGAGGTCACCACGATCTTCTCTACCGGGATCTTAATTTTTTGATCATACTGCAGGTTTTCCGGAATCTGTGCATTTTCTTCTGCTAACAGATAGCGATAAGATTTATCGGCACCCGGCCAGGGATTATCGACCGTGATAATTTTATGATCCCCAAAATCTGTAATTGCCAAGCCCGATGCGTATTCAATGGGAATTTCTGTCCCTATTTGGGAAGTGGTTTTTTCCTTTCTGCTTTCTTCGGTTTTACAACTAATTGCTGAAACGGTCAGGAATAGAAAGAATATTTTGAGGAACTGTTTCATTTCAGCATCAAAAGTAAGATTATTTAAAATTTTGTAAGAAGGATAAATTGAAATGTTTACTTTCGTAGTGAAATTTTGGTTCGGCTGGTTCTGATCATCTTCAGAAACGCAAAACGCCGATTAAAAGGGAATCAGGTTAAAGCCTGAGCTGTTCCCGCAACTGTAAGCTTAGTTCCGATAGATTTCGGAATGCCTTTGTAAACTTCAAACCACTGTCCCGCCGGGATGGGAAGGTAAACAAAAGGACGCGAGCCAGGAGACCTGCCAGATTCAGTAATTAAAACCTTTGACTTTCGGGAAAAAAGTCGGCGGATGATGAAACAAAATACTTTCTACATCTTATTTCTGGCGGTGCTGCAAACAGTTCAAATGTTTGCGCAAGAAGGCCCCATCAATCAGCTTGACGAGGTTGTGCTCAGTGATGTACGGCTCTACAGTGCTGTTAAGGCCAATACTGTCCAGGTTTTGAAAGATTCGGTGCTGGAAAAGAATCCACCGGTGCTTACTTCGGTTCTAAAATTTAATTCTCCCATTTATTTCCGAGAAAATGGCCCGGGGATGGTTTCTTCGGCATCTTTTAGAGGGACTTCTGCTTCTCAAACGGCGGTGATTTGGAATGGGATCAATATCAACTCTTCCTTAAACGGGCAAACAGATTTCAATACGTTGCTCACTTCGGGCTACGACCATATCGGTATCAGGTCTGGCGGGGGGAGTGTGCTTTACGGAAGCGGGGCTATAGGAGGAAGTGTCCATTTGAATAATAAGTTCAGGTTTGATAAGGGGTTTAAAAACGAATTGAGGCTGCAGGCCGGAAGTTTTGAAACTTTCTACGGAAGTTATTTATCTGAGTATTCAACCGAAAAAACGAGCTTTCAGTTTAATGTTTCCCACATCAGCAGTGAGAATGATTTTGAATATCTCCAAACCCAAAAATTCAATGAGAACGGGGATTATAGCAATACTGGTTTCAGCCTCTCTTTAGCGCAACTTCTTAACCAGCAAAATTCATTAAGGTTTTACAGCAATTTTTTCAACGGACTTCGGGGTTTTTCGGGAACATTGACAGCTCCTTCGAAAAGTAAGTATGAGGATGTTAATAGCCGGAATTTATTGGAATGGAAGGGTTTTTTCGGTCGATTTACTTCAAACCTAAAGCTGGCTTATCTTGATGAAACCTATCGGTACTTTGAAAACAGGGAAGAAGCAGTTTATACCTTTGGAAGGGCCAAAACAGGCATCGTAAAATACGATCTGGATTACCAACTTACTCCTGAAATCAAAATTTCTGGAATTACTGATTTCAGGAAGACCTCGGCAGAGGGAACTGACATTGGAGAGGCAAAACGAACTACGGGTTCCATAGGTGTGTTGTTTGCTCACGAACTGGAACGCTTTGCCTATGAACTTAGCGGGCGAAAGGAATTTTCAGATGTTTACGATTCTCCTGTTTTATTTTCGCTTACTTCCAAATATGATCTCACTGAAAATTATATTCTTAATTTCAATTTTTCCCGTAATTATAGAGTTCCCTCTTTTAATGATCTATTCTGGACCACAGGAGGCAATGAGGATCTGATCCCCGAAGAATCTCTCCAGGCTGAATTCGGACAAAAAGTAGCGATTGAAAACTTCGAGATAGGTCTTACGGCCTTTATTGTTGAAATAGACCACCTCTTAAGATGGGTGCCTGGAGAAAACGGATTCTGGCAGCCTGAAAATACTGAGAGTGTTCGAAATTATGGGTTGGAAAGCATTGTAAACTGGAGCCGTAAATGGGGGGAGCATCAACTGAATTTCTTTGGAACTTATGCTTTTACCAAAAGCAAGGATTTGAAGCTGGATAAGGATCTTATTTATGTTCCCGAACATAAAATCACCGCTTCATTAAGTCATAACATTAAAAGGTTTTCTGGATACTATCAATTCCTTTACACCGGTCCTGTCTACACATCAACGGATAATAATTACTCTATCGATGGTTATTCCCTGTCTAATTTTGGGATGGAGTATAGCTTGCTCAAAAATAAAAAGCTGGTGATAGGTCTGGAATTGAGAAACCTTTGGAATACATCTTATCAAAGCATGCCTTCACGCCCTATGCCCGGAAGGTCCTTCAATACTAAACTAAACTTTAAATTTTAAATATGAATTATCGCAACCTGTTTCCGCTTTTTGTTTTAGGATCCCTCATTTTTACCTCCTGTAGTACTGATGATGAACCCGGCCAACCGCAATCCCCTGAATCAAATTTTGATAATGGTATTTTTATTCTGAATGAGGGGAATTATGGATCCGGAAACTCGACCGTTTCATTTTTGGACCTTGATAATTCGGAAGTAAACCATCAAATTTTCAGCAAGAAAAATGAGGGAGAATTACTTGGAGATACAGGTCAAAATATGGCATTTTATAAAGATTACGCATTTATAGTCATGAACGTCTCAAATGCCATCAAAGTCGTAGATCGTGGCAGCTTTAAACATATTATCACCATTGAAGAGAACCTGAACAATCCCAGGTTTATTACTTTTTCTGAAGGGAAAGCTTTTGTGACGAATTGGGGAGACGGAATGGATCCTGATGATGATTTTATAAGTGTTTTTAATGCTGAAACGTTTACATCTCTCGCAACTATATCTGTTTCAGAAGGTCCCGAAAGAATAGTAGCCGGTCCCGGAAAGGTTTTCGCTGCCCATACAGGTGGATTTAATATTAATAATAGGATTTCTGTTATTGATCCGGTGAAAAATGAGCTTAATACGATCATTACTGTGGGTGAACAGCCTAATTCCCTAGTGTTAGATGGAGATAATTTATGGGTGCTTTCAGGTGGGAATCCTTCTTATTTGGACAATGAGTCGGCAGGTAGCTTGAGCCAAATTGACCTGGGAACTTTACAAATCACAAAACAGATTACCTTTCCAAATTCAACCGACCATCCCTCTAATCTTAATTTAGAGAACGAAATGTTATATTACACTTTGGGAACTGAGGTATATACTTTCGGTTCAGCGGAATCTTCACTACCGCAAAGTCCGGTTTTTAAAATGGATAAAGTTGAGGTGCTATATGGTTTTAAAGTTATTGATTCCAAATTTTATGCAGCTTCAGCAAGTTTTGATTTTACGAGTAATGGAAAGCTTTATGTTTATGATATTTCCGGAAATCCTTTAAATACTTATGGGGTAGGAGTAAACCCAAATGGGGTTTATTCTCAGGAATAGGAGTATAACATAAAAAATCCCGCTGACAGCGGGATTTTTTATGTTATGAGAAGAAAATTTATTTCAGATTCAAAACTTCTCCCGGTAATTTATCAATATACATTCTTTGATAAGTGGGTTTAATCATATCACCTTCTCCAAAGACTCTGAATTTTTCTTCTGCGCGCTTAGCAACTGCAGAGACATTTTCCTGTGGTTTACCCAACACGGCATTTATGGCCGTCCTTAACAAGGATTCATCCGAATTTCCTAATTCACCAAAATTACTTAGACTCTCTCGAATCTCGATATCTGGGGAAAGTCCATCGACAAAATCAGTCTTTCCGTTAGCATTAGCCGATTTAAAAATTAAAGGCTGAATGGCATATTTGTGCTCAGGATTCACATGAAGATTTCCATTGCTGTCATATAAATAAAAATTTGGGGCATCATATAACGTGGTTGAAGCCTGAAATTTTCCGCGGGTAGTCGTCCCAATATGAATTACATCTATATATGGTTCCAAACCATTTATGATCAATTCACTTGCTGAAGCAGTAGAACCGGTTCCAATCACATATATTTTATTCAGGTTTAAACTGTTTGTAACTTCTCCTGTTCTTATTTCTGAATCGAATCTGGTAATGTAACTTTCTTCAGGCCATGCATTTTGATATTTATCATTCCATTTTTCCTTAATGAAAACCTCTCCCTTATATTGGCCCGTGATCATTCCGGCTAAATCAACCGCGGTTTCTACGCTACCACCACCATTATATCTTAGATCTAAAATTAAATCGGAAATCCCCAGACTTTTAAATTCAGCAAAAACTCCATTTAATTGACTGTCAAAGGCATCCGTTCCGGTAAAACCATTATACATCAAATACCCGATTCTTTTTCCATCTTCTTCAATAACAGTAGAGATATAAATAGGATTCTCAGAGTATTCCCTGCTTATAAGTGCGATGGTATTCCCTGTAGGGGTGATATAGCCATTTTCAATTCTGTTTATATCAATAGTATATGTTTCATCACTTAGAAGATCCCGATAATTACTTATGTTCAATGAAATTCCGTTAATTTCGGTAAAAATGTCTCCTCGTTCTACTCCCTGCTCCTCAGCTGAAGTTCCCGGTAATACATATTGGACATATCCAAAAAGGTCATCTGTGTCTCCAATTCGTCCTAAACCGAAACTCATTCCGTTGACTTTTGAGACTCCCTGGAAGCTTTTTGCAAGAGCTTCATAATCACTTGTCATAAAACTAAACTCATCAAACCCGGCCTGTAACCCTTCATAAAGTTCTTCAGGAGAATCAAATGTCTTAATGTATTCTTCTTTTTTATTGCTATTATAATAACTGTCTGTCAATTGAGGCACATAAGCCTTGTAGAGATAGATCTCATTCATTCCTGCATAAATGAAGTTTTCAACTTCGAAATTCTCTTCAGTAGTAGTTGCAGTACTCTCTTTCGGAGTGATCGCAATATTGTCATCCTCTTTTGAGCACGATAGTGATAATACAGAACTTAAAATTATGGATAGGGGATAAATTAATTTTTTCATGGAGTGTTAATAAATTATGTGGATCGCTAAAATACATTTGGATAGCTTATCAAAAAAGTTAAATCTTAATAATTTGTTAATTTAACTATTAGATAAGTTGATTACTTACAAAATTCTTTCCAAAGTTTATTCTGGTGGAGATTAAAATCAATTACCTCGTTAATAAAGGTAAGTTCTCATCAGTAAACATTTTTTGATATAAAGGATTTTGCCCTGAATTAAAATCAATTTCATCAATTGGAATAAAATCTTGTTGAGGCATTTTTTGAGATATGCCATTGATGTCATTTAAAGCAGCCTGTAATAGGGGTTCATTAGGATCTCCTAAAACTCCCAGGTTTTCAAAATCTTCAGCAATTAGAATATCTGGCTGAAGTCCATCCACGTAATCTGTTACGCCGCTAGCATTAACAGTCTTGTAAATAAGAGGTTGTATGGCATAGGTATGTCCTGGATTAGCGCCTGATCGACCAAAATCCGGGGAATCATATAAAGTGGTTGAAGCCTGGAACTTTCCGCGGGTAGATGCGCCCACTTGAACAACGTTTATATAAGGAGCCAATCCGTTTATTACCAGTTCACTTGCCGAGGCAGTATTAAAAGTCGTGAGAATATAGACCTTATTAAGGTTCAAACTATTTATCTGTGCCCCGGTGCGTATCTTGTCATTGAAATGATTTTCAAGAGATTCCGGTTCATTTTCTTCAAAATAAGCCTGGTACTCATCGTTCCATTGCTCAGTGTAAAAGATCTCCCCGGTGTATTGTCCTGTGATCATACTGCTAAGGTCATTGGCAGATTCTACAGATCCTCCGCCGTTATATCGCAGGTCTACAATAAGATCTGTTATTCTTTCTGACTTAAACATAGCAAAGGTTTCATTCAAAACATCGTCAAAATTTCCTGTAAATCCTGTGTACATTAAATACCCTGCTTTGCCGTTGGTAGTTTCAATAATTTCGGTTAAGTAAACAGGGTTTGTGGTATATTCTTCGTTTTCAAGAAAGATTGTTTCCCCGGTAAGTGTGATCTCTCCGTTATTTACACTGGCCAGACCGATCGTAAATGAATCTGCACTTAATAGCTGGCTGTAATTTTGATCGTTCAAAGGTATCCCGTCAACCGTACCAAAAAGATCCCCTCTTTCCAGTCCGTTTGCTTCCGCAGAAGTATTAGGTAAAACATATTTTACATAGCCTATCACCTGGGATGAATTGGAGGGATATCTTTTCAAGCCATATTCCATTCCTGTTTCGCGGTTGACTCCCTGAAAAAATTTCTCCAGGGCAACATAATCATCTACTAAAAAACTAAACTCATCCTCTTCTGCCAGGAGCCCGTTATAAAACAGATCTTCCGGAGAATCAAAAGTTCTCAAAAACTCATTTAAATCTTCTTGTGAAGAAAAACGGGTATTGGCAAGATCAGGTACCTGATCTTTGTATAAATAGAGATTGTTCATTCCTCTCCAAATGAAATTTTTGATGTCAAGTGAGGAAGAAGACTGAAATACATCATCCATATCTTCGTGGCATCCGGTAAATAAAAGAAGAGAGAGGAAGGTGAGCAGTAGGGTTTTTATATATTTCATAGTTTTACCATTGTGGGGAAAGTCTAAAAATACGGGCTTTTAGCATATTTTGAAATTTTTCGGTAACAAAATTGTTTGATATCCGTCGTAATAGAAAGGGACCTGAAATATCCTTTTTACTAACACCAAAAAATGAAACAGCATACCTTCATAGATCTTATGAAACCCGTGCAGGACAAAATGTACCGACTTGCACTACGTTTATTGGTCTCAAAAGAAGCTGCGGAAGATGCGACCCAGGAGGTGATGTTGAAGTTATGGAGCAGAAAAAAGCAGCTAAGTTCTTACAGTAATCTGGAAGCATTTGCGATGACAGTGACCAAGAATTACTGTCTGGACCAGCTAAAACTGAAGCAGAACAATAATTTACGAATTGTTCACAGTAATTATGACAGTGGAGAGACTTCCCTTCAGAAAAAAGTAGAAGTACAGGATGATCTCAACTGGGTTCAGAAAATTATAGAAGAATTGCCTGAACAACAAAAGATATTGATCCAGTTGCGCGAAGTGGAACAATATGAATATGAAGAGATCGCTGAAATGACAGGAATGAAACAAACGGCGATCAGGGTTGCGTTAAGTCGCGCCCGAAATAAGATAAAAGAAGAAATGATAAAAAGACACCGCTATGGAATTAACAGTAATTGAAAACCTTCTTGAGAAGTATCTAATTGCAGAGACTTCCATTAAGGAAGAAGAAAGGTTGAAAGCCTACTTTGCTTCCGGTGATGTGGCCCCGCATCTAAAAGAATATGCCCCCATGTTCACCTATTTTAACCTGGCAAAGCAGGAAAGTTTCACAAAAGAAGTAAGATATACTTCCGGAAGAAAAAGAGTCTTCTCCCTGGTGGCCGTGGCAGCCTCAGTGGTGATCGTCCTGGGAGTAGTATTTCAAAATAATACCCGCATGAATGAATTCGGAACGTATGAAGATCCTGAAGTAGCCATGCAAAAAACAAAAGAAGCGCTTGAGATGGTATCCATGTATATGAATACCGGAACCGAAGACCTGGGATATCTCCAGGAATTCAATAGTACCAAAGATAAAATTGTCAAAAACCCTTAAAAAACAACGATGAAAAAGTTAACCTTAGCCATATTGGCACTGCTATTACCGTTTCTTTCCGGTGCTCAGAACTTTGATAAGTATGAGAACATGAAAGATGTAGATGCGGTTGTGATCACGAGCAAGATGTTTAAGTTGCTCACAAAAATAGACCTTAACGCAGATGACCCTGAGACTCAGGCATACATTGACCTTATTGAGAACCTTCAGGAAATGCGGGTTTTCTCCTCTACTCAGGAGAATGTGCGTAAGCAAATGTCTGCCGATGTTTCTTCTTACGTAAAGAAAGGCGGGCTGGAAGAATTAATGCGCGTAACTGAGGATGGTAAAACCGTGAAGTTTTACTACAAACCCGGTAAAAATGATGATTATGTGAGCCAGTTATTCATGTTCATGGAAGGTCGTGAGAAAAACAAACCAGTCTCTGTGATCCTGAATATTTCCGGAGAGATCAATCTTACCCAGATATCAAAACTGGCGAATGACTTTAAAATTCCCGGAGGAGATGAATTGAAAAAAGTAGAAACCAAATAAAATGAGAAAAGCATTTTTTACACTGGTACTACTAAGCCTGGGGTTTGTTTCATGTGACAATGAAACAAGCCTTCAGGAGTTTTATGTAGAGAACCAGAACGATAATCAGTACGTGGCTTTTGATATCCCTGCCAGTTTATTGACAGGTGATAATTCAAGGTTCACCCCTGAGCAAAAGGCGACCTTGGAAACCATTCGAAAAGTGAATATTCTTGGCTTCCCTAAAAAGGCTGATAATAAGGAGATCTTAGCTCAGGAACAGGAAAAACTGGCCAGGATCCTGAAATCTGGAAAATATAATCTTTTGATGCGTTACGGCGGAGGTGACCGAAAAGCTGAGCTATATTTTAGCGGAGAAGAAGATGCTATCGATGAATTAGTAGTCTTTGGAGCAGATGATGAAAAAGGTTTCGGAATTGCCAGGGTGACCGGAAATGACATGAACCCGGGAGATATTATTAAATTATTCCAGTCTATGGATAAAGATGAACTGAATGTGGAAGGACTTCCAGATTTAGGTGGAATGTTCAAGGACTAAATACCTGTGAGAAAGGAAAACAAAAAAGGCCTGGAAAATTTTTTCCAGGCCTTTTGTTTTTAGATCCCCGTGTAATTTTGAGGACTTATATTTTTGAGTTCTTTTTTGACTTCATCTGAAACTTCCAATTCGTCAATGAACTTAGACATACTTTCTTTATTGATGACATCGTTAGTCCTGGTGAGACCTTTTAAAGCTTCATAAGGATTTGGATACCCTTCTCTTCTTAAAATGGTCTGGATAGCTTCGGCTACCACCGCCCAATTATTTTCTAGATCGGCATTAAGTTTAGCTTCATTCAAAAGTAACTTGTTAAGTCCTTTTAGGGTAGAGGCAAACCCAATTAAAGTATGACCAAAAGGAACACCAATAGTTCTAAGGACTGTGCTATCTGTCAGGTCCCTTTGTAAACGGCTTACCGGTAACTTAGCGGCAAGGTGCTCAAAAAGGGCATTTGCGATCCCTAAATTTCCTTCACTGTTCTCAAAATCGATAGGGTTGACCTTGTGCGGCATAGCCGATGATCCTACTTCACCTTTTTTTATCTTCTGTTTAAAATAATCCATGGAAACATAAGACCAGATGTCTTTATCCAGATCCAGGATTATGGTGTTGATCCTTTTTAAAGCATCAAATAAGGATGCCATATGATCGTAATGTTCAATTTGAGTTGTCGGGAAGGAATGGTGCAATCCTAAAGAATTCTCTACGAAATCTGTTCCGAATTTTTTCCAGTCAGTTGTTGGATAGGCAACTTTGTGAGCATTAAAGTTTCCTGTAGCTCCTCCAAATTTCGCAGCATTCGGAATATTTTTAAGTCCGGAAAGTTGTTCTTTCAATCGTTGAACAAAAACTTCAATCTCTTTACCCAAACGGGTAGGGGAAGCAGGCTGACCATGTGTTCTGGCAAGCATTGGAATAGTCTTCCATTCTTCCGAAAGGCTTTCCAGTTTATTAATCACGCCATCTAAAGCAGGAAAATAAACATCATTCAGGGCATCTTTAATGCTCAAAGGAACGGCTGTGTTATTGATATCCTGAGACGTCAATCCAAAATGGATAAATTCCTTGTATTGTGAAAGATCAAGCTGATCAAATTTTTCTTTAATGAAGTATTCAACCGCTTTCACGTCGTGATTGGTCACCTTTTCGATCTCCTTTATGGCCAAGGCATCTTCATGTGAGAAATCGAGATAGATCTTTTGAAGATCCGGGAATACTTCAGGTTTCACTGAACTCAATTGAGGTAATTCCAATTTGCAAAGAGCAACAAAATACTCTATTTCAACTTTAACCCGGTACCTGATTAGGGCTTCTTCACTGAAAAAGGAAGCAAGTTCTTTCGTTTTCTGATAATATCTTCCGTCAATTGGAGATATCGCTTGCAGAGCGTTCATGGGTCTGAATTAAAAATTAAAGGGTAAAGATACAGCTTCAGGTTAATCTGCGAAAAGTTATTTTTTCTGAAAGATCAGGCTTCATCCAAAAGTCGGTTTACCAGTTTTGGGACGCCTTCAGCAGCCTTTTCAGCATATACTTTTAAGCCTTTGGTTTCCCTTACCGTTGGTCTGGGATCTATGAAATGAACCTCCGTTTCTTCCGAAATAAAATCGATCAACCCGGCTGCGGGATACACTTGCATGGAGGTACCGATAATGATCAAAATATCTGCGTCCATGGTGATACGTATGGCTTTCTCCATCATGGGGACGGGCTCTCCAAACCAAACCACGTGAGGTCTGAGCTGATGATTGTGCTCGCAGAAATCTCCCAAATTGAGATCTTCCTCCCAATCCAGGATCAGATCATCGTCAAAAGTGCTGCGTACTTTCTTGAGTTCCCCATGAAGGTGGATCACCTTACTGCTTCCGGCTCTTTCATGAAGATCGTCAATGTTCTGGGTAATAATGTCGACGTCATATTTCTCTTCCAGTTTTTTCAGTGCCAGGTGGGCCGGGTTAGGATGTACCTTTTTCAATTCCCGCCTTCGCTTATTATAAAAATCGAGTACCAGCTCCTGGTCTTGTACCCAGCCTTGAGGCGAGGCTACTTTGGTAACATCATGGCCTTCCCATAAACCATTGGCATCCCTAAAGGTATTTATGCCACTTTCTGCACTTACTCCGGCTCCGGTAAGAACTACGATCTTTTTCATAGTATAAAATTTTCTGAAGCAAAAATGTATGTAACTTTTTGCTGAATACATAACCATTTATGAAGTTCCTTATTGTCTGAATCTGATTTTTTAGGTCAATATTTTCTATTTTCGCGACATGGAAGTAAACCCCGAATTATTAGAATACCTGGAATCTTTTCTTACTTCAAGAAGAAGAGAGCTTTTTAAGAAAGTGATCGATCAAAGAACAGATCATTTTACAGTAGCTACCCAGGATGTATACCAGCTTCACAATACCAGCGCGGTCATTAGGAGCTGTGATGTCTTTGGAATTCAAAATATTCATGTGGTAGAGGAGGTGAATCTTAAAAGGATCGACAGGGAGATCGCGATGGGAGCTCAAAAATGGGTTGATGTGAATAGATATACTTCCACAAAAGAAAGCATAAACACTCTTAGAGAAAAGGGTTACAGAATTGTGGCAACTTCCCCTCATTCAGGAATTCCGCTTCAGGAATTCGATATAACCCGGCCCGCTGCAATTTTCTTCGGAACGGAGACTGATGGCCTTTCGGAAGAAGTGATCAGGGAAGCAGATGAGTTCATTAAGATCCCGATGTTCGGATTTACCGAGAGTTTAAATATTTCCGTTTCCGCAGCTATTATTTTACAGGATATAACCGCCAGGCTCCGAAAAAGCGGTGTGGACTGGAGGTTTTCCGAAGAAGAGAAAATGGCTAAAAGAATGGACTGGGCACAGAAGAATTTAAAAAATGCCCCGGAAATCATTAAGCGCTTTCAGGCATCACATTAATTAGTTACTTTTAGTGCGTTAACAAAAGTTTATGACGCTTTTCTTTTATATAGTTATTGGTATCATCACGTTCGTGGCCTTTTTACATGCCTGGTCGAAAAAGGATTATGATGTAAGTCGCACCATAATGATCAATCGGCCGAAGGCTGAGGTATATGGGTATATAAGACAACTTCAAAAACAAACTTTATGGATGCCATGGTTCTTGAATGACCCGAATACGGTCGTTAAATTTAAGGGAGAGGACGGCAAAGAAGGTGCCGCGGCATATTGGAAGGGTAGTAATAGGGTGGAGGCTATCCAAAAGCTCACTAAGGTGAAGGACGGAAAAGTTCTGGAGTCCCAATTACTTTTTTTAAGGCCGTATAAATCCATGTCCCTGAATTATATGGCGGTAAAGGAAGTGGAGGCAGACCGTACCAAAATGGTATGGGGTCTAAAAGGGATTCACCGTTTTCCTGCTTCGGTCTTGATGCTTTTTTATAGTATGGATAGGGCGCTGGGTAAGGATTTTGAAACCGGATTATATAACCTAAAGACCATTTTAGAGAGGAAATAAAATTCAGAAGTACTATAATAAAAAAGCCGAAAGTGATCACTTTCGGCTTTTTGTTTTTATATAGATCGTTTCTATCTGTTCAATACCTTGTATTCTTCATAACATCCGCTCATGGCATCCAGGATCTGAAGATCGTTTGCCGTTCGGATGAAGTCTTTGGAATAATCACATCTTCTCAAGATCTCATCTATATCCATTCGGTCTATCTGCAGAACAGCCATTAAGGTCTGTCGGTCGAATTTACTCTGGAGAAGTCTTCGAATCTCATCATCCTGTTTCATCTCACGCAGTTTTCGCATTTGCTTGGGCTGCTTTCCAAAAATATTGTAAAGAGCATCGGCCGGATTGAATACTGCTCCCAGAACTCGGGATACCGCATTTGGAGACTGGTCTCCACCTTCATATCCCTGGTTAAGACCTGATATGCTGTAGCGGTAGTTTTCGTAAATAGGAATGTTCTTGGCGTCAATTTCAAGATACCCGGTAAGCTGTACAGGCCGAACAACAACTTCTTCAAGGGCTATCCCCAATTCGGTCATTTTCACCTTTACAGCCCCGTATTTCAACCAGTCATTAGTGACACGCACCCTGATCGATTTAAAACCCAGGTAAGAAAAATAGAGTGTATCATTTACTTTTGCAGGGATCTCAAAGTCTCCTTCCTCAGTAGTGACAGCTCCCTTTACCTGATTAAGATTTACAACGTGCGCGTTTTCAATGGGCACATCATTGGCGGCATTCAGCACTTTACCCGTTACAAAGGTTGATTCCTGGCTGAAAGCTACAAAGCCAATCAGTAAAAAAAAGGGGGCTAAAAATTGTCTCATAGTATTCTTTCGGCTGAATTTTACATCTAAAAAACTATACCAAAGTACAACAGAAAATTATTTTTTTGATCTGCGTCTGTTGATCGAACTTTCTATGTTGTTGGTTCTTCCTCCACTTTTCTTGCTTCGGCGTTCTCCTGAAGGCGCTGCAGAGGATCTTCTTCTTCCTCCAGAAGGAGCATCAGAGGATCTTCTTTTTCCTCTTCCTGAAGATGGCTTGTCAAAGCTTTTTCCGCCACCTTTTCCTTTTCTTCTTCCGCGGTCCTTACCAGCACTGTTCGTGGTAATTTCTACGTTGATATGACGTCCATGTAACTGGAAGTCTTCGAAAATAGATAATACTTCTTGAGTTTTTGAACTGTCCACATTAAAGAAAGAGAAACTGTCCTTTACTTCAACTCGGTTCACGTCATCACGACCCAGATCAAGGGTAGCCTTAAGAAAGTCTTTCAGAGTCATCCAATCAAAGTCGTCTTTTGCACCAACGTTGATGAAGAAACGAGTGCTGTCTCCGTCATCTCTTAACGGTTCTCCTGCAGCCTTGGCGTTCAGGTCCTGTCCATTTTTATAATAATTGAAGAATCGTGTGAATTCAACAGAGAAAAACTTCTTAAGAAGTTCCTCTTTTGAAAGATCTTCGAACATTTCATTGATGCTTGGAAGGTAACGGTCGATCTCGTGGTTGATCTCGGTCTTCTTGATATCATTCGCCAGGTGGAATAACTGTACTTCACAGATCTCCATTCCGTCAGGAATATCTTTTCTTTCGAAAGTCTGACCAATGATACGCTCAATACTCTTGATCTTCCTGGCTTCACTCTTGGATACGATCACCATTGAAACCCCGCTCTTTCCGGCTCTACCGGTACGTCCGCTTCGGTGAGTATAAGTCTCGATCTCGTCAGGTAACTGGTAGTTGATCACGTGAGTAATATCATCTACGTCAATTCCACGGGCAGCAACATCTGTCGCTACCAGCATCTGGATCTGTCTTGATCTGAAACTTTTCATTACCAGGTCACGCTGATTTTGACTCAGGTCCCCGTGTAATGCCGCTGCGTTGTATCCGTCTTCGATCAATTGTTCTGCAACTTTTTGAGTGTCGCGTTTTGTACGACAGAAGATTACAGAAAAAATATCAGGATTTGCATCTGCAAGCCTTTTTAAGGCTGAATAACGATCTCTTGCACTCACCATATAATATTCGTGAGATACATTCGAAGTTCCTGTGTTTTTAGTACCCACGGTAATTTCTACCGGGGTATGCATGAACTTCTTCGCGATGATCGCTACTTCTTTCGGCATGGTAGCCGAAAATAACCAGGTGCTTTTTTCTTTAGGAGTATGAGATAGAATAGCTGTAATGTCTTCGAAAAAGCCCATGTTCAGCATTTCATCTGCTTCATCAAGTATACAATACTCGATATTTGAAATATCTACCAGCCTACGGTTCACCATATCCTGCATACGCCCAGGCGTGGCAACGATTATCTGGGCCCCTTTTTTGATCTGGCTGGCCTGGTCTGTAATGCTGGCACCTCCATAGATGGCAACAGTATTAAGACCTTTATAATATTTTGAATAGTTCTTTAATTCATTGGTGATCTGTAGACACAGTTCACGAGTAGGAGACAGGATAAGACCCTGAGTCTTTCGGCTGTTAACGTCAATCTTCTGGATCAGCGGGAAACCGAAAGCCGCTGTTTTACCGGTACCGGTTTGTGCAAGAGCGACAATGTCAGTCTCTTTTTCTAATAAGATTGGGATTGCTTTTTCCTGAACTTCAGATGGAGTTTCAAACCCCATGTCAGTGATGGCTTGAAGCAATTGCGCGTCAAGTCCAAGTTGTTGGAATGATTTCATTCTAAGATGTAAGTATTCGATTATGATATGTAGGTGTTACATAAGAAGCGAATCGACATACTTAAACCTAAACTTCCAGCAACACATCCTCACCCTGAGGAATTTCGAACGGCAAAGATACTGTTTTATTTAGGATATCCTCTAATTATTGTTTTCGCTCAAAAACTCAATGAGTTTGCGGGTTGCCCGACCCCTGTGACTGATCTTTGACTTTTCTTCCAGGCTCATTTCAGCGAATGTCGTCGAATAACCGACAGGTTTGAACACCGGATCATATCCAAATCCCTGGTCGCCTCTTTTTTCTGAAATGATCTCGCCTTCACAGATTCCGGGAAATGTAAATGCACGTTCTCCCAGAACCAGCGCGATCACCGTTTTGAACCTGGCCGACCTGTTTTCCTTTTCTTTTAATTCCGAAAGAAGCTTAGCCATATTCGCCTGGTTGTCTTTTTCTTCTCCCGCATACCTCGCGGAATATACTCCTGGTGCGCCGTCTAGGGCCTCTACTTCCAGCCCGGTGTCATCGGCAAAACAATCATACCCGTAATGCTCCTTTATATAATGTGCTTTTTGAAGGGCATTCCCTTCAATAGTTTCTGAGGTTTCGGGAATGTCTTCCTTGCATCCAATTTGTTCCAGGGAAAGCAATTGAATATGAGAAGGCATAAGAGCCTGGATCTCCTTGATCTTATTGGCATTGTTGGTCGCGAAGACCAGTTTTATGGTGTCGGGCATGAAAATTTATTTATGGTGGTAAGGTTCGTTTCTAAGAATGGTAAATGCACGGTAGATCTGCTCCACAAAGAACAGCCGTACCATCTGGTGTGAAAATGTCATTTTTGAAAGGGATACTTTCCCGTTGGCTCGTTGGTAAACTTCCTCGGAAAATCCGTAGGGGCCACCAACAACGAAGATGAGTTGCTTCATTCCGCTGTTCAGACGTTTCTGAATATATTCCGAAAAGCCTTCCGAAGAATACTGCTTTCCGTTCTCATCCAGTAATACCAGGAAGTCTGAAGTGTTTACCTTGTCAAGGATCAGTTTCCCTTCCATGGCCTTTTGTTGCTCAACAGAGAGGTTCTTTGTCTTTTTAAGATCGGGGAGGATCTCAAGCTCGAATCTGTTGTAGTGTTCCAGTCTCTTTACATAGGTGTCAATAAGGCTTTGCAGCTGTTTATCATCAGTTTTGCCTATGGTGAGCAATTTTATGGTCATGATGTTAAATTAGTGTTTACTTTGTAACTTTAGCAAAAATAAGGACTGCAATGATTTCAAAAGAACAATTTGAAAAGGAAATTGAAATAATAATTGAGAATTCCCTGAGGGAAGACATTGGGGACGGTGATCATAGTTCCCTGGCTTGCATCCCGGCAGAAGCGACCGGAAAAGCCAAATTACTGGTCAAGGATGAAGGTATCATTGCAGGAATTGATTTCGCCCGACGTGTTTTTGAAAAAGTAGATCCTGCCTTGAAAATGGAAGTTTTGATGGAAGACGGGAGCAGAGCAAAGAAAAGGGATGTGGCTTTCTATGTAGAAGGTCCGTCTCAATCTATATTAAAGGCCGAAAGACTTGTGTTGAACGCGATGCAGCGTATGAGCGCGATCGCTACCAAAACCAGGACATTTGTTGATCGTTTGGAAGGGACTAATACTAAGATTCTGGATACCCGAAAAACCACTCCCGGAATCCGGGCTCTTGAAAAATGGGCTGTAAAAATTGGAGGTGGCGAAAACCATCGTTTCGCTTTGTATGATATGATCATGCTCAAGGATAACCATATAGATTTTGCCGGTGGAATTAAAACCGCGATAGAAAAAACCCAAACATACCTAAAGGAAAAAGGTCTGGATCTCAAGATCATTGTTGAGGCCCGGGACCTCGAGGAGATAAGACAGATTTTGGAATCAGGCGGCATACACCGAATTCTTTTGGATAATTTCACTTATGAAGAAACCAGGAAGGCCGTGGAACTGATTGACGGGAAATGCCAAACCGAATCCAGCGGGGGAATAACCCTTGAAACCGCTAAATTATATGCCGACTGCGGGGTAGATTACATTTCCAGCGGCGCATTAACGCATTCTGTTCACAACCTTGATCTTAGTCTAAAGGCTGTGTAATATGAGCACTGAAGAGGTCAAACGCACGAGAAGGGCCAGGTGGATTCGCTGGTGGACCAGCAACGCCAAAGAAGTGATCCTTCCCGGTTTTGAAGGCCTCTCCCTGTATGACCTCATAATAATATTTTATGCGGGGATCGTAAAAGGTACTTTTTCGGCCAGGGCAAGCGCGATCTCTTTTAGTTTCTTTATGGCGCTTTTTCCGTTCCTGCTTTTTGTGCTGAACCTGATCCCGTTCGTGAATTTTATTGATGATTTTCAGATCCAGTTCCTGGCTTTCATCGATTCCCTTCTGCCACCAGACACCAAGGAATTTTTTAATGACATTTTCTTTGATATCGCGGCAAGGAAAAGAGGAGGCCTTTTATCTTTCGTTTTTCTTTTATCTATTTTTCTGATGGCAAATGGTGTGAACACGGTTTTCACAGGATTTGAATTTTCGTACCATACAAAGGTCAATAGATCCATTATCAGGCAATATGTGATCGCAGTGGGGGTTTCTATAATTCTGGCCTTATTATTGCTTATTACAGTGGTAGTTACGGTTTACCTTACCTATCTCACCGAGGATCTTAAAAGTGTAGGTGTAGTAGGAGATGCGGTGATCTGGGCTGATGTAGGAAGGTATATAACCTTTGTCACCATGGTGTACATTGCGATTGCGACCCTCTATTATTTTGGCACTAAGGAGGGCAGGCTGAGCAGGTTCTTTTCGATAGGTGCATTTTTCAGTACCTTTCTAACTGTAGTGACTACGTTTTTGTTCGGATTGTACATTGAGAATTTTTCAGCCTACAACGAATTGTACGGCTCTATTGGGGCCTTGTTGATCTTAATGGTGTATATATGGATAAATTCTAATATATTGTTGCTCGGATTTGAGTTAAATGCCTCACTTCTGAAACTAAGAAAAAAATAACCACTTATTGACTAAAATTAAACTTTGATTATGAAAAAACTAATGTTATTAATGATGGCGATCGTAGTTAGTTCCGTAGCGACTGCTCAAAAGAAAGTTGGAGATGCGGTGCTTCCTAATACAGCTACCTTTCAGGGGGAAACTGTAATGCTTAATGGTGCCGGAGTACGTGAAAAACTTTGGATCGACCTGTATGCCGCCGGATTGTATTTGAATGAAAAATCAAGTGATGCTGAAAAGATATTGAACTCGGAAAAGCCGATGGCGATCAAACTTCACATCGTTTCAAAATTGATCTCCAGTGATAAAATGGTAGATGCGGTAACCGAAGGTTTTGAGAAATCTACTAACGGAAACACTGCCCCAATTCAAAAAGAAATCGATACCATGTTGAATTTCTTTAAAGAAGACATCAAGAAAAATGATGTTTTTGACCTGGTATACCTTCCTACCAAAGGAGTGGTTGCCTATAAGAATGGTAAAGAAAAAGGTGTGGTTGAAGGAAAAGAGTTCAAAAAAGCCCTTTTTGGGATCTGGTTGTCCAGTAATCCTGCCGATGATGACCTGAGAGAAAGTTTATTGGCTAAATAGACAGCCGACTTAGAAATTAGTGATAAACCATTCTTTTTAGGATGGTTTATTTTTTTGTAGCAAAAACACCTTTATTTTTGTCTGAAATCAGCACCCCCGATATGCCTCACTTCATAAACGTAATTTTGCCTTTACCTCTGGAAAAGCACTTTACCTATAGTGTTTCTAAGGACGAAGCAGAATTTCTGCAACCGGGAATGCGTGTAGCTGTTCCCTTCGGAAAATCAAAGATCTATACCGGCTTTGTTTCTGAAGTGCACCAGGAAGATCCGAAGATATACGAGGCAAAACCCATAGAGCAGATCCTTGATAAAACTCCCATTGTCACACCTTTGCAATTAAAGTTCTGGCAATGGATAGCATCCTATTATATGTGTGCAGAAGGGGAGGTGTTGAGATCTGCAGTTCCCAGCGCATTTTTGCTGGAAAGCGAGACCATTGTACAATTGTTGAAGGATTCAGGAGTAGACGAATCTGCTCTGACAGATGATGAGTTTCTTTTGCTGGAAGCTCTGGAGAGACAATCGTCTATGAAGATCAATGAGATCATTCAGTTGCTGGATAAAAAAACGGTCCTGCCGGTTATCAATTCCTTGGTCGAGAAAAAGGTGGTGGTCGTAAACCAGGAGATATACGAGCAGTATAAACCTAAGATGGAACGCTATGTAAAGTTACATGAAGAGCATACTTCCGAAGCAGCAATGCACCAGCTACTTGACGAGCTTAGCCGAGCGCCTAAACAGCGACAGGTGGTATTTACCTTGTTCTCCATGACGGCCCGTGATAAAAAACCGATCAAGGTTGCAGAGCTTACAAAGAAGAGCGGCGCATCAGCTAACATTGTAAAGTCCCTTATAAATAAGAATGTTCTTGAGGAATACAATCTCCAAACCGAGCGGCTTCAATATGAAGAGGCTAAAGTGGCAGATTCTATGGATCTGAATGAATACCAGCAACAGGCCCTGGAGGAGATCGAAACTTCATTTGAAACCGAAAATGTGTGTTTGCTCCACGGGATCACGTCCTCCGGAAAAACGGAGCTCTACGTAAAGCTTATTGAAAATGTGATTGCTGAAGGAAAACAGGTGCTGTATCTCCTTCCGGAAATCGCTTTAACGACCCAGCTTATTTCCCGACTTCAGAATTATTTTGGTGAGAAGGTAATAGTGTATCACAGCAAATATTCTGTGAACGAAAGGGTGGAGGTGTATCAGAATGTTTTGAAGAACAGTCCGAAGGCGCGGGTAGTGGTGGGAGTGAGATCCAGTATCTTTCTTCCGTTCCATGACCTGGGTTTGATCGTGGTAGATGAAGAGCACGAATCCACTTTTAAGCAATATGACCCGGCACCGCGATATCATGCCCGCGATGCGGCTATTGTACTCGGACTTATGCATAATGCCAAGGTCTTGCTGGGGTCGGCGACTCCATCTCTGGAGTCCTATTTCAATGCGGAACACTCGAAATATTCGCTGGTCAATTTAGATCGCCGATTTGGGAATGTGATGCTTCCCGAGATCGAGATCGTGGATATAAAGGAGAAGCATCGTAAAAAGAGAATGACCGGGCATTTTTCTGACAGGCTTCTGGAGGAGATCAGGGAAACTCTGGGTGAGAAGGAACAGGTGATCCTGTTCCAAAACCGGCGTGGCTTTAGTCCTATCCTGGAATGTAATACCTGCGGGCATTCTCCTCAATGTCCTAATTGTGATGTGAGCCTTACGTTCCACAATCATAACAATCAGTTGAGGTGTCATTATTGCGGGTACCACATGGCGCTTCAGCAAAAATGTATGGCCTGTGGCAGCAACGAGCTTTCCACCAAAGGCTTCGGAACCGAAAAAGTAGAGACCGAGCTGAAAGCCCTTTTTCCCGATCATAAGATCGGCAGGATGGATCTGGATACTACCCGCGGAAAACACGGTTATGAAAAGATAATTTCCGCCTTTGAACAGGGGGAGATCGATATTCTAGTAGGAACTCAAATGCTTACTAAAGGTCTCGACTTCCGTAATGTGAGGCTGGTGGGGATCATGAATGCAGACAATCTCCTGAACTTCCCCGATTTCAGGGCGCATGAACGCAGTTTTCAGTTGATGCTGCAAGTTGCCGGAAGAGCAGGAAGGACCGAGAAGCGTGGGAAAGTGCTGATCCAGACCTATAATCCGCATCACCGTATCGTGCAGCAGGTTTCTACCAACAGTTTTGTCGAGATGTACAAGGAGCAGCTGGAGGAACGGAGACAATATAAATATCCGCCTTTTTACAGATTGATAAGAATAACATTAAAAGGGCGTGATTATTCGCGCGTGAATGAAGGAGCCGACTGGCTGGCGACATCCATGAAAAATTCGTTTTATGAGAACGTACTGGGACCCGAATTTCCGCCGGTAGCCCGAATCAGAAATGAATATTATAAGAATATACTCTTGAAGATCCCGCAAAAACAGTCTTTAGGGAAGACTAAAGCGATCCTGGAGAAAATACTGCAAAGCTTTAAAGCGATAGGGGGATTTCGAAGCGTAAGAGTAGTGGTAAATGTAGATCCTTATTGATTAGCGGCTAAAGCCTCAATAAGATTCGCTTTTTTGTGACGGCTTAATGGAATCTGTTGTTTGTCTATCTCAATATTCCTGCTGTTGTACCTTTCAATTTTGTCAAGGTTCACAATGTAGGATTTGTGAATGCGTAAGAATTTGTCAGACGGCAATTGATTCTCAAAAGATTTCATGGTGGCCAGCACGACGAAATTATCTTTTTCGGTCACGAATTTCACATAATCCCCTAAAGCTTCAATATACTTTAGTTTATTAAGGAAAACCTTTCTGTTCTTTAGATTGCTTTTTACAAAGATGTAATTGTCATCTTCTGCTGGTGCGCCTTCATGCTTTAACTTGTAAAGATTAATGGACTTAGATACCGCATTCACAAACCTTTCTTTTGAGATCGGTTTGTGAAGGTAATCCACCGCGTCATAATCAAATGCTTTGAAAGCGTACTTGGTCTTTCCTGTCACGAAAATGATCTGCGGTTTGTTTGGAAGATCATCTAATAGGTCGAATCCTGAGAGGATCGGCATCTCGATATCAAGAAAAATAAGATCAACTTCAGTATCCAACAAGCCGTTTTTCGTCTCTATGGCATTGTTATATTCGGCTACGAGCTTCAGGTTGGGATGATCTTTGATGAGCTTAACAATAGATAGACGTTGTAAGCTTGAATCGTCAACAACCGCACATTTTAATATTACTTCTTCCACTGGATAAAAAAGGTTAGCATTAGCAATAATAATGAAAAAATCTTACAAGTAAAAGAAAATTTGATTTTCAGCGATGAAAAAAGGCAGTTGGACGTACTTTTCAGGGGCTTTGAAAATAGAAATATTAGTGCTACTTTTGCAGCCAATTTAATTTAAAGTAAATTTTTTATGAATCATTATGAAACTGTTTTCATCTTGAATCCCGTTTTATCTGATGACCAGATAAAGGAAACAGTAAAGAAATACGAAGATTTTCTTGTTTCTAAAGGTGCCGAGATGATATCCAAAGAGAACTGGGGGTTAAAAAAGTTAGCTTACCCAATTCAGCACAAGAAAAGTGGATTTTACCACTTATTCGAGTACAAGGTAGCCGGGGAAGCAATTTCTCCTTTAGAAGTTGAATTCCGTAGAGATGAGCGCATGATGCGTTATCTTACTGTGAAACTTGATAAGCACGCGGTTGCATGGGCTGAGAAAAGAAGAAACAGAAACAAAGAAAAAGCGTAAGTATGTCATCTATAGAACAACAAGCGAAAGGAAAAAAAGACGGGGAGATCAGATATCTTACTCCGTTGAATATCGAGACAAACAAGGCGAAGAAGTATTGTCGTTTTAAAAGATCAGGTATCAAGTATATTGATTATAAAGATCCTGATTTCTTAATGAGCTTTGTTAATGAACAAGGAAAATTATTGCCTCGTCGTTTAACAGGTACTTCTTTGAAATATCAGAGAAAAGTGGCTGTAGCCGTGAAACGCGCACGTCATTTAGCATTAATGCCTTATGTTGGCGATTTATTAAAATAAAAAGGGGCTATTATGGAATTGATATTAAGAAAAGACGTAGAAAATTTAGGTTTTAAAGATGACGTTGTGACCGTTAAGCCCGGTTACGGAAGAAACTTTTTAATACCTCAAGGTGCTGCTGTATTAGCAACCCCTTCTGCCAGAAAAGTTTTGGAAGAAACTTTAAAGCAGCGCGCTTATAAAGAGAAAAAGCAAATCGAAGATGCACAAAAGCAGGCTGATAAACTTAATGGACTTGACATTAAGCTTACTGCCAAAGCAGGTGCAGGTGATAAGATTTACGGTTCTGTGACCAGCCAGGATTTAGCTGATGCTTTAGCTAAAGAAGGTGTTGAGATCGAGAAGAAGTACATCACTATCGCAGGTGGAAACATCAAACGTTTAGGTCAGTATGATGCTACCTTGCGTTTTCACCGTGAAGTGATCGTTAACTTCAGCTTTGATGTTGTTGCAGAAGCATAATCACACTTCATAAACATATTAAGCCTGCTTCTTTTGGAGTGGGCTTTTTTTATATTTCTTCGGAAGGATTCCGGTCCTTTCTTGTGCCGCAGCGAGCTTCCGTAGAGATCATTATAAAAGATCTGCCCGGCCGATTGGTTTGCGGGTGGATAACCAAAATTGAATAGCATGAAATACGCCCGATTATCTAAAGAACAATTTGAAGAGTTACACGAGGAATTCATCAACTTTTTAGCGAGCCAGTCCATCACCGGTGACGAATGGGAAGACATAAAGATCAACAAACCTAAGGTAGCCGAAGAAGAACTGGATGTCTTTAGTGACCTTGTTTGGGAAGGCGTATTGACCCAGGCTCGTTTCCTGGAGCATTTCTCTCCCAACCAGATCTACTTATTCAAGATAACCGAGCTTACCATTAATCTTATCGCTGTAAAGGTGGAGAATGAAGAGGTTGATATCACTACCCGTGAAGGCTACACCTGGCTGCAGCAAAACCTGATGGACGAAAGGGTATCACTATATACCTCTTCCAAGGCCATAAGCGAGGACAGGAATAAAGATATCTTCGCGCTCATCCAGCAAGGAGCAGTGATCACCAAAGGGGAATTGTACGAATTCTTTGAAAAGCATCTGGGGCTGTAGGTTCAAGGTTGTGAGGCGTTTTACCTTCATGTTGAATTTATTTCAGCATCATTGTTTTCAAATAAAGAAGACCCTGAAACAAGTTCAGGGTGACGGTTTTGATTAAACCTTGAACTCCGAACTCCCGACTTTCGACTAAAGACTCTCGACTGACTATCGTATACGCAATGTCAGGTCGAGTCCTTCGGCTTTAGCAACTATTTTCGTATATCGTCATGCTGAATTTATTTCAGCACCATTTTGTTTAAATAAAGAAGACCCTGAAACAAGTTCAGGTAACGGTTTTGATTAAACCTTGAACTCTGAACTCCCGACTTTCGTCTAATGACTATCGACTCTTAAACTCCTAACTCCAAACTCCCGTCTATAGACTTTCGACTCTCGACTAAAGACTAAACAGACTCTCGTCTAACATTAGTCGTCATGCTGAATTTATTTCAACATCATTGTGTTCAAATAAGGAAGACCCTGAAACAAGTTCAGGTAACGGTTTTGATTAAACCTTGAACTCCGAACTTCCGACTCTCGCCTAACATTAGTCGTCATGCTGAATTTATTTCAGCATCATTGTGTTCAAATAAAGAAGACCCTGAAACAAGTTCAGGGTGACGATTTTGATTAGACCTTGAACTCCAAACTCCGAACTCCAAACTCCAAACTATCGGCTCCCGTCTAACGACTTTCGACTAAAACCTACTCGTACCTCAAAGACTCAATAGGATCCTGTTTGGCGGCTTTTGCGGCTGGGTAACTTCCTGCCAATATCGCTACAACAATAGTAATGGCCGTGGCCCAGAGGATAGCGACCCATGGCGTGGTGAAATCAAATCCGGCGGCTGAGGATACGGCGAAACCTATCAGGATCCCCAGGATTATTCCGAAGAGCCCTCCTAATTGCCCGATGATCAAGGTTTCCATGAAAAATTGCGTGGCGATCGTGTTCTTTTTGGCGCCCAAAGCCTTTCTCACCCCAATTTCACGGGTACGTTCACTCACCGAAACCAGCATGATGTTCATTAAAGCGATGGAAGACCCAAAAATGGTAATGATAGAGATCACCCAGGCAGCCATGTTCAAATATTTGGTGATAGAAAAGATCCGGTTGATAAGGTCATCACTTTTTGCGATCCCGAAGTTGTTTTCTTCTACGGGGCTCAGTCCGCGAATATTCCGGAAAGTGATGATGGCTTCATCCTGTGCGCCCTCTAAAAGTTGTTTATCGTCTACTTTTACGCTGATGTTGTAATTGATATTTGGCGCCGTGTAAATAGATCTGGCGATCTGTATGGGTACAAGTACTCGCAGATCCTGGTTATTTCCGAAGGTGGAGCCTTTTGATTCCAGTACCCCTACGATCCTGAATTTCACCCCGCGAATGGAAATGGTCTTTTCGAGGGGATCCAGGTCCTTGAACAATCCGTTTTTAAAGTCAGATCCAATAATTGCGACGTGGTTATTGTTTTCCACATCAAAAATATTCAGGTCCCTGCCTTTCTCCACACTTAAACCCGAGTTGGTGATAAAATTCTCATTGATTCCCAGTATAGTTACTTCAGGATCTGTTTTTTCATTTTCATATTTTACCTCGGCATTACGCGTTCCCGTAAAAGAGATGGAGGTCTGCGTTTGTGGGAATTCATACTTGTCCTTGAATTCCTTCACCTCGCGGTAACCCAGGATAGGATTGACCTTTTCCCGCTCCCCGCCATTTACCCGTATTCCCGACTCATAACGTTGCAGGTTGAAGGTATTGGCACCCATAGAAGCAAAATCACTACTGATGGTATTTTCAAGGGCAGCTACGGCACTCAGGATCCCTACAAGGGCGGTGATCCCAATAGCGATGATCATAACGGTAAGGATCGTCCTTAAAAGCTGACTTTTGATGGAGTAAAAAGCGATCCTGATGTTCTCTTTAAAAAGTGGAAACATGCGAGGTTTTTGTTTAGCAATTAGACGCAAGTAAACTAAAGTTGTTACAGGAAGATTTACCGATTATAAGTTCTTCGGAAGACCTGCCCGAAAATAAGGGACTCATTCTTTTATTTTTTCAGATATTTGCGGTTCAGGAAAAATACTAAAAATGGCACAGAAACCCTCTATTCCTAAAGGCACCCGGGATTTTTCCCCTGCCGAAGTAGCGAAAAGGAATTATATCATACAGAACATCAGGGACCAATTTCAAAAATTCGGGTTTCAACCTATTGAGACCCCCAGTTTTGAGAACAGTGATACTTTGATGGGGAAATATGGGGAAGAGGGCGACCGGCTTATCTTCAAAATATTAAATTCGGGAGACTTTCTGAAAAAGGCAGATCAGCAGGCGTATGAGGCTAAAGACAGTCTGAAGATCACTTCTTCTATTAGCGAAAAAGCCTTGCGGTACGACCTTACGGTGCCTTTCGCGCGTTACGTGGTGCAACACCGCAACGAACTGGAATTTCCGTTCAAGCGCTACCAGATCCAGCCGGTATGGCGGGCAGACAGGCCTCAAAAAGGGCGTTTCAGAGAGTTCTTTCAGTGTGATGCAGATGTTGTGGGAAGCACCAGCCTGTGGCAGGAAGTGGAATTTGTTCAGTTGTATGATGCCGTGTTTACGGCTCTAGGACTAAAAGGTGTGACCATTAAGATCAATAACCGGAAAGTACTTTCTGGTTTTGCCGAAGTGATCGGGGAGTCAGATAAGCTTATCGATTTTACTGTCGCGCTTGACAAGCTGGACAAGATAGGCGAGGATGGGGTGAAAAAGGAAATGCAGGAAAAGGGAATTTCTTCGGAAGCTATCCAGAAGATCCAGCGCGTGTTCGACCTGAAAGGGAATTTTGCTGAAAAGATAGAAGTTTTAAAAGATATTCTTTCCACTTCCGAAGTAGGAAAGAGGGGGATCGAAGAACTGGAATTCATTAACAATGCGGTTGAGGAACTTGGCCTGGAAACAGCCGGTCTTGACCTGGATGTGACCCTTGCCCGCGGACTTAACTATTACACGGGCGCTATCTATGAAGTGGCTGCTCCAGAAGGGGTTCAGATGGGATCTATTGGTGGCGGTGGTCGCTATGACGACCTTACCGGCATCTTTGGAATGAAGGACGTGAGTGGAGTAGGGATCTCCTTCGGGTTGGATCGTATCTATCTTGTATTGGAAGAACTGGATCTTTTCCCGGAAACTGTTTCTAAAAATATCGAGGTTCTGTTCATCAACTTCGGAGAAAAGGAAAGCCTGTACTGCCTGAAAGCGGTAAAAGCACTTCGCAAAGCGGGAGTTGCTGCGGAGCTGTACCCTGATGAAGCAAAGATGAAAAAGCAGATGACCCATGCCAATCGCAGGGATATTCCATTCGTGGTCATGGCCGGTAAAGAAGAAATGGATTTCCAGAAGTTCACTCTTAAAAACATGCGCTCCGGCGATCAGTTTACAGTTTCACAGCAAGAGTTGGTTGAGAAGTTGAAGTAGGATCGGTTCTCGGTTCTCAGTTTATGGGTTTTCCGCATCAGAACGTCATGCTGAATTTACTTCGGCATCTTTTGCGCTAAAGAAAGAGACCCTGAAACAAGTTAAGGGTGACGGATTGAAATTAGATGGAACTCTGAATTCTCGACTCCCGACTTTCGACCACAGTCTCCCTAAGAACGTCATGCTGAATTTATTTCGGCATCTTTTGTGCCAAAGAAAGAGACCCTGAAACAAGTTCAGGGTGACGGTTTGAAATTAGATGGAACTCTGAACTTTCGACTCCCGACTTTCGACCATAATCTCCCTTAAAACGTCATGCTGAATTTATTTCAGCATCTTTTAGTTCAAATAAAGAATACCCTGAAACAAGTAAAGGGCGGCGGTTTGAAATTAGATTGAACTCTGAATTCTCGACTCCCGACTTTCGACAACAGTCTCCCTAAGAACGTCATGCTGAATTTATTTCGGCATCTATTTGTGCTGGAGAAAGAGACCCTGAAACAAGTAAAGGGCGTCGGTTTGAAATTAGATGGAACTCTGAACTTTCGACTCCTGACTTTCGACCACAGTCTTCCTAAGAACGTCATGCTGAATTTATTTCGGCATCTTTTAGTTCAGATAAAGAATACCCTGAAACAAGTTCAGGGTGACGGACTGAAATTAGATGGAACTCTGAATTCTCGACTCCCGACTTTCGACAACAGTCTCCCTGAGAACGTCATGCTGAATTTATTTCAGCATCTTTTAGTTCAAATAAAGAATACCCTGAAACAAGTTCAGGGTGACGGTTTGAAATTAGATGGAACTCTGAACTCTGACCTCCGAACTTTCGACTAAAGACTCTCGTCTACCTACTGACCAGGTCTAATTTCTCCATTTCCTCTCCCGAAAGTTTTAAATTCACGGCCTCGTCAAAAGCTTTCAGGTGACTGCTTTTTGTGGCGCTGGCAATGGGTGCGGTGATACCGGGACGGTTCATGATCCAGGACAGGGCAACAGCCGCGTTGGAAACCCCGTGGGCTTTTGAGATCTCATCCAGTTTCTGGAGAATGGCCAATCCCTTATCGTTGAAATACTTTTTCACAATGTCCTTCCGGTCGCCCTTAATGTCTTCTTCCTTACGGTATTTCCCGGTAAGGAATCCACTTGCGAGGGAGAAATAGGAAGTAACCCCCATTTCATATTCCTTGGCGATCTCCCAGTAGCCATCCTCGAACTTTTTCCTTTCCATCAGGCTGTATTCGGGCTGCAGGACACTGTATTTTGGCAGCCCGTGTTCTTCGGAAGCGGCCAGTGACTCCCGAACCCTGTCCGGAGAAAGATTGGAGGCGCCTATGTAGCGGACTTTCCCTTCCTTGATCAATTGTTGATAGGCCTCCAGCGTTTCCTCTACAGGAGTGGCCTCATTGTCCCAATGTGTAAAGTAAAGGTCTATATGGTCTGTCTGAAGGCGTCTGAGGGAATCTTCAGCAGCCTTTAAAATGTAATTTTTAGAAACATCCCTGCTTTCCTTGCCGGGATTGGAACCAACCTTGGTCGCGAGGATTATCTTATCGCGGTTTCCGCGTTCTTTCATCCATTTTCCAATAATGGTTTCAGATTCCCCGCCTTTATTTCCCGGCGCCCAGTGAGAATAGGAGTCCGCTGTGTCTATGGTGGTGAAGCCTTTAGCTGTGACCTCGTCCAGCATATCAAAAGATTCCTTTTCAGTAAGAGTCCATCCAAAGACATTTCCGCCGAAGATGATCGGGGAGATATGAAGGTCGGTGTTGCCGAGTTGTTTGGTTTTCATAGGAAGTTATTTTCCTAAAAAGATAGGAAGGATCTTCTGAAACTGAAAATTTATTTAACTTTACCACTATCAAATCTTTAAGGTTCAAGAAAAATTGCCCCTACCACTTCTTCTTGTAGTAACATTTACCGTTAGTTAATACATTACATGAAAAATTCAGCCCTCCTTATTTTCATGGTCATAGGTATGTATGCTCATGCTCAGAAGACCTACGAATACCCAGATGCACCCAAAGAATCAGTTTTCGACACATATTTTGAAGAAACCGTGCCAGATCCATATCAATGGATGGAAAACCCTGCAGATCCCCGGCTGAAATCCTGGCTTGCCGAGCAGGAAAAGCTTACTCATAAACAAACCAAGCGACAAACTCATATTTGGGATCTAAGAGCCCAGATCTATGCCATGTTTCGTGGGGTGAGAAGAGAAAAGACCGATGATTTCGTGGAGCGGGATCCCAAGCTTCAAAACAAATATGATTTCAAGAACAAGTGGAATAATAATTCTTTAGAGCTACTTTATAAGCCAAAGGATAAAAAGAACTATAAAAGACTTTTTAGGGCCAAAGATCTTCTGGAAAATAAGAATGATCATTTGCAGATCGAAAAAGTTGTAAATGAAGAGGAGAATCTGGTTGCGATTGCTGTTTCTGTTAATGGGAGTGATTGGGCTACCGGATATGTTTTTGACCTGGTAACAGGAGCTCAAATTCCCTTTAAGTTAGAAAATATCAGAGGAGCAGGTTTTTCATGGCATGGAAGAGACCTGTATTATGATGCATACGAGAGACCCGAAACAGGGCGGGAGTTGCTTGATAAGGCAAAGGGCCAAAAATTATACAGGCTTTCTATTGCAGATTCCTCGTCACATCCTGTAGCTCTCTATAGGAATCCTGATACCACAGGGACAAACAGGTTTAGCTTTGATATAATCGATGACAGACTGGTATTAAATCATTATTTAAAATCGAATGGCACGTGGTATAGAGCAATTTCGGTTGCAGATCTCAAGAAAGAATATTTCCAGCCGCAAAGATTCCTCGTCTTTCCATCAGAAGAGGGAACTGAATTGAAAATCACTCACATAAAGAACGATTCTGTATTCCTGCGAACAAATATAGGTGCTCCTCATGGTAAAGTTTTGCTAGCCAACGTAAACCGCCCTAATCAGCTCAGTGAATTCATTCCTGAATATGATATCGATTTACAGTATATGAATAAATTGGGTAAGGATAAACTGGCTTGTGTTTATTTAAAGGAAGGACAGAATATTGCCCTGATTTTTAATTTAAAAGGAGAGCTTTTAAAAAAGATAGATTTTCCGAAAGGAAAAAAACTGAATCATTTTTATGAAGAATCTGATGAGGCCGAATTCACAAGTTTCAGTATAAGTTCTTTCTTCCATCCCCTCACATGGTACCAGATTTCATTGGATGATCTTGAATTCAAAGCGACTGAATCTCTAACGGTTCCTTATAATATTGAGGACCTGGAAACCAGGTATGTTACTTATACCTCAAAGGACGGGGAAGAAATACCTATGTATATTACATGTGGAAAAGAGACGGTTTTAGACGGTAACAATCCGGTGCTTATGTATGGTTATGGAGGATATGGAGTTACTGTAGAGCCATTCTTTTCGCAGTCTACCGGACTTTTATTGGCACACGGCGGTATTCTTGCTGTTCCAAATATTAGAGGTGGAGGTGCTAAAGGAGATGCCTGGGCTCTTGAGGGGAGAAGACTGAAAAAGCAAAACGCCATAGACGATTTTATTGCAGCCGGAGAATATCTTATTGATAATAAGTATACCAATCCTGGAAAGTTAGTAATAACCGGGGGATCCCATGGTGCTATGTTGGTTAGTGCGGCCTCAACTCAACGTCCTGAACTTTTTAAAGCTGTGATTGCTGAAGCTGGTCCTTATGATATGTTGCGTTTTAATAAGTTTACCGTTGGAGCTGTGAATACTAATCTACGTGAATTCGGAGATCCGACGATTCGGGAGGATTATAATATTTTAAAATCTTACTCTCCTCTACACAGCCTTCAAAAAGATAAAAAGTATCCGAATATGTTATTGATCACGGGGGATTCAGACGATCGCGTGCCGCCACATCATTCCTATAAATTTTTGGCTCAAATCCAGGAATTCGGCGATCCTGCAGGATTATATCACATGTACCTAACCCCTGGCTCGGGTCATGGTGGGGCTTTAACCCCGGAAGATGCCGTAGAGAAATTGTTATTTGAATACTACTTCCTGTTTGATCAGTTGGATATAAGATTTTATTAGGTTCCCTGACAATTTATAGGAAGAAATTACCGGTCGCCCGGTAATATCCTGATCATTAGTGATAAAAAATAGCTTTCTGCAAAGCTATATTGTTGATTATTAGTATCTTAGAGGGTGTAACTTATTTGAACTGATAGTACCTACCTATTTGGACCGGTTATTTGTTCCCAAGCCGGTATATGTCGTTGAACGAAAATGGAGAAGAGATGGGGAATTTCAGGATTTATATCGTTTTAATACTACTGGTTTTGATCACCACTTCGGCTTTAAAAGCACAGGAGAACGTAAACAGAGAAATGGTTGAGCGTCTTTACCAGGTTTTACAAACCAGGGGAAATGGTCCTAATGATATTGTCGCGCTGACTCCGGGAATAAACTGGAAGGAAGTAGAATCTTCCGCAGATGTTGATCACCGGAATACCATCAGTTTTCCTGCGGTCATGAAAAACAGGTGGCGCAGCCTTGAGTTTAGGGATCTTGATTTTAAGGAAGTGACAGAAAATGAGATCCTGGTCACGGGGACTGTTTCGGCCCGGCAGCATTCAGAGTGCGAGTTCATCACCAGCAAATTCAGGCACTCCTGGTCTTTACGTGACGGGGAGATCGTTCAGTTCCTGGAATGAAATTTTAAGATCAACAGTGATAAATATAAAAGTAATTTACTCGAGTATTTCAACTTCTTTAGATAGCCTTAAAGGGCTGGCATCTGTTTCCGAAATTTGTTGGTATAAGTTATCATTTACCTCTGTAACATAGCAGGTCAGGATCATTGTAGGCAGTTCTGCTTCTGGATTTAAGAGATCTTCTACCGGTTTTAGTTGATACGTACATTCATCCAGCCAGGTAATAGATAGTTTTAATTTTTGGTTTAGCTCCTTGTTTTCTTCTATCTGAAAATCTTCAGTTCTGGTTATCAATGTTACTCCACTAAGTTCGTCCTCAATTTTAAACTTGCCGGTTCTTATTTTTGAACAGTCAAGTTCATCTGCTCTGCATTTCAGGTTGAATTCGTTTATATATTCCTGAGTAATTAACTCCCTGTCAATTTCTTTGGTGAGATCTAAAAATTTTCTTGATTTCTCACAATCCTCTTTTAAAAGATACAGGATGGACAACTTATAAGTAGTGCTGCTGTAGGTGGGATTTATTTCATAAGACGCTAATAATTTATTTAAGCTCAGATCTAGTTTTGCTTTTGCTTCAGAAGGTGCAGTAAAAGATTCATTATAGTATTCTCCTAAATAGGTTGTCCCGTAATCGGTCAAAATTTGGAAATGCTCAGGGTTAATTTCCAATCCTTTGTCATATTGCTTTCTGGCTTCTTCCATAGCTCCAAGGTTGAAATAGACTGTTCCGAAACCGTAATACAGATCGGCATTTTTAGGATCAAGAAGGTACGCCTGATTAAACCTGCGCATCGCAGTGACTAAATCCCTTTTCTGATATAGGTATTGAAATCCTAGCTGAACCATTTTGTTGCTGGCCATTTGTCGGTCACCATTATATTCACCTAATAACTGATCTACAAAATTCTTATCGGTTTCCTTTTGTTCCTGAGTTTTCTGAATATTTCCATACTCAGGTTGGAGACTAGGATCTTCATTAGCTAAGGAGACCCACCTGTTGAAATTTTCATTCTGGGCTACTCCTGTTGTAGCGAAGATTAACAGCAAAATTTGAAATATTCTTTTCATAACTGATTATTTAGTGTTGCATAACGGGTTTGTATAATGCAACCGGAGTAGGGAAGATAATTGGCTGATCATAGCTGGTTTAGGAGGGAAGTTAATTATTTCTTTGATAAGTTCCACGGAATTTTTGATAACCTCAATTATTGAAAGAAGGATTCCTCTCGCTGTCTGACAAGATATCCTCGGAAAATGATCTTATTTGGACTGCAGAAGAGGGAAGATTAGGTTAATCTTCTTCCAGTAATGCGGAATCAATTTTCATGGGTTCAAAACCCAATTCCTTCAGTATGGTTGTGTAATTCTGAAGCAAATTCCTGATGCTGTCTGGATCGTCAAGATCCACCTTTTTGAGAAGAAGGATCTTTCCGAAGAAGTAGTGCCGCCGGAAACCATGATCCTTTTTCAATTTTTTGATCTCAGCATCCTTGTTTTTTAGATCTATTAACGGAATGATCTCCAGTTTGGGTTTGTCGCTTTCAGTGTCAGGCAGGCCCAGGCGAAAGAAGTAGCCGTCGATCTCCCCAAGTAAAAGAGTTTCCAGTTCCCGGGTGATGCTGCCAATGCCGTCGAGTCGGCCATGAAAATCCAGGCTTTTGAAGGCAGGTTTGTCAAAAAGCCATTTCTTTTCTACCAGGGAATTGTAATTGTGGATGACCGCGGCCGCCACAACCAGCAACGCGAAGCCCGCCGCGTATAGAATGGACTCGTTAAATCGTTCAATAATGATGGTGAGGCCGAAGCCTTTTCTCAAGATCGGCGGCAGAAAAGTGAAGGGGAAGACCGCGAAGAAGCAGATCACTAAACCTCTTAATAGCGATCTCCTTTCATTTTTTATGATGAGGACCAGGTCTTTCATTTATATTAAAAATGGATGTTCAAAAAGACATTTATTTATGACAGTAGATCAGAGGATAGGTTGTTATTTTTTCACCAGTTTTTTAATGTGTTTTTCAAGTTCTCTTTTATTCATGTTTGTATAGAGATCCAATACACTGTTTGTTTGATCAGGTTCTTTTTTTAATAACAGCCTATAATATCCCAGGACCTTCCGCATTGATTTCACCGAGGATTTTTTCAGGTCATACTTGTTACCTGATCTGATTTTATTTGCTAATTGATTACTTGTATACACCAGGTTGATTTCGAAGTAGTACTTGTAATCCCTTTCGTGGTCCATGAATTCCCGTAGGCCTGAAAAATTCACAGGGAAATTGGGATATTTTACCACTTGATATGTAATGTAACCTGCTACTTTTGAAACAAATTCTTTGTTGGTTTTTTCCACCGGGTTTGTGGAAATCCATTCAATTGCTTCCAGGATTTCAGATTCCGATTTGACTTCCAGTTGTCCGAAGGTTTTCGTTTGAAACGAAACGACAAATAAAAAAATGAGAAATGAATATTTCATATTTACTAATAATTACTTAGGGCGTCTTATCTTCTCGTAAACTATAGAGGCACTACTATTTTTTCAATTCTTCAATTTGAATTTTTGCAAATTCTTTAGCCCGGTCATCTCCGTATTTCGCGGTCTTTTCATAATATTCCACCGCTTTTTCTTTGTCTCCTTTCAACCTGTAGCCCTGTGCGATATTTGATAAGACAATATAGTCTGTTGGGGTTATTTTTTCTGCTTTTAAAAGGGGTTCCAGGCCTTTGTCATACTCTCCGGTCAATAAATAAGTGATCGAAAGATTAGACAGGCTCTCTATATTATTCGGGTAATATTTTAAAATTTCCCGGGCAATACTTCTCATGTTCATTAATAATGCGTCCTTGCCGGTGTTATACAATTGTACCTGGTAATCCTGTAGGCTAGAGAGAAAAAAATCTTCCCCGTTCTGCTGTAATTCATTATTCGTCCAGGTCCATTTATTATTGTTTGTGGAAGAATATTCTATGGTTCTTATAATTTCTGAAGTGAATTTATCCCAGTCTTTAACTTGTCCCAGGACATAGATCTTCCCGAATCTCATATCTAACCTGTCAGGATATAAAGCAATTCCCTGCTCGATTATTTCCAGGGCGTTTTGCAGATCTTTCTGATCGTAGTATACTTGATTGCCAATATATCCCTGCACCTGGTCTAAACTGTCTGTGATCACGAAACTTTCTCCTTTCGGCTGGCCTTTGGTGATGCCGATCCCGTTTTCTTTTGACTTCAGGAAATAATAATTAAAGAAACTGGTGAATAGCTCGGGATCCTGTGGTGCGGCTTCTTTCCATTTAGTTAATATGTTTAGCTGTGCGGTTGTATCTGCTTGCTGCAATGCCTGCTGGAATTCTGTACTGTAATTCTGGCCATACGTGAACTGGAAAAATAAGATCGCGGTAATGGTAAGGTAAAAATGTTTTTTCATTTATTGATTTTAATGCCTGAAAGGCTGGTGTGATACAAATGGGTCATGTACTAGTTTTCGTTGGTTTAAGCCTGGTTTGTTTTTGCGCTAATCAAATATCTTAGGGCGTATCTTTCTTTACCAGCTGGGCTGTTTCTTTTGCTATTCCTATGCTTGCAATAGATCCGCTGTTGAAATTTAAAAAATCCTTCTCGACCCCATCACTGAAAATAATTCCGTTATTAGGCATATAAGACTCTACGGTCAACCTGTTATTTCGAATAACTCCGGCCGTCATCTCAACCTGTGTCTGAATACTTTTAAATGGTTCTCTTACGGCAAAGAGCAAATCATTTTCCCTTAGTTTGGGTTGTTTAGGGGTTAGGTTTTTTTCAAAAAGACCGGTGACCCCATAGGCCATGTTAAAAATGGAGCTTAGCCATCCCGTTGAACCGGCCGGAGTCGATATGATAATTCCACTGGAAGATTGCTGTTCCGTTTTATCTTTAAATGATATTTTATATCTCGCTGAAACGTGAGAAGAAGCTCCAATGAACAGGTCATTAAACGCAAGCAGCCTTTGACCGTCATTTAATTTCGCTTCAGCAAATCTCATAACCTTGGCACTGTAATCATTGGTTATTACATTTTCAACTCCCTGGATAAAGTTGCTGGTATTAAAAGGTAATAATATCCCGTCATACCTATCCGTATCGGGATTTACGGCAACTATAGGAAGGTTCTTTGAATACTTTGCAGTGTTGGCTACCAGGCCATCCTGGCCTATAACGATTATGAGATTTTTCTCGGAAAATATATAGGAAGAAACGAATTGCCTGTCTATAGTCTTGTTCTTTATCACCTTAGACAGTTGTGTTTGCAGGGAATTTAATGAGTTCTTAAAGATCTCATCTTCAATTTCGTACTCTTCAAAATTACCGCCAAGTCTTTCAATGTAAAACTTAGCTTGTGCTTTAGTATTAAACCTTTCAATAAGCGTTTCAAGCCGCGTTTTACTTTTTACGATTATGGCATACTCAAATCTCATTTTTTGACCTCTCTCTTATTATTCAGGATCGAGTCTAAAAGCTCCGGGCTTATGTTCAAGTTCCCGATCTTATCAGCATTATCTGCCAATTCTCTAAAGGCTAATGAAATATTAAAACGCGGATCTGAATTGTTATTCAGGGCCGTTAAGGTTTTCCAGTCCATTTCACGATATGGTTTCAGGGTTGTTTCTAAAACGTACCCTTTTGTTTCCGCCTCTTTTTTATCATTTTCGGTCTTTTGTTCAATGAGGGCCTTTCTTTGATTTTCAACTGAAATATCTGCTTCTATTTGCATCTCTCTCAGTTTTCTTTGGTTATCGGCTTTTTGAACATCAGATTCCATTTTCTTTTCCGCGATCTGCTTTTGCTTTTCCTCAACCGCGATTTCGGTGTTCAATTCCGATTCTTTAATGATCCGTTCCTGTTCAACAGCGAAATTTCGTCTTTCATAAATAGCCTGGTCAGCTTCCTGTTGTAACTTTTCCCGGGTTTCGGTTTCCAGGGCTCTTGCCATTTCAGGGGTGGCTTTTATTGCCAGGATATTGGCGCCGAGAATTTCTATTCCCAGCATTCCAATGGCTGCGGAGGACCTGAGGCCGGAAGTGATATTTTCTTCTATTGCTTTTGCTGACCGAATAGCCTCTTTTAACTTTATGTCGTGGATATATGCCGAAGTAGCGGTCTGTGCCTCGTTGATAATTCTTTGATTTAATTTTTCAATATCATTTTTCTTGTATTGCCCATTATCCTCCACCGTAAAATCCAGCACATCAGCCAGGGTTTTAGGGTTACTGATCTTATAGCTTATTTGACCTTGAATGGTTACGGTCTGATAGTCATTTGTAGACTCATTGAAAACAAAAGGCAGGTCATTACTTCCCATGGGAATTGCTACAATGGAACTGTTTGGAGCAAAATAGAAAAAAGAAAGGCCTCTTCCTTCCCGTTTTATGTTCCCGTTCTTAAATTGAAGAACATAGGTCATGGAGTCAAATTTGATGTGTTTTATGCCGAACATATGATGATTGGTTAAAGTTGGTTGGTTTTTTGATTTATAATGGCGCCACGATCTGTTGCAATTTCCTTATCTCTCATAACTAAAAGTTGTATCCCCGTTCACTGTATAATCCTGCCTGCTTTCTATCGAATCGTTTCTTTTTAAAACTGTGCGTGAAATTAATTTTCAGGTTCAGAGAATCTTAGCTTCAGTTTCTACAAGTATTTTGTAAATTCCAGTTTGAGCGTCAAATTCAAATTCAGCTTCTCCAATTGTTATTTCCTTATATTCTGTATAGTCGCAACAATCTCCCATTTTTCTTTCGGCATCAACATAAAGGTCAAAAATGTGATCATCAGAAATATCAATTTTTAGATTGACGATTTCTGTTTCCCAACCAATTGAACCAATTTCGATTAGATTCCTGTCATTATCTGATTTGAAGGTGAATTCTACCGGCTCGTTATTATTCAAAGCGTCGGTTATTGATATATCTCCAGAGTCATAAGTGCCATTGGTGAATAAATTTTCTCCACTTGTCTTATCGACTATTTCAAATAGAAAACTTTCCGGAGGCGTGAAGCAGAGTATGTCGTTACATTTATCATCATTGCAACTTTGTAAAAAGGCCATCAATACGAGTAAAATAAGGTTGATTTTTTTCATTTTTTGAGTTCTTAGGTTAAATAGATTTTAAAAGTTCATTAAATGTTTTTCAACGGCTACTCTTAATGCCGGTAACGGTCTTGAGATAAAAGGCAGTTATGAAGGTTATTTAAACCGTTCGTAGCTGTTTACTGGATACCCCCTGTGCTGGTATATTTTATTTTTTCAAATGTTTCTTTTATCAATTTATACCGGTTCACTTCCTGCTCAAAGTTTATTGCGCCGGGCACGGTTACATATTTTTTAATAAACTCAAATCCAATCGTTTCCAGCGTTTTGTTGGGTGCGGGGTTTAACGCATAGGGTTCGCACCATAAGATCTGTAGATCAAGCCTGTCGAAAAAAACAGGAAGTGATTTTAGCACCATGCTTGTGCCAAGTCCTTTTTTTCTGTTTTTCGAATGCCATATGTGCAAATGCATCGTTGCATCCTGCCCATAGCGTATCGGGTTTACGTTACAATGTCCCGCGGGAATTCCGTTGATTTCTAAAATCAAGGCCAAAGAAGCTTTTTCGGGATCAGGGGTTTGAATTTGGCTCAATAACATATGGGTCAAACCTTCTCTGGTGGGCAGTTTATGGAGGTCTACCCCCATGCTCATCAAAAAGTCCCGGTCTGAAGTTAGCCAGTAATCAGCGACTAATTCAATATCCTGTTTTGTTAAGTCTCTGACTTCAATTTTGTCTTTTGTTGCCATAATTGAACGCAAGTTGGCGGAGTAAGGGACCGCTCCCGGCAGCTATCGGGATTGTTAGCTATTTGCTCGTTAACCGATGTTGAAAGCAGTTTTATTATTGCGACCAAAGGGTGTTATCCTCTGTTCTAATTAGTGTTCTCTCGTCTTTGATTATAAAAGAAAAATTCATTTTCCTGTCTTGATCAAAATATAGTTCTATTTTTTTATCTATGATTTTATAAGTAACTCTGTAAACTATATCACCGAATCCGAGGTCTGCTTGAGAATTACCGATGAATTGAATGTACTCAGTACAGTCAAATGGTTCACAATTTGAATTTTCCTGTATAAATCTGCCATTAATTTCCATCAGATCAGTATTATCTTTTGAACAAGATGATACTATTGTCATTGTCATTAAAAGAAATATTTTAAAAATGAGCGATTCTCTTTTTTTCATTTTTTAAGATCCTGTGTAAATTACTTACAACGTACCCGTTTAACGTAAGTAGCGTACTTGGGAAACGTGAATTTATTGGTTAAGTTATCTTTTTAAAGGTAGTCAAAAATGTCATTTTTAGCAGGCTCTTCCGCTATTTGCTTCGTTAACCGTTGTTGGCTGTAGTAATTTACTCCAAAATTATATTTCCTTGTGAATCATATTCAAAATTCCAGGTTTTTTCAAAGACAGAAGTAACATTGTTATTAGAGTAATGTATTTCGGTATATTTTCTATAGTTATTTTTTGAAATTGAACGATAAAAATATTCATCTAATAAATTCAATCTTTTAAATGGATTGATGGAATTATCATATTCTTCAAAAGTCCTAACAATTTTATTCCCAATAGCAATTCCGTTATGTTCCTCAGTAATTTCACTCTTTACTAAATTTTGATTTTCATCATAAGTGAATTGTTCTGAATATGTTAATATATAATCATTGCTGTCATCAGGGTTATATGACATATCAGGAAATATAGTTTTAATATTTATTAGCTTATTACTGTCATAAATATACTGTTGTTGTTTATTCCAAGAGTTAGTGGTTCCATGTGGAATATATTTCTGTAAAATTTGTTGTTGGCTATTTAATGTGTAGTAACGGACATTTTCAGGAACATCAAAATTTGTTGAAGACGAAAAAGTTTTAACAACAACTTCCTTCTCAGAATAAATTAAGGTTGTGAAAATTTCATTTGAGAAAAAAGTATTGTAACCAGTACTTGCTGATAAAGTCAACCATCCACCTGTTTTTTTAGTAAGTCGCAAATTATCATCGTATTCAAAATAGACATAATAATTGTCATTTTGGGAATTTAGATCGACAATATCCAACTTTATTTTGGTAACTAATTCTGCCGAATTATCTATAGGAATGACATCATCATCTGAGCATGAAGTCAAAAAGATAAATATTAATGAAAATAGAAAAGACTTTTTCATACTATTAATTATTACAGCCAACGTCTCTGGTTAACGCAAGTAGCGGACCTGGGAAACGTAACATTTTTTGACCGAATATTTGTCCAAAAATCATAAAAGTCAGGAATAAAATTAGAGGGTTTTTCATTGATGTTGGTCTCGATTCATTGGCGCTAACGTCCCTAATAACACAAATTGCAGCTTGGAGACTAGAATTTTTTCAGTTAATCACTTTTTTAAAATAGTAGTCAAAAATGTCATTTTAGATGATCAGCCGCTATTTGCTCGTTAACCGCTGTTGTAAGTAGTTTTTATTCTATTTTTTCATATTTCAGTCCTGGTCCGTCACAAGCATTCCAAGAATTGTAAAAAATGGTTTCAGATTGAAAAATCATAGTCTCTTTAATGTTTGATGTGCAAGATCCAATTATTTCGCTTTCACTATTGAAGTTCAATTCTAGCAATTGTTCTTTAGAATTATCAGTCAAATTATACGTGCCCGAAACTTCTGTTACAACTCCATCTCTTTCTCTTGATTTTTGAAACGTTCCATTGGAATTTAGTTGATAGGTTTCTTGCCAGTCCATTTCAGAACCAGTTGTTTCAGAATTTGGAATACTGCCAGTCATTTGTATAAGTTTCCAAGACCCAATAATTTCTGATTCCAAATTAATGCTATCATCATTTTTATTACAAGAGAATAAAACTCCGATTACCATTAAAAAGAAAGTTTGCTTTTTCATAATATGTTTGATTTATTATATAGATGCATTATTTTCATTTAGTTGCGTCAAATTACTTACAACTCCTTATAACCCTGATTTAATTTCTCTCCACCTGCTCGCCGTGATAAAGAAAATTATGTTCACTTAAAAGAGCTTTGTTTATTCCTTTAAAAATATCAAATAATTCTTAAATTTTTGTTACGGGTTTCCGTAAATCTCAATGAATTGTTAAAAAAATATTTAATTTAATGAAATTGTAATTAAGAATGGCCGAAAACTGCCGTTGCCAGGTTAAAGAATATTAAGACAGGCTGGGAGGGAAGTGGAAAGTTGATCGGCTCGACTTCCGCAGAAATCATTTCAGAAAAGGGCATAAAAAAACCCCTTAAAAAAGGGGTTTTTACTTGTAGTTAGTTAATATCCAATTTTAGTAATTCCTACCTTGTCTATTACTTTAGCATTGTATGTTTTATAATCATAAAATTGATTTATTAAATAAATCTCTCTGGTTTTTTTATCAACCAAAGCGAAATTTTGGGTAAAAGCACCAAAATAAAGAATAGGGGTTGAAGATTTTGCATATTCTATATCCAGTGGGAAAAACTCAACTTTAGGTATTGAAGAGGAAGTTTGATTAATTTTAACAATATAGTAGAGGTTTTCTTTTCTAGCAAGAAAGACAATTTCATTATCATTGGTTTCGATAGTTTGAAAATTTAACTTACCAATAATGCTTGAATCTACAGAAAAGGACTTAAAATCCACAGGTTCAAAATTTTCATCCAATATTGTTAAATTAATTCTTGTGTCAGTTTCTTTTTTTTGTGTTGAAATACTACTATTTGAACCTGTTTCTGGAACTTCAATTTCCTCCGCAATTACTTTTCTAACAACATAAAAATCCCCTATTTTATCAATTCGGTCAAAGTCACTTAAGTAATCGTAATAATTTATTCTAGCATCATTTTTTATTTCAAAATATTTTTTAGATGAAATTAATTCTGTTGTACCCTCTTTATTCAGGTTGAATCTTTCGTAATTACTTTTAAACAACGATTCTATATGGTTATTAATGAATTTAAGTTGTCGATTGTCTTTCTCAAGCACCAAAATTGGGGTTATAACATTTTTATATTTTTTTTCTGTCCCATGATCTATTTTAGTATTAAAAACTATTTCACCGTTTGGATTAGTATAAATTATATCAAATCTGTTAACCGGGTATAGGTCTTTGTTCTTTTTACCTTTTTTGTCATAGCCAAAAACATTAATAATTCCTGTTAGTTCTAAGTCTTTATTATAAACAGCTTTATTGAATATCTTAAGTTTTCTGGGTGCGTCAAAATCAAATGAATTAATGGTTAAGTTGCCTTTTTCGTCAGCAATAACCTGTCTGTATTTTGATAAATCGTCTTCATTAACAAACCAGGCTAAATATGTTTTATCGAAAACCTGGTCACTATTCTGGATGAAATCATATCCTTTTAACCTATCATCATCAGAAAGCATAGCAATATCAGTTGTTTCAGTTTTACTTATATAACCTTTGCTATTGTCGTAAGTAAAAAATCCTCTTTTAGAGACTAGAGTTGGCTTTATGTTTTTTAATCCTAAAAATCCTTCTCCTCTTAATTCAATATAGGATAAGGTTAAAATATCTTCGTTGTATTTGGGAGCATATTTTAAAGGAACATTAATGTCTTGATAATGGTATTTTATTTCGCTCCCCGTTTCAAAGGGAAAGGAAACGTCAATCATTCCGGAACTTCTCTTGAAGTACACGCTTTTGTCATTGGGAACATCATCCACCTTGTGGAATAATAATTTTTTTGAGCTAACTGAGGATAAATCGTCGGCATTAATGATTTTTTCATGCACTACAGGTATAACTGTATTTTCAAACATATTATCGATACTTGCAGATGAGAGTAGTTTTCCAACTAATGACTTTTCATTGTGTTGCTCTTCGGCTTCGGTTATTTCTTTTTGATTAGTTATTATTTGACTTCCATTTATATGACTATAGGTATATAAATAGATCTCACTGTTATCATCATTAAAACTCCAATTCAAAAGGTGAGCTCCACCGTTATTTCCAATATATGGAATGTCTATCAATGTTGTATTCAGTACATTTTGAGCTGTAAGCATACAATAACTTAACATAAATACGGATAGTATTAATTTTTTCATATTATTTCTGATTAGTAATGTTTATGATAAATGGCTACAACTCCTTTTAACCCTCATTCAATTTCTCTCTATCCGGTTTTACATCGTGATAAAAACAAATTTCCGTAGGTTATTAAAGAGCTTTTTAATTCTTCTAAAAATATTAAATAAATCTTAAATTTTTGTTACGGGTTTCCGTAAATATCAATATAACATTGAAAAATCGAATTAAATTATCAATAATTTAATTTTAAATTTAATTAGTTACAGTATTTGAGTTAAAGAAATGTTAAGGTAAAACTAAAAGGGAGTGGGTTTTCGAAGGTTGATGTTCAGGAACTTCCGCAGAAAACATCTTATTACCGGACATAAAGATTTGAAAACATTGAATCAATATTATCAAGTGGATAATGAAGCAAAGAAAGGAGCCGTTGCAGAGACCTTTAAAATTAATTTTCAAACGGTAAAGAAAGCAGAGTAATCATGTGACATTTCTTATCCAGAGCTTTAGGCAATAGTTTTTAAGGGCTTTAAATTTTTTAAATATTTCTAGGTATAATTCAACATATTGTGCTGATCTCGAAAAAAATATTAACAAAATTATAAGATAATTTAATATTTATTTATAATTTCGTTGTACCCTACCTCCAAACTAACCTACTTAATGAAAATCTATCTCACCTCAGTTATCTGCGTGATATGCTGTTATGCAGCAAGTTATGGGCAAAAATCAATTCTTCATTTTAGTCCTGACAAATTCGATTCTAAATTGTTAACCTCCTACGGGAAATCTAAAAATGATCAATCTGCTGACACTTCCTCAGTTTCGCTGATAAATTATAATGAAGCCTTCCGTTTTGATGGAGAAGATGATTACATGGAATATAAAGATAAAATTAAAGACCTGTCAAATGTTACGGTATTCACCGTTTTCAGGTCAAAAAATGATTCTGTTAAGGAAGCCGAAATATGGGGTATGTACGGTGAAAACTCCGCATTAGGTTTAAGTACCAAAACAATCGTCAGTTCTAAAATGCAATCCGGTTATGAAGGAGTTAGTCCGGGAAGTGTGGTCTTGCATGTTTTTACCGAAACGAACCCTTCAAATAATAACAGTGGGAATACTAATTCCATCTTGAATGTAGGAGTAATAAAAAAGGCGCCTGCAAACAGATACTTTAAGGGAGATGTAGCAGAAATTATAGTGTTTGATAAAAGGTTAAAAGGTGTGAAACGCCAAATAGTGGAGAGTAAACTAGCCTTAAAGTACGGAGTTACTTTAAACCAGGGTGAAGACTATAAGTTATCTAAGAGAAGGATTGTATGGGATGCTGATGAGAATGAAGAGTTTTCCTATAATATTGCCGGTATAGGAAGGGATAATGGTGAGGACGTATATCAAAACCAGTCTACAAGTTCTAATGAACCGGGTTTGTTAGTTATTGGAGTTGATTCAATTGTTAAGTCCAATTCAGAAAATAACGGTAAAATAAAGAACCACCAGTTTTTGGTGTGGGGGGACAATAATGCTCCTTTAATAGAAAGTAAAGACAACAATCCGGAAGGAAAGGTTCCTATGCTGCAACGAAAGTGGTTGATGAAAGCCACGGGAAACAGATCTGATGAAATAAATACCCAGGTTGTACTGGACGCCAATAAGCTTTTTGGAGTTTTGGGAGCAAAAGAAGATTATTCGCTAATAATCGACCGAAGTGGTACCGGAAACTTTGAACATCAGGATTGCAGCTACATTTCACCCTCCGATTTATCTTCAGATGGAATCCTTAGGTTCAATAATATCTCATGGGATATTGACGGATCGGGTAAGGATGTATTTTCGTTTTCCTTAAGGAAAGACCTTGTAGCTTCCCTTTCCGGAGAGGCCTCCACTATTTGTAATGAAGAAGCCACGGTTCTAAACTATGACAGGGAAGGAGGAATACCGCCATATTCTTATACCTTATCCGATACCTCCGGTTTTTCCAAAAATTGGAAAAGCGACCAGGATAAAGAAATGGATTATTCCATTAAAGATATCCCGGCCGGAGACTATACCCTTACAATTACTGATTATACCGGAGCAATCTCGAAGGCAGATTTTACGGTAATGGAAGAGCCACTGGTTACAGTAGAACTTGGGGAAGACAAATTTATGGAGGAGGAGGTTTTGCTTATCGACCCTCAGATCTCTAATAAAGAAAAAGTGGTGAGTTTTGAATGGACCGGAGATAATGGTTTTTCAAACGACCGGGAATCGGTTAAAATCATTGAACCTGGAAGCTATACCCTAACTTTGACAACCGAAGCAGGATGCACCTGTTCCGATACCATTTTTATTAGCGACAAATTCGTTCAGGATTTTTCTTTATATCCGAACCCTGCCCCGGGAGGTGAATACAATATCTCTGTAAGCTTAACAGAAAGCTCCGATATCAATGTTAGAGTATACAATCTGCTGGGGGTGCTGGTTTATGAGTATAAGGCTGAAAATCAAAAACAGGTAAATATCGAAGCAGATGCGATAGGATCTTCCGGACTCTACACGGTAGTTCTTCAAACCTCGAAAGGACGAGTCTCCACGAAACTGCTTGTGAAATAAAATAAACACCCTACTCCCAAAATAACTACCCCAACCAATTACCTACTAAAATGAATAAAAAACTACTTAGTCTGTCTCTGTTCTTATTGATAAGCCTGGCATTTTTTGCCAGTTCTACTAAGAGTGAATTTATCCCTAAAAAAGATATAACCTCAAAAGAAGCTGCTCGTTATTATGGGGCAGAGTTAAAAGAAGGAATTATCGGTGTTGACAAGGATCACCCTATTGATAGTCCTTCAGATAATGTTTTCACTATAGTACTGGATGAAGCCCCGGCCGAAAATGATGAAGTATGGTTAACATATGAGTTATATGGGGTATGTGATCATACGGGTATTTCTAGAAGTATCAATGATCAATTGGCTGTGGGAGGACATTTTGTGACCCTGAATGATGGTTGGCAAAATCAAAGTGAACAACTAAAAGGCACATGGTTGAAAAAGGGTGAAAATATAATCAGATTTACCTTACCTGAAAATGCTGCCTACAGTTATCGCATTAAAAACCTGGGGATAAAAATCGAAAAAAGTGGTGAAGCTCAGAGGGATTTGGTGATTAATAGGTCACATCCTGAAGAATATTTGAATGGCTTCGGATATCTGAAAGGTTTTGTTGAAGGTAAAGGTAGTAATGAAGCAAGGATATATGTGGATGGGGTAGAGGTATCTTCTCAATTCTCTGAATTTGAATCTTTAGTTCAGAAACCTTCAGGTAAAGGATCCTGGGAATCTGAAGTTAAAGTTGTTTTTTCTGATGGCGAAGTGATTACCAAAAAGCTTTCATTTAAAAAGCCGGTTGAAGCTGATATCCAAAATTCTATCGCCGGTTATAAGCTGATAAAAATGGAGAAGAGCTATCTGCCTTCAGAAGCTTTTAATCTTGCCTTGCAGCAAGCCTCTATCAGTATTCCGTTGCAGGCCTTACCTGTAAAAGAACAAATATCCATTACCGCCTTAAGGGAGGTTGACATTCCAGCTCTTGAGGGAACTATGGTAAATGTAACAAAAACCCATAGTGGTTTCCGATTTCTTCCGCACGGGACAAAGTTTGACAAGGAAGCGACCATTGCACTGGAATATGACCTGGACAAGATCCCTGATGGGTATACGGTAGATGATATTAAAACCTATTATTTTGACGAGGAAGTAAAGAATTGGGTAGCTCTTAAAAAGGATAGTCTAAACCCTGAAAAGAACCAAATTCTTTCACAAACCACTCATTTTACTGATATGATCAATGGGATCATTAAAGTTCCCGAATCACCTGAAACAGCAGGCTTTGTGCCAACTTCCATGAGCGATATTAAAGCGGCCAATCCTGCCGCTGCCGTGAACACCATTAACCCTCCGAGCGCTAATAGCATGGGATCTGCGAATATGCAGTACCCCATCGAATTGCCGGCCGGCCGTCAGGGACTGCAACCTCAGTTGGCCGTTCAATACAACAGCGGTGGAGGCAATGACTGGCTGGGCTTAGGCTGGAATTTAGCTACTCCGTCAATTACTGTGGATACCCGTTGGGGAGTTCCTCGTTATCTTGAAGATGTGGAGACCGAAACCTACAGCATGAGCGGAGAGCAGCTGGCACCCATCGCTCACCGCGGAGAACCTGTTGCCAGATCCGCCGAAAAACAATTCTACCCCAGGGTAGAAGGGGGATTTAAGAAAATTATCCGACACGGCGATAAGCCTTACAATCACTGGTGGGAGGTAACCAGTAAATCGGGTACAAAATATTTCTATGGAGGGACTCCTGGCAAGGGTATAGTAGAAACCTCGGTATTAAAAGATACTGACGGAAATATAGCTCACTGGGCCCTGGTAGAAATCAGGGATCTGAATGACAATTTTGTAAGTTATCAGCATGTCAAGGTTCAGGATACCGGTTTGAAAGGTGGTACCGTGCCGGGTTATAATCTCTATGTAAGCAGAATAACGTATACCGGTCACGGAAGCGAGGAAGGAAAATACGAGGTGCTCTTTACCCGGGACAGGCAACTTGGCGAAGCCAAACGTGCCGACGTGAGCATTAACGCGCGTTATGGTTTTAAGCAGGTGACTGCCGATCTCTTACGGAAAATAGAGGTGCGCTATAACGGGAAAAATATACGAAGCTACGAACTTACCTACAGGCAGGGAGCCTTCTTTAAAACGCTGTTGGAAAAGATCACCCAATATGATGCCAAAGGAACTGAATTTAACAGCCACGAATTTGAGTATTACGATGATGTAAAGTCTGGTGAAGGTTATACGCCATATACTTCGGTAGAAACCTGGAATCCTCAAAGGGATGATGTGCGCGGGGAATTTATTAATCCCATACCTGGATTTAATGACGATGCTTCCACACTCAGTGGAACCAAATCAAGCAATGAAACAGTAGGCTTGGCTGTTACTGCCGGACTACCCGGAAAAGTGGGTAAACTTCTCACCATGGGAGCCAAATTAGGTTATACCCATTCCGAAAGTGAGGGGATGCTGGCTTTAGTCGATATCAATGGGGATAACCTTCCCGATAAAGTGTTTAAGCAAGGAAGTAAATTAGTATACCGAATGAATTTATCTGGTCCTAACGGTAAACCGGTCTTCGGAGAAGAATTGCCAATAACCGGAATAAGTGACTTTTCAAAATCGAAAACCGGCACCTTTAATAAAGGATTGGAGGCTCATCCCCCAGTTGGATTTATTGGGTATGATAATTCACAAACAGAGACCAAAGAAGAAGTTTATTTTTCAGATGTCAATGGTGACAGGCTGATCGATATAGTTTCTAAAGGGACGGTATATTTCAACCATTTGGATGAAGACGGCAGTCCCGTGTTTACCAGGAGCAGTAAGGATACCCCAAGCTATATTCTTGCGGAAGCCGGCATAGATACCAGTACTTTTCAAGTGGATCCGGATGAACTGGAAAAAAAGATAGATCAGTTTCCGCTTCATGATGTGGTCAGGGTATGGCAGGCTCCATATGACGGGACGATAGATGTCACCGGCCAGGTGAACCTGATGGCTCCTCTGAATCCTTCAGGTACGGCCGACGGGGTGCGGGTAGCCGTTCAGCATAATGGTACCGAATTATGGAATTCGACCATCGCAGCCGATGATCATACGTCAAAAACACCTACCGGACTCAGTTCCATCTCGATCAAAAAAGGCGAAAAAATATACTTCCGGGTACAATCTGTTTTTGACGGAACAAATGACGAGGTCTCCTGGAATCCTACAATTACTTATAGAAATCATACCGACTTAGAATCAGACGCCAATAATAGGCCGTTGTACCGGTTTAATGCCGAAGAAGATTACGTGGTTACTGCAAAGCAATATGTGGAGGCGCCAATTGACGGTTCAGTCAATTTTGAAGGTACATTTGTGAAACCCGTGACATCAGATGACCTGACAGTTAGGGTATTCAACCATTCTACCGGGGCTGCTGTCAAGGAACTGACATTTCCGGCGGCCGAAACAGTTAATGAGGAAATCAGTTTTTCTAAAGAGGTGGCAAAGGGAGATACCTTCATCTTTGAAGTACTTTCTGATTCCAATATCGACTGGCCAGTCATTCATTGGCAGCCAAGTATGTATTACACCTCCTCCTCCGATCCCGATTATCCGAAAGTGATCGGCGAGAAAGGAGCCCATCTAATTGAGTTTTCTCCTGTAGTTCATTATTCCATGTATGCTTCCGAATATCACAAAACTACTGTTTTTGAAGCTCAAAAGGAGGACACTCTTTCTATTACACCGCATTTTAAGGCGGACCAGAATTATTCCGGGAAGATCAATTTTTCAGTGAAGAAGGTCAATGAATTAGTAGGCAAGAATAAAATGACGGTAATTTACGGAGCAGTTTCCGATTCTGTGGTAAGTCCTGTTGTAGTTCCGGTAGCTGAAGGAGATCGTTTATTTGTAGAGTATCATACAGCCAGCATAGACCTGGCAAAATATAACCGGGATGCCCGTGCCATTATAGCCTACCAAAGTGGTGCCGAGTCTGATACCATTAGTGCCGGCCTTTATGCGGTGAATGAGAACCCTGATCTGGGACCTTTGTACAGAGGATGGGGACAGTTCGGGTACAACGGAAATCGTGAACGTGCTAACCAGCCTATAAATGAAAGTGAACTTCAAATCAATAAAGAGGAATTGGAAGGATTAGACCCGGAGGAAATTCAAAATCCGGATGACCTTAATGGTGGTTATGATCCCACCAAAGATAATTTCATCCCGTTTGTACCTTCTGCAGAGGATCAATGGCGTGGTTATGACAATCTCACCTATATAAAGGCTGCTTCCATGAGCGCTTCCAGATTGGGAGAGGACGATATTCGTCTGTTTTCACCTTTTAACGGGGATAATTCTCACAGTTATGGTGCTGTTGGAATTGTGAAATTCAGTAAAAGTGAAGTGAATAGTGTAGCACTGGGTGGTGGTGTTGGCCCGGCCAATGCAAGCGCCAGTAAAAGCTGGGGTTCTTCTGAAAGCATTTCTGATTTTATGGATATGAACGGGGACAGTTATCCTGATATAGTTACAGAGGATTACATTCAGTATACAACCCCTCGGGGAGGATTGGATAATGAAGCAAAATTGTATACTGCGGGTAATCACAGATCTGAATTTGAAGCTGAAGGATTTACCCTGGGCGGCTCTTATGTAAGAGCCAAAGGAAATAATACAGGGGACAGCCAGCAAGCCGAAGCCAGTACCAACACCGATGAAGCCGGTAAAGATGCGCAATCCTCCATTGGTATCAGTGCCAATTTTGCGGAGAACGACGATGAGGTCAAAAATTCCTGGATGGATGTCAACGGAGACGGATTACCCGATAAAGTGTACCAGGGAGGAGAAGTGGAACTCAACCTTGGATACAGCTTTGCTCCTAAAGAACAATGGGGTTACAGCCAGGTAGGTAGCGGATCGAGCGTGGATCAGGGCGGTGGTTTAGGAATAAACCTAAATAACGGAAGCTTTTCTGCAGGAATTTCCCTGTCGCGAACAGATAACAAGTCTGATGTTGCTTTACAGGATATTAACGGGGACGGATTAGTGGATATACTGCGTCGTGAGAAAACGAATTTGGTCAGTCCAGGTATTCTAAAGGTGAACCTTAATACAGGAAATGGCTTTGCAAGGGAAATAAACTGGCTGGGGGCGGAGGCCATAAATAAAGGGGTCTCCACCGGGGAATCAGTAAATGCGGCTTTTTCATATTGCTTTGTCATTCCGATTATTACGGTGAAAATGTGTGTTAATCCCAGTGCAGCTGCCGGTCAGGGAGTCAGCAGGTCCTGGCAACAGATCAGTGATATCGACGGTGACGGTTTCCCTGATGTGCTGAAGTCCAATAAGGCTGATGAACTGGTGGTGCAGCGATCTACTATTGGCCGTACTAACCTGTTAAAAGAAGTGAAGCGACCTTTGAGAGCTACGTTTACGGTAGATTACAAAAGGACCGGGAACACCTATGGGCAGCCCAGTGATCTTTGGGCTCTTTCAAAAGTTGAGGTTCATGACGGAGTGGAAGGCGACGGAGCCGATACCATGGCCAGCAGCTTCGAATATGAAGAAGGTTATTACGATCGGCACGAAAGGGATTTCTACGGATTTAAAACCGTGAAGAGCCACCAGCTGGATACCGAAAACGAGAATGAAGTATACAGAACCGTGGTGCAGGAATTCGATACCGGTAATTACTATGAAAAAGGCGTGCTGCTTCGGGAGGTCCTTCAGGATGCCGATGAAAACCTGTATACCGAAACCATTAATACTTATACCTTAAAAGACGTACAGACCGGTGCCGTATTGGATGATTCATATGCAAAAAATGACACGGGAATGGCCTTTCCGGCACTGACCGAAACGCTGAAGAATTTTTACGAGGGTAACAGTTCACCCGGGAAAAGTACCCGCACCGCTTTTGAATATGATGTATATGGGAATGTCACTTCCTATACCGATTACGGAGAACCCGATGATGACAGTGATGATATAGTTTCCAACATCAGCTATCACAGCTATCCGGGTAAACATTTGATAGGAGTACCCAAGCAAATTACGGTAAGCGGCGGGGGAGAAACCCTTCGGAAACGCGCCACCGATATCGATGCCGGTACCGGGAACATCATTCAGATAAGACAATACCTGGAGGACGGCAAAGCAGCTACCTTTGACATGGAATATGACATGTACGGAAATCTTACTAAGATCACCCGTCCCGAAAATGCCGAAGGAGACCGCATGTTCTTTGAATATACCTATGATCCCGAGGTGCATACCTATACTACCGGTATTACCGATGCCTATGGTTACAGTTCCTCTTCTGAGTATGATTACCGTTTTGGGCAGGTCTTGCAGACAACCGACCTGAACGAACAGCAGATGCGTTTTGAGATCGATGATCTGGGCCGTATCACTAAGGTAACCGGGCCAATGGAGCTTGCAATGGGAGTGCCTTATACCATTGTCTTCGAATACCATCCGGAGGCAGAGGTGCCCTGGGCCTCGACCAGGCATTACGACCCCGCGCATAAGGACAACGACCTGGAAACGGTTACCTTCATGGACGGCCTTAAACGAAGCCTGCAGGTAAAAAAGGACGGAGCTAAATTCACGGGGCCGTCAAGTGCAGATACTGAGATCATGATCGTCTCGGGCCGTACTGTCTTTGATGCCTTCGGCAGGACTGTAGAAAGCTATTACCCGGTAGAGGGGAAAAAGGGAGATGAAGGGTCTTTTATTGAAGGTGAAGATGATGTACCTCCTACGAAAACCACTTACGATGTGATGGACAGAACCCTGACCGTTACCCTGCCCGATAACGCAGTTACTAAAACGGAATACGGGTTTGGAACCGATCGTGACGGCAATACACAGTTCAGTACCAAGGTCACCGATGCCAACGGCATCTGGAAAGAGAGCTTTACCAATGTCCGGGGCCTTAATACCGCCGTATTGTCACAGTACAGTCAGGGCTCTGATATCTGGACCAGCTTCAGCTTTAATGCCATTAATGAATTAATAGAGGTGAAAGATGACCAGGATAACCTTACCAAATCAACTTACGACTGGTTGGGCCGCAGAACCGAAGTTGTGCAACCGAATGCCGGCACCACTACTTTTGAATATGACCTTTCCGGTAATATGACCAAAAAGGTAACGGCGAACCTGGCTGCCATCAAAAAAGCTATTACCTACGAGTATGATTATGGACGCCTTATCCATATCAAGTACCCCGAGAACCCGCAGAATAATGTAACCTACACCTATGGGGAGCCCGGGGCCAAGCATTACAGGGCGGGCCGCATGGTGCTGCAGGAAGACGCTACCGGCGCACAGGAATTCTTTTACAACCAGCTGGGGGCGGTGACAAAGAACATCCGCACCATAGTAGTGCCTGACGGGGAGATCCTTACTTTTTCAACCGAATGGGAATACGATACCTGGAACAGGATTACCAAAATGATCTATCCCGATAAAGAAACCCTGGAGTATAATTATAATTTGGGCGGACTCCTTCACAGCTTTGGCGGGAAAAAGCAGGGTACGGACTACAGCTATGTGAAGCAACTGGGGTACGACAAATTCGAACAACGGGTTTATCTGGGGTACGGAAACGGTACGGAAACCTTTTATGAGTACGAGCCGGACCGTCGTCGTTTAAAAAACCTTATTGCGGAGACTGCGAGCGACCGTAAGATGATGGACAATGTGTATACCTATGATAACGTGAACAACATCCTGCGGCTGCAGAACAAGGCGGAGATCCCTGAAAGCAATCTGATGGGCGGGCAGACCGATTATAATTACGAGTATGACGACTTGTACAGGTTGACCGGCGCGACCGGTAGTCACCTGGGCAGTGACCACGAGAACCGCTACAGCCTGAAGATGAGATACAACAGTGTTCACAGTATCGTGAAGAAAGAGCAGGTACACCGGTTCAAGGGCTATGACGAGACAGAGTGGAGCCCGAGAAACAAAACCACCTACACCTTTGATTACGAATATGGTGAATCCCAGCCACACGCGCCGGTGCACATAGGGGAACAAACCTATACCTATGATGCCAACGGGAACCAGACCGGCTGGACCCATGATACCAGCGGGCAGGAACGGGAGATCATCTGGGACGAGGAAAACCGCATCAAAGGAATTGCCGATAACGGTGAGATCAATAATTACGTGTATGATGCCGCGGGTGAACGCGTATTAAAAAGCCACGGCGGCGGTCAAAATGTACGGGTGAACGGTAAAAATGCCGGAGGGCAGGGAAGTATTGGTAATTATACCATCTATGTGAACCCGTATGTGGTGGTGCGCAACAGCATGATCACCAAGCATTTTTATATCGGATCGCAAAGGGTGACTACCAAGCTCGCCGAAAGCAGCGATGGTCTCTTACAGGAACTGGCGGGAGGTACTGATACCCGAAAGATCGATTACGCCAATAAGCAAAAACAGTCCAAGGCCAGTATCATAAAGCTGTATGCCGACCTTGGTCTTGATGTGACCGTCTTTGCCGGCAACAGTGGCCAGACCCCAAGCGGCTATGCCTGGGGATTGCTCAACGGACACAACCCCGGAGGCAAGCCTTCCGCGGGCTCCGGGCCTAATACCGGTTCCGGCGGGAATGGAAAGGATGTTGAGGCTTTTGTCTACTATTATCATCCCGACCATCTGGGCAGTTCTTCGTATATTACCGATGCCAATGGGGAAGTATCCCAGCACGTGGAATACTTCGCTTTTGGAGAGACCTTTCTCGAAGAGCACAGCAATACCGACCGTACTCCTTATTTGTTCAACGGCAAGGAGCTGGATGAGGAAACCGGGCTGTACTACTACGGTGCGAGATATTACGATGCCAGGACCAGCGTGTGGCAGAGTGTGGATCCTTTGGCCCAAAAATATCCCGATGTTTCACCGTATGCATATGTGGCTAATAATCCATTAAAATATATTGATCCTGATGGAAGAAAGCTAGTGTACGCAGAAGAAAATAGTGTCTTATTTAATTTAGGTATTAAGTTGAGAGTTTTTTTTCAAAGCGTTTTTGGTAATAAGGAGGTTAGGAGTACAATTAAATTTTTAAAGCAAACAGATAAGGAAATAATTATTTCGAACAAATCTGGAAGTATAGAGGGCTCCTCAACTAAACCCAAAGCATTAACGGATTATAAAGATGAGAATACTACAACACTTCCAAATGTACCTGATTTTCTTAATAGAAATGAAGATGAAATTACAGCATACTATGAAGCAATGTCGAATTATGAAAAAAACATGCCTAAGAATCACCAAACAAAAGGTGTAGGAGATGATTCCTATTTAAATTTGGATTTTAAATCGAATTTAAAAGAGGATAAAGATTATAAGAATAACAAGAATACCATCATGATGCATGAATTTTATCACGCTGAAAGAATTGCAAAGGGGTTAGTGACTGATAGGAAAACGGAAGAAATTAAAGCTAGTCAATTTGTTAATAAAAATATGAGAAATTCAAACAATAGAAGGGAAAATTATAATGATTGGAGTATTCCTAAAGAAAAATAAATTATGAAAACAGCTATTTACTTTTTTGCCATCATATTATTAACAACCAAATCGTTTGCTAATGATATAAATTTACATATCCGCAAAGAGAAAAAATATTATTCTGAAATTATAAAGAGTACAAAAAATCCAATTTTAATCGAGATTCAAAGTAAGGATGTCCAAATTGAAAATATTAGCATTTGTGATAATTCTGAAATTTTTAAAATTAAAAATCTGCGATTTAAAGCAAATAATAAGAAGTTAATGTTTGTCATTTCAAAAGAAAAAGACAAACTCAAAAAAAAACTAACAATTGAAATAAGAGATTTTAAAGGAAATACTTTTTTCTTAACTCTTTTGTTTTATTCTGAAATCTACAATATTGATGAGATTTCTGAAGAACTCAATTTAAATTATGATAGGAGTGAAGATTATCCTATTGCATTGATGTCTCATAGCCATGTTATTGGGAATTATTTAATTTTCAGTACATCCGGAGAACGAATATATGGTTTTCAATTGTTGAACTCTTTTATGACATTTATAGATGCTTTAAAAGAAGGAGAGTATTTTGTTTGTGAGAATAATTTTAATAATAAGCTTTTTTCGCTGTCTATTAAATAACGGTAATTATATCTCGTGAGTTTCTTAGCTTGAAAACATAAATACTTCAAAGTCGGAAATATGGAGCTCAACAGATGTAAAATAATGATCAAGATGAGTACAGATTTATAATTATTGACTATAATTCTGAGAAACAAAAATTATTCGTAGAATATGCAAAATTACCGTGGGTTTCCTATCATGAATAATTATGAGATCATAGAATCATCAGAAATCTTGTAGGAATCTTATTTTGCTCCATTCTTTTCCTCTGCTGTAACGCTCAGGAAAAGGAAGGAGTTGGATTAAAAGGAACAAAGTGGGAGTGTAAAATAGCAGAAGCTTGTATAAATATTTATGAATTCAAAACTGACAGCACTTTTACCTTTTTAAGTTGTGAAATGCAGGATGAGTATTTTGGAAATTATTATTTCGAAGACGGGTTTTTAATGCTTGATGAAAAGGGAGGTATCTATGATAAAGATCTTCCAGATTCTTCTATACACAGGGCGGAAAGGAAATTATACAAAGTGGAAATAAAGGATGATAAATTAGTACATCTTTTTATGAGTGACTGGAATAATGGAAAGTGGGTCAGATCTAATTTTGAATTTAATGAAGCTTATATCTACCGGAAAGTGAATTAACAAGCAAATCAATGAACCTAAAGAGTACTGGGTTATTAATCATGGTTATGATCATGGTTGGTAGCTGTAAAAAAAATAATTCACTTCCTACTGTAAAATTAAATAATCAAGAAATTGAATGTTCTCAAAATACTTGTATTGTTTCAAATTATAATGAACAAGGGGATTTAATAAGTACTGGGAAAGTTAGAAAGGAGAATCGAAAATTTAGGATAAATAAATGGAGATTTATAAAGCCACAATATGACAGTATAGTAGAATACATGGATGTTGACAATAGGTCATATGTTAATCAATTTTGGATAATTAATAGGCATAATGATACTCTCTTTGAAAAGAGCAATTTTTTTGAATATAATTTAAAGGATAGTATAAATGTTGATCAGCCGGCCAGGTTTCAGTTCTATTTAAATTCAAAGTTTTATAACAGCTCAGATGTCGAAGTTATTCTTCCTTATGATACCGATAAATTAAATGATGATTTTTCGAATATAAGCAAGATAAGAACTGATACTTTTCCGAGCTTAGACAATGACGGGATTCCGCATCCTGAAATACCTGAGGAGGTTCCAACTGATAGATTAGTAGACTTTATCTTAACTTATGAAACTCCCGGAAACAAAAAAATACGAGGGGCTTTAATAGAATATTATTATAATGAGGATAGTATTAGGATTGAAAGGAGATTGTATTTTGACAAATCTATTTATGTGAAGCCAATAGAAGAATGGTAAAAAAATGGGAAGCTACGAATTTTGTCAATAACAATAACCTTATTTCTAAAAGCAGCCCCTTAGCCTGTTTTTAAATACCTTTCAAAATCGTAGGTTTTCTTATTGTCAGGGAACAGGCATAGGTGGAGTCGGAGAGTTAAATTATGCCTTTCCCTAAAGGATCCAGTCCTGCAATTATAGTTGCGCATTCCTTCGGTTTGGGATTTTTTAGGCTGGTAGACAAATAGTGGATTCGGAGGCCCCCGCAGCGGATTTTATTTTTACCATTTAGTTTCAGCTTAGCGTATACAGTTGATTTATTTTTTTTACAGCTTAACTGAGATCATTCACGCCTCTTCATCTTTAAATTTTATAATTTCTTTTTCAAGATTTTTGGGTAAATAGGAACATTTAAATGAGATCCCATGCCGGTGTGGGATTTATATAAGATTTGTGTAGAACTCAGTGTAGAACTTAAATTTTGCGTAAAAAAAGAAGCCACTATTTTGGTGTTATCGACCATAAATAGTGGCTTCTTGTGTGTAGCGAGAACGAGACTAACTACCAATTTTTCGCAAAATCTAACTTTCTGCATATCAGTACTTAAAGGTAATGTTTTCTTCACTAAATATGGGGTTTTGTGACAATACTGTGACGTCACATCTTCGATGATCCCAACTATACCGGGGGCTCCCAGGATATTACGGGACATGATGATCCCAAATTATTAGCAAATAATACGTTTTTGGCTTTCCATTACTAAGAGTTTTGGAGCGATAATTTGTCTTTGAATCATTTTTCTAATGACCATTTAAAGAATGAATTAAACAATTCCTTTTTTCAATCTTTAAAAATGTAATCACTTGTATATGAGCTCTTTGTTTTTAAGCCTTAAATTAAGTGTGTGACAATTTTGTGACAGTTTCAGGATGAAAATCATTGAAAGCCCCAATTTTATTGGCTTTACAAGGAGTTGGTAGCGAGTACCATACTTTAGTTCATTCTCAGGTTGATCTTTTCGATTAAACTTTCAATTAGATTTTTTGAAACCTCATATTCATTAATTATTAGGTCAATTACCTTAATCATATTTTTTCTTGCCACTTTTAAATCGGCATGATTACCAGGAATATTATCAAAGCTAGATCTCATAAATTGTATTCCCGAAATTGCTCCATCAATCGCAGTGGGAAGAAATTGCAAACTTTCTAAATGCTCTTGTAGGTTAATTGGATTTTTAGTAATAAAAAAGTGTATAATTATTGCTTGTTCATATGCATAAATCCCTTCTGCAATTGTTCCGGAGTAAATCAATATTTCATTTTCCAGTCTTCTTGCGGAAATATTTATATCCTTAGAAAGCTTTTTTAATGTATTGTTTACTTGAGGGGAGTTTATGGTGTCACCTTTATTTGTATGTTCTACAATTCTTTCGTGGCTTGAAACGATTTTTGCGGTCAAATCATATAGCAATTCCACGGTTCTCTCTGTAGATTCATTTGCATCTCCTATACAGTCCAGTTTAGAATCTAATTCAAAAATGGTTTCATTATCAATATTTTCACCCTGGAAAATTTTGAGAGAATGAGAGTCTTTTGTTTTTGAAGTTAAAAGGTTTTGAAGAAATGGTTTTGCTTTTTGGTTTAAGAGATTTCTTTTTGAAATCTCCAGTTTCCAACTTTTATTGGTTTTTTTTATTTTTTTAATACTCAACTCCTCCCAATATGTCTTATCCTCTTCTGGGATATGACCAACTAAAATGACAGGTAAATCAAAATTTGTCCAATAATTATAATGAACATTGGATAAATAATAGATCAATTTATCTGCAGTTATTCTAAAGTTTCCTTCACCTGATTTTATTTGTAACGCTAAGAATTTTCCCTGAGGACTCCCATTATTTACTTGTTCAACTAAAGCATCTATTCCAACATCTACTATTGGTTGCTCTCTAAAAATCCAATTGAATTCTTTAAGAAAGATTGATTCAGTTGCATTAATTCCTAAACGCTCTTTAGAATTATATCTCATAATCACTATTAGTAAAATGAGTAGGGGGTTTCTGTGCCTAAGATACATATATACCTTTTTATAATAAAATTCTTACAAAAAGGTTTAAAATTTCGCTTTTGGTTGTGAATCTGTATTTACAAATACGGAGTTAAGAAATGTAAAATAATGACTAGAAATTTGACTCTTTTTATGGGGTCATTTGGATCGTTATTTACTCTTTCCAATCATTTATTTTTCACGGAATTTGGAACAAGTAGCGAGCACTTTGCGGGATAATGTAATTGTCTGGATAAGAATGCTTTACATGTGACAATACTGTGACAGTATTTTGCCTAAAAACGACATAAGCCCCTGATTATCAGGGGCTTATGATGAAAAAGTAGCGAGAACGAGATTTGAACTCGTGACCTCCGGGTTATGAATCCGACGCTCTAACCAACTGAGCTACCTCGCCATTTGCCGTCAAACCAGCCTGTGGTTCTCTTTAGCGGGTGCAAATATAAAAACAATTTACCTTGTCGCAAACATTCTTTTCTAAAATATTAATTTTGATTTTTTTTTCTGGTTTGCAATTAATAATTATATTGCCCGAAACTAACAAAAACCGAAGAATGGACGATAAGATAAAGTATGAAATGGAATTTCCAATCCAGGCTTCCCCATCTTTACTATACAACTATATAGCAACTCCTTCGGGCCTAAGCGAATGGTATGCAGATAACGTGAATTCGCGTGGTGAAATGTTTACCTTCATCTGGGAGGGCAGCGAGGAGCAAGCCAAACTGCTTAGTAAAAAGAACGGGGAACGCGTGAAATTTCGCTGGGTGGCCGATGAGGATACCCCTTATTACTTTGAACTTCGCATACAGGTAGACGATATCACCAAGGATGTTTCTATCATGGTGACCGACTTTGCGGAAGAAGACGAAGTGGATGAAGGAAAGATGCTGTGGGAGAACATGATCTCTGATTTAAAACAAGTATTGGGATCTGTTTAAAAATTCCTTTAAGAAATAGTACCTTTGCCCGTTCCTAAACGGGCTTTTTTTATGACTAATTTGAACGGAAATATTGTCGCTAATACAGATGCCAGCCTTTCGGTTTCCAACCGCGGGTATGCTTATGGTGACGCTGTCTTTGAAACCATTCGTGCCATCAACGGAAAGATCATGTTCTGGGAAGATCATTACTTCCGCCTCATGGCTTCCATGAGGATCATGCGAATGGAGATCCCATCGAGCTTCTCTCCCGAATTTGTGGAGCAGGAAATAAAGGACCTGCTGGAAGCGAACGGACTTTCTGATGCTCCGGCAAGGGTTCGTTTTTCCGTTTTCCGTAAGGAAGGTGGTTTCTACAGTCCGCAGACCAATGACGTGGGCTATGTTATCACTGCCGAAGAACTTTCCAGTCCTTTCTACCTGATGAACGAGGATTTCTATGAGGTGGAACTGTTTAAGGACCATTACGTGAACAGCGGCCTGCTTTCTACCGTCAAGACCAATAACAAGGCCGTGAACGTGCTGGGAAGTATCTACGCCAAAGAGAATGATTACTCGAATTGCCTGTTGCTTAACGAGAATAAAAGTGTGATCGAAGCCCTGAACGGGAACTTGTTCCTGGTAAAGGATAAGGTGATCAAAACACCGCCGCTTACAGACGGCTGTTTAAAAGGTATTTTGAGAGGAAAGATCCTGGAGATCGTAAAGAAATTACCGGATTATACTCTTGTAGAGGAGTCAATTTCCCCTTTTGAACTGCAAAAGGCAGATGAGATGTTCATCACGAACGTGATCGTAGGTATTCAACCGATCCATAAATACCGGAAAAAAGAGTTTGGGACAGCGGTGGCAAAAGAGTTGCTCACCAAATTGAACGTGCTGGCGAGATTGAGCTAGTTGTAAGAAGGGTTTTCGGGTGCATTAGACCAGATTACATAATTCCCGCCCAGCTGCATCATTTTATCCTTCCAGAAGGTTCTTGGATGCCTGTTTAATATATCCTTACTCTCTTTATTTTCGGTCACTACCCAGGAATGTGCTTCCAATTCCTCATTGAGCTGCTCGCAATCCCATCCTGAATAGCCCAGGAAGAATTTAATTTCGTTCTCGGTAAGCAGGTCCTCGCTGATGAGGCCTTTCACTATGTCAAAGTTACCGCCCCAGTAAATTCCGCTGGCGATCTCAATGCTGTCAGGGATCAGGTCTGGCACCTTATGAATGAAATAAAGGTTATCTTGTTCTACAGGCCCTCCGTTATATACCCTAAAGTTACCTTTGATATCGGGGATCAGATCTTTCAGAGAAAAATCCAGCACTTTATTAAGGATAAAACCTATCGATCCGTTCTCTGTATGATCTGCAAGCAGAACTACTGATCTATTAAAAGAAAGATCTCCTGTGATAGAAGGCTCTGCAACTAGAAGATGACCTTTGGCAGGTTTGAGTGTAGTCATAATGTATCCTTGAATTTAGCGAATCTTTCTTCTAAAGCTAAAAAATAATTTTTGAGGGGCAAATGACACTTCTCTTTATTTAACAAAAAAACTCTCCCAATTGGGAGAGTTTAATATTTTGTTAGCTTTTAGATAAGAACTAGTTTACAGCTTTCTGTAAATCAGCACCCGCTTTGAACTTCACTACGTTTTTAGCAGCAATCTTGATAGTTTTACCTGTTTGAGGGTTTCTTCCTTCTCTGGCAGCTCTTTTAGATACTGACCATGATCCGAAACCTACTAAAGAAACGCGATCTCCTTTTTTAAGAGATTTCTCTACGTTTTCAAGAAAAGACTCTAAAGCTTTTTTAGCAGCAGCCTTAGAAATTCCGGCGTTCTCAGCCATTGCATCGATTAAATCTGTCTTGTTCATAATTCGAGTTTTTAAATAGTTGTTGGTTAAACTTTTATTAATTTGCTCTTACAAATTTATATGGAAATCTTTGCCATGCAAGTAATAGCAAGGGAAATGCAATATATTGTTAATAACTTCGGTAAATTGTTGATAACCTTGGTTGATTTTTTCGAAGATACGACTTTTTCAGCGTTTATAAGGGTTTAGCGAACTTTTGCGTTCGGGAAAAAATTATATCCGTTCAATAGGTCTTTTACGGCCATTTTTCTTTTTCCGGGAAGCTGTACTTCCTTCAACACCAAATAACCTCCCGGCATCGAAATTTTAACATTTTTGTCCTCCTGAATAATGCTTCCGGTTTCTTCTCTTGTTTCGCTGGGTTCCTTTTCAGTTTCGTAGATCTTCATCATCACCTCGTCATTCCCATTGGTGAGCATGGTCCAGGCAGAAGGGTAGGGACTAAGTCCGCGAATGAAGTTATAGGTGTCATCCATAGGACGGCTCCAGTCAATTCGGGTGTTCTCTTTGGTGAGTTTGTGAGCGCTCTTAAGATCTCCGGCTTCCTTCTGGGAAATGGTCTTTACAGGACCTTCTTCTATGGCCTGCAGGGTCTTTATTACTAACTGGGCTCCCGTAATCATTAACTTGTCATGAAGGCTGCCCGCGTTCTCTGCCGGGTCTATGTGAACTTTCTCCTGGAAGATCATTTCTCCCGTATCTATTTTCTCGTCTATAAAGAAGGTGGAAACCCCGGTTTCGGTCTCGCCGTTCATCACCGCCCAGTTGATTGGTGCTGCCCCTCGATATTGCGGAAGGAGGGAAGCGTGCAGGTTAAAAGTTCCGAATTCCGGCATTTTCCAGACCACCTCGGGTAACATCCTGAAAGCGACCACCACCTGTAGGTTCGCGTTGAGGTCTTTAAGTTCCTTTAGAAAATCTTCAGACTTAAGATTAGTGGGTTGCAGAATGTTTAAGCCTTGCTCTGCGGCATATTTCTTCACCGCCGATTCATTCAGTTTACGACCCCTTCCGGCCGGCCTATCGGGCGCGGTGATCACCCCCACTACGTCATAGCCCGCCTCCACGATGCTCTTCAGCGTGTGTACGGCAAAATCTGGCGTGCCCATGAATACGATTCGTAACTTTCTCATAAGTGCTTTAGTTTATATTTTTTAGTGGCGGTTAACGCCAATGCTTCTTTTTCTACCAGGATTCTGAGTATGTGCAGCACGTGTTCTTCGGGGAATTCCAGTTTTTCTGTGAGCTCCCTCGAAGTTTGTTCGCCCAGTTCCAGCAGCCCGATGATCTTAAAATAGATCTTTTTCATTTCTTCCCGCGTGAGTTTTACTTCGGAAGCCTTACACACCGAACAAATTCCGCAGGGAGAAGTTTCGGTCTCCCCAAAATAGCGCAGTAGCTGTTCACTTTTGCAGTCCTTAGTATTAGCCACATAATCAAGAACGCTGTCTATTTTTTCCTTTTTTGAGCTTAATTGAAGTTTAATATAAGGAATAAGCGGATTGATGGTGGTTTCATCTTCCCGGGGCACCAAAAAGGTAATCCTTGTGTCATGCTGGTCGTGCTCGAATTCAGCGAGGCCTTCCTTTTTTAATTGCTGCAGCAGGCGAACCGCTTCCTGTCGGTTAGTGCCCGCCTTATTAATGATGATCTCCAGGTTTATCTCCACGGGGCTTTCAAAAACCCCTCCGTAGGTGCGCAGGATAGATTTTGTCACCGCCTCGAATTGCGGATTTGCTTCCAGGTAAAAGCCTAATTGCTTTCCGGAAACCATAAATTGTATCCTAGTCTTCTTCTGAAACTGTTCTGAGACATTCAGTACACTGGCTCTGTCCAAAAGTTGTACGGCGTTGTAAGCCTGCAACACGTTCAGTTCATAAAACTGGCAGAACTCGTAAAAGTTCAGATGATGCTCGGTGCCTTCTCCTTCGCCATAAGCGATCCTGAAATAGCTGAGCAGTTTTTTATAGACCAGCTTCACGAATTCCACGGAAGGAAGGGTATTCAAAAACTGGTTTTTTAGCAGGGGAATGTCACTTTGATTGGTGAGGATGACGGCCTTTGCAGGCTTCCTGTCCCGGCCGGCCCTTCCTGCTTCCTGGAAATAACTTTCCAGGCTTTCGGGCAGGTTCATGTGAACCACGCTGCGAACATCTGGCTTGTCAATGCCCATTCCAAAAGCGTTGGTCGCGACCATGACTCGGTCTTTGTTCTGAAGCCAGCTTTGAAGGCGCTGTGATTTCTCTTTTTTCTGAAGTCCGCCGTGAAAAGAGCTCGCTGAAATGCCTTTTTTCCGAAGAAAGTCTGCCAGCTCTATAGTGGCTTTCCTGCTGCGAACATAGATAATCGCCGATTCATCATGTTCCTTTAAAAGTTGCTCCAGGTAATAGTTCTTGTCCTGGGCTTCCTTTACAATATAAGCCAGGTTGTCCCGGTGAAAGGATTTCTGAAGGATCAAAGGTTCCTTTAGTTCCAGTTGCTCTGCCATATCCTTCACCACCTTTTTAGTGGCCGTAGCGGTGAGTCCTATAAAAGGTACTTCAGGCTTCAGGTTTCTTAGCAGCGAAATATTTCGGTAAGCAGGCCTGAAGTCGTGGCCCCATTGTGAGATACAGTGAGCTTCATCAATGGCGATGAGGTTCACAGGCATCTGCTTTATCCGTTCCTGTACCAGTTCCTGTTGCAGGCGCTCGGGAGAGAGGTAAAGGAACTTGTAATTTCCGTAGATGCAATTATCCAGCATGGTATCCACTTCAGAAAAGGAAGTTCCGCCGGTGAGTGCCATGGCTTTAATGCCTTTCGCCTGCAAGGCGTTCACCTGATCTTCCATGAGCGCGATAAGCGGGGAAACCACTATACAGATTCCGGGTTTGGCCAGGGCAGGTATCTGGAAACATAAAGACTTACCACCACCTGTTGGCAGCAGCGCGAGAACATCCTTCTCCAGGAGTACGTTCTCAATGATCTCCTTCTGCAGCGGGCGGAAGGAGGAAAATCCCCAGTATTTTTTTAGTATTTCTTCAGGATCAGACAAGTCGGTCAAGGATAAATGAAACGCGGTCATCTACCGGGCCGCAGGGTACTTCCACCGGGCGATACCCGTGGGAGCTATAGCTTTGAGCCAGGTGATCGTGAATTTCAACCGCCTGCTCATAAGATTCGTATCTCTCGTTATCTGAAGTGTAGATCTCTTTCCAGGGAGGTAAAAGGAAGATCTCGTCATATAAATATTCCTTGCAAACCCTGTTAAAGACCGGAGGATATTCATTTCCGAAGTAGTTCATATAAGCCACCACATCGGGCACACCGCGGTCCAGAAATACGAGGTTGGCCTCAACATTTTCTGCTTCTTTATGTTGATTGATTCGGCCTTCTAGCAACATCTCACTGAAGAGCAAGGGCTCTTTGAGGAATAATTGATCAATTCCCTCTTTCTGGGCCTTCTGAATGATGGCTCTCGAGACTTCATGGAAACAAAAGTATCCGCTTTCTTCCAAAGCCTGGATCACAGAAGTTTTTCCTGTTCCCGGGCCACCCGTAATTACAATTTTTCTGGTCTTCACCCGGCAAATTTCGGGATTTGGATTTGATTTAAAAAATGGAACGATAAATGTATCTTTGTAACCGATTTGAAGAAAGGAAAATTATGAGTTTAGAAAAAGATCCCGAAGAATTCTATAAAAAATTAAAATCCCAGTTACAGGACACCGCCATGTGGCCAACTATCTACCTGTATAAATTCATCGTGCCTACCCAGGACGCGAAGATCAAAGGGGTGGAGGAAATTTTTGACAATATGGGGGCGGTTATAAAAACCAAACAATCCAGGAACGGTAAGTATACCAGTGTTTCGGTGAACGTACGCATGGCCGATCCAGACGCTGTGATCGCTAAATACATAGAAGTAGGTGAGAAAATTGAAGGGGTGATCTCTCTATAGAGACTGTTTAAAAAGGCTTTAAGTTTCAAAATAATTGGAATTGCCTGAAATTCCTGAATATATTTTTATTATTTTGCAGGCGTTATACTTCTGCAGTATATTATCACCCTATATAAATAGCATTTTGACAAACGAATTAGAATACAACTCTGAAAGGAGCAAATTGATCATTCCTGAGTATGGAAGACATATTCAGAAAATGGTGGAATACGCCGTTGAACTGGAGGATGATAAAGAAAGAAACCGCGTGGCCAAGGCCATTATCGCTGTAATGGGTAATATGAACCCGCATCTTAGGGATGTGCCCGATTTTCAGCATAAGCTTTGGGACCAGTTATTTATAATCAGTGACTTCAAACTCGATGTGGAGAGTCCGTTTCCGAAACCTTCAAGAGAGATGCTGGCTGAAAGGCCTGACAGGATGAACTATCCTCAAAACTTTCCGAAGTACAGGTTCTACGGGAACAACATCAAAAGAATGATCGATGAGGCGAACAAATGGGAAGATGGTCCTCAAAAAGAGGGTCTGGTTTTTACCATCGCCAACCACATGAAAAAATCATATCTCAACTGGAACAAAGATACTGTTGACGATAAGGTTATTTTTAATCATTTAAGAGAGCTTAGCGGCGGAAGGATAGATATTAAGCACACTGAGGAAGATCTTAGTGAAGCGTCAGACCTTCTTAGAGGCAACAAGAAATATTCTTCGAATAAAAAGCCTTCCAAAAAAACACACCGCACCAGAAGCCGTAAACGCCATTAAATTTTAGACTACCATGGGAATTTTCCAAATAGAGGGAGGACACGCCCTAAGGGGAGAGATCAATCCTCAGGGAGCCAAAAATGAAGCTCTGCAAATTCTTTGTGCAGTTTTACTTACCCCCGAAAAAGTTACTATCCACAACATTCCGGATATACTAGATGTAAATAAATTGATCCACCTGTTAAAGCAACTGGGTGTAAAAATTGAAAAAATTGGCAAGGGCAGCTACACTTTCCAAAGTGACGAACTGGACCTTGATTACCTGAAAAGCGAAAAATTCAAAGAAGAGGGAAGCGGGCTTCGCGGATCTATCATGATCGTGGGACCACTTTTAGGAAGATTCGGAAAAGGATATATTCCAAGACCGGGAGGTGACAAGATAGGTCGCCGCCGCCTGGACACTCACTTTGAAGGATTCATCAAACTGGGGGCAGACTTTCGTTATAATAAGGAAGAACGTTTCTACGGAGTGGAAGCTCCTAAAGACGGACTTAAAGGAACCTATATGTTGCTGGAGGAAGCTTCGGTAACCGGGACCGCCAATATTGTAATGGCAGCTGTCTTTGCGAAAGGAAAGACGACTATTTACAATGCCGCTTGTGAGCCTTATTTGCAGCAGCTTTGTGAGATGATGAACAGGATGGGGGCGAACATTAAAGGTGTTGGTTCAAACCTTTTGGAAATTGAAGGAGTAGAATCACTTGGGGGATGTACGCATACCGTTTTACCAGATATGATCGAGATAGGATCCTGGATAGGTCTTGCGGCTATGACAAAAAGTGAGATCACTATCAAGAACGTATCCTGGGATCACCTGGGATTGATCCCTACCAACTTTAGAAAACTGGGGATCACCGTGGAAAAGAAGGGAGATGATATCTTCATTCCTGCTCACACCAACGGATACGAGGTGCAAAGCTTTATTGACGGTTCTATCATGAACATCAGCGATGCGCCATGGCCTGGATTCACACCAGACCTGTTAAGTATCATTTTAGTGGTAGCCACCCAGGCTAAAGGAAGTGTGCTTATTCACCAGAAAATGTTCGAAAGCCGACTTTTCTTCGTGGATAAACTGATAGATATGGGAGCCAAGATCATTTTATGTGATCCACACCGCGCGACGGTGATAGGTCATAACTTTGAATCTCAATTGAAGGCGACCACTATGGTTTCTCCTGATATTAGAGCCGGAATCTCCTTGTTGATCGCAGCGCTTTCAGCAAAAGGTACTTCCGTTATCCATAATATTGAACAAATAGACCGCGGATATGAAAATATTGACGAACGTTTAAGAGCTATTGGAGCGAAGATCACCAGGATCGCTTAAGAACTCTAAATTATTATAAAGAAAAAGGCTGCCAATTGGCAGCCTTTTTTATTGGGAAGAGATGCTTAGTGTGTCTGCATCTCCGCTTTTCGTTTTTTAAGTTGTTTTTCAATATCCTTTACGCATTCTGCAGCCGCAGCTTCAAAACTGGCCTCGTTAGAGGAGGCGTGGATCTTTGGTCCCGGAAGACTGAGTTCTATCGCGCAAACTTTTCCATTTCCGTTGGTAGATTTCTCTTCTTTAAAGAATACATCAGCCGAAATGATCCAGTCAAATTTATTCTCCAGTTTATCCAGCTTTCTCTGAACCAGCTGCTCGGCAGAGATTTTTGATTCTGCATGTACAAATTGAATGTTCGTCTTCATAGTCGTCTTTACTTTTCTAATTTTTAATAAACCTGAATATACCAAAATAGGGAGAGACAGGTTTGGGTTTTATCATAAAAATAACGTTCACCCGGCTGTTAGTTCTCGGGTTCCCTGGAAGTAATATGGGTGAACTTTAATTTCCCGTCGGGTTGCATGTGATAGCTGTAAATAGATTTACCTTCAATGTGGCCGTCATCGTAAATTCCCAGAACCCATTCTTCGGTAAGGACCTTCACTTTTCTGAACGCCATCTTTCCGCCTACTTTCGGTTTCAAAGGAATGAGTTCGGGTTTCTTTTTAAGGGCTTCAATTATAAACGCTTCCGGATCTTCGATCGAATCGAATTTCTTTCCGTAGTACACGTTATAATCACCAGCCATGTCCCCTTTTTCAATGAGGGCCTGGAGGGAATCTGAAGTCTTTTTATATAAGGCTAGCTCCCGGGAAAGGGAATCCAGTTCCATTTCGGTTTCTGCCATCTCCCGCTCGTTGTCTTTACAACTTGAAAAAACTAAAGTGGTTAGAATAAGTAGCAGGGCGATCTTTGAAATAGGTCTATTCATCATAAATGTTCTCATATGGGTTTTTTTTGGTTACAAAAAATTCGCCGGTCACATATCTGAAATGACGATCCAGCTTATCGATGTCCTCCATATCCTGGGAGTCAAGGTTGATCTTCTCACTTTCAAGATTCCCGATGATGTGACCCTTAGAAGTGGATTTCGGGATTACAGCGGTACCGCGCTCTACAGACCATTTTATGAGGATCTGTCCCGGGGAGGCGCTGTGTTTCTCCGCGATCTTTTTGATCACGGGCTCTTCCAGTAATGAGGGTTCGTTTTTGGCTTTCATTTCCTGGTTCCTGTCGCCACTTCCCAGCGGGGAATAAGCGGTAAGGTGAATGTTGTTCTTTTTTGAAAATTCCAGAAGGCTGTCTTGTTGCAGGAACGGGTGTAGCTCCACCTGGTTCATTTCAGGATTGTCATTGGTTCTGGACATCAGGTCTTCCAGCTTTTTTATGCTGAAGTTTGATACCCCGATGTGCTTAACAAGCCCTTGTTCTTTGGCCTCGATCATGGCATTCCAGGTTTCGATGATTGGTACTTCCTCCAAAGAAAGGTAATCCTCATCCTTTTCTGGGAAGCTTACGCCATTTTTAAAGGCGACCGGCCAATGCATAAGGTAAAGGTCCAGGTAATCCAGTTGAAGGTCTTTCAGGGTTTGTTTCAAGGCAGGAATCACCTCTTCCTTTCTGTGAGAGTCATTCCAAAGTTTTGAGGTAACCCAAACGTCTTCTCTTTTGATCTTCCCTTCAGAGAAGACTTCAGTAAAGGCATTTCCGATCTCACCTTCGTTATTGTAAGCAGCTGCGCAGTCAATATGGCGATAACCCTCACGAAGCGCGATCTTCACCGCCTCTTCTACCTTTCCTGGTTCAGATTTCCAGGTTCCCAGCCCTATGGCCGGCATCTCATCGTTATTTCGGAATTTTAATGTTTTCATTGGATATAGATATTTTAACTCAAAATAAGCAGGATCTCACGGAGAGGAAAGGAATTAAAGGCTTTTAGCAGAAATTTAATAGTTATCTGCGGGGGTGATATTGCTCCATGACATTTTTCAGGTGAGACCGGTCCATATGAACATAGATCTCGGTTGTGGTGATGCTTTCATGACCCAACATCTGCTGAATGGCGCGAAGGTCAGCTCCATTCTCAAGTAAATGGGTCGCGAAAGAATGTCTGAATGTGTGCGGACTTATCTTTTTATGCAGTCCCGAATCATCTGAAAGCCTGCGAATGATCGTAAAGATCATGGCTCGGGTAAGTTGTTTCCCTCTGCGGTTTAAAAACAAGGTGTCTTCATGCCCTTTTTGAATATCCTGGTGCGAACGGATGTGTTCCCGGTAAAGGTTAATGTATTTCTGAGTTGCATCGGATATTGGTACAAAGCGTTGTTTATCTCCTTTCCCGGTCACTTTTATGAAGCCTTCTTTAAAGAACAGGTCAGATAATCTTAGGTTAATGACTTCAGAAACGCGTAGGCCGCATCCATATAGAGTCTCTAAAATGGCTCGATTCCGTTCCCCTTCAGGCTTGCTGAGGTCGATCGCTGCTATGAGTTGGTCAATTTCATCTATAGAAAGAGTGTCGGGTAACTTCCTTCCGATCTTTGGGGATTCGATTAATTCCAGCGGATTTTGCTTACGGTAATCTTCAAAGACCAGAAAATTAAAGAATCCTTTAAGACCCGAAATGATCCTGCTTTGTGATCGGGCATTCACCTGTTTCGCGATGGTGTAGATGAATTGTTGTACTTCCTCTTCAGAAATCGTTAGTGGAGATACATTTATTTCATTTTCAATAAGGTAGGAGATTAGTTTCTCGACATCGAAGCTGTAATTGGTGATGGTATTTTGAGAAAGACCACGTTCGATCTTGAGATATTCCCGGTAATCTTTAAGCGCATTTTCCCATTTCATAGGCTAAATATACTGCGGAATTTGTAGGAATACTTAATATTTATTTAGTATCGGCTTAGATTTTCTTAACAGTATGGCTTTTACATTTGCCCCTGAATTAAAAAACTTAACCATTATGAAAAAGTCAATTTTGTTTATCGCAGCCTTTGTTTTATCTACCACCTTCGCTGCTGCACAGGAGTACGTTTACTTCGGAATTAAAGGAGGAGTGAACTTCTCAACATTTTCAGGTGACGGATTCTCAGATTTCAATGATGAAAACGCCCGCACCGCCTATCATTTAGGATTATTAGCCGAAGTGCCTGTATCTGATCGTTTTTCCATTCAACCTGAAGTTCTGTACTCTGCTCAGGGTTTTGATATTGTGAGACGTGAGGATAACAGGGATATAGAACACCAGTTAGATTATATCAATGTGCCGGTGCTGGCGAAGTTCTATTTAACTGATGGTTTTAGCCTCGAAGCAGGTCCGCAGGTAGGTTTCGTAGTTAGTGAAAAGATCAGTGATGGAGAAAACGATATTGCTTTCTTTGAAGATGATCGCACAGAAATTGAACTGGGTCTTGGCCTGGGAGCTTCCTATAAGTTCAATAACATATTCATTTATGGAAGGTACAATGCCGGCCTTACAGACATCTATGAAAGGGAAGAGATAGATGCCAAAAACTCAGTTATTCAGGCAGGACTGGGACTAATGTTCTAAGAAGTTATTTATCTAAACATGAAAAGAGCGGAACTTAAGTTTCGCTCTTTTTTTTTGGCAAGGTCTTAATAGGATTTATCCCATTTTAATTCTGATAAATGTCATAGTTCATAACTACCTGTAAAAGAAATATTTAGCTAATTTTAGATCAGTAATCAATAATTAATGTAATGATGAAAAAATTACTATTAGTGGGGATTCTTGCAATTTTTGGTTTGAATCCCTTTTATGGACAGAATAACTTCAATGTCGGAATACAAGGAGGAATTCCATTAGGAGATATTGAAGATTTTTCGAGCTTTGAGCTAGGGGTAGACCTGGCCTACAGATTTACTTTTGTTGAGATCGTGGAGGTTGGACCTTTAATTGGTTACTCACATTTCTTCGGAAAAGATGACTTTGACGACTTAAGTTACCTTCCAATTGCAGCGTCAGGCAGACTGGGGCTTCCACAATCATTTTTTGCTGGCTTTGATCTTGGTTATGCCATTGCCCTTGAAGATAATGTAGATGGAGGATTATATTACAGGCCCCAGGTGGGTTATCAGTTTCCCACTTTCGGTATTGTACTTTCGTATGCCGGTATTGCTTCAGATGGTTTTGATGTTGGAGCACTTACTTTTGGAGTGGAATTTAAATGGTAGAACTATAAATCATGACGGAAGTAATATGCTTCCGTCATTTTTTTGCCCGAATTTTTTACATTTACTTCATGAAACTACTTATAATTAACGGGCCCAACCTTAATTTGCTGGGGAAACGGGAGCCGGGTATTTACGGCAATACAGATTTTCAATCCTATTTTATAAGGCTAAAGGAAAAATTTCCTGAAACCGAATTGGATTATTTCCAGTCAAATATTGAAGGAGAACTGATCGATAAATTGCAACAGGCCGATGGGAGTTTTGACGGGGTCATTCTGAATGCTGCGGCATATACTCATACTTCCGTAGGGATCGGGGATGCCGTGAAAGCAATATCCGTGCCGGTGGTTGAGGTTCATATTTCAAATGTCGCTTCCCGAGAGGAGTTCAGGCATACGTCTTTTATTTCCCCAAATGCCAGGGGAGTTATCTTCGGGTTTGGTTTAGAGGGTTATGATCTGGCGGTACGTAGTTTTTTATCCTGATACTGTCATGTTTTTCTTGTTTATCGATTAAATTCAGGCTTTTACCTTTTTTCATTACCTGAAATGTGATTTTTTGCCTCTTTTTATTACTTTCCCTAATAAGTGTTAAAAAAAATCTTTCATTATGAGAAGCTTATTGGTTTGCTGGATCTTATTCACAGGAGTGAGTTTAACTGAAGTTTCTGCCCAGGCCGAGTTCAGGGTTGGATTTCAGGCAGGTTTGCCGGTAGGACATATTGAGACCTCCTCTAATTTAAAGGCGGGCATGGAAGTAGCCTATTTATATAGTGTTGTGGATATTTTGGAGGTTGGACCTATGCTGGGCTATTCCCATTATTTTATTAAGGAAGGCATTGACCTGCCCTATTATAAATCTTCGGAAACCCAGGATATACAATTGGTGCCGGTAACAATCTCTGGGCGTGCTTATTTTGGAGGGAATTTTTACCTGGGGGCCGCCGGTGGCTATGCCTTTAGCCTGGTAGACTGGACAAACGGAGGAATATATTACCGCCCGAAACTGGGTGTGATCTTCAATGGCTTAGGGATCAATGCTTCTTATGAAGGCATCAACATGGATGAGGGAACTATCTCTTCCGCTAATATTGGGATAGAATTTAACCTGTAATCCTGTAATTTTCAGCTCCGTTCTTCTGTATTTCCCGTATTTTATCGATAAAAAGGACCTTTTTATCCAAGTTTTTAAGGATTTATGATTATTCAATGAATTTATTCGTTAGATTCGATACTATTAACAAAACTTAAACACATTATTATGAAAAAATTAATTTTTATTGGGTTATTGTTTTTTAGCGTTTCTGCATTGCAGGCACAGGAAATGGGATTTGGAATTAAAGGCGGTGTGAACTTTGCCTCTTTGAACGGAGATGATGCTGATGGCTGGGATGGGAGAACAAGTTTTCATCTAGGTCTTTTGGCAGAATTCGGACTGTCTGAAAAATTTGCCATTCAACCCGAAATATTGTATTCCGCGCAGGGAGCAGAAGAAGAGGATTTGACCTTGAAACTTGATTATTTAACAATCCCTGTAATGGCAAAATATTATGCTACAGATGCCTTTTCTATTGAGGCAGGACCATATATAGGTTTTAATACTAAGGCTGAGTTCGATATGGATGGTGATACAATGGATGTAAAAGATGAAACTGAATCAACTGATTTTGGTATTGGATTAGGACTTGGTTATGAATTACCAATGGGTGTTTTCTTCCAGGCTCGATACGCTATGGGATTAAGCGACATCGCTTCAGATGGCGATATTAAAAACAGTGTTTTTCAACTTTCAGTAGGTTATAAATTGTTCTAAAAAATAATTGACTTATAAATTAAGCGGGGGAGTGATCTTCCGCTTTTTTAATGTTTAATAATTCCCATTCAACATTGTATAAATAAAATAGAATTATATGTCCTTTTTACGGAAACCCGTAATAAAATAATAAGATATTTTAACTAATATTGTTGAATACTAACAAATTTTAAGCATTTTATTATGAAAAAATTATTACTTGTCGCTTTTCTTTTCTGTGGTTATGCCAATGCTCAAACAGTAGAGTTTGGGGCGAAGGCAGGTGTGAATTTCGCGTCTGTAGGCGGGGATGATACTGAGGGATATGATGGAAGAACCGGTTTTCATTTAGGTTTAGTAGCTGAATTTCCACTAACAGAGAATTTTGCTTTTCAACCTGAGGTCCTATACTCTTCTCAGGGTGCGAAGGCCGAAGAATCTGACTCCTATATGGGTTTCACCTATTCTTCAAAAGCTACACTGAAACTGGATTACATAAATGTTCCGCTAATGGCAAAATATACTGTTACACCTGGGTTCAGTATTCAGGCTGGTCCCCAGTTAGGCTTTTTAATAAATTCTGAAGGAGATTACGAAATCACTATGGATGGTGAGACAGAATCAGGTACTGAAGATCTTAAGGATGATACCAAAGGTTTTGATTTTGCTGTGGCTGCCGGTTTAGGTTATCAGTTGGATATGGGAATATTTTTTAATGCCCGTTATAATATAGGCTTATCTAATATTTGGGATGTTGAAGGCGAAGAAGATTATAGTCAACAAAATAATGTACTCCAGCTTTCTGTAGGGTATATGTTTTAAGTAATTAATAAATGTAAAAAAACGGAAGAGAGATCTTCCGTTTTTTTTTGATCAATATATATCATGAAAAGATTGATTTTTAGTGCATTACTGATATTTTCTTTATCTGGTGTTCAGGCACAGGAAAGCAAATTTGGAGTAAAAGGGGGGCTTAACTTTGCAAACCTTGTTGGGGACGATTACGGTGCCGATATCAGGACCAGTATCCATTTTGGTATACTGGCCGAAATTGCAATCACAAAAAAATTCTCCATTCAACCTGAAATTTTATATTCTGGCCAGGGGACGAAAAGTGAAGATTTAACCTGGAAACTGGATTATTTAACCCTTCCCATTATGGTGAAATTTTTAGTAGCTGAAGGTTTTTCACTGGAAGCGGGACCATACGCGGCGTATAATTTAATTTCTGAGTGGAAATGGGAAGATGGTAGTATGGATTATAAAGATGATACTTCATTAATAGATATGGGTGCAGGTATTGGGTTAGAATATGAACTGCCAACAGGAGTTTTCTTCCAGGCACGGTATAATGTAGGAATGCTGACCATTTGGAATATTAATTATACGATGTATGGTTTCGAGAATGCTCCGGATATGGAACAACCTCAGACAAAGAATGTTGGTTTGCAACTTTCTATTGGATATAAATTTTAAAAATTTAAAGCTATAGTACAAAGCGGAGGAGAGATCTTCCGCTTTTTTATTGAACCTGCAAAATAAAAGATTTTAAAGTCTTTTTTTAGGTAAAATGTGCTCAATTATCAAATAATATGGTTTAAATTTGGATAACATTAACAATATTTAAGTTTTATTATGAAAAAATTACTACTTATAATTTTTCTGATATTTGGGTATTCCCATGCTCAGACCTCGAATTTGGTGCCAAAGCAGGTGTGAATTTCGCTACTGTCGATGGAGAAGATACCGGTAACATAGATGGAAAAACAGGTTTTCATTTAGGATTGGTAGCAGAAATCCCAATCTCAAATAGCTTTGCTTTTCAACCGGAGATTCTCTATTCCTCTCAGGGCGCAAAAAGTAAAGTATCTGATACCTATATGAATGTAAATTTTTCTACTAAGGAGGATCTAACATTCGATTATATTAATATCCCATTATTAGCTAAATATGCCATTACACCAGGATTAAGCCTTCATGCAGGGCCACAAGTCGGTTTTTTAGTAAATGCTAAAGATGAATATGAGTATGTTATAAATGGTGAAAAAGAATCGGGGACTGAAGATATGAAGGATGAAATCAAAAACTTTGATTTTGCAATAGCTGCAGGATTGAGTTATAAATTAGAGATGGGAATATTTTTTAACGCTCGCTATAATGCAGGCTTGTCTAATATAATTGATGACGATGGAAGTAGTGAAGATTATAACATACATAATAATGTATTTCAGCTATCCGTCGGCTTCATGTTTTAGATAATTAATACTTTAAATAAAAAGCGGAGGAGAGATCTTCCGCTTTTTTAATTTCAGAAAATTATCTTTACAAAAAGATAGTTATGAAAAAGGCTTTTTTGAACTGGAGTAGTGGGAAAGACGCGGTCTATGCATTATATCTCTTACAGGAGAAAAATGAGGTTTCCGTGGAAAAACTGGTTACTTCGATGAATTCTGAAACAAACAGGATCTCCATGCATGGTCTCAGAAAAGAGTTGTTGGTCAAACAGGCAGAAAGCCTGGGGTTGCCGTTACATATTATATCCCTGCCCGGGAATGTCTCCATGTCGGTTTACAATGAAGTGATGCAAAAAGAAACTGATCTGTTAAAGTCAGAAGGATTCACTCACAGTGTTTTTGGAGATATCTTCCTGGAAGATCTGCGCGAATACCGGGAGCAGCAACTTCAAAAAGCAGGTTTGCAGGCCGTTTTTCCGCTCTGGAAAAAGGATACTTCAGAATACATGCAGGAGTTTTTGAAAGCCGGCTTCAAAGCGATCACAGTAAGCGTCAATGCAAAAATGCTTGATGCGTCTTTCTGCGGAAGGATCATCGATGAAGCTTTCTTGTGCGACCTTCCTGAAAATGTGGATCCGGCAGGAGAAAATGGCGAATTCCATACGTTTGTCTTTGATGGCCCCAATTTCAGTTTTCCCATAGGCTTCCGAAGAGGTGAGATCGTAGAAAAAGTATATGAGTCCATCGGAAACAAAAAAGAGGATTGCTTCACCGATGACCAGAAAAGCTGGGATACCCGCTTTTGTTACTGTGATCTTCTCCCCACAGGCGCCCCTTCTTAACATAAATTTATTCCTCATTACCAGACCACACTTTTAAAATCTAAGGGGAATCCCGTAACTTTAGAAGATGGAGAAGAAAGAGACTATGAGGAAAGGATTCGTGTTCCGGAAGTTCGAAGAGGAGGAAAAGTCGCCTTTTGATAAGCTTTTTGAGATCTTCAAGGAGTTGATCACCCATACTTCGGGCGATTTTGACGAAGCCATTGACTGGCTGCGACAACTGGATAAAGAATATAAACTTACCGATGAAAATTACAGTATAGACGATTTTATTGAAGACCTCAAGCGAAAGGGTTACATCCGCGAGGAATTCGACCCCGATGGTAAAGGGGGCATGGCCATTACAGAAAAAACTGAAAGGGCTATTCGCCAACAGGCCCTAAACCAGATCTTCGGGAAGTTGCGAAAAAGCAGGTCTGGAAATCACTCCACAAAGCACCAGGGGCTGGGAGATGAGCACACGGGAGAATTCAGAAATTACAATTATGGGGACTCTCTTGACAAGATCTCGATGACCGAATCCCTGCGGAACGCCCAGATACACCATGGCGCCGATGATTTCAGGATGACCGAGGACGACCTGGTAGTAGAGGAGACCCATCATAAAAGTCAGATGAGTACGGTGCTGATGATCGACATTAGTCACAGTATGATCCTCTACGGAGAAGACCGTATTACCCCGGCGAAAAAGGTGGCTATGGCCTTGGCGGAATTGATCACTACACGGTACCCGAAAGACACATTAGACATCCTGGTTTTTGGGAATGATGCCTGGGCTATATCAATTGGCGATTTGCCATACCTGAGAGTTGGTCCTTACCACACCAATACGGTCGCTGGTCTGCAGCTGGCCATGGACCTGTTGAGAAGAAAGAGGAATACCAACAAGCAGATCTTTATGATCACCGATGGAAAACCCAGCTGCATCAGGCAGCGGGACGGCACTTATTACAAAAATAGCGTAGGGCTGGATCCCTTCATAGTAGAGCAGTGTTACAATGCCGCTCGCCAGGCCCGTAAATTGCATATTCCCATTACCACTTTTATGATCGCTAAAGATCCTTACCTGGAACGCTTTGTTCGGGAATTCACCCAGGCCAATCAGGGGAAAGCATTTTTTACAGGCTTAAAAGGACTGGGAGAAATGATCTTTGAAGATTACGAGACCAACAGAAAAAAACGGATCAAGGGATAAGCTCTCTAAAATAGGATTTTTGAACAGGATAAATAACGAAAGAATGGAGAAAGAAAATTTAAAAACCTTTGGAGACCTTAAGAAATCAGGATACCAAAGCCGATCTATAAAAGAAGAATTGAGGCAGAACCTGCTGGAAAAGATACGGAAAGACGAGCCGGCTTTTACAGGGATTCATGGTTATGAACACACCGTGATCCCTGAACTTGAACGGGCGATCCTGTCCAAACACAATATAAACCTGTTAGGCCTTAGAGGTCAGGCGAAGACCAGGCTCGCCAGGATGATGGTGAATTTGCTGGACGAATGGATGCCGATCGTGGAAGGCTCTGAGATCAATGACGATCCTTTCCATCCTATTTCACGCTACGCGAAGGAATTGATCAGGGAAAAAGGTGATGCAACTCCCATTTCCTGGGTACACAGAAATGATCGGTTCTATGAAAAACTGGCTACACCAGATGTTACCGTGGCTGATATTATTGGGGATGTGGATCCCATCAAAGCTGCTAATTTGAAATTGAGTTATGCTGATGACCGGGTAATTCACTTCGGAATGATTCCACGGGCGAACCGAAGTATTTTTGTCATTAATGAACTGCCCGATCTGCAGGCGCGAATTCAGGTGGCACTTTTCAATATCCTTCAGGAAGGGGATATACAGATCCGCGGATTCAAATTGAGATTGCCGCTTGATATGCAATTCGTGTTCACAGCCAACCCTGAAGATTATACTAATCGCGGAAGCATAGTAACTCCGTTGAAGGACAGGATAGGGTCGCAGATCCTCACGCATTATCCCATGAACCTGGAGACCGCGAAAAAGATCACGAAGCAGGAGGCTAAACTGGATGAATCCCAGTTAAAGATGGTATACGTTCCTGAGCTTGCAAAAGACCTTTTAGAACAGATAAGTTTCGAAGCCAGGGATAATGAGTTCATAGATGTACGAAGCGGGATCAGTGCCCGCTTAAGTATTTCGGCTTATGAAAACCTGTTGAGTACCGCCGAACGTCGCGCTCTTAAAAACAAAGAGGAGCAGACCTTGTTAAGATTCGGGGATTTCCTGGGAGTGATCCCGTCTATAACCGGAAAGGTAGAACTGGTCTATGAAGGCGAGCAGGAGGGAAGCGCTGTGGTTGCCGAACAGCTAATTGGAGAGGCTGTAAAAACGCTTTTTCCAAGAATGTTTCCGAAGATAGAGAAACTCAGAAAGGAAGATGAAAAAGATCCTTATAGTGAGATCGTGGAATGGTTCTTTTCTGAAAGCGGATTCGAACTATTGGATGAAACTTCAGATGAAGAATATAAAAAAGCCCTGGATTCAATTCCTGCCCTTGACAAACTCATCGATAAATACCAGCCAGAAACTGCCGAAAAGGACAGATATTTTCTGAAGGAATTCATTTTATGGGGGTTGGTAGAATATCAAAAACTGAACAAACACCGCTTTGCCGAAGGAGTACAGTTCAAGGATATGTATGGCAGCTATATCAGCGGGCTGTAAAGGTTGAAGTGTAAGTTGGAAGACTCAAAAGCTTCAAGACTCATCATTTTAGACGTCACCCTGAATTTATTTCAGGGTCTTCATTGTTTGATTTGGCGTTTTGGAGAGATGCTGAAACAAGTTCAGCATGACGTAGAGGAAAGTTTTAAATTACGACTTAGTATTTCAAGCGTCACCCTGAATTTATTTCAGGGTCTTCTTATTTGAATAACCTATACAACTAGCAATGAAAAAAAGCTATACGTATATTCTTTCCAATAAATCTAGAAACATGCTATACATAGGCGTGACTGCTGATCTCTTTTCAAGAATTGCCCAACATAAAAACGGGGTAGGATCTATTTTCACAAGAAAATATGGATTACACAGCTTATTACACTTTGAAGAATTTACTGCGATCGATCAAGCTATAGCAAGGGAAAAACAATTAAAGAACTGGCATAAGGAATGGAAATGGAATCTGATAAAATCAAATAACCCTGAACTTAAAGACCTTTTTGATGAGCTATTAAGGTGATAAATAAACAGAATCAGATTCATTACTTAAAGATGCTGAAACAAGTTCAGCATGACGGTGGGAAGACTCAAAGGCGTCACCCTGAATTTATTTCAGGGTCTTCATTGTTTGATTCGGCGTTTTGGAGAGATGCTGAAACAAGTTCAGCATGACGGTCGAATCTGAAACAAGTTCAGCATGACGTAGAGGGAGATTTTTCTGACTTTTGAATTGCATTTTGGAGCGTCACCCTGAACTTGTTTCAGGGTCTTTATGGCTTGGTTCTTCTTTTAAGAGTGATGCTGAAACAAGTTCAGCATGACGAATAGAAAGTTCAGCATGGTTTGACTAAAAAATAAACCCTCCGAAAATCAACTTTTCGGAGGGTTCATATTTATTGGAAAATCCTGTACTAAATACTCAATTCTAAGTACTCACTACTATAAATGGATCACTTCATCGTAGGCGTCAGCAACCGCTTCCATCACCGCTTCACTCATGGTTGGGTGAGGGTGGATGGCTTTTAATACTTCATGACCTGTAGTTTCAAGTTTACGTCCCAGCACGGCTTCAGCGATCATATCGGTAACTCCGGCACCAATCATGTGGCAACCTAACCATTCTCCGTATTTCGCGTCAAAGATCACTTTTACGAATCCGTCAGGAGTACCTGCAGCTTTGGCTTTTCCGGAAGCTGAGAATGGGAATTTCCCAATCTTCAATTCATATCCTGCTTCCTTGGCTTGCTTTTCGGTCATCCCTACAGAAGCGATCTCAGGCGTAGCATACGTACATCCCGGAATATTTCCGTAGTCGATAGGCTCAACATTCATTCCTTTGATCTTCTCTACGCAGGTGATCCCTTCCGCAGAAGCAACATGTGCTAGTGCAGGTCCGGGAACCGCGTCTCCAATAGCGTAGATTCCCTGAACATTTGTTTGATAAAAGTCATTTACAAGGATCTTATCTCTGTCTGTCTTAATACCTAATTCTTCAAGACCAATGTTTTCAATGTTGGTTTTGATACCTACAGCAGAAAGAACGATATCTGCCTCAAGAGTTTCTTCTCCTTTTTTGGTCTTAACCTTCGCTTTTACAGTCTTTCCTGAAGTATCAACGCTCTCAACGGAAGAGTTGGTCATTACTTTAATTCCGGCTTTTTTGAAGCTGCGTTCAAATTGCTTTGAAACCTCTTCGTCCTCAAGAGGCACCAGGTTTGGAAGGAATTCAACGATGGTAACCTCGGTTCCCATGCTCTTATAGAAGTGCGCAAATTCAACGCCAATCGCTCCTGAACCAACCACGATCATAGATTTTGGTTGCTTTTCAAGGGTCATAGCCTCACGGTAACCTATCACTTTCTTACCATCCTGCGGAAGGTTTGGAAGTTCTCTTGAACGAGCCCCGGTTGCTATAATGATATGATCTGCGGAATACTCTGTAGTCTTATCGTCTTTACCGGTAACGGCAACTTTTTTACCCGGCTTCAATTTTCCGAAGCCTTCGATCACATCGATCTTGTTCTTCTTCATAAGGAACTGAACACCTTTGCTCATTCCTTCAGCCACATTACGACTGCGTTTTATTACTGCGCCAAAATCTTTTTCTACATTATCAACTTTAAGTCCGTAGTCTTCAGCGTGATTTAAATAGTCAAATACCTGTGCGCTTTTCAAAAGCGCTTTTGTAGGAATACAACCCCAGTTAAGGCACACTCCACCCAGGTTTTCCTTTTCAATGATAGCGGTTTTAAAACCTAACTGTGAAGCTCTGATGGCAGTAACATATCCACCCGGGCCACTTCCTAAAACAATGATATCGTATTTACTCATATTTGGAAATTTTTGTAACTAAATTTAAGACAGCGAATTTACGGAATTTAAGGTTAAACCGAAAGTTTAATGAAGGCAGGAATCTCAAAAGGAATCTTCAAATTATTTTTTAACCCCTCGAACAAAAAAAAATCCTTTCTCCATAAAAGGAAAAAGGATTTATAATGTCATTGTCAAAACTTTCTAGTCCAGGTCAAGAGAAGGGATCTCCTGATTGGTATAATTCATAGCTGACATAACAGCATTGTAATCAGAAACATCCAGGCTACTGTTCTGAGCCATTTCAGCCGGAATGATAGCCACTCTGAAAACCTGATCATCTGTAAAAGCGGCAGAAAGATCTTCTAAAGGTACGCTGGCGGCCAGAAAGATACTGACATCAAAGAAGGTATAATCGTAATTATACTGCATGGTTTCTCCCCCTTCTAAATAATAGGTTTGAGGGATTAATCTCCATATCTCCACTGGTTCTCCACCTGCTTCGCCATCCTCACCGACCTTTAGATAGACTAAAACCACGTCGGTTTCAAATACTTCCACGTCGGTAAAATCAGAATATTCTGCGAAAAGGGTATATTCATTTGCAGCCGTGAAATCGTCCTGAATGTCAAAAACAGTTCCTATCAAGCCATCTACTCCTGCCGGTCCCTGAGGCCCTTGTGGTCCCGGAGGGCCCATTGGTCCATCGTCTCCTGAACAGGAGGCGAGGCTAAAAGCTAGTACACTAAGTAAAAAATAGATTTTTTTCATAATTATTTATTTTTAGATTCGAATTCAATACTTGCCGAGTTCACGCAGTAACGTTGACCCGTTTGTGTAAGGCCGTCATCGAAAACATGGCCTAAGTGACTGCCGCAATTGGCACATAATATTTCAGTTCTTAACATCCCATGGGTTCTGTCCTGCGCATATTCAATGCTTCCTTCGATCGCATCATCAAAGCTGGGCCAGCCGCAATTACTTTCAAATTTTTGATCACTTTCAAAAAGTTTCGCATTGCAAGCCGCACAGTGATATTCCCCGTTCTGAAAATGCAAATTATATTTTCCCGAATGAGGGACTTCAGTACCTTTTTGGCGAAGAACTCTGTATTGTTCTTCGGAGAGTTTTTCCCGCCATTCTGCCTCGGAATGCTCAATTGGATATTTTTTTGTCATGTTGATTTTATTTCTTTTAAAGTTACTTAAGACAGAACGGGAGTCGTCTTAAACAATTTGTAATTTTTTAAGCACACCTCTATTTAGTGTCGGGAATGAACTTCATCGCGATACCATTGATACAATGGCGCCTCCCGGTAGTCTCTTTGGGCCCATCGTTAAACACATGTCCCAGGTGACCTCCGCAATTGGCGCAAGCTACCTCTGTTGCTTTTACGCCATTGATTCGGTCAGGACGGTAATCGACATTCTCTTCATTAATGGGGCGGTCAAAACTGGGCCAACCGGTTCCACTGTCAAACTTGTTTTTGGTTCTGTATAATGGATTTTCACAAGCAGCGCAAACAAAAGTTCCGGGCTCGTCAATATCATTTAAGGGGCTTGAAAAAGGAGGTTCGGTTCCGCCTTTACGCAAGATCTGGAATTCCTGCGGACTTAATTCTGCTTTCCATTCGGCTTCGGTTTTGGAAAGCGGATATTCTTTATTCTTCTCATCCTGCGCATTTCCATTACAGCCAAAAATGAGAACAGTCAAAAATAATAGCAGTAATTGTTTCATCGGATTTGTTTTTCGAAACCAGAACAAGAACTATACCGAAAGAAAATGAATGATTTTGTTAATTACTTTTTGATTTCCCAAAATCCGACGATGGCCAAGATCTTCCGTTACAAAGAGTTCCCCGTTTTCAAGACTTTCCACGATCTCGTGCGCCGAACTAATATGCACATCAACATCCTGCTCATCATGGACCACCAGGGTAGGTATATGGACATCTTTTGCTGAAACCGCCCCGGAGTAGTTATCCATATCTTCCCCGAATTTAGTGTCGAAATACTGTTTCATTTTTTTGGCGACCTTCTCGTTCATTTTCATGTGATGCGCGAACTCCCTTGTAATATGGGTCACACTGTTGGCAGTTCCAATAATGACAAGTTTTTTAATTTCCATCCCGTCCTTTACAGCTTTTAAAGAAGCCATTCCGCCAAGAGAATGGCCTATAGCAGCTTCAAAAGGGCCGTAATTTTTGTCCAGAAATTGAATGGTCTCTATAAAAAAAGGCATCATACTCCATTTTCCCGGAGCTTTACCGTGTGCAGGAGCGTCAAAGCTTACAACACTATAACCGTGACTTATTAATTCTTCTGCCATAACGGCCAATTGGGTGCCTCGTCCACTCCAGCCATGTGCAAGTAGAATTTTCTTTGGGGAATCTCCGTATTCATATACTATGACCTCCCGGTTGATAGACGGTACGGTAAGTTTTGTCTGTTTACTTTTTTCATCCATTTCTTTTTCCCGTTCAGGGAGTTTATATCTAAAGGGAGTTAGAAAAAGCTTTGCTGCAAAGCGACTTGCAAGAAAAGGACTTATGAAAGTGAGGATTTTCCCTATTACTAAAATGTAATTGGGAACTAATAAACGTTGTACAGGGATCTTATCTTTTTTGGTCTTGGTCATGGGTTGGTAATATTCCCGCAAGTTAAACATTTTAGTCGCTTCAGGATACTGTGAAACCGCTGGATTGCGAATTTGGCAGGTATTTTGTTAAACCTAAATTAAAGCCTTAAGTTGACAGGAGTTGATTTATTAACTTTAACAAAAACCTATTATTATGAGAATAAAACAGATTACAATAGTATTTAGCGTTTTTCTCCTGGTTATGGCTTGTAAAACCAATCCATTCACCGGAGAGAAGAATCTTAATTTCTATCCTAATTCCCAAATCTTCCCAGCTGCATTTCAACAATACAACCAGGTGTTGTCTGAAAATGAGATTGTAACAGGAACAGCAGAATCCAGAATGATCAAGAATGTAGGGCAGAAGATCGCCACTGCTTCTAAAAGGTATCTTGACGCCAATGGCTACCAGGGATATCTTGATGATTATAAATGGGAGTTTAGTTTAATAAAGGACGACCAGGTCAATGCGTGGGCAATGCCGGGTGGAAAGATCGCATTTTACACCGGGATCATGCCTATTGCCAAGGATGAAGCCGGAGTGGCCGCTATTATGGCTCACGAGGTTGCTCACGCCCTGGCAGATCACGGTGCGCAACGTATGAGTGCCGCCCAGTTGCAACAATTAGGGGCTGTGGCAGGAAATGTAGCTCTTAGCGGAAAAAGTGATGAGACACGCCAGATCTTTAATACAGCTTATGGACTAGGTTCTACGGTAGGAGTGATGCTTCCTTTTAGCAGAGGACATGAATCTGAAGCTGATAGGATTGGTCTTACTCTTATGGCTATCGCAGGGTATGAACCGTTGGAAGCTGCTGAACTTTGGAAAAGAATGCAGGCTCAATCTAAAGGTCAGGCTCCACCTGAATTCTTAAGTACACACCCTTCTTCAGATACCAGAATTAGAAATATTGAGAAGTGGGCTCCTGAAGCCAGGGCGGAAGCCAGAAAATATGGAGTTACGAACTTTCAGCGATAAATTATAAAAACACTATTTTAGGAGCTGCCAAAATTGGCAGCTCTTTTAATTTATCCCTGTATGAAAAGACTCCCCAAAGGAAATAAGAAATTGCTCAATGCCTGGGCTTTCTATGACTGGGCCAATTCAGTTTACAGCCTGGTGATAGCTTCCACGATCTTCCCTATTTTTTATGGAGCTCTCACCATCGTAAAAAATGAGCAGGAAGAAATTATTTCTGATACTGTGCATTTTATGGGGTTTCAATTCAATAATGACTCCCTGATAAGTTATGTAACCGCCCTGGCTTTTTTAATGGTCGCTATTATGAGTCCGTTTCTTTCAGGAATAGCAGATTATGTAGGGAATAAAAAGAACTTTTTGAAGTTCTTTTGTTATTTGGGATCCATTTCCTGTATTGGACTTTTCTGGTTCAATCTGGAGGAGCTCTGGTTTGGGCTTACCTGCTATTTTTTTGCCCTGGTTGGCTTCTGGGCCAGCCTGGTTTTCTATAACTCATACCTGCCTGATATTGCATTTCCGGAGCAACAAGACAAGGTGAGCGCAAAGGGATTTTCAATGGGATATATAGGCAGTGTGGTTCTTTTGATCCTTTGTTTAGTAATGATCATGAAATATGAGTGGTTCGGGTTTGAAGGCAAAGGTTTTCCAACGCGTCTTTCATTTGTATTGACTGGATTATGGTGGATGGGTTTCAGCCAGATCACTTACTATTACCTTCCGAAGGGAAATAAAAAGCAGAAGCTTACCAACGATATTCTTTTCAATGGATTTAGGGAGTTAAAGAAAATATGGCATTCTCTTCAGCACAATCCTCAGCTTAAAAAATACCTGAGAGCCTTCTTTGTGTATAGTATGGCAGTTCAAACCGTGATGTTGATCGCTACTTATTTTGGGATCGAGGAAGTGAACTGGTCGGGACAAGATGCTACCACCGGATTAATAGTTAGTATTTTGCTTATACAATTGGTAGCCATTCTTGGGGCGACCATTACTTCAAGAATATCAGCACGGCTGGGGAATATAACCACTCTGATTATTGTCAATATAATCTGGATTGGGATATGTGTGTACGCATTTTTTGTTAAGACTCCGTTTCAATTCTATATAGCTGCAGGGCTGGTGGGTCTTGTAATGGGAGGTATTCAAACCTTATCACGATCTACCTATTCTAAAATGATCCCTGAAGGCACTATTGATACTGCCAGTTTTTTCAGTTTTTATGATGTTTCAGAAAAGATAGGGATTGTAATTGGTATGGTGCTCTACGGATTGGTAGCTGAGGTCTTCGGAAGCATTCGGTTTTCAATACTTTTTCTAACCGGTTTCTTCCTGATTGGGGTGATCTTGTTGATGAGAGTTCCGAGGGAACATCTGGAGCCAAAAGAAGAAACGGCTTAAAATGTAATGTTGCACCGTAAGCCGTCTCCATATGTATAGGGTATTTCTATCTTTTGGTAATACTACCGCTGCCCATAGTTCTAAAATTTTCTTTTTTTGGATTACCTCTATATTCGATATCTCCTGAACCCGGCGTTTTGGCTGAAAGTTCTTCGGAAGCATACACCTGGATGTCACCTGATCCTAATACAGTGGCACTTACAGTTGCGCTCTTAAAATTAAAAGCGCTAATATCACCTGACCCTGTCACTTTGCAATCAAAGTTTTCGGCGCTTCCCTTAAGTTCGATATCTCCCGAACCGGTAACTCCTGCCGTGGCATCTTTGGCGGTAACAAATAGTTTGACATCTCCTGAACCAACGATCTTGATTTCAAAATTTTTGGATCTGATCTCATCTGCAGAATAAATATCTCCCGAACCGGTTAGTGTCACAGCATCCAGGCTTTCAAACGGAACAACTACTTTTATTTCCATATTGCGAGAAGGATCCAGTCTGTAACCTTTTTCCACCCGTATCTTCAAGGAATTGCCTTCAACTTCAGTAATAATATGTTTCAGTAGGTTTTCTTCGGCTTCAATTTTCAGGTTGCCTTCTTTGCCTGCTACCAGCTGCACGTCCATGCTCCCTAATAATGAAACTCTGTCGTAGTCTGAAACCGTTCTGGATTCAGTGGTCATATTACCATTCCCGTTAACCTCTTCTGTTCCGCTCCACCATTGAGCCTGAGTAGGAGTGAAGAAAAAGACTGCTAATACGATACTTGTGATTAATTTTTTCATGTTTTGATAATTTTTGATTGATTGATGATATTTGAAATTTTGATTACTGAAACCTCACTCCTCCGTAGCTGGAGTTGATAGTAATAGTTCCGCCGGTATTTCCGTTGATATGGAATCCCTCAAAGTAGTTATCACTTCCCGATTGATTTCGTTTATTTACGGTGAAGCCATTTCCGTCTAGTCCTTTTACGCTTCCGTAAGAGGTATTCACGTCAAAACTGAATGGGGATTCACGGTCATAACCAAGTTTAATCGATGTATAATCACTTTTAATATTGACCTTTTTCATGCTTCCCATGATCCTGTCAATTGACAGCGAGCCGTAATCCATATTTATATCGGCGGTACTGTATAACATTCCAAGGTCGATTCCCAGGTAGTCTCCGGAACCTGAAATATTTTTCACCTTATCCACTTTTAAAGAGCCGTAGTCATTGTTGTATTTCAGGTTGACCACTTTTCTAAAGCGAGCATCAGTATAGTCTGCTGCCAGGTCAATAGAACCGGCGTTGTCAATGGTGAATTCGGAATAGTCTGCCCTGATTTTAGCTCTTTTCACGACATCGATAGAACTGTTTCGGGTATAATCAAAATTGAGGTAATTATTTTTTCCGTTCAGTTCGCCTATGAGGAACTTTCCGTAGTCACAGGAAAGTTTTAGGTCACCTTCCAGTTTATCCAGGTTGATACTTCCGTAGTCATTTGAAATATTCATGTTGTTGGTCACGGGAGCTTTAACAATGTAATTTATTTCCATATTCACATTACTGCTGCTTCCAAAAAGAGCGCTAATCCATGATGAATTTGATTTTTCAAATATCGTTTTGGCAGTCACCCCGTCACTGTTCTGGTTGAAGATTACATCAATATCATCCAGACGTTCCTTTACCTTTTCCTCATCATTACCATTGGTCTTGATGATCACTTGGATCTCCACACGATTCTGCTCCCAGGTTTCCACATCGATATTTCCGTAGCTGTTATCTAAAGACAAGAGGTCATTCGCGGAAACCGTGTATTCTTTTTTTATCTTTTTTTCCTTTGTATATTTTCCTTTATACTCATTGGACGCACAGGAGATTGCCGGCACCAGAAGCAGTGCTATGAGGATGTTATATAATTGTGCTTTCATGGCTTGTGTGTTTTAGGGTGTTTATAGTTTCTACTTTTTCAAGTACTGTTTTTAAAAGGTCGATCCTTTGCTGAAAGTTGGTGATCATAGCGTAGATAACTCGCTTGTCCTGACCACTTTTCCCAAGATCTTTTTTTAGTTGCTGGTAATCTTTCTCAAGTATTTCCAATTGATTTAAGGCGTCTTCTATAACCGCTTCGGTTTCAGGAGTTTTTTGTTCCTGCAGGTTCTCAAGTTCAGTTTTGATGACCGAGGCATAGAAGTCCTGTGTTTGTTTCATTTCAGGGGAAACATTGGCTAATTCCTGCTGGGTGGTAAATGGGTTGCTCAATAATCCCTGAAAGATGAGGAAGGCCACCAGAAAGCTCGCTGCGATCGCCATTACAGGACCCCAAAGGGAAATCACTCCAGATCTTTTGGATCTCTTAGCCTTATTCTGTTGCTGAAGTTTTTGACGGAATCTTTCCTCATGATCTGTTGCCGGTTGTGCAATATCAAAGTCCAGTTCGTCAAAAAGGTCTTTTAGGTTATCAGTTTTCATAGCTCATAAGTTTTTTCCGAAGGCTTTCTTTCGCCCTTGAAATTGTTGTTCTGCAGTTTGCGTATGATATGTTCAGGATCTCACAGATCTCCTCGTAATCGTACCCCTCTATCAAATGAAGGGTTAGAGCGACCCTGTAATTTTCCTTTAAAGAATCTAAGGTCTTCAGTATCATTTTAACCTTCGGATTTTTTTCTTCTTCGTCGGAAGCGATTCCTGATTCATCATCTACTGCGTTTTTAAACTGGTCATTGTAAGAGACCTCCTGATATTTAATTTTCTTGTTGTACACATTAATGCTCTGGTTCACTACGATCTTTTTAAGCCAGGCCCCAAATGTGGAGGTGCCTTCATACGTATCGAGTTTGGTAAAAGCCTTGAGGAAACATTCCTGCATGATATCTTCAGCTTCCGCCGAATGTTTTACAATGCGATATGCGGCATTAAACATGGCCTTGCTGTATTTCTTATAGACCATCATCTGGGCACGCTCATCCCCGAGCCGGCATTTATCCAAAAGCTCATCAATATGTGTTGTGGTTAGTGTCAAAATATCAATGCTTTACTATAAAGATGGAGTTATTTTTAATTTGTTACACTTTTAAAAAAAATTCTTTTAAAAATCTTACGTTACGTTGGCATAACAATTGAATTAATGCAGGTAATACCTGCTATAACCCCCTGTTTTTCAGGTTTTGTAAAGGTAATAAAGCAGATCAATTAGAATGTATAAACAACTGCAGTGACAGTTTGACTTAAAAAAATATAATGGGCAGAACAAAATTTACAGATCTTGACAGTCTGTCATTACAAGGAATAGATGAAGATGCGGAATTAATTCCCTTAATGACCCCCGAAGACGAAGAAGAAATAAATAAAGAAAACCTCCCGGAAGAATTACCTATACTTCCATTAAGAAACACCGTTCTGTTTCCAGGAGTGGTGATACCTATTACGGCCGGTCGTGATACTTCCATCAAGCTTATCAATGAAGCTAATAGTGATAGTAAAGTAATTGGGGTGGTTTCTCAAAAAGATGAAAAAGTTGAGAATCCTACCGCTAATGACATCAATAAGATTGGGGTAGTTGCAAGAATTCTTAGGGTGTTGAAAATGCCTGATGGGAATACTACTGTCATCATTCAGGGTAAAAAACGTTTCGAGGTGACCGAAGTGATCGCTGAAAAGCCTTATATGAAGGCCAGGATCAAAGAGGTGCCGGAAGCAAGACCGGCGGTGGATAATGAAGAATTTTCTGCGATCATTGACTCCATAAAAGATCTTGCGCTTCAGATCATTAAGAATAGCCCGAATATTCCTTCGGAAGCATCTTTCGCTATCCAGAATATTGAGAGCCCTTCCTTCTTGATCAATTTTGTTTCTTCTAACATGAACCTTTCCGTAGAGGAAAAACAGAAGTTGCTGGAGACAAACAACCTGAAGGACCGCGCACTGTCCACCTTGAAATTTATGAATATGGAATATCATAAGCTCGAGCTTAAAAATGATATTCAAAGCAAGGTGCAAAGTGACATGAGTCAGCAGCAGCGGGAATATTTCCTGCAGCAGCAAATGAAGACCATTCAGGAAGAATTGGGCGGAGTTTCTCATGAAGGGGAGTTGGAAGAAATGAGGGCGCGCGCCAAAAAGAAAAAGTGGCCTGAGAACATTCAGAAACATTTTGAAAAAGAACTTTCAAAAATGCAGCGAATGAATCCGCAGGTGGCCGAATATTCTATTCAACGCAATTACCTGGATCTCTTTCTGGATCTTCCGTGGAGTAAATTCAGTAAAGATAAGTTCGATCTAAAAAGGGCTCAAAAGATCCTTGACCGTGACCACTATGGTCTTGAAGATGTTAAGAAAAGGATCATTGAATATTTGGCGGTTCTTAAGATCAGGAATGACATGAAATCGCCGATCCTGTGTCTATATGGGCCTCCGGGAGTTGGTAAAACCAGTCTGGGTAGATCTATCGCTGAAGCGCTAGGCAGGGAGTATGTGCGTGTTTCTTTAGGTGGCCTTCGTGATGAAGCTGAAATTAGAGGCCACCGTAAGACATATATTGGTGCCATGCCCGGAAGAATTGTTCAGAGCTTGAAAAAGGCCGGTACAAGTAACCCTGTATTTGTCCTGGATGAGATCGATAAATTAAGTGTAGGTCATAGCGGAGATCCTTCTTCAGCTTTACTTGAGGTGTTGGATCCTGAGCAAAACAGTGAATTCCATGATAACTTCCTGGAGATGCCTTATGATCTCTCAAAGGTAATGTTCATCGCCACTGCCAATAACCTGGGAACCATTCAGCCGGCATTAAGAGACCGAATGGAGATCATCAATGTAACAGGATATACTATTGAGGAGAAGGTAGAGATCGCTAAACAACACCTGGTGCCTAAGCAATTGAAGGAACACGGGCTTTCCAAGGAAAATCTTAAGATAGGAAAGAAGCAACTTGAAAAGATAGTTGAGGGATATACCAGAGAATCCGGGGTTCGTAGTCTAGAAAAGCAGATCGCCAAGATGGTGAGATATGCAGCCAAGAGTATTGCCATGGAAGAGGAGTATAATGTGAAGATCACCGATGAAGATATTATAGAGGTGCTTGGGAGCCCAAAAATGGAGCGTGATAAATATGAGGATAATGAAACTGCCGGAGTGGTGACAGGTTTGGCCTGGACCCAGGTTGGTGGTGATATTCTCTTTATTGAATCAATTCTTTCAAAAGGAAAAGGCGCCTTGAACATTACAGGAAACCTTGGTAAGGTAATGAAGGAATCGGCTACCATCGCTTTGGAATATATTAAAGGTAATGCCGGGGAGCTTGGGATAGATCCTGAAGTGATCGAGAAGTATAATGTTCATATTCACGTGCCTGAAGGTGCGACACCAAAAGATGGTCCAAGTGCAGGTATTACCATGCTGACTTCTTTGGTTTCGTTGTACACCCAAAAGAAAGTGAAAAAGAGTATCGCCATGACCGGTGAGATAACTCTACGCGGAAAAGTACTTCCGGTGGGAGGTATTAAGGAAAAGATCCTTGCAGCCAAGAGAGCTCATATTAAAGAGATCATTCTTTGCGAAGAAAACCGAAGAGATATAGAAGAAATTAAAGAGGAATATTTAAAAGGTCTTAAATTTCACTATGTAAAGGAAATGAAAGAGGTAATTGATATTGCTATTCTGAAAGAAAAGGTGAAAAATCCGAAGAAATTATAATTTAAGTTATCAGCCCCCGGAACTTCCGGGGGTTTTTGTTTACTATTATTTCTTTCAATAGTGACCCAATTCCCTATTTTTGCAAAACGATTCAGAAGAGCCAATGAGGATTGTCGCTCACCAATCTTGATACCTTATATATGACAAAAAAGATCACCATCGCGATAGACGGATTTTCATCAACCGGAAAAAGTACGGTAGCCAAACAACTTGCTAAAGAACTAGGCTATGTGTATGTAGATACCGGGGCAATGTATCGTGCGGTAACCTTATATGCACTTCGGAAAAATTATATTTCTGAAGGTCATTTTGATCATAATGCATTGGTGGCCGATCTGGAACTCATTAAACTGAAGTTCATTTTCAACCCTGAAGTCGGTTTTGGGGAAATGTACCTGAACAATGAGAAGGTAGAAAAGGAGATCAGGCAAATGGAGGTTTCCCAGTATGTAAGTAAGGTGGCGGCCATTCCCGAAGTAAGGGAAATGCTGGTTGCTCAACAGCAGGAGATGGGTAAGGAAAAAGGGATCGTAATGGATGGCCGTGATATTGGTACCGTGGTATTCCCAGATGCCGAACTTAAGATCTTTATGACCGCTTCAGCCGAAGAGCGAGCGCAAAGAAGATTTAAGGAGTTAAGTGAAAGAGGGGATGAGGTAACTTATAAGGAGGTTTTGCAAAATGTGCAGGAAAGAGATCATCTTGATACTACCCGTGAGGATTCACCTTTAGTAAAAGCAGAAGATGCTGTCGAGATCGATAATTCTCATCTCACCTTGTCAGGTCAATTTGAGAAGATCCTGGAGCTTTACAATTCGGCGATTAACAATTAACAATTAGCAATGAACAGTTATTTGCTATAACTGCTATTTTCCACATCTGTCAGGTCGAGCTAAGTCGAGACCTTCATCTCAATAAACCCCTCGACTCCGCTCGGGGAGACAGTTTCTCGCAACCGGTAACCCCAAACGGCAACTCGCAATGGGCTTCGACCTTTCGGCTGTCACCGGCTCAGTCTGACAGTTGCAATAGAAAACTGAGAACAGAAAACCGATAACCTGCAACTATCCAACCTCTTCAGGATCAAATTTTTGATAATTGTTTATTGACAATTGTTAATTGTAATAAATAGTTGTATTTTTGCACTCCTTTTAGCAATACCCGGAGGAGTAAAAGGGTTGAAAATCAATATTATAAACACTTCTGTGTTCTTTTATTGCAGAATTTCTTCCGAAGAATACAGGATACAAATTAATTATCAGCAATGGCTGAAGAAAACAAAAACCAAGAAGTTCAGGAAGTAGCTGGGATGGATACTGCATCTCAACCTGAGACTGCTGCACAACAGCAAAACCCTGAGCAATTCTTAAAAGAATTCAACTGGCACAACTACGAAGAAGGAATTGATCCTATCGACGACCAGAAGCTGGAAGAATTTGAGAAGCTTGTAGCCGAGAATTTCGTTGACACTTTAGATGACGAAGTTACTACAGGAAAAGTGATCAACATTACAGATCGTGACGCGATCATCGACATCAACGCGAAGAGTGAAGGTGTTATTTCTTTGAACGAGTTCCGTTACAACCCGGATCTTAAAGTAGGAGATGAGGTTGAAGTATTGATCGATGTTCGTGAAGATGCTACAGGTCAATTGATCCTTTCTCACCGTAAGGCTCGTGTTATCATGGCATGGGATCGTGTGAACAAGGCTCATGATGAAGGTCTTATCGTTAATGGTTACGTTAAATGTCGTACCAAAGGTGGTATGATCGTAGATGTATTTGGTATTGAAGCTTTCCTTCCAGGTTCACAGATCGATGTGAAGCCAATTAGGGATTACGATGCATACGTAGGTAAAACAATGGAATTCAAAGTGGTTAAGATCAACCACGAATTCAAGAACGTTGTTGTATCTCACAAAGCGCTTATCGAAGCAGATATCGAAGAGCAGAAAAAAGAAATTATCGGGCAGCTTGAAAAAGGTCAGGTACTTGAAGGTACTGTTAAGAACATCACTTCTTACGGTGTATTCGTTGACCTTGGAGGTGTTGATGGACTTATCCACATCACTGATCTTAGCTGGTCAAGAATCAACCATCCAAATGAGATCGTTGAACTTGATCAAAAACTGAACGTTGTTATCCTTGACTTTGATGAGGCTAAAACAAGAATTCAGTTAGGTCTTAAGCAGCTTAGCAAACACCCATGGGAAGCTCTTGATGAGAACCTTAAAGTTGGTGACAATGTAAAAGGTAAAGTAGTTGTGATCGCAGATTACGGTGCATTTATCGAAGTTGCTGAAGGTGTTGAAGGTCTTATCCACGTTTCTGAAATGTCATGGAGTACTCACCTGCGCTCAGCTCAGGACTTCGTGAACGTTGGAGATGAGGTTGAGGCACAGATCCTTACTTTAGATCGTGAAGACAGAAAAATGTCTCTTGGTATCAAGCAATTGACTCAAGATCCATGGACTGATATCACCTCTAAGTACCCTGTTGGTTCTAGACACACTGGTATCGTTCGTAACTTCACTAACTTCGGAGTATTCGTAGAGTTGGAAGAAGGTATCGACGGACTTATTTACATCTCTGATCTTTCTTGGACTAAGAAGATCAAGCATCCATCAGAATTTACTAACGTAGGTGATAAACTTGACGTTGTTGTTCTTGAACTAGATGTTGAAGGGCGTAAATTAAGTTTAGGTCACAAACAAACTGAATCTAACCCTTGGGACAAATACGAAACTGATTTTGCTGTAGGTACTACTCACACAGCTGAAATTTCAGAGATCGTTGACAAAGGTGCGACAGTTGATTTTAATGAAGATATCACTGCATTCATTCCTACCCGTCACCTTGAAAAAGAGGATGGTAGCAAATTGAAGCAGGGAGAATCTGCAGAATTCCAGATCATTGAATTCAATAAAGAATTCAAGAGAGTGGTAGCATCTCACACTGCTATTCACAAGGAAGAAGAGCAACAAATCGTGAAGCAGGCTCAGAAGAAAGCTGCTGCACAACAAGCTCAGAACAGCACCACTATGGGTGATGTGAACGCAGAACTTCAAGCATTGAAAGACAAAATGGAAGGGAAGAGTTAATTCCTGAAATTTTAAATAATGAAAACCTCCTTAGGCAACTAAGGAGGTTTTTTTTATGCCTTTTTTTTAAACGTAATTTTAAGCATTCTTTGGCACCCTGGTATTGCAGAATTTCTTCGGAAGCTGTATTTTAAAGCAAACTTTTTGATATGATCAAGACGATACTTTTTAAGAACCGCCCCGCCGGTAAACCTTCCACTTCAAATTTTGAATTGATCACTGAGGATGATCCTAAACCGGCAGAAGGAGAAGTACTTCTTAAGTCTCTTTATATCTCTGTTGACCCATATCTCCGCGGAAGAATGCGGGACCAGAAATCATATATTGAACCCTTTAAGCTGAACGAGCCATTAGAATCTAATGTGGTTGCTGAAGTGGTGGAATCTAATAATTCCAACTTCCAAAAAGGGGAATTTGTAAGTGGCATGTTGAAATGGAAAGAACTTCAAACTTCCAAAGGCAGTGGTCTGAATAAAGTTCATAAAGAACTGGCGCCTCTTTCCGCATTTTTAGGAGTACTGGGGCTAACCGGATTAACCGCCCATTTGGGACTGGAGAAAATAGGTCATCCTAAAGAAGGAGAAACCCTGGTCGTTTCGGGAGCGGCAGGAGCAGTAGGAAGCATCGTTGGTCAAATAGGAAAGATCAAAGGTTGTCGTGTTATTGGAATCGCCGGCACCGATGAAAAAGTCGAGCACATAAAGCAGGAATTCGGGTTTGATGTGGGTATTAATTATAACTCCACCAAAGATATGAAGCAAGCCATTGCTGAAGCCTGTCCTGGTGGAGTTGATGTATATTTTGATAATGTAGGCGGGGAAATTCTGGATGCGGTGCTTCAAAATGTCAACAAAGATGCACGGATCATTAATTGCGGTGCCATTTCCCTTTATAATGAAACTGAAGTTCCTATGGGACCACGACCTGAAGGAATTCTTATTAAAAATACAGTTTTAATGCAGGGTTTTTTGGTGCGAGACCATGTAAAAGATTTCGGTTCGTCGCTTCAACAGTTAGGATCCTGGATTAAGGAGGGTAAATTGAAATATGACGAGACAGTGGTGGAAGGATTTGATAAACTGCCTGAAGCATTCATCGGATTGTTCGAAGGTAAGAATACCGGTAAAATGGTAGTCAAGATCTAGCTAAATTCATTGAATTCACGGTTAAGAACTTTTTCATGTACTTCGAGGTCCTGAATAGTGTGTAGAACGAACACAATCTTTTTAACCTTTTTTAATCCTGATGCCATTTTGAGAATGGTGTCAAATGCCACCGAAGCCGCTTCTTCAAGTGGGTATCCGAATATCCCTGTTGAAATGGCAGGAAAAGCTATGGATTCTATATTGTTTTGTTCAGCAAGTTTCAATGCGTTTGAATAGCAATTTGATAGCAGCTTATCCTCAGGCTTATCTTTACCGTAAACAGGTCCCAAACAGTGGATAACATAATCATTTGGGAGATCGTAACCTTTCGTGATCACTGCTTCTCCTGGTTTTATGGGTGCCATCGGACGGGCTACTTTTGCGAGTTCCGGGCCGGCGGCCCTGTGAATTGCGCCTGCCACCCCGCCGCCGGTTGTCAATTGAGCATTTGCTGCATTAACTACTGCTTCGCAATCTTTTTGGTTAACAATATCTCCCTGCCGACAAATAATCCTGACACCTGCTATTTCCTTTTCCATGGTCCTTAATTTCAGTTACTTTAAAAATAATGAAATTTTACCTTTTCCGGAATAGCTAAGAAATGACCTAAAAACAAAACAGCCTTCCCGAATGGAAAGGCTGTTTTATTACAAGCAGAGGAAAGGAAAATATTAATACCTTCTTCTTTGCCTGTTATTATTTCTGTTGTTTGATTTCGGTGCTTTTTCCGGTGATGCGTTAGGATCCATTGGATAAGGATGTTCATCTACAACCGGGATCTTGATAGCTGCCAGTTTTTCGATATCCTTTAATTCTTTGCGTTCGTCAGCGGCGCAGAAAGAAATAGCCATTCCTTCATTTCCGGCACGACCTGTTCGACCAATTCTATGAACATAAGTTTCCGGAACATTCGGAAGGTCGAAATTAAAGACGTGCTTAAGTTCATCGATATCAATTCCTCTTGCAGCGATGTCAGTAGCAACCAGAACGTTCAGGTTTCCGTTCTTAAAGTTCTTCAAAGCATTCTGCCTTGAATTTTGACTTTTATTTCCGTGGATCGCAGCAGATTTTATTTTGGCCTTATCAAGAAACCTTGCCACCTTATCAGCTCCGTGTTTAGTACGGGTAAACACCAGTGCGGTAGAAATTCCATTCGATTCAAGTAAATGAAGCAACAATTTTCGCTTATCTGGTTTATTGGTAAAATAAATTCGTTGCTGGATCTTATCAACTGTTGATGAAGGTGGTGTCACCTCTACCTTTGACGGATTTTTAAGCATCATGTTTGCCAGGCTCTGTATCTCTTCGGGCATGGTAGCCGAGAAGAAAAGCGTTTGTCGTTTTGTGGGTAAAACCTTGATCACTTTTTTCACATCGTGAATAAAGCCCATATCAAGCATTCTGTCAGCTTCGTCCAAAACGAATATTTCAAGCTGGCGAAGGTTAATAAAACCCTGGTTCATTAGGTCCAAAAGCCTTCCCGGTGTGGCAACTAAAATGTCGACCCCTCTTTTGAGCTTTGAAACTTGATTCACCTGAGAAACACCCCCAAATATTACAGAATGAGATAGGTTGGTGTATTTTCCGTAGGCTGCCAGACTCTCATCGATCTGGATAGCCAGCTCCCGGGTTGGAGTAAGAATAAGGGCTTTGATCCCTCTGTTTCCATTGTTTTTTTCAGCCAGTATCTGTAAAAGCGGAATCGAAAAAGCCGCAGTTTTACCGGTTCCTGTTTGTGCAACCCCTAAAATGTCATTTCCCTGTAACACCAGGGGAATAGCTTGTTTTTGGATTGGAGTAGGAGTAGTGTAGCCCTGAGCATCTAAAGCCTTCAGGATAGGCTGTGTTAATTTTAAATTTTTAAAAGACATTCAATATGTATATGTGAAATGCTGGAAAAGACGTTGCATTTTCTGAAACAGCTCGTGGATTTTCATTCTAAACCGGCTTACAACCTGCCGTGTTTTTATGTAAAGAAGAGTACAAAGATAAGCTTTTTATCTTCTAATACTACATTAGTCAAAAACCGGGCCGTGAAAACGGCTATTTGATAATGACTTCATACTTATCTAAAAGCCCAGAAATATTGGTAGTTGAAAAAGTAGCTTTCTTGATATTATTGTTTTCCGGGTCAAGGGATAAATTATAAGCTGTTTCCATATCTGCATTTTCGAGAATGGTGTGGTCAAAGATTACCTCCTTTAAATTACAGTCACTAAAAATACTATTTGATAGATCAGCTTCGGTAAAATCAGCCTGTTCTAAAGTACAGTTTAAGAAGTTTGTTCCTTTTAGTTTAAGACCGAAAAATGAAGAGAAATTAAGCTGACAGTCCTTAAAAGAAAAAGATAATAGAATAGGGTTGCAAGCCTCAAATTTTAGTCCGAGCAACTTACAATTTGTGAATCGACACTCCTGAACGGTCGTGCCTGTTAATGCTGCGTTACTCAGATCACAATTTTTGAATTCACATTCTGAAAAATTTGTATTGGTAAGATGAAGGTTGGATAGATCACATCCTATGAAATGACAATTGTCAAAATCAATTTTTGCGAGCTCATATCCTGCAAAAGTGATGTTCTCAAAAATTTCATCCCTGTAAAAGGGCAAATTTAAAAGCATTGTAGGTAATTAGCAGCCTTTGGGGCAAACCTTGTCATTGGCTTTAAGGTAAGCGACTCCTCCGGCAATATCCAGTTTAAGAGTGGTTGAACCAAGATCTGACGCTAAACGTCTCTTCCCGTGAAGGCGAAGTTCTTTAAACCCACTTATCGTAAATGTTTTGGTTTTACGATCATACACGATCTTATCTGCTTTCTCGATTTCTACAATGTCTGAAGCAAAGTGAACATTGCCAGTGAATTCAACGATCTGGCGACCATTGCGAAAAGAACTTTTATCTCCCGAAAAAACAACATCATCACCTTTAAACACTACGTGTCCTTCCTGTGCGAAAAGGCCTGTACTCATTAATGCGAACAATAATAGGAATAGTGGTTTCATAGTCTGGTTCTTAAGCAGCCAATATAATAAAAGTGTGTTAAAAACACTACCTATTCGGCTTCTTTTTGAGCGAATTGGGATAAAATTTTTGATCCATGTGTATTGAAAATAAAAATGAATTTCTCTTAATAATTTAAAAAATATATAAATAATCGGGTATTTAGGGGTTAAAATTAGGGATTTTTATCAAAGCTTTGGCTGTCCGTTAACCATAAGGAGAATTATTTATTTAAATATTGAGGTATATAAATTGATGAACAATAATCAAACCTATGAAAGTGGATAAAGATCTGATATACAGATTATTTAATTCGTTGATCGTCTTAAGTGTGATTCTTTTTGTGATCTATTCTTGTAATCCCGGAGAAGCCGAAATAGATTCAACAAACATTAAGTCAGAACGAAATGTTAAGGATACAGTGGCTATTCCGAAGAAGGTAGAAAAGGAACCGGCACTCGTTGTTACTTACCATATTGACTCGATGCAGACCAAAGCCAAAGTTGATAGTTTTAAAAACAAATACAGCCCAGAGCAACAGCACCTGATTTTTGCCTTGAACAGGGTAGACGCGAGAAGGCTTAATAAAGGGGATGTGCTAATTGTTCCTGACACTTTAACCGGTGACCTAATTGATTATTCTCCTTTTCCTAGAAATCTTGAAATTCTCGACTCAATTCCTCAAACTGTGCTTATTTCACAACGTGTTCAGGGAATTGCTTTATACGAGCATAGTAAACTGGTAAGATGGGGGCCTGTTAGTTCAGGGAAAAGATCTACTCCAACTCCTAACGGACTCCATTACGGAAATTTTAAGGCCCGAAAAAAGATTAGCACCATTAATCCGGACTGGTTGATGCCATACTATTTTAATTTCATGAATTTTGAAGGAGTTGGTGTACATGAATATTCAATGCCTGGTTTTCCTGCAAGTCATGCTTGCGTCCGACTTAGAAAGGAGGATGCCATGTATGTTTACGACTGGGCTGAACAATGGAAACTGAGTGATGACGCCAATACCATTCTTCAGAATGGTACTCCTTTTATGGTCTTTGGAAAATATGATTTTGAAAAGCCGGTTCCCTGGTTAAACCTTGCCAAGGATCATGAGGATAACCTCTTGACCTCTGTAGAAAAGGACACCTTACAGGCATATGTAAAAGCCTATTTTGAGGATGAGAGAAATTTTGCCAAACCTGAAGCTGAGAATGAACTACTTCTGCCTCCCGTAAACGAATTGGAGACAATAGAATAAAAAAAAGCCCGAAAGGGCTTTTTTTAGTAAGAACACTTCTAAAAATTAAATCGCTCTTTATAACTGATCAAAGCTTTTCCCAGGTCATCTTTTGCCTCCAGGAAAGGTATGTGTCCCACCTTACTTTCCCATAATAGCATTTTTGGAAAATTCACATCTTTATAATGATCTGGTCCAATCATCCAATCCTCGCTACCATAGAAAAATAGAACGGGCATTTCCATCTTATCAGTTAGATGTTTAAAATCGACCCAGAATTCGGGATTACTCATAGCGGCATTGCCAAAATCATAGTTCCAGTTAGGTATTCCTTCGTAAGTTTTATTCATGACCACTTCATTTTTTGGATCTTTATAAGCCATTTTCCAGAACACCTCATTTTCACGCAGTTTATTTCCAAAGTAGCCCATTCTTTCCATTACAGTCATGCTGTCAGTTTCACAGGAATCATATGATTCTCCCACAAATTCAGCGGCCTTTGGAAACCAGCTTTCGCAACATGTCTGACTGATGTTAAGGGTGCAGTTGATCATCAACATTCCTTTGTGAGCTTCCGGATATCTTTCAGCGTACCCCATTTGTAAAAGCCCTCCAAAAGAATGCCCCAGCGTTAACCAGCTTTCATATCCTAGAAATTCTCTAAGCTCCTCAAAATCCAAGGCCATTCGGTCCATAGAGAAATTTCCATCAGCAGGACTTTTGGATCGCCCTACGCCGCGTTGATCTAGATAAACTATGGTGAAATGTTCTTCCATAAATTTTCCGAAGAATTCCTCAAACCAATAACTACCCGATCCGGGACCTCCGTGTAAATATAGGAGAGGAGTGCCATTACCTTCTACTTTTACGTAAAGTTCTACCCCGTCTGATGTGGTGAATTTCTTTTCCTCTGCCACCATTGTGAAGCAGGTAAACAACAGCATTATTAACAAAAATCTTTTTTTCATTTTTTTGGCGGTTATTATTGAAACGCCCCGGCCGGGACCGGGGTTGGTTTCTGGTTCAAACAATTATTCTTTTTTATAACAGTCTATCCAGTGACTTTTCAATTGGATCTTTGTTACACGGTAACTGAAATTATTTTTCAGGAGTGGAACCCGGGGCATTCTTTGCGTCGTTTCCAGACCACTGTTCCATTACCTCAGGCGCAGGCCTGGCATTGTCACCTTCTCCATAAACAGTGGAACTGCCGTGAGTATAAAATGCTTCCCAATCTACTCCCTGTGGATCTGTGATCCAGCTCTTTTGAGATTTAGAATAACAACAAGTGCATTCACCTTCTTCCCGAACCGCACCTTTAGCTTGCTGCATACCTGCATAAATTTCCTTCAGTTCTGCCTCACTATCTGTTTGGAGCCCCAGGTGTTCGATTCCTGTTTCGGAATGGCCGGAAGAAATAGCATAGTTGATCCTGGGATCTTCCAGCATCCATTTGGCATAATCGGGTTTGATAAGGCTGGGTTGTGTATTGAATAAGGCAGTATAGAACTCAATACTTTCTTTTAGATCTTTAACTCTTACGTGTACGTGAAAGGTTTTCATTTGTATCAATTTTAAAGTTTCGCTATCAAGACTGCAGCGCTTCAAAAAAGACGCAAAAAAATTAAAAAAAAATCCCGCATAGAATTTTACTTCAAAGCGGGATCTTGGGTGTAGGGGGTACTGTTTAGCTAAAAGAAAGACTGTTTTCCAATTCTATAACAGGCTGAAGCAGCACTTCAGTCTTTAAAGAGTTAGTAATAAGACAGGCTTTTTCAGCCTTATGTAAGATCTTTTCAGCTTTTTCACGGTCTTCCTCATTTACAATGGTAAGTACCGGCTCTAAGATAACTTCAGACATGGCAAATTTTCCATCCACCTTGCTTAATTTTCCTTTTGCAGGACAGCTGAAATTCTTGAACTCAAGTTTAGAATTTTCAGCAATAGCGAGGAACGTGGTCATAAAACAACTGTTCACTGCAGCTGTGAATAAATGTTCGGGAGACCAGATTCCTGCCATTCCTTTTGGGAATTCCGGTGGGGTTGCCACTTCAATTTTTTGATTTAATTCAAGAGATGATATTTCTCCTTTTCGGTCAGATTTCCAATCGAGATCAACTTTATAATAATGCTCCATGAGTTTAGTGTTTTTATGGTTCTAAGTTAGAAGGCTTTTATGTCAATTTTTGTGATCTGCATCAGGTTCCACCTCACAGCTACCACCGGGACAATTTCCACCGGCACAACCAAATCCGAATAATCCCATGAGGCTAACATAGGAACCTAACGCAACTCCCCACCACTGGCCGGCCGAAAAAGCCTGGGCCAGTACAAGCACACCAATTGCGAGGTAAGCGCCGCGGGTAAAGGTCCACCCTGTTAAAAGCCTCTTTTTCATTATAGTTTATTTTGAAGGTTTCTCCATCCGCCACCGTTATACACATCTGTGAAGCCATTTGCCTGAAGGATGGATTTTGCCGAAGCACTTCGCATTCCAGAGGCACAGCAGGTGATGACGGTCTGGTGTTTATTTAATTTTTTTAGATTATTGGAAAGGCTGTTCAAAGGGATGTTTTTGGATCCTTTTATATGCCCTGAAGTATATTCCTTTTTTGTGCGGACGTCAATAATGACCCCTCCGTTTTTTATCATTTCTGAATATTCGGGTTGTTCTCCCAATCCGAATAAATTTTTAAGTGCAGTAAGCATAGATTAAGCAGATTTTGATTGTAAATAATTAACTTCAAGCCACGAACCGCCATTAACGCAGTCTATTCCCTGCCTGCTAAGAAAGTTAGCTGCCTGGCTGCTTCGCATTCCTGAAGCACAACACAATATAAGCGGGGCATTCATAGTGTCCAGTTCATCCATTCTATGAGGGATCTCGTTCAGTGGGATATTTAATGAACCGGAAACATGCCCACCGCTAAATTCTCCCCGGGTGCGCACATCTATAATAGTACCTTTATTTTCTTTTATTAAATTTTCAATTTCCATAGAATTCATTTTCATGATTAACAGGCACAAAAATAGGTTGATAGAGCGGGGTGTTCAGTTACTTTTGTTACACAAGAAGGAAATAAAAAAGATCCGGAATTAATGGTATTCCGGATCTTAAATGATATTCTTTATAAGATCTAATTAAGATTATCGATCACCTTTTTTAATTTCTCCCGAACCTGTTCTGCAATGTCACCCAGGGAGTCATTTTTAACTGCCTGCATGGATGCTACAGGATCTACTGCCGAAACTTCCACTTTTCCGTTATCCAGTTCCTGAACGATCACGTTGCAGGGTAACATGGTTCCAATCCTGCTTTCAGATTGGATCGCCTGGAACGCCATATTAGGGTTGCAGGCTCCAAGGATGCGATACTTCCGAAAATCTTTATCAAGTTTCTTCTTAAAGGTTTCCTTTACATCGATCTCGGTTAAAATTCCAAAACCTTCTTGTTTTAGTTCTTCGGTGACTTTCTCAATAGCCCCGTCAAAATCTTCGTTTACCGTTTTTGTAAAATAATAGCTCATTTTTTTGTGGTCTTTTAGTTTGATACTTAAGGTACTACAAAAATGAGTTTTTTGAAAGGCATTTTCAGTAACTCTTGTTACGAAATGGTCTTACTTCCCGGTTTCTTCTTCCCAAACTTTTTCCAGAACTTCCTTGAAGGTTTCGGTGGCCTGAGCTCCTGAGACACCATGTTTATGATTAAATACAAAGAACGGGACACCTCGAACTCCAATTTGCTGTGCCTGCATTTCGTCCTGCTTTACTGCATAGCTCAATTCTTCGGAAGTTAAAGCGTTTCTCACCTCTTGTTCAGCTAAACCTGCTGAAATCCCAATTTCCACAAGAGTTTCCTCATCGTCAATGTTCTTTGCTTCCGAAAAATGGGCGATAAACAGGGCTTCTTCAACTTCATTGGCAAGCCCTTTTTGGATCGCCAATTGAATAAGTAAGTGGGCCCTGAAGGAATTGGCCAGCACAGTGGAATTTGAATCGATCTTTAATCCGCTTTCCCTGGCCATGTCTTCCATATTACTGAACATTTCCAAAGCCTGTTCCTTAGATACATTTTTCACCTGAGTGAAATAATCCAAAGTACTTAGTTCGGGTGAGGTTTTTATGGTTGGATCCAGCTGGAAACTGTGCCAGCGGACTTCCACATTGTCTTTATGATTGAATTCTTTAAGCGCGTTCTCAAACTTATGCTTGCCTATATAACAAAAAGGGCAACGCACATCTGACCATATATCTACTGTCATGAATTTATTTTTTAAAGGAATACTATTAGCAAACTTTGAACCTAATATTAGAATCGGTCAAAACTACAGGAATTACTGACTTTTCGCAACAGGGTCTTTAAATGTCATTTTTGAAGCTTCATCTTTTTCCGGAATTAAATTCATGGCCCTTTCAGCGATGGCAGTAATGGAAAGACTGGGATTCACACCGGGATTACTGGAGATCATGGAGCCGTCTATGACATACATATTTTCATAGCCAAAGACCTCATTTTTGGCATTGATCACTCCTGTTGTAGCATCTTTTCCCATTACAGCGCCCCCTAAAATATGTGCTGTAGTAGGAATACCTGCCAGGCTCTCAAGGGCGAAAGAAGTCGCTTTCCCGTTGATGATCTTGCGGTATCTGTTTGTGAGTTCTTTTGACTCCGGAATATCAGAGGTTGGTTTTTTACCTTTACTAACACCGGTGGAAAGACTTCCGAAGAAATTTCTTTTTAATCTGAGAGTACTGTCTACAGACTGCATAAAAAGCAGTACGGTCGTGCTTTTTGACCAGCTGTTGATAAAATAGGTCTTGAACCAGGAAAAAGGAGAGGAGAGAAGCTGACCAAAGATGTGAACCAGTCTGCTGACAGGGTTTTTTCCTTCGGCCATGGGCAGGTGCAGCAGTTTCCAGAAGCCGGAACCTTTTGAGTAGCGCACGATCTCCAAATGACTGTTCTCATCTGTATGCAATAGACTGCCTATAGCGACCCCTTTGGAAAGGTCTTTATTTTTGTCAGCGGTCGAAACACTTATTAAAGTTTCATTGTTGGTGCGAATATCATCGCCTAATTTGTTGGATAATTTCGGAAGGGAGCTTTCTTTCAATTTTAAAAGCAACTTGACGGTACCTAATACTCCTCCTGAAAAGATGACACCTTTGCTTGTGAATCTTCTCTTCTTCGGAAAGAATGCCGTACTCGACTTTGAGTGAATTTCATATCCTTCGGCTGAAGCCTGGACGTCGAAAACCTCATTTTCAGCAAGGATCTCTGCCCCGTGTTGCTGTGCCAGCCACAGGTAATTCTTGTCAAGGGTGTTCTTCGCGTTATGCCTGCAGCCGGTCATACAGCCTCCGCAAAAGATACAGCCGGTCCTTTCTAGTCCCTGACCTTCAAAATACGGGTCTTTTACGGTCTGGCCTTCTTTTCCGAAGTAAACCGCCACATCAGGGGCTTCGAAGTGCTCTTTTCTGCCCATTTCTTCAGCCATTTGCTTCAACGCGAGATCGCCGTCAAAAAGTTTTGGGTTTGGAGTCGCTCCCAGCATTTTCAATGCCTGTTTGTAGAAGGGTTTTAATTCACTTTCCCAGTCTGCCAGCGTGCTCCAGCTCCCGGAGGTGTAAAATGCCTTTTTAGGAACGGGTAAGGTATTGGCATACACGAGAGAGCCGCCACCCACTCCCGTACCAGAGATCACCGCTATATGCCTGAAGATACTGAGTTTCATTATTCCGAAGAAGCGCAGAGCAGGGATCCACAACCATTTCCGCAGATTCCAGTTGGTCTTCGGGAAGTCTTCCGCCTTGAACCACTTCCCTTTTTCTATGACCAGGACCTTATAGCCTTTTTCAGAAAGTCGCAAAGCGCTCACCGAGCCGCCGAAACCGCTGCCAATAATTATGTAATCATAGTCTTGATCCATGAATGAAAGAATGATTTTCTCCTCTTAAAACTACATTATTTATGAGGAAACAGGAACTCTTTTTTTATAAAGTGACCACAACCCAAAGGCCGGGCCAATGCTTAGAATAAGAAAAATGTAAAAAGCCGAATAACTTAGGAGCAGGTAATTAAGCAATTGAATGCTGAAGATCGTGATCGCGAATCCAATGGAATTTACGATAGTGAGAGCGGTGCCTCTGGATTCCGCAGGAGCATTCTGTGCTACCAGCGTGGAAAAAAGAGGAGAATCGGCTACCACCGCGAGCCCCCAGAAAATGAGAAAAAGGAGCAGCGTCACTTCTGAACCGTAAAAAAATACCAGCGGGGAAAGCAGGCAGCAACACCCGGAAAGGAAAAGAGCGGAGGCAGCGGTTCTTTTTGTGCCTAAAGACCTGGAAATGTAGCCGCCTGTAACACAGGCGAGACCTCCCGCTCCTATGATCACAAATGAGAACAGGGGGATGTTAAGCTCTACCCCGGGATTTACTTTTTGATAGGTATTTAGAATAACCGGAATAAATGCCCAAAAGGCGTACAATTCCCACATATGCCCGAAATAGCCAAAGGCGGCAGCCCGAAAAGGCGGATTTTTGAAGACCTTCAGGAAAGCTGAAAAATCCTTATTTAGCTTAGGGCTTCGGAAAGGACCGTCAGGTACCAGTAAAAGGATCAGGAAACCGCCCACCACAGCAAAACCGGAAGTGGAAAACAAAACCAGTCTCCACGGAATACTTTCCGAAGTAAAGGTTTTTAAAAGATGCGGAAAAGCGGTTCCGAGAACGAGGGCACCTACCAAAAATCCGAGAGAGGTTCCAAGACCTTTGTCAAAATAATCGGCAGCGATCTTCATTCCCACGGGATAGATTCCCGCCAGTGAAAATCCAGTAAGAAACCTGAGCAGGATCAAAGTAGCCAGGGAATTACTTTCCAGGGTGATCCCAAGGTTCACAACAGCTCCCAAAAGGGCGCAGACAAAGAATACTTTAGAAGGGGAAAACCTGTCGGCGATACTTAGAAAAGCGAATAATAAGGTTCCGGAAATGAACCCGAATTGAACTGCGGAAGTTAAATGCCCCAGGGCCGTAAGTTCGAGATCAAATGTGCCTAGCAGATCTGTCATTACGGCGTTTCCTGCGAACCACAAAGAAGTGCAGCAAAATTGGGCAAGCACTATAATGGGTAAGATATATCTGGCAGTCGGCATATTCTGAGATTAAATGGAGGTTTTATTTCAAGTGTCTAAAATTCAGATAGTTGCATTATATTTCCGTATATTAGAAAGGAAAGAATCGCCTAAAATGCCAATTATTAACCCAATATAAGAAAACAGACTATGAAAACATTTCTAATATCAATCTTTTGCTTTGTTCAGTTTGGTCTTTTGGCACAGGAAAAGACGACAGAAGAAGTTTATGGCCACCACGTGCAGGCCTTTCTGGACCAGGATGTGGATGAAATAATGAAGGACTATTCAGAGAATTCAGTTTTGATCACTCCCGATGGTGAAATACATAAAGGATTGGAGGAGATACGGGCAACATTTGATTACGCCTTTCCCGCAATATTTCCACCACAAACCCGCCTTGATGTTTCGAAGGAGGTCATAGAAGGAGAGGTCGTTTTTGTGACCTATACCGCCACAGATGAAGCTACAGGTGAAATGTACATGCCTTTTGCAACCGATACTTTTATCATTGAAAACGGAAAGATCAAGTTCCAAACCGTTGCTGCGGTTATGTCACCTGAATAGGGCTTACACGAGATTAAAAGCATAAAAATATAAAGCCGGATAAAAATTATCCGGCTTTATTAATTCTATATTTCCTCATCCTTGAGATATTTATCCAGGAATTCCAGGATCTGTTTGTAACCTTTTATTTCATTCTCTTTTTTAATGAACCCATGACCTTCATCTTCAAATATCACATACTCGACTGGAACATCATTTTCTTTTAAAGCGGCTACAATTTCATCCGATTCTACTTGTAGTACCCTCGGATCATTCGCTCCCTGAAGCACCATTACCGGGTTTTTGACCTGGTCGGCGTGGAAAAGAGGGGATTTATTGTATAGGGCAACGGAATCTTTAACGGGGTCTCCCATTTCCTCATAAAGAGCATTTTTGAATGCTTCCCAGTATGGAGGTATTGATTTAAGGGTACGCAACCAGTTAGTCACTCCGAATAAATTCACCCCGGCATCGAACTCATCAGGAGTAAAGGTCATTGCAGCCATGGTCATGTAACCGCCATAACTTCCACCTATGATCCCGATATTTTCTGAATCAATATAATCCTGAGATTCCAGCCATTTTTTTCCCCATATGACATCTTTAAGATCTTCAGATCCATGTTTTTTATCATCCATCTTGTAAAATGATTTGCCATATCCGCTGCTGCCACGGTTGTTAACAGCCAGAACTGCATATCCGTGATTAACCAGGTACTGAATAAGGGCAAAATAACCGGTTCTTGACTGCCCGCCCGGTCCACCGTGCACCCAAACTAAAGCAGGTACTTTGTTTGCTTCGGAAGCGTTGTGAGGCTTGTAATAGATCGCGGGAATTTCCAGCCCGTCAAATGACTTATATCTCACCACTTCCGAAGAAACCAGGTCTTCCCGGTCAATTTCGGGGTTTAAAGTATTGGTGAGTTTTTTGATCTCATTGGTCCTGAAGTCATAAACGTACAGGTTGTTGGGCGTCCTGGAAGTACCAATGGTGAGACGCATGACATTCTCACTATCTGAGATACTGACGGCTTTGATATCCCCATCAGGAACTTCCGGAAGGTTGATCTGTTCCCCGGTTTTATTGTTCCACACTAGGAGCTTATTGGTACCATCCTCGTTAATGGCGATCACTCTATACTTATCATTTTTACTGAGATAACTGTACATCACATCCCAATTCGTTTCATAGACAGTGGAGGTTTTTCCTGAAGCCAGGTCATACTCCACTAAATAGGCATATTCTTCACCTACATCTGTGATATAATAGAACTTCTTATCGTCTTTACTGAATCCTGAGGCAGAATAGCTGCCTTTTTCTTTAGAGATATTTTTTAACTCATCCTTACCCCGGTCATAGATGAATAGTTCGTTTTCACTGGTGGTAATAGGACGGGCAAGGATCATCAGGTTTTCGTCGTGAGATAGTCCTTCCAGTTGATAGCCCTCGTCATTCTGGTAGATAAGTTCCGGTTTCCAAACTCCCGGCTTCATTTTGTACAAATCGAAGAACTGGGGATCTCTTTTATTGGAAATATAATACATCCATTGTTTATCATCACTCCATCCTGCAAAGCCGGTCTTCTCTTTTTCCCCGGGGGTGAGATCTTTAGCCGGCCCGTTTTTTTGAAGCAGATAGATATGATCTATTTCATTTCCGCCCTTATCGGCCGAATAAAGAATTTCCCCTGTACCGGGAACATAGCCTTGAGCAAAAAAAGAATCCTCTTTTGAATGCGTGATCTGTTTTTTGGAACCGTCTTTTATATTGATCTCATAAACATTGAAAATCCCCGATTCATCACTGCTCATTAGGAGCCGTTCTTCATCTTCGGAAAAGATACCTCCTCCTATACGGGTGTTTTTATAAAATTGTTCAATAGTGTATTCCTCCACAGCTGTGGTATCCTGCTGTGCAAGAACCGGAAGGCATACGAATAGCATTAGATATAGTACTCTTTTCATAGAAACTGGTATTGGTTAGTAAACTTTTAGAAACGCAGAAGTGGAGGGGATGTCTGCAAGTGTTACTAAATATACCAATTATTCTAATATCTTGTTAACCAGTCGGAATATTTCACTTGGAACTTAGGCTCTAAATTGAATAAAGAATATTTATATAAAAGTATGTTTGATCTTAGAAAAGGGACTTTTCTTTTTTTGCCTGGTATCAATTCCGAAAAATTCATTTACAGGACAAACTTTTGTGATCGCACTTTCGGTAATCAGCGATCCCGCTACAATGGATGCCAAACCACCCAGATTTCCTTTATGTCCTTTCAAAAAGAAATAACCCAAAACCATTAGTCCCGGGCCTATAAAACTACGGATCAACTGATCTTTTTTACCTACATTCTCTTTCATGGGTTGGAGATTTTTTAGTTCAACTTTTGATCACGGAAACTCTTTCCCGCTATTCTTTAAGTTAAGAAAAAATACCCGGCATTTCAAGGTTTTGATCTATTGAATACTCCATTCTTCCTTCCATTCTCCTTCATTTTTCAAATAGGCGATCACATTGTCGCGCTGTTGTTTGATGATCTTTTCTTCGGCCAGTTTGAAGGGTCGAAGTTCTTCCTGGGAAAGCCGGAAAAATATGTCATTATCGATACCATAAATAAAATAATGTCCTATGATATTTCCATTTTCCAATCGGGTTTTGAATGCTTCCTTAACCGCTTTCCGGTCGTTCAATAAACCCTTGCACATTATGTATACTTCAAAATATCGGCCATTAAATTCAAGTGTTTCTTTTTCAGGGAGTTTTTGAAGATGTTCATCCAGGTTATGAAGAATCGTGTTGGCTTTCTTGATCTGCCCGGTTTCCCTTAACGAAACTATAGCGCCAAGCATATTGGAGTAGGACCTTTCTTTGAACTGAAGTGTATCTGTTCTGAGGAGTTCTGGTGCTCTTTTTTTTACTTCATCCAGGTAATAATTGTATTTTCCCATGGCCAGGACAGGAATTTGAATCCGGTCTAAGTAATACCTATCGGGAATATGGCCTTCTACAGAGTCAGATAACTTAATTAAGTTAAAAGCTTCCTCATATTTTTCATGACGTCCCAGCCAATATAATTGAGTGTTGAGAGTAGTGAGGTTGTTAGGGAATTCTGTTTTTAAAATAGTCAGGGCCTCCTCTGCAAAGTTTAAAAGTCCGAGGTCCACTGCCGGATAGAATATTAAATTAACTGCCTTGTTCTTTTTTTCAACTCTGTTGTAGGCCTTGTGCATAGTAATAATAGCTTTGTCATGCTGTCCCATCATGGCGCCATAAAGGTTCGTCAGAGATTCGTATGCTACCAGATATTCGGGCCGTATATCTATTGCCCTCAGTAGGTGTTTTTCTGCTTTTTTAAAAGAACCGTTCATCTGGTAGATCTCACCAAGATACAGATTGACACGCGGGGATAATGGATCAAGTTCATATGCATATTCCAGTTCTTTCTGGGCTTTCTCACGTTGTTGGTTTACCCAAAGACCAACGCCGTAACTGGCACTTACTTCAGCATCTCCCGGTTTTAATTTCTTTGCTTTTTTAAAAGCCAGTAAAGATGTTTTACGCTGGTCTCTTATCATATAGTTCATTCCAAGCGCAACGTAGGCTTCTGCAAGATCGTCCTTTAAAAGAAGAGCCACATCGATATCCTCTCTCGATTCATTTATTGTTTTTTCAAATTCGGAATTGCCAAAAATGAATTGAAAAATTAGAGATTCAGCTTTTTTGGCATAGGCCAGAGCGAAATCAGGATCAAGTTCTATGGCTTCTTTGAAATAATTTTGGGCCATTTCGAGATCTGATGGATTTAGTGTGGAGGCTTTAGATAAGCCTTTGAGATAGAGGTTGTAAGCCTCAATATTATCAGTGGGACGGACGATGGTAGCACTTTCTTGCTGACCAGGCAATAATCTTATCCTTAATTCCTCTAAAACCTCTTTCGAAATTTCATCCTGGATATCAAAAATATTTTCAGCTGAATATTCACTGTCATAAGTTTTGGACCATATGTGAAAACCATCTTCTATTTTTATTAATTGTGCGGTGATCCTTAGTTGGTTTCCTGCCTTTCGTACACTTCCCTCCAGAATATGATCTACGCCTAATTTGGCTCCAATTTCTTTAAGGTCCCGGTTTTCATTTTTAAACTGAAAGGAGGAAGTACGACCTGCAACATGCAGTCCTTCGACATTTGCAAGGGAGTTAAGAATTTCATCGGAAATACCATCGGCAAAATATTCCTGATCTCCTTTCGGGCTAAAATCGGCAAAAGGTAGAACGGCTATAGAAGCTTGTTGGGATCCTGGATCATTTTCCCACAGGGTTGATTCGGCAAAGAAAACACGTTCAAATACGATAAATATTAGTGCTACCGCAAGTAACCCAATGATCCAATAGTTGAATTTTCTTCTGGAAGGCGATTTGCTAACCGATTGAGTTTTCACATGAGTGGTTCTTCTGAGTCCTTCGGGGGTCAATTCAAAAGCCCATGCTAAAATTAGCGCTATGGGAAAGCCGCCAATCAACAAGATGATCACCATTTGCATTACCCATTCCGGGGCTCCAAAGGCATCTGCCGCCAGGTTGATTATTTGCGCTAATAACCAGGCGGTAATGGCGTAAACTGTAGCTACTTTGTAGACATTACGCCTTCTCAGCTCTTTTAAAAATTCCATCAATTTTTAAAGGATAACAGGTTAGGTCCTATCTAATGTAATTAATAAAAGACTGATTTGCAATTAACTAGAGTTGGTAAATATGAAACCCGGAAATTTTCGTATCCGGGTTTAAATCCTGTTTATGTAGTCAATTGTGTATAACTACCTCACGTCTATAAGGGATATCACTTTATTTGCCTGCAGGTCTTCCGTCAGGTTCATGATCTTTCCAAAACGTTGAGAAGCCGTGATAAAGGAAATAAAGGCACAAAGAGCAGAAATTTCAACTGTACTGAAAACTTCTCTCAGCAGGTCGAAATGAGCCTTCTGAATACTTTTGTGATCGGCAGCAAATAGTTCTGCAAATCCCGTAGCCAGGGTTAATCTTTCATTCTTAGGGTCAAAATCAGGTTTACCGCCTTTAACCATACAGTATTCACAACCATTTCCGAAGGCCAGGGTGCGACGCACCTGTTCCAGAAGATCGGCATCCAATCCTGAATTGGTAAATAAAGTTATTTCCAATTCGTTCCAGGAATTCAGGATTTCGGGATTGTGTCCCAGCAATTTTTCAAAAGGAGAATTTCCGATCCCGGAAAGTTCGATACTTACGCTCATTAAATTAGAATTAATGCGCGAATGTAATTGTTTCCGAAGAATTATTTACAGCTGTTTTTGGGAGGGTGAAGCTTCTAACAAATTAGCGGCCATTCCTTCAAAAACAAAGAAATGGAAGGGGAGTACAAGATACCAGTAAATTCTTCCCCAAAGCCCCACAGGTCTGAAAGTTGCGGTTTGCTGCAGATAATTCTTTCCGTTCTTCTCGCAGATTCGAAATTCCAGCCAGGCTTCACCGGGAAGTTTCATTTCGGCATAGAGCAATAATCGCTTATTTTTTTTATCGGCAGCCAGGACTCTCCAAAAATCTAAGGTGTCGCCGGTATATATGTTATGTGGATGAGTACGGCCTCGCCTAAGTCCGACCCCGCCGGCCATTTTATCTAAGATCCCTCTCACTTTCCACATCCAGTCTCCGTAATACCATCCTTTTTTCCCTCCAATAGCCCAGATATTCTGTAACACAGTATCGGGGTCCCCTTCAATGACCTTTTCACGCTTATCTGAAAAACAACCGTCAGTAGGTACATTAATATGGTCAAGAAGCGAATTGTCCTGGTAACTGGAAGCAAGGGAATCTTTCCAGCTTGAGATCACGTTGTTCTGTTCTATTTTTTGAAAGGCCAATTCGACCGCTTTTTTATAGGAAATAGGTTTTACACCCAGCAGTTTCTCAAGTTCCCTGTCTTTTGCAATGACCTCGACCTTCATGCTGTCTACCAGATTTACCGCCAGTTTGTAGGAAGTAGAAGTGACAAAATACAGCCAATAGGAGGAAAGCCTCGGGGTCATCACCGGGACTGTGAAAATATACCTTTTAAGTCCCCGTACTTCGGCAAATTGTAACAGCATCTCCTTGTAAGTTAAAACATCGGGTCCGCCCACGTCAAAAGCCCTGTCAAAAGTCTCTTTTTTAAGCAGTACTCCAGAAAGGTATTCCAGGATATTCCGAATCGCGATAGGCTGGCTCTTGGTATTGACCCATTTTGGGGTGATCATTACCGGTAATTTTTCAGCCAGGTCTCTAATGATCTCAAAAGAAGCGCTCCCTGATCCTACAATTATTCCGGCTTTTATGGCCGTCATTGGAATACCGCTTTTTCCCAATACATCTTCCACGTTCTTACGGGAAGCCAGGTGTTTTGATAATTGTTCCTGATTGGTAATTCCCGTGAGGTAAATGACCTGTTTAATGGCCGTGGGCTTTACCAGTTTGATAAAGTTTCGCGCAGATTGTTCTTCCAGGTCTTCAAAGTTGTCTTTTCCTGAACTCATGGAATGGATCAGGTAATAGGCCGCATCTATATCTTTTATTGCTTCGGAAGAAGGCACCTCTTTGAGAAAATCTACTTCAAAAAGACTAATTTTTGGATCGGTAAATACTCCTTCAGAAGGAAAACGGTTTACGTCACGAACACAGCACACCAACTCATGACCATTTTCCAGCAAAACCGGAAGCAATCTTTTTCCAATATATCCGGTCGCGCCGGTTAAAAGAATTTTCATAGTCATATTTTTTAGGTCGCTGTTCGACCGGGTTTAATCTTCCTCCAGAATGATCAGATCTGCAGAGGCGCGATTCAAAGCGATTGGTATATTATTTATCACCGCCGTTCTTATAAGGGTTTGAATATCATGTTCATGCCCATGCGGCGTTTCAGCATCAATAAAAAAGATCACCTTGTGAACTTCCCCCTGCAGGATCCTTGCTGCAAGGAGAATGTCACCGCCACTGGGGCCATGGCCAAAGCCTTCCACATCTATCTCCAACATATCATTTAGTAGTTTAGAAGTGTTGGTGGTACCTATAAGGTTATGTTTAATCAATCGTGAACGGTGAACCTTCGCCCAGTTCAGTAGATCTGTTTTACGACTGTTATGTGCGATAAGGGCAATAGTTTTCTTCATATAATAAAATACAAATTAATTCAGTTTTTTACTGGATTAAAGGTATCATTTTTTCTGCTGAAAGTATTTGGTTGACGGTGGTATCTAAGGTTATAAAATTGTTATGAAACAGGTGGTGCAGAACGTTAATTTCTTTTTAAGCAAATTTTTTGATTGATCGAATAACCGTAAATTCAAAAAAAGAAGGATTTGTTATGAATTTGCAGGCAGAAACCCCGGCAATTTTTGCTGTCTATGTTGTTATATTTTTTGTAGCCATACTCTTTCGTTATGTGGTAGCTGCAGGTGCCTTTTATTATTACTATTATGTCTTAAAGGCTGAAAATTTCCGGGACCGGAAGCTTAGTAAACGCCCCCTTAAAAAAGACCAGCTCAAAAATGAGATCATCTGGAGTGTAAAATCATCTGCTGTTTTTGCCCTGATAGGGGCCGCGACATATTGGTTATGGGAAAAAGATCTGACAAAAATTTATATGGAAGCTGATGCTTATGGTTGGTGGTATCTTCCCATAAGCCTGATGATCATTTCTTTACTTCACGAAACCTATTATTACTGGGTTCACAGGTGGATGCATCACCCGTCGGTATTTAGAACTGTGCATAAAGTTCATCACGACAGCCATACGCCAACCCCTTGGACTGCTTTTTCTTTTCATCCATGGGAGAGTTTATTCGAAGCTTTAATACTCCCGTTGGTTCTTGTTATTGTTCCTGTCAATATTTTTGTGTTGGGTTTTTATCTGCTGCTCATGACCTTAAGCAGTGTGATCAACCACCTTAACATTGAAGTGTATCCCAAAGCTTTTCAAAAAAGTCTCTTCGGAAGGTTATTTATTGGAGCGACTCACCATCACCTTCATCATAAAGAATACCTTACCAATTACGGCCTTTATTTCACTTTTTGGGATAAAATAATGGGTACCGAAAGTAAAAAGATGGAGTAGGGGAATTACTTTTTTGACTCTCGGTAAAAGATTAGCTTGTCTGAAAAGAGCTTTTTGTTCCAGAGTTTTTCAAATTCTTCTGCGGAAGGATTCACTAAATAATATCCAAAATGCTCATCTGTATCGGGAATTTCCTTAACCTGGGTAGTCAGGCTGAGGTCCTCTATAAGTTCCTTTATATCCCCATTAGCTTTTTCGTAGTAGATAATTAATTTATTTCTTCGAACTTTTACCGGAAAGGCATCCCAGGCTCCTTCATCTTTAAGGTTCAAAACATACATGTTCTTAAACTTTCTTAGTGCCACTTCTTCGGAAGTCATCAGGTTTCCTGAAATAAATATTTCCTCCCCGTTTCTAAAATAGAACTCAAATGGAGAAACCTCTAAGGTGTCATTTTCGTCAGTAATGAAAGATCCCTGCAATTCCTCAGGGAATTCTTCCAGCGAAATGGAGTCGGCAGGTTGAGGACTTTCAAATCGGACGGTGGTACATGCGACCATTCCGAGGAGGCTAATGATACTTATTACCAGTTTTTTCATGTTGCCTTATTTGATACTTAAATTTAAGGCTTAAACCTGAATGAGAAGTTATGTTTTTAAACTTTTTACGACCTGAAAAAACTGAATCGAAACCTAGTCGTTACAATCGAAACACTGTAGAAGTTCTTTGGGTAAATTAAGATCTTCAGAGCCTTTTAAAGGTTCATTCAAAAGATCTTTTTTGTCGATCTCTTTTTTAAATTCTAAGGCATATGTTACCAGTTCATCTCTCCTTTTTTTCAGTTTAGAAAGAATTTCATCTTTATTGAGGTCATTGAGTTCCTTTGGCCATACCAAAAATGCCTCTTCTAATTTTTGATCGGTCAAAGTCTTTTGCAATGCCTGCGCTTCCTCTTTAAATAAAACCTCGGGAGCCGTTCTTAAAAAATACACATCTACAGGATAGACATACCCGGGTATATGATCAACATCTTCTTCAAAAGGTCTTACCAGCGGTTGCACCAATTTATTGGTAAGAATGGTTGGGATAACCCCGTCGATCCTGAAAAAGGCATTGTCACGATCCCCTGCAAGCGGGGTTGCCAGGAATTTTTCTCCATTATCCTGAACCACCCAGCCCCATTGTTTGGAATGACGATCCCAATCACCAATAAGAATATCCAACAACCTGGCTCTCACAAAGGCTCTTTTATCAATAGTTACATTCTGTTTGTGTTCTAATTTCAACTCCTGTAAATTATCGGTATCCATAATCTCAATCACATTGGGCAGGGTCGTCCAGTTCACATCACCTTTAGTTTCATATTCCAGGAGGTACATTCGGTTTCCATATTTAGAATTGAATTTTCCGAGCTTTGGTTGTTCTGGTAGGTATACCATTTTTGGATGGGTATGTAAAACTCCGGCTTCTTCTGAAAGCGATGCTGCCACCAATGCTCCATAAGGATGCTGAGCAGAAATACCGTCTACCACTATATTTTCAAGGCTTAAGGTTTTTGCGATCTTTGGAATGAGAGGAGTAGGGTCTTTATTGACACTTCTAAGGCTGTAAACCACTCCCGTGGGTGATTTGAGGTCGAGGGAATGAGTTTGTTTACCTCCTCCCTCTTCCAGGATTTCCATGCTGTCAATGTTAAAAACCGGGGCGCTTACAGGAGCAGACCAGGCATTGCGGTAATTTTGGCCCTGCATGAAACGCTTTAGCCCATTCGCCTCATAAAGATTACTGGTAATGACCTTTACTGAATCACGTGACTTAAGATCAAAGTTGGGCGGATCAATCACCTCTGAAATTTTGATCTCTTCAGCGCCAACCGAAACTGACCAATAGGTAAGAACAAGAAAAAGAATAAAAAGTAAGAGGAGGAAGGTTAAAAATTTTTTCATTCAAGGGTCATTTACATAAAAATAAGAAGTGAAATGGGCAATTCCATAAGGCTGTATTGAATTATCATTCATTTAACAGCTTTAGGAGGATGAACCATATTAAAATTCAATTGCTGAGACCACTTCCAGGATAACGGGTTCTCCGATTTTTTCTTCAATTTTTTCTTTAATTATTTGTATGCTCTGCGGGTCCAAACTTTCAGTTCCAACCAGTTTGACACTCACCACCATCTGAGGTCCAAACCTTATTTTTACATCTCTCAATACAACCTGTTCTATTTGAGTGCCTTCCAGGGTGCTTGTTACTTTAGCTTCTTTCATGATTCGGTTGAAAGAAAGAGAAAGGGGGACTGCAACTAACAACACGATGATAAAAGTATAAACGAGCCCCATTTTTGCTCTTCTGAAAGGTGCAAATCCCAGCAGTAAGAACGTTAAACCAGCAAAAAGTATGATCCCGGCCAGGTTGGTGAGGTATAATAAGAATGCTCCTGAGAAAACCTGCCAGTCCCACCAGCCAATTCCAATTCCGGCGACAGTCAATGGCGGTACCAGGGCAACCGCGATAGCAACCCCTGCTAGGCTTTTCGCGATGCCTTCTTTGGCATGAGCATAAGCAGCTGCGATACCTGAAGCGACGGCTATTCCCATATCGAGTAAAGTAGGAGATAGGCGGGCTTCAATTTCAGAAGTAATTAATTCCAGGGGAATTATCAAACTTACACCCCCGGCAAAGATGAGAGAAACCAAAGTGCCGATGAGAATGGTCTTAAATCCTGTTTTAAGCATTGAAATATCATACCTCACCATTCCCATAGAAAAGGAGACGATGGGTGAAATAATAGGGGCAAGGATCATGGCGCCAATGATCACAGGGGATGAATCCGCAAACAATCCGAAGGAGGCGATAAGGGTGGATAATATCATCATCACCATATAAGCTGATGTGAGCCGGGCATTCTCTCTCAATACTTTGAACAATTCTTGAAATTCTTCTGTCGTGGCCCGGGGAAGGATGGGTAATTTTCTTTTTATTAATTCGTCTCTTTTTTCTCCTGTGGGGAGACCTTCTATTTTTAGGCTCTTCTTTCCAGTGCCACCATTGCTGCCCCCATTTTCTCCTTCTTCATCAGTACCACTATAAACGCTTTCCTGATGGAGGAGCAGAACTTTATTCCTGGCTTCCAGGTTTATATTTTTGCTTTGAAAATGTTCTCCATCTGCAACATATTCAAATTCATTGGTACTCTCTATGGTGAGGTTCGAAGCCTTGATGCTGCCAATAAAAGAAGGGAGTTTGGTAATGGGCTTTTTTATTGGCCAAAGACTTCTCAGCAGGAAAATAAAAAGTGATAATAAGTTTTGCGGGGAAATTATGAGTACATAAAAAGTACCGTCATTGACACTACTGTCTTCAACCACACGTTTTGATAACAGTGAACTCATGGCATGTTCCACCACGATAATGCCAACGGCCGAGGTGTGGATTATCTTTTCTTCGCCTTCACACAGCAGGAATGGTTTTTGGCTAAAGGAAGAGACCTTGCGAATATTTTTAAAGATATTATAGATCTCAGAAAGAAAATTATTACGATGCTCTTGCTTTTTGAGAAGAAAAATGCTGCCTATATTCAGAGATTGAAAAACCGGTATGCCATTGCAACATAGCATATCTAGTTCCTGGGCTTTATCAGTTTCCAAAATGCTTTTTACAACATCTTTCATTTCTCCTGAAATCCCCAGGCCTTTTGAGGTGTATTTGTTCTCGGGATGTGGTAAAATGCCAATTGGAAGAGCTTTTTCTGCAGCGAAAACCAGAAAAGATCGAAGATCTTTATCTGAAAGGTAAAGCAGGAGTACGTCATCTTCTTTGACCGAGAATTCATCGGGAGCAGGGAAATTCACCTGTTCGATCTGGCGGCCTTCAAGTAGGGGAACGATGTTTTCATTAACCGTTTTCAGGTCTTCAGGCCTGTGCAGGATGTGAAGCATAAAACCTTAGTTTTATAGAAAGGTACGGAATTTATAAAGGCGTCGTAAGGGCTTTAAACTTTATTTAAGTAGGCTGTAATTAACTTTTACGAGTAGTTCTGAATTCAGGAAATAAAACCGGATAAGATTTTCATTTTTGAAAAAGGAAAAATCCTTTCATCTATCTCCCGAAAAAAATCTTACTTTTGTTTCACTAACTTCTCCTATTGTACAGAACTATGAGCCAAAAAGTGCTGCTTGCTTCCAAAGAGATGAACATCATTTTACATCGTTTGGCTTGTCAATTAGTTGAAAATCACACTTCTTTTGAAAATTCAGTAATCATCGGTATTCAGCCCAGAGGTATTTTTCTGGCAGATAGGATCGTGAAGATCTTAAAAGAAGAATACGGAATTAGCGGAATTAAGCTGGGCCATCTTGACATCACTTTTTACCGGGATGACTTCCGCAGAAGCGACAAACCCCTTGAAGCCAACAAGACACACATCGATTTTGTGGTAGAGGATAAGCGGGTGATCTTTGTAGATGATGTGCTGTATACAGGTAGAAGTATTAGATCTGCCCTTACCGCGGTACAATCCTTCGGAAGGCCTAAAGAAATTGAATTGCTAACCCTCATTGACAGAAGGTTTAGCCGACACCTGCCTATACAACCCGATTATAACGGAAGACAGGTAGATGCCATTAATGAAGAAAAAGTGAAGGTAAACTGGCAGGAAAAGGATGGGGAGGACGCTGTATACCTTATAAGTAAATAATACTATGAGTGAGTTAAGTGTTGATCATTTACTGGGAATCAAGTACCTCAAACCGGAGGATGTAGAACTCATTTTTCAAACCGCCGATCATTTTAAGGAAGTGATCAATCGGCCGATCAAAAAGGTACCTTCTTTAAGAGATGTTACCATCGCAAACCTCTTTTTTGAAAACAGTACCCGAACCCGACTTTCCTTTGAACTCGCTGAAAAACGACTGAGCGCAGATGTGGTTAATTTTTCTGCGGCATCGTCATCGGTTAAAAAAGGGGAGACGCTCATAGATACCGTGAACAATATCCTTTCCATGAAGGTGGATATGGTGGTCATGCGCCATCCAAATCCGGGAGCGGGAATCTTCCTTTCCAAACATGTGAATGCAAGTATCATCAATGCCGGGGACGGAGCTCATGAGCACCCAACTCAGGCTTTACTTGATTCTTATTCCATTAGGGAAAAACTAGGTGGGGTAGAAGGTAAAAAGGTTGTGATCGTGGGAGATATTCTGCACAGCAGGGTAGCTCTATCAAATATTTTCGCATTAAAATTACAGGGCGCTCAGGTAAAAGTATGCGGACCGCAAACCTTGATCCCGAAATATATTGGTTCTCTGGGAGTAGAAGTAGAACCGAATCTAAGAAAGGCCCTGGAATGGTGCGATGTGGCTAATATGCTACGGGTTCAAAATGAACGCATGGATATTAGTTATTTCCCAAGCACGCGAGAATATGTGCAATTATTCGGGGTTAATAAAGCCCTTTTAGACTCCCTTGATAAAGAGATCGTGATCATGCACCCAGGGCCAATTAACAGGGGAGTGGAAATCACCAGTGACGTGGCCGATTCTGACCAGGCAATCATACTTGATCAGGTACAAAATGGAGTAGCGATACGAATGGCCGTAATCTACTTGCTGGCGTCAAAAATCAAACAGTTATGACAGTAATCGAGAAAGACTCGTACAAGATATTAAGAGACGATAAAGATGATGTAAAAGGTTTTGCGTCTTACCTGCAAAACTCCCACTCGAGCTTTAAAAATGATAATGTTGTGGTGGATATTTTGAAATACGGAAGTTTGAGCCTTGAGGAATTATTAGCGTTTTTAGAGTTGTCAAATGAGCATCGAAACAATAAGAGATCATTCGTACTTGTAAATGACACGATCAATATTGACCATGTGCCTGAAGAAATTTTGGTAGTGCCTACTTTACAGGAGGCAGAAGATGTTATTCAAATGGAAGATATTGAAAGAGAACTTGGATTTTAATAATTTTATATCCTGATCGTACTGCGGAAATATTGCTGAAATGAAACTTACCATCCTTGGCTGCTATGCTGCTACGCCAAGAACATTTACTAATCCTACCTCTCAGGTCCTGGAGATCAATAACGAATTCTTCCTTATAGACTGTGGGGAAGGGACGCAGGTGGAGCTACGCCGAAACAAGGTGAAGTTCGGTAGGATCAAGCATGTTTTTATTTCCCATTTACACGGAGATCATTTTTATGGATTGATCGGACTGATTTCCACTTTTATGCTTCTTAAAAGGGAAGCAGAACTACATATTTACGGTCCCAAGGGTATTAAAGAGATCATCACCCTTCAACTGAAGCTATCCAAAAGCTGGACGAGTTATCCTTTATATTTCCATGAACTTAACTCGTCTGAGCCTGAAGTCATTCTGGAGACCAAAAAAGTTACCGTTGAGACCATTCCTCTTAATCATCGCATTTATACGAACGGATTTTTATTTCGGGAAAAACCGGGAGACCTTAAATTACTAATGGAAGAGGTCGAAAAATATGAAATTGATGTGGCCTATTACAGAGGAATAAAGAAAGGGAAGGATGCCGTTTTGGATGATGGTACGATCATTCCCAATGAAAAGCTAACCTCTCCACCAGATCCTACTAAAAGCTATGCATACTGCAGTGACACTGCTTACTTTCCTGCGATTGTACCACAAATTCACAAGGTGACGGCTTTGTACCATGAGTCTACCTTTCTGGAGCAACATGCTTATCTCGCTGCACCTACTAAACATTCTACCGCCCGGGAAGCCGCTGCAATTGCCAGAGCTGCAGGAGTTTCCAAACTAATCCTGGGGCATTATTCTACCCGATACGATTCAATTGACCTGTTCAAAGAAGAGGCCGAAGAGATCTTTCCTAATGTCACTTTATCCAATGATGGAATTGTGATAGATTTGTCTTAAATCGTTAAAATTCTGTAGTTTATCGATAAAATTATCATCCCTCAATAAGGCGTTTTTGTACGAAAAAGGTCAGAAAATTCTTATTTTTTTGTTAAAATTAGTATAATGGATGTCGTTCGTCGATAAAAATGTTTGTTAATCGAAATTAATTACTACTTTTATTTTCCCAAATCTAGTAATTGACACTTTGATTATGAAGTACTTATCTTATGTATGGTTTTTTGCTTTTTCGGTTTTAACATTAACATCCTGCTCCAAGGAGAGTGTTGATGAACTGGAAACAGCTAACCTGACCACCAAAGTTTCTCCGGTTCATTATACTTCCATCGAACTGGAAATTTTAGACCGAGTAAATGATTACCGTGATCAAAACGGCCTGCCACAACTGGCATCCCTGGATGAAGGTTCGAGACAGGCAGCTTATCATAATGATCATATGATAGAAAGTGAAGAGGTATGTCATGATGACTTTGCTTATAGATATACCGCTCTTGTTAACGCCGAAAAGGCCAAGGCAGTCAGTGAAAATGTGGCTTTTGGATATAGTTCTGCTGAAGCTGTTGTAAAGGCCTGGATTGCAAGCGATGGGCACCGTGAGAATATGTTGGGAGACCATACTCATTTTGGTATTTCTGTTAAAGAAGGAAAGGACAGCAGACTATATTTTACGAATATCTTTGTAAGAAAATAATGGTTTGAGATAAAACTTATAATTTATCATAAAATAAAAAAGGGAGGCTCAATTGAGCCTCCCTTTTTCGGTTGGTTAGATGAAGTTTATTATTCCATTTTCACCACTTTGAAAACAGATCTTCTGTTTAACTGGTGTTCTTGCTCATTACATCTTATACAATCAACATCAGGTTTTTCTTCTCCATATCCCTGATATTTAACAATACGCTCAGGATTTATTCCATGCTTCACAAGGTAATCATAAGTACTTTGCGCACGTCTTTCAGCCAGTTTACGGTTGTATTCAATAGATCCTCGTTTATCTGTATGAGATCCAATTTCAATTACAAGCTCGGGATATTCATTGGTCATAAGGTCAACAAGTTTATCCAGTTCTTTTGCGGCATCAGGTCTGATATTTGACTTATCGAAGTCAAAATAGATCTTATTGATCTCGGCCAGGTACTCCACATCTCTAACAGGAGCAAGCTCTATGTCATAAACGATCTCAGTTTTATCATCAGAATCTGATGTATTTAGCTCATCGGTTTTTGTATTATACTTGATATGTTTAGCCTCAATAGGATAAACCTTGTCACGAGCTACTTCCGTTTCATAATTTCCTTCCTCGTCGGTTTCCAAAAAGGCGATTTGATTATCATTTTCGTCCATTAGACGAACCGTAGCATTTTCAATTGGTTTTCCGTTGATAGAATCGGTAACCTTTCCTTTTAGTACAAGTGGAGCAAGGATATTTAATTCGTAGATATCGTCATTTCCCTGGCCTCCTTCTCTGTTAGAGGAGATATATCCTTTGGTGTTATCTCCTGAAGTTTGAGTGAACGCGAAATCATCTAGACTACTGTTTACAGGCTGGCCCAGATTTTGAACCTTTTTTGGTGAATCTTTGGTGATCACAAAAACATCCAATAAACCATAACCCTTATGTCCATCTGAAGAAAAGTATAGGTTGCCTTCTTCTGAAATGAACGGGAAAACCTCATTTCCAGGAGTATTTACAAGTGGGCCTAAATTTTCAGGTTCACTGTAAGTACCGTCTTCGATACTTACCTTATAGATATCTGATCCTCCTTGTCCTCCGGGAGCGTCCGAAGCGAAATAAAGGGTTTTTCCATCTTTTGAAAGGCTGGGATGACCTACAGAATACCGGTCATTTGTGAATGGCATTTCTTCAATGTCTTCCCATTCATCACCATCCTTAGTCGCTTTATAGATCTTAAGATGGTTCACACCTTCTTTGTCTTTTTTTCCGTTACGATTATCCAGATAATTGTTTCGTGTAAAGTACATGGTCTTTCCATCTGAAGAAATGGTAAGCGGTCCTTCATGTCTAACCGTATTGATGTCACCTTTAACCGGACTTACTGAACTGCCACCTGTGCTGGTTGTATACACATCCAAAAATGGTTCGCCGGTCCAGTCATAGATCTTGGTTTTGGTATTTGCATCACCCCTGGCTGAAACGAAGTAGATAGTTCCGTTATTCTCAAAAGTTCCAAAGTCACTGAACTGTGAATTTATCGCAGCCGGGCGCACCCTGAAACTTTCCAGTCCTTCATAGGTGATTATTCCATCAGGCTCAAGAAGTTCTTCCACCTGTTGCGGATTCTTTCCTTCTTCCTGGTATTTTTTAAGCCATACTCTGGATTCATCATATTCCCGCATTCCTCTCAACATTTGAGCATAACGGTAGTAAACCTCCGGAGAAATATCAGGTTGTTCGACCACATGACGGTAATATTGCACCGCATTATCAGGATCCCTTAGTTTGTAATAACTATCCGCGATCCTTTGTTGATTATAGGTAGTGTTATAATCCTTTTCCACAAGGTCTTTATAGACCTCTATTGCCTTTACATAAGCAAAATCGTCATATAGCCTGTCGGCTTTCTTCTGTTTACCTGACTGGGCTGTCATGGTAAAAGCTGAAAGTATGGCCAACAGAAGTAGAGCGTATTTTTTGTTCATAATTCCTGGGTTTTTAGAAGAATCTTGGGGATTTATATTTGGTATTGTTCAGCCTCAGCTCATAGATCAACAGGATCTCATGGGATCCATTACTGTATTGCTCCAGATCAGAAAGGGTATATTCATAAGCATAGCCTACTCTGAAATTTTTCAGGATCTGGAAATCTACGAAAGCACCTACTGCGTCATCAATCCTATAGGTCGCTCCCAGATAGATGGTCTCGTCATAGATCGCTGCTGCAGACACGTCAACAGATAAAGGTGCTCCTTTCGTTAACTTAGCCAGGGCGGTAGGTCTAAGTTTCCAGTCTTCGCTCAGATCAAAAACATAACCTCCGGTAAGGTAGTAATGTACCTGCTCAAGAGCGACAAATTCACTTTTTTCGTTATTGTCATTGTTCAGTAAACGGGGAGCAGAAAGTCCCATATACCATTTCTGGGCTGACAGGTACAAACCTGCACCAATATTTGGTGTCCATCTATTGAAGGTGTCGCCCTCTAAATAAGGATCATTGACCTCGCCTAATAGATTCTCATCAAGATTGTAATAACTCATTCCTCCTTTTAAACCGAAAGAGAGAGTGGTGGAATCTGCTACGTTGATCGTATAAGAGAAGTCTCCATAAACAAGGGTGTGATTCTCGTATCCTAATTTGTCATTAATGACCGAAAGTCCGAGTCCCACTTGTTCATTTCTAAGCGGGGAGTGAATAGAAAAGGTCTGGGTCTCAGGTCCTCCGTCTACACCGGTCCACTGACTTCTGTGAAGCCCCACAACTGTTAAAGCATCCCTGTTCCCGGCATAGGCCGGGTTGATCGCTATCGTGTTATACATGTACTGCGTAAACTGGGGCAATTGTTGCGCTTGAGTACTAACACCAATAAGCAGGATGATTATGATTGGGTAGATTCTTTTCATGTTTATCATTTTATTTTGTTCCTAAATAAATGTAGCCTTGTACAAGTTCGCCTAAACCTATTACCTCTACTAGGTAATAATAGGTTCCGGCAGGTAACTGGTCACCGGTCACAGAAGATCTGGATCTCCCATCCCAATTATCTTGATAGTCATTAGCTTCGTAAACTAAACTACCCCAGCGGTTGAAGATCTTCACGTTGTAGATAAATCCGCAATCCAGGTCAAGTCCAATTTCAAAACGATCATTAATTTGGTCTCCGTTAGGTGTTACAACTTTTGAAATGCTGCTTTTAACATCCTCCAGTTCGCAGGCAAGAACCACACAATCGTCATTTATGTTCACGGTCACAGAGGTGGTAGAAGTACATTCCCCTAAAGTAAGTACATAATCGAAAGTATATGAACCGACTTCCAGCAGGGAAGGGTTTATAACAGAGCCTTCAAGAGCGCCTGTATTTTCCGGGTCTTCCCAGGTTCCGGAGGTATCATTATTTCCCAGTAATGGAATTAAATTATAGGAAGTTTCTTCTATACATACATTACCTGAACTGGGTGTGATTTCTTCCAGTTGAGGAGAGCTTATGGTGACTGGAGTGGGTTCTGAGATACACCCGTCGGCGTTTTCTGCTGTTACCGAATACGCTCCTGGTTGCAGATCATTATAGATCGCATCATTATTATCATCTGAGACAGTGTTTCCATCAGCATCAGTCATAGAGTAAACTATTCCTTCAAGCAATGGGAATACCACCATTCCGGTTGGTTCTTCACAGGTTGCATCCATGAAATCCTCAATCTCAGGAGCAGCTGGTGTTTCAGGAGAGGCATTAATTGTCACACTAATAGCTTCAGATACACATCCGTCAGCGTTTCTTGCAACTACCTCATAGTTTGAGTCGGCATCCAGCTGGGTGAATATTCCGTCTGTGTTCCAGTTTGTTCCGTCTATACTGTATTCCAGTCCTTCAACTACTGTTACTGTAAAGGCTCCGTTAGGATCTGTACAGGTAGGTTGAGTGGTTGAGGAAACAGAAGGTGCTGCCGGAGTTTCCGGTTGAGCATCGATCTGAACCTGTGTCGCTTCAGAAGTACATCCATTTGCATTTCTCGCCAGCACTGTATAAAGGGTATTCTCTTCAAGGTTGTCGAAGATTCCGTCTGTGTTCCAGTCAATGTTGTTGATACTGTATTCTAATCCCTCGATTGCAGTTAACGTAAATGAGCCCGAAGCATCTGTACAATCAGGTTGAGTGGTAGAGGCTACTTCAGGTGCAGCCGGAGTTTGTGGCTGTGCATTTATGGAAACTTCAGTAGGTTCAGATACACAACCATCAGCGTTTCTGGCGTATACTTCATAAACCGTATTTGCAGTTAGATCTGTAAAAGTTCCATTAGTGAACCAGTTCGTTCCGTCAATACTATATTCCAGACCGGCCATTTCATTTACTGAAAACGTTCCGGTTGATTCTGAACATGTCGGTTGAACGGTAGATGCTACAGCAGGTGCTGCCGGTGTGGCTGGTTGTTCGTTTATCGTCACAGAAGTAGGAGCAGACAGGCATCCGTCGGCATTTCTCGCAAAAACCTGATAAGTAGTATCAGCTTCTAAGTCGTTAAAAGTGACATTTGTAAACCAGTCTGTTCCGTTGATACTATATTCAAGTCCTGCCACAACATTCACATTTATTGATCCAGTAGCAACTGTACAAGTTGGTTGAGTAGCAGTCACAGATGGAACTTCAGGAGTGTTTGGTTGAGCTACTATTGTTACTGATGTCGATGCAGAGATACAACCATCAGTATTTCTGGCTACCACTTCATAATTCTCAGGATTTAGATCCAGAAATTCCCCGGTAGTGTTGAAATCAGTTCCGTTGATACTATATTCCAGTCCTTCAACTGCTGTAATGCTAAAAGATCCGGTAGCTACCTCACAAGTTGGCTGAGTTGCAGGCTCTCTTAATTCTGGTGCACCTGGAACTTCCGGTGCTGGTTCTATGGTAAATGCAGTGGGTTCAGAGACACAGCCATCTTCGTTTTTAGCTACTACTTGGTAATCACCTGGTTTAAGGTTCAGGAAAAAAGGTTCATTCTGCCAGTTGATACCATCTAAACTATATTCCATGCCTGTATCACAGCAGATGGCAATTGCGCCAAATTCTTCACCACAAGAGGGGTGAATTGGGGCTAGTAGTACTGGAGCATTTGGTGTTTCAGGCTGTTCAATTACTGTAACAGTTAAGGGATCTGAAGTACATCCGTACTCGTTTTTAGCTACAACGGAGTAGGAATCAGGTGAAAGATCTACAAATGTTGTTGTTGGTGAGAACTCTCCTCCATTGATGCTGTAAGTCAATCCTTCTACTGGATTAATTTCAAATGAGCCGGTAGGAGTGGTACAGGTTGGCTGCACCGCGGTTCCTAAAACTGTCGGGGTATCGGGGTTATCTTGGAATGCTTCCAAAGTTACACTTGCTTCACTCGCGCAACCATTCTCTCCTGTAATGGTTACAGAATAAGTGGCTGGTTCGCTTACAGTGATGAAAGCATCCGTTGATCCGGTACTCCACAGGTAAGTAAAGTTTCCATCCGCAGTAGAACTTGAAGCATCCAAGGTTACTGATGTGACCTCACAAGTAAGGCTTTCATTCCCGGTTATTACTGCATTTGCAGGATCGATATTTTGTTCAACGGTAACAGATGCAGTGTCTTTACAACCGTTTTCTCCAGAAATGGTTACAGAATAAGTATCTGGTTCACTTACAATGATAGAAGCCTCGGTAGATCCGTTACTCCACAGGTAAGTGAAATTCCCATCAGCAGTAGAAGTACTGGCATCTAAAGTCACAGAAGTTGTGGTACAGGTAAGTGTTTCATTTCCTGTAATAACTGCTTGTGATGTTTTAGAATTCTCAACTACTGATACTGAAGTAGTATTCTGACAACCGTTTTCCCCGGTAATTGTTACTGAGTATGTATTTGGGTCGGTTACTGTGATAGAAGCATCGGTAGATCCGTTACTCCAAAGGTAAGTGAAGTTTCCGTCTGCTGTTGAAGACGAAGCGTCCAGGGTTACAGAAGTCACATCGCAGGTAAGGATTTCATTTCCGGTTATTGCAGCCACTGCCGGTGTAATATTTTGTTCAACAGTTGCAGAAGTGGTATCCTCACAACCGTTTTCTCCCGTAATGGTTACAGAATAAGTGTTTGGTTCGCTTACCGTGATGGAAGGATCTGTAGATCCGTTACTCCACAGATAGGTGAAGTTGCCATCAGCAGTTGAAGTTGATGCGTCGAGGGTTACAGAGGTGACATCACATGTCAGTATCTCATTTCCGGTTATTGCCGCCACTGCCGGTGTAATATTTTGTTCAACAGTTGCAGAAGAGGTATCCTCACAACCGTTTTCTCCCGTAATGGTTACAGAATAAGTGTTTGGTTCGCTTACCGTGATGGAAGGATCTGTAGATCCGTTACTCCACAGATAGGTGAAGTTGCCATAAGCAGTTGAAGTTGAAGCATCGAGGGTTACAGAAGTGACATCACAGGTAAGGATCTCATTTCCGGTTATTGCAGCCACTGCCGGTGTAATGTTTTGCTCAACAGT
>NZ_JBHTJP010000003.1:0-10069 GCF_042676025.1 Salinimicrobium gaetbulicola
AATTACAAAGGTTAAATAATGAGAAATTACTCCCGTCAGCAGTCCCGTGATTATAATTTTCACTACATCATATTTCTTTTTCACTATAAATTTCCAGAGTAATCTACCTGTCAAAAAAAATGCTAAAGGTGCCGCAATTCCAACCACAAAATAACCGTCACCTATAGCTGTAATAGCCGTATAAGCACCGATTAGAAGTCCGACCAGGGCATTAAAAATTCCATATTTAATCCAAGGTTTCATTTCAAACTTTTTTGAATGTTGCACAACGTTCCCGGTTAACGCAGTAGCGGAACTGAGCAACGTAATTTGTCGGTTAAGTTATCTTTTTAAAAGTAGTCAAAAATGTCATTTTAGCACGATCTTCCGCTATTTGCTCTACAAAACGTTTTTATACTCACCATTCTCGTATTTCAGAAATTGTAATTCCGTCTTGGTTTCTGTCTTTATCTTTTCACAGTCTTCGTTTCTTTCGCTCAACTCAATTTCATTGGTGAATTTCAAGTCCGCAAACTCGTTCGAGTATGTATCTAAAACTTGAATATTTTTACAATGTTCTTCAAATTCTCCTTTGCAAGTCGTGTTCGTTTCTCCATTAAAAGTTTTTATTGGGAAATCTTTCAAAACACGATTCAATTTATTTCCTTCCAGAGCATATAATGATAATTCAGTACTTGAATAGGGGTTTGGTCGGCTTTGGTTTGAATGATATAATTTAAGACCGTAAGCTACAATTGTTTCGCTCAATTGATAAAGTTTGGGTTCTATTTCGATTTTATCAATTGAAACGGCATCTAGGTGCCAATCTTTTTGTCCACTAAATTTAGCCTTCACTTCACCAGTTTTGTCATCAAGTAAGATGATATGGCTATTTAAAATTCCATATCCATCTCCCTCCTCAGCGATCTCCGGAATTATTATTAAAGTTCCGTTCTTAAAACTTTGGAAGGTGGCAAGTTTTGAAAATATTTTCGAAGTTTCAATTCCAACTTTTTGAGCGGTTTGTTCAATCAGCTGTTGTGATTGAACCTGACTTGAACTTAAGGATACAGTCAAAAAAAATATTGTCAGTAGGTTTTTCATAAATGTTTTGTAACGTACATGGTTAACGCAAGTAGCGGACTTGGGATACGTAATTTGTCGGTTAAGTTATCTTTTTAAAAGTAGTCAAAAATGTCATTTTAGCACGATCTTCCGCTATTTGCTCGTTAACTGATGTTGCCAATAGTGCTTTTTAATCTGCATAATATTCATACCAGTTAGGCCGGTCGTCAATTGTTTTTATTTCCTGAACATTATCGAATGAAAAATCTGGTTTTTTGGACGAAATATTGTGAATAGAGTATGCCTTACCCCAATCCGCGTCAATCCAGGAACCTTCATTGAAAAAGTAAACTTCTCTTTCTTTGACAATCCGTTGATTTTTACTGTTTGTCATTAAACTAAACAAAGCAGTTAATGTCTCCTGTTTAATCTTTTTATTTTTAATCCATTCTTCAATTTTCATCTGATGAGCTGTCCATCTGGGATCGGTTGATGAATAAACGGACGAAGAATTGGATAGCAAAAGAGTGTCATTAATAATTAAATTACCTTCTCTTAACTCTAAGCGATCTATAGAAAATTCTTCCATCATGAGAATGATTTCTTCACTTTGCTGAAGATCAATTTTTCTTTCAGTTCGATCAATACCGCAAGACACGCAAATCAGACATAAAATAAATAGAAATTTCACGTTCATTTTGTAATAATTATTTGAGGCTCTGCATTATTGGCAACGGTCTCGGTTATCGCAAGTAGCGGATGTTGGAAACGTCCATTTATAGGTTAAGTTATCTTTTTAAAGGTAGTTAAAATTGTCATTTTTAGTAGGCTCTTCCGCTATTTGCTCGTTAACCGATTTTAGCCACTGCCTTTTTTTATCTCCAACAAGACATCTTCTTTCAGATTTTCAGATGACAGAACTACATCTTTATCCAAAGTCTCTGAAATTGCTTTTAAATATCCGATTAAGTTCAGGTGATCTTTCTCCGTTTTTACTTCCCTTGGTTCAATATCGTTCTCAATTTCTTTCTCTGAAAAAAAATAGCATTTCACCTTTATATTTCCCAGGCTTATTGTAGCATTATTAGAGTCAAAGAATTTGTCTGGATCGTTCCAAAATTCAAATACTCTTTCAATATTAATTCGGGTTCCTTTCTTTCTGGTCAGTCCGTCATAAAATTTGACATCAAAATTCTCATTGACTAGTTTACACCACCTTTCCCAATCCGTTTTGTCAGTTTTAGAAATATAAATATCCCTTAAAGTACCATCTTCAAAATAAATTTCTTCCTTAAGAGTTTTCCAGTTATTCATTTTTTCAGGTTGTGGCTAACGGTCTCGGTTATCGCAAGTAGCGGATTTTGGGAACGTGAATTTATAGGTTAAGTTATCTTTTTAAAGGTAGTTAAAAATGTCATTTTTAGTAGGCTCTTCCGCTATTTGCTCGTTAACCGATGTTGGCTACCGTATTAGTTCATCAATCCTTTGAATAGCTTCGTCAGGATGTTCCTTTAAAGTCATTATATGTTTTGTATCCGTTATCCAAAATTCTTTCGGTTCTTTAGCTGCTTCATACAAATTTTCTCCTTGTATCAACGAAACATCACGATCCGACTGGCTGTGAATAATTAGTTTTGGCGTATTGGAAATTTTTTTAATGTCACGAATAGCCACATAATCTTGATTGAAATTCTCGGGATTTTTCCTTGCTTTCTCCTTCAAAAAGTCCACTGGGGCATAATCAATTGCCATTTGTTGAGCAGACTGGATACTTCCATCCAAAACAAGTGCATCGATTTCGTTTTGGTTATCGGCCGTTATTTTTACGGCAAGTTGGCCTCCAAGAGAGGTGCCGTAAACTATCATTTTTAAACTATCAGACTCCGTTTTTTTTTTAAAGTCGGCGAATGCAACTTCTGTATCTTTCAGTACTCCCTTATAACTTGGTTTACCAGTCGAATTTCCATAACCTCGCCAGTCCACTGCATATACTCCATATCCATTCTCCACAAGAGGTTTAATCAAGACTTTATACTTACTAACATTTCCACCCGCACCGTGAATGAAAAATATGTTCCCTTTCGGTTTTTCTGTTGTTGCCTGAAAGTAGTATGAGTAAATGTTCAGGGAATCTTCGACTCTAAGAATGGTCTCAGAATATTTTAAATCATTCATATCTTCCATTTCCTTTACTGGAAAATAATAAAGCTTAGATTCATCATTGTCTACTATGGCTTTAACCATTGGGTCAGTTTTATAGAAATAGAATCCTGCACCAGCTGTAAATAAGATTAAAATCAGAATTACTACTCCGACAACTTTTAATGTTTTTTTCATTTTTGTGTTTTTGGTTATATGGTAGCTAACGTCTAAGGTTAACGAAAGTGGTGGGTAGGGAAGGAATCACTTTCCGGTATAACGGGTTCTTCTAATGGAAATAAATGTAACTATTTATCTCTCAAAAAGCCATTTTTGATAACGGTTGTTGCAAAATGTGCTGGCCGCAAGAGTGACCACGCAAGAATGTCAAACATATTTGATTCTAAAGCAGGAATCATTGGGACTTTAAATCCCAAAAATGATTTTTTTTAGTTGGAAATACGCCACCCCAATTTAAGGCCAATGATTGGAGAGAAGAAAGAACCACCTGACTCGTTAAAACCATAGCCTGCTCCCAAATTAAGGTCTAATTTAAAACCGGCCCCAAAGTACCGCTGTAGTCCCCATACAGGGCCAATTACACCAAAATAACCTTCAGTAAATTCTAAATCACCAATAATGGGTTTTCCTCCTTGTACAGTTCCACTCAGAGCGATATAATTACTACTATTATTGGAAATATTTTTTCCCTTCTCAAGACGTTTATTCAAGTTGTAATAGTAACGGTATTGTAATCCAAAGACTGGGTATACACCAAAACCTTCTCCAAATGTTCCTTTTCTATAAGCAAAACCTGATCCTAAGCTTAAATCTAAAGTTGACGAATTTGTGAGACCATATTCATACTCTAATCCGGGAGTTAATATGTTTACTGAAAATAGTCCATCCTCTACTGATGGTGGGTTTTGTGCGTTAATGGATGAGAAGGTTAAAAAGCAAAAGCCGAGTAGTAGTAATTTTTTCATTAAAAATTGTTGTTAAAATTGGTCACAAGTTAAAAAATTCACATTCTTTAAAGGTGTTATTTCGATTTTTTCGTTTAAATGAGTAATCCGCTACAAATATGATTTTTAAAACTCTCTTTACTGACCTCTCAATAATAAAATTTAGGAGTCCGTTGATATCCGAACTAGTTTTCAAGTTCAACATGTCATCTCGTATGTCAGCAGCATTTTTTGCAACGGTTTTGGTTAAGGCAAGTAGCGTGGAGTAGGGACGCAAGCTTGTCGGCTTAGTTGTTTTTTACTTGATGTCTAAAATAGCACTTTTCACCGGACTGCCCGCTATTTGCGCTTAACCGATGTTACCTACTTTTGCGACTGGCCTACAAACTCAACTGCTCTTTAAAAAGGTAAGATTGCCTTCTTGAGATTTCTATCTCATCACCTGAATTCATTTCTATTTTTAGCTTTCCGTTAAACCAGGAAACCACTTTTTTAACATGATTTATATTAATTAGTTGTTGCCTGTTGGCTCTAAAAAACACATCGTTTGGTAATTTTTCTTCAACTTGACCTAAAGATTTATAGATTAATGGCCTGTTGTTTTCAAAAAACACACGAGTATAGTTCCCCACAATTTCAAACATAAAAACATCTTGAATTTTAACCAACCAGCATTTCTCACCATCTTTAATAAATATCTGTTTATCTAGGCTCAATGCACTTTCGCTTTTTGATTCTGATGGTGAACTTGCGCTATATTTTTCAAATACTTTTTCTATACTGCTGGTAAATCGTTTTTGATTGATAGGCTTCAATAAATAATCAAAAGCATTGTATTCAAAAGATTTAATGGCATATTCATCAAATGCAGTGGTAAATATGGTTATAGGAACATCATCTAAGAGTTCTAACAAATCAAATCCATTTTTTTCTGGCATATTGATGTCTAGAAATAATAGGTCTGGTTTCGTTTCATTGATCAACTTAAATCCTTCATCTACATTTGGTGCTTCGCCCAAAAGTTCAATTTCCTTGTGTGCTTTCAAGAGCTCCTTTAACTCATTTCGGGCAAGTCTAGAATCTTCTACGATAACTGCTGTTAATGATTTCATGCTACCGGGATTTTAATAGTGGCGATTACTTGATTTTCTTTTTCTTTTAAATGGAAGGATGCTGTTTCGCCATAAAGCAATTCAAGACGTTTTTTGATGTTTTTCAATCCTAGTTGAGTAGTGTCTTTACTTTGTCTTAAAACCCCTGTATTAGCAACCTCTATTAATAATTGATTCGCTTTTAGTGTGGTGGACAAACTTATGTTGCCTCCTTCTTTTAAATTTGAAATTCCGTGTTTAGTGGCATTTTCCACCAACATCTGAATAATCATTGGGGGAATTTGAATGTTCAAAGTGGATTTGTCAATGTTCTTATGGAACTGAAGGCGATCCTCGAATTGAATCTTAGAGATCTCAATATAATTTTCTACCATTTCCAGTTCATCTTCTAATGCAATGGCATTTGAATCACTTTTTGTGAGAGAATAACGCAAGGTTTCAGATAATCTGGTTAACATATTTCTTGCTCTGTCCACATCTTCCAACATCAAGCCACGAATGTTGTTTAAACTGTTGAACATAAAATGCGGATTTATTTGTCCTTTCAGGGTGTTTAACTGAGACTCTTTAAGGTTAGACTCAAGCTGCAATCTGGTTTCTCTTCCATTATTTAATTCCATTAGTCCTTTTACCGCCACATAGAATCCTGCCCACACAAGAAAATAAATACTATAATTAATAATAAAAAGCAGGTTGCCTTTTAAACCTTGGGATTCGTGTTCAAAAACATCTGCCCTGTCATAAATAAAATGATAAACGAACTGAATATATAAGGTATAGGTGATATAAAACAATAAAATTGAAACCAGTAATAAGCCCAAAATTTTAAAAACATCCACACCTTTTAAGTTATCAAACTGAATAAATCTATTGATAGATCTTTTTAATTGATGGGTAAAAAAAATGGAGAGCGATAAGGCGCAGGTAAAATCAAGTATAAATTGCCAAACCTTTAAATTTAAATCATTCCCATTAAACCAATACCCAAAAGCCATAAGGCCAATTATCAATGACCAGAAGGTGAAAGTTAGAACCCAATATGCAGTTTTTTTTGTAAACACAATATTTTTAGTTAGCTGAAAATCAAACTTAGCATTTTAATAGTTAGTAGGATTTCTTCAAGATTATTTTTCAATTATTAATTCAGAATTTCTAATGCTCACTATTCTATTTTGATTTGGAGCTATTTCAAAACTTAATTTCACCAAATCTGCCTCCTTGAAATTAGGAATGGAATATTCGAGACTTTTATATAAGTCCGCTACATATTCTTCAAAATTACTGATCTTGCAATTACTTAGATAAAAGTTATGATAATCTCCGTAAACCCCATCTGGAAAAGATACCCCATTCCCATTTAACCCTTTTTCAATGACCTTACATTCGCATTGGTCTTCCAGGACCATTGCTATTTGTGCATTATCTACATTTTTACCTGTAATGGTATCTACAACTAAAGTGTCCACTATTATAAATGCAATGATTGCCAGAAGTAGAAGAAATAGTTTCTTTTTCATGATTTCTAATTTTTAAAATAATTTATATAAATCTTAAATTTTGGACTGAATTTGGGTTTCCAGAGTTCTTAATTCTTTTTCTACCCTTATAAATGCCAACATGCCTAAAACAGCGGTGATGGAAATGACTAAAATTGTTACAATCAATGCTTTAAAGTTGGATCCTAAGTAAGTAGATAGAAAGGGGATTAGAGTTAAAAACCAAACTGAAATAAAAAGGATTTCGAACTTTTTGCGCTGTTCTATATAGGCTTTGAATTTTGTTAAGCTAGAAGTCAAGGAAGCCTTTGTGTAAGGTTTTTGTTCAATATTATTAAGCGGTAAAAACTTAAGTATATAAACTCCTAATACGGCTACTCCAATTAACAAGCTTAGGATAACTAATATGCTTTTTTCTGAATAAAACATGATGATCAAGGATACGAACATTAGAATCAAAGATGATAATTTGGCCATTTTAGAGCCTAGGATAAGCAGATGGAATTTATCGAATTGCTTTTGAAATGTGTGTGGTTTTTTGGTTTCTGAATTTTTCATAAGTACTGCTGTTAAAGAGTTAACCTGTTATTAATTTGAATAGGAAGTCAACAATTAAGATTACAAGTGCGATCATGGTGTTTTGTTTTTTTTTTGATTAGTGATGTAAACTTAGATGAGTTTTACCTTCAAAAAAAAGATTATATGTTGAGCGGTAAATGGAGTAGGAGGAGCGGAAAACCTAATCTTGTAAAATAATATATCCAAATTATTTTTTACTCACTTCATTTAATTCAACTTAAGGGAGAGTCATCGTAAAATATTTTATTTAAAAATTTTCATCGATGTTTATAAAGAGCAATTGTAGGTAACGTCTCCGGTTAACGCAAGTAGCGGACCTGGGAAACGTAAATTTATCGGTTAAGGTGTCGTTTTAAAGGTAGTCAAAAATGTCATTTTTGACTGGACTGCCGTATTTGTGTTAACCGTTGTTGTGCAACGTATTTTTTACGGGTAGTATTCTATTTGTCTTTCCCAAACCATACTTAATTCACCATTTGAACTTCTCTTTTTTGTGATCCAATTTCCATTTTTGTCGTATACATATTCGAAAGATGTCTGATGAGTTTGTTCATCTTGTTCGTTAAACCAGTTTTGTATTGTCAGGTTACTCATTTCGTCATATTCTGATACGAATTTCGTGTAGCTGCCATCAGGTTTGAACATAAATTGTGTACTTTCATTTCCATCCTCGTCATAAGCATAAGTTCTTCTGTCTTTTAAACTTCCGTCTGGTTTATAGCGAAATTGTTCATTTATTTTGTTGTCATAATTGTATTTGTAAACAGATCTCCAACCATTTTCACTTCCTGGTTTTTTCGATAACATCTCAATATTGTTTCCGTTTTCGTCATATGTGTTAGATTGGATATTGATCAGATTGTTTTCCGAATCATATGTTTGGACTTCAATCATTTTGTTGTTAGAATCGTAAACATAATTCCAATAGCTTTTTATTTCATTCGATGAGTTTTTCTTCATAGCTTTTTGAGCTTCTCCTTCTTCATTCCTTTTATAAATTGTTTTCTCGTAAAGAGAGCCATCTCGTTCATATTGCCCATTTTCTATCACTTTCTCATTTTTATCAAAAATCATATATGAACTTATGTTTGAGTTAAAAAGATTTTCTCGATTTTTTAACTCTCCATTCTCTGGTTTATAAATGACTTCTTTAACCATTTTCATTTTTGGCTTAAGACTGTCCGAAGTCGATTGAGCGATAAGATTTGTTCCTGAATTTAAAATCAGAAATCCAATTATTAATAAGTATTTCATTGGTTTGTCATATGTTGCACAACGTCTCCGGTTAACAAAAGTGGCGAGTAGGGAAGACATCACTTTCCGTGGAGATGAGTTTTTGTTATGGAAATAAATGTAGGAAATTATCGCTCAAAAAAGCCATTTTAGTTAACCGATGTTGTACCCAGTTTTCTCAGTAACTCACTTCTTTTTTTATTATGCGCTTTGGGGTTTCTTCTAATACTATAAAGAACCGGATTTTCCAACATTGTTAGAATACTAACTATTTCTTTCTGATTTAATTCCTCTAAACTTTTATTGAAAAAATTTTCTGAAGCGCTTCTCACACCTATTATATCATTTCCAAACTGAAAGTTATTGTATACATAATTAAGACATTCTTTTTGTGAAACATAATCTTCAAGTTCAAGAGCTATCATTCCAGGCATTGTTGAATAGTATCCTCTTGAATAGTCAATTTTTTCGTTTGGAATAAAAAGAGCAGCCATTTTGCAAGGACATTTTCTATTTGAGTCAGAAAAGGTTCTTTCCACAAAATAAGTCCAATAATTACCATCTATTGATCTAGGGTAAACTTTCTCAAAGACTTCTACGAAATTATCTGGTATTGGGGGACTATTCTTAATAAATGAAACAATATCATTTTTTTCATTTAAATACTTTTCTCCCGTTACTTCCATCAATGTTACAAACGAAATCAAGAAAAAAAATACAAGTGCAGTTAGAATCACTATTCCTTTCACTAATTTCTTCTTTATATTCATTTCCTCGAAAATTGGGTACAACGTCCCGTATAAAAACAGTGCGAGCTGGCGAGTTTGATTGTCCGCAGGACAATCAGGCGCAGCAAGCGAGCACGGACTTTCGATTTGAGACAGATTTTAGCATTGTTTTTATACAGTGTTGTAAAACGTTTTTTTAATTTATCCAACCGTGAATTAATAGAATGAAAACCGCAATAATTGTCAGTCCGAATAAAGTTGCTGTTTTGATTTTATGGCTTTGTAAGTTCCAAATTGCGACTGAAAATAAAAATCCGAAAATTAGTCCGTAAGTCAGATTGACTATTGAGTAAAGTTCAGCCGTGCGGTAGTAATATGGAACTGGTCCTTCTCCGCCAAAAGGATAAAATTCTGTTTCCTTTCTTATAGCAACTGTATAAAATTCGAAAAGATGAATTAGAGTTAATACTCCGCTTAACAGAATTGTTATACTGTTAAGTAAACTGTTTTTCAAAGACTGTTTAAGAATCAATTTTTTTAAATGTTTTACAACGTCTCGAATAACGCAAGTTGCGGCTTGGGAACTCGAATTTGTCCGTTAATGAACTAACTTTAAAGGCAGTCAAAAATGCCATTTTTTAGAGGTATTCCGCAATTTGTGTTATTCATTGTTGGCACCAGTAATTTTCACACGGCTAACTACCATTTCCATTACCAGATCATCAATTTATCTCTATTCTTATTATAAGCAAGAATTGTTATATTTTCATAAA
>NZ_JBHTJP010000004.1:0-501 GCF_042676025.1 Salinimicrobium gaetbulicola
ATTGACAGTATTGTTAGAGAATCACATTTTGAAATTATTAAAGGAACGGACTTTAAAGGAGCCATCATTCCTGCAGATTATGAGGTGAATTTTAATAAAGATCAACTTGCACATAGATTTACTCCGACAAGGGAAGATATTATAGAAGCAGAAATTGCTTTAACTGAGAATTATAACAAATCCATGAAAAATGATTCAAGAGTTTATGGGTTTAAAAAAGTGAAAAATGTTCGATCCCATTTTAATAATTATATTCGACAATATTTGGGATATGTAAACGAAAAGGGAGAACGGATAATTTGGATCCAATTAGTGCAGTATGAAAGACTTCAAAAGGAGCTTGATAATATTCAATTGGACTGGAAGTCAGAAATTATAAGTGGTTTGGGAGATGTGTTTTATGAAAATATAACAATTCTTGCTTATAATAAGAATAGAGATAAATTGATGATCTGGTAATGGAAATGGTAGTTAGCCGTGTGAAAATTACTGGTGCCAACA
>NZ_JBHTJP010000005.1:0-3427 GCF_042676025.1 Salinimicrobium gaetbulicola
GGAAGTTGGGGACGCGAATTTGTCCGGTTAAGTTATTGTTTTAAAGGTAGTCAAAAATGTCATTTTTAATGGTCTGCCGCTATTTGCTCGTTAACCGATGTTGTGTGCTGTTTATATACTAAAACTCTCAATATTATTCCGAATGTATTGAAGGCGGATTTTTCTAAATTCCTTTTCAATTTTTAAATAATCCTTATCAAATTCTTGAAAACTATATTTTCGACCTTTTATCAAGTAATATTCCTTGTCTATAGATTTCTCAATCTGTTTCCATTTTGAAATATCTCCTGACCAATACTCAAAATCGCTTTCTGACAATTCAATAAAATTTCCAACTGATTTTTCTAAGATTTGAATTACTGGTTCAAACTTTAAATTTTCTATCAAATGTAAAGTTGGGATAATATATTCGCCAGCAGAATTGATGTAATAACTGAGAACTCCGTTGATTGCTAATTCTGAATCTAAAATGTATGTATAGAAAATTAATTTTTCTGGGTCCGATAATTTACTCAAAGCTTCATTATCAGATAGTTTTCTATCATCACTTTTAGTTCTATTTATTTTATCCTCAATTAGAAAAAAGATTTTTTCTTCTAAATCTTCATCATTCTCTGAAATAATTTTTTTTAAATCAGGTTGTTCTTTTGATGGTCCTAATCTTTCTTTTGCCCAGTTCGCAATTATCACATTATCGCTTTGAGCTTGTTTTAGAAGCTCTTGGCGGAGATATTCTTTTTTTAATTCCTTTTTTCTCTTTTTATCCATCGGAGAAATTTTGCTTAAAATAGCACACAACGTCTCCGGTTAACGCAAGTAGCGGAAGTTGGGGACGCAAATTTGTCCGATTAAGTTATCTTTTTAAAGGTAGTCAAAAATGTCATTTTAGATGATCAGCCGCTATTTGCTTCGTTAACCGATGTTATGCAAAGTATTTATTATTTCAGTTTAAATTCAAACTCAAAAGTCTTCAAATCCTTGTCAATTATTTTTTGCAAAGTTGCTGTTAATAGTCTATTCGCTGTACATTCCATTTCATAAAACTCATTATCATATTGGTCTTGGTCATCATTAGAAAGCCAGCCATTATTAATCGGAATACTCATGCTGCCATGAATAAACTTTGACCTAAAGTGATACAGTTTAGTTAAAACCTTTTTAAACTCATTTGGCTCTCCCAAGAATAACTTTGCTTTTTTATCAATCTGATATCCAATTCCAAGGTCTCCATGAGCATATAAAGCTTCGATTCCTGACATCGCCCAGAAAAGATTATGCATTGTATTTGTTGAATAATCAAATAAATATGTGAAAGCGTTCAATCCGTTTTCAATGTTTGTATTCGATTTGTCTGTTAGAATTTTTGTTTTGTCAATAATATATTCCCATACTTTAAAAATTGATAATCTTCGAGTATGAGGCCAGGTGCTATTTTTATCATATGCTATTCCGACCAGACTGGAACTTAATCCTTTAAAATCATGGTAGTATTTACCGTCTTTTAATATCAATCCTTTTTCAGTATTTAATGAACCTGGTAATGCAAGCTGAGTGAAAATTATAAAATTCGTAAATCTTGATTCTATAATTGATGTCAGCAAAGCACGATTTAAGTCGTTTTGACTTATTTCTGAAGGCATTCCTGAATCACTAAACTCAAATATTGAATCAAAATCAATCTCTATTTCAAAATGTAACAGGTCTAAAAACTCGTGCTTAAAATATGTCGGATATACTTTCTTTAATTTCTCAATTTTATCCTGACCAATCTTATGAACTTTCACCGTTGCAAATCCAAAATCATCTAATGGGATTTTTATCTTATCTGAAAGTTCAATCAATTCATTAGTCAATGCAGTTGTATAAGAATCAGGTTCTTCGTCAACTTTACTAAACGGGATATATGCTTCAAAATTAAGTCTCATTTTATTATTTGCAGTTGGCTCGTTTTATATTTTGCATAACGTCTCCGGTTAACGCAAGTAGCGGCTTGGGAAACGTGAATTTGTCGGTTAAGTTATAGTTTTAAAGGTAGTCAAAAATGTCATTTTTTGATGTTCTGCCGCAATTTGTTCGTTAACCGATGTTAGCCACTGTTTGAGTTTTCAAATTTTATAATCCATTTAGAAATCCGTGTAAAATTTGTAAGCATTAAATAGCCTAAGGTTATACTTAATCCAGATGAGAAAAGGGTAAAATAATCAGCTTGGTCAGTTGAAAAAGTATCAATCATTGAAGTTAATCCGCTACTTGAAGCAGTGCTTTTGAATGCCAGATAAATTTGTCTTAGGAATACCGCAATATTGTCAATGATTAAAAATCCGCCAATTAGTATTACTGAGAAATTTACAATGTTTTGAAGATTAAAATTTTTAAAATCAATTTTCTCATCGTCAAAACCTTGATCAAGTTTCAACCACTGAATAATTTTATCTGCATTAAATATTAATATGATAAATAAACCAATGGCAATTATCATTGAAACTATCACAAATAAAGCCGATGAAACGTCAATTCCGAATTGCGAATATTGTATGATGTAAGGTATTTGATAAAAAAGAATCAGTATCGCTGAGTATAATCCAAATAGCTTTATAATTATCCTGAAAAAGTCTTTTTTTGTCATTCCCTTGTTTTCAAATAGTGGCTAACGTTCCCGGTTAACGCAAGTAGCGGTTTTTGGAAACGTTTATTTATCGGTTAAGTTATCTTTTTAAAGGTACTCAAAAATGTCATTTTAGAAGGGTCTGCCGCTATTTGCTCGTTAACCGATGTTGTAAGCTGGCCTTATTTGAATCTTTCTTTTAAAGCTTTGATTTCCTTATTCAAATCCTCTTTAGATTTCTCTTTATTGGCTCTTTTCCATTTTTCCCTTCTAACTCTATATTCTATTTTGGTTTCGTTTTCTTTAGGCAATGGAGAGGGCGCAGAGTTGAATACGTTTTGGGGATTATCCAAGCTTCTACTGATTCCACATAAATTCACTTTCAAATAATCCTTTTCTATTTTTGCATAAATCAGCCATTTTCCTTTTGAATCAATATAAGGACTACACGATGTCCAGTTTTTTCCAGTATAAACAACCCCTTCATTATCGCAATTTTTCAAATCCTCGATAACTTTTATCTTATAAGTGTCCGTTGAGTGATCAATTTCGAACACTTCACCAATAAAGATATATTCAGAGTTCGCAACTTCTTCTTTTTGATGATCAGAAAGTCTCATCGGAGGACAGGTACAGACTGAAGAAATATATGTAGTGGTTGTAAAAGATAGAATTGTCAGAAACTTTATCATTTTTCGGTTTTTCTTTGAGGCTTGCTTACAACGTTCCCGGTTAACGCAAGTAGCGGTTTTTGGAAACGTTTATTTATCGGTTAAGTTATCTTTTTAAAGGTAGTCAAAAATGTCTTTTTGAAAGGGCTGC
>NZ_JBHTJP010000006.1:0-682 GCF_042676025.1 Salinimicrobium gaetbulicola
ACGTTGTGGCACATTTTTTAAAAAAGATATGAGAATACTACTAGTATTTTTACTGATTTGTTTTTTTCCAAAAAATGCATTTGGCCAGGAAACAGATTTAGAAAAAATTGTCATTATAGATTCCTTAATTTCAGTAATTCCTGAAAATCCGTCCAAAGATTCCAGTTTTAAAATTATTCAAAGCTCTGGATTGATCTGGAAAAGATCTTTATTATTCTTTAAAAAACAAATTGGAGGTTTCCACGAAATTGTCATTTATAAGGAAGGCAATATCTACCTTGTAAAGATTATTGAAAAAATTAAAAATACTTCTACTGTTCAAAATTATTATTTCAACCATAATCAATTAATCCGATATAATGAAAGAAGAGAAAGACTAGAAAAAAAGGAATTGATTATTGATAATGAAATTTCAACATATTTTGATTCAGATAGACCTATTGTTATAACCGGGAATGAGAATTTAATCGTTGACGAAATATTAGAATTTTCCGAAGAAAGGAAATCTTCATGGAAGGCATTTATATTAGACCGTTATTAAAAACGATGCCACAACATCGGTTAACGAGCAAATAGCGGCAGCCCTTTCAAAAAGACATTTTTGACTACCTTTAAAAAGATAACTTAACCGATAAATAAACGTTTCCAAAAACCGCTACTTGCGTTAACCGGGAACGTTGTA
>NZ_JBHTJP010000007.1:0-3177 GCF_042676025.1 Salinimicrobium gaetbulicola
GAGTAATTAATGGAGCTTTAGGTTGTTCCTCCCCGGTATTGCTACCGGGGAAGTGCACTAAGCTATACGGATTATTAGTATCACTCGGCTATGACATTGCTGCCTTTACACCTGTGACCTATCAACGTGGTAGTCTCCCACGATCCTTTAAAGAAATCTCATCTTGTGGTGGGTTTCGCGCTTATATGCTTTCAGCGCTTATCCCTTCCCGACGTAGCTACCCAGCAGTGCTCCTGGCGGAACAACTGGTACACCAGAGGTCAGTCCAACTCGGTCCTCTCGTACTAGAGTCAGATCCACTCAAATTTCTAACGCCCACTGTAGATAGAGACCGAACTGTCTCACGACGTTCTGAACCCAGCTCGCGTGCCACTTTAATGGGCGAACAGCCCAACCCTTGGGACCTTCTCCAGCCCCAGGATGTGACGAGCCGACATCGAGGTGCCAAACCCCCCCGTCGATGTGAGCTCTTGGGGGAGATCAGCCTGTTATCCCCGGAGTACCTTTTATCCTTTGAGCGATGGCCCTTCCATGCGGAACCACCGGATCACTATGCTCTACTTTCGTACCTGATCGACCTGTATGTCTCTCAGTCAAGCTCCCTTATGCCATTGCACTCTACGCACGGTTACCAAGCGTGCTGAGGGAACCTTTAGAAGCCTCCGTTACTCTTTTGGAGGCGACCACCCCAGTCAAACTACCCACCAAGCACTGTCCTTCCATTGGAAGTTAGGCTTCAAACAAGTAAAGGGTGGTATTTCAACAATGACTCCACCACACCTGGCGATGCAGCTTCAACGTCTCCCACCTATCCTACACATCACTTGTCCAAAGTCAATACTAAGCTATAGTAAAGGTTCACGGGGTCTTTTCGTCCCACAGCGGGTAATCGGCATCTTCACCGATACTACAATTTCACCGAGCTCATGGCTGAGACAGTGTCCAGATCGTTGCACCATTCGTGCAGGTCGGAACTTACCCGACAAGGAATTTCGCTACCTTAGGACCGTTATAGTTACGGCCGCCGTTTACTGGGGCTTCAATTCAATGCTTCGCCGAAGCTAACATCTCCTCTTAACCTTCCAGCACCGGGCAGGTGTCAGGCCCTATACATCATCTTTCGATTTAGCAGAGCCCTGTGTTTTTGATAAACAGTCGCCTGGACCTCTTCACTGCGGCCCATCCGAAGATGGGCGACCTTTCTCCCGAAGTTACAGGTCTATTTTGCCTAGTTCCTTAGCCATGAATCTCTCGAGCACCTTAGAATTCTCATCCCAACTACCTGTGTCGGTTTGCGGTACGGGCTGCTTTACTCGCTTTTCTTGGAAGTCGATATTCAGGATTATCACCGCCGCCGTAGCTTTGGTGTACTATCAGAGTGTTACCACATCCTTCAACGCACTATTCCGTCAGTGCGCACCTAATTTTCGCCTCCGTCACTTTTATCGTAAAGCAGGTACCAGAATATTAACTGGTTGTCCATCGACTACCCCTTTCGGGTTCGCCTTAGGTCCCGACTAACCCTCAGCTGATTAGCATAGCTGAGGAAACCTTAGTCTTTCGGTGTGCGGGTTTCTCGCCCGCATTATCGTTACTTATGCCTACATTTTCTTTTGTAACCACTCCAGCATGCCTCGCAGCACACCTTCTACGTTGTTACAATGCTCCCCTACCACTTACAACCTATGTTGTAAATCCATAGCTTCGGTAATATGTTTATGCCCGATTATTATCCATGCCGAACCGCTCGACTAGTGAGCTGTTACGCACTCTTTAAATGAATGGCTGCTTCCAAGCCAACATCCTAGCTGTCTAAGCAGTTCAACCGCGTTTTTTCAACTTAACATATATTTGGGGACCTTAGCTGATGGTCTGGGTTCTTTCCCTCTCGGACATGGACCTTAGCACCCATGCCCTCACTGATAATCATCATTTTATAGCATTCGGAGTTTGTCAGGAATTGGTAGGCGGTGAAGCCCCCGCATCCAATCAGTAGCTCTACCTCTATAAAACTAAATCATCGCTGCACCTAAATGCATTTCGGGGAGTACGAGCTATTTCCGAGTTTGATTGGCCTTTCACCCCTACCCTCAGGTCATCCCAAGACTTTTCAACGTCAACGGGTTCGGTCCTCCACTATGTGTTACCACAGCTTCAACCTGCCCAAGGGTAGATCACACGGTTTCGCGTCTACCACTACCAACTAAAACGCCCTATTCAGACTCGCTTTCGCTACGGCTCCATCTCTTAAAGACTTAACCTTGCTGGCAACGGTAACTCGTAGGCTCATTATGCAAAAGGCACGCCGTCACCCCAAAGGGCTCCGACCGCTTGTAAGCGTATGGTTTCAGGATCTATTTCACTCCCTTGTTCAGGGTTCTTTTCACCTTTCCCTCACGGTACTGGTTCACTATCGGTCTCTCAGGAGTATTTAGCCTTAGCGGATGGTCCCGCCAAATTCATACAGGGTTTCTCGTGCCCCGCACTACTCAGGATACCACTATGGTTTATGATCTTTACCTATACCGGGCTATCACCGTCTATGGCCGCTCTTTCCAAAGCGTTCTAGTTCATAACACAACCAATGTCGTGGTCCTACAACCCCATGCAGCCCGTAAGCTACATGGTTTGGGCTAATGCGCGTTCGCTCGCCACTACTAGCGCAATCACTATTGTTTTCTTCTCCTCCGGGTACTTAGATGTTTCAGTTCTCCGGGTTCGCCTCCCTTACGGGATAACATGTCTTCAACATGCTGGGTTGCCCCATTCGGATATCTGCGGATCAATTTGTATGTGCCAATCCCCGCAGCTTTTCGCAGCTTATCACGTCCTTCTTCGCCTCTGAGAGCCTAGGCATTCCCCATACGCCCTTATTTAGCTTATGTGCTTTTACCTAATATGCTCTGATCTTGATCTTGCCGATATGCAAGACCAAAACCTTATTATAATTTGCTCTATCTATAATATTACTATCATAGAAATTTTTATGTTTCTCGTATTCTTATTTTCCAATATGTCAATGAACTGTCTACAAGTAGCAATTAACAGTAAACAATTATCAGTAAAACTGATCATTGATCTTTGTTAATTGACCATTGTGTGGTGGAGAATATCGGAGTCGAACCGATGACCTCCTGCGTGCAAGGCAGGCGCTCTAGCCAGCTGAGCTAATCCCCC
>NZ_JBHTJP010000009.1:0-8155 GCF_042676025.1 Salinimicrobium gaetbulicola
AACGGAGAAAAAGTAGAATTAACTGGCGGAGGATTCACATTGCCTGTATCTGTACAATAACTTGGCACAACATCGGTTAACGAGCAAATAGCGGCAGACCCTTCAAAAATGACATTTTTAACTACCTTTAAAAAGATAACTTAAGCGACAAATAATCGTTTCCCAGGTCCGCTGCTTGCGTTAACCGGGAACGTTGGGTACAATAATTTTTTAAGATTTTGACTAATAAAGACATAAACGATTTTACTTTACTACTTAACACTCTAAACTATATTTCTGTAAAGGATATAAATGAAAGTTCGGAAAAATGGATAATTGAAGTACTTAATAAATCTCTGCCTTTATTTACTCATTTAATAAATTCTTATTCATTAGATAAAATCGAAAGAATAACTATCAACAGAAGAATTCACGGTTCCAATAAGAGAATTAAAGAAATAAAATTTTTAAAATACCCTCCGGCTGATAAGGTTGCAAATTATGGAAGATGTAATCTGCCTAAACAAAGTATATTGTATGCTTCGCCTCTTTATATGACAGCAATAAGCGAAATGCAACCACGTGTTGGAGACTTAATTACAAAATCAATTTGGACAAAGAAAAATTCAAAAGAACTAAAATTATGTCCAATATTCCATATTCAACCGACTGATGGAAGTATAAATCCACATTCCTGGAGATTGGAAAAAGAGTTCAACAAACTTGTGAAGCAAAATCATCCAAAAGAACAGCAAGAAATTGTAATAAGTCTTTCAAAATTTATAGCATATCATTTCTCAAAATATGTTGATAGACAGAAACCTAAAAATTATCTTTTTAGCGCTTTCTTTTCGAATAAGATATTAAATGATTTTGAAGGAGGTACGATTGATGGAATAATCTATCCAAGTGTAAGATCTAAACTGTCTTTCGAAAATGTTGCTCTAAAACCTGATGTTTTTGATTTAAATTATCAGTTATCAGAAGTTCACGAATCTATTATTACAAAGGATCCTTCTGATGGTGATAAAGGTTACTTAATGGATGGATTAAATTTTAGTAAAGAATTTGATTATGAAACCGGGGAAATTATGTGGGATGATTCGATAAAACAACCTCAAGAAAGAATAGATTTCTTTAAAAAACACTTCCAATTAGATTTGGAGTAAATTACTGTACCCAACAACGCATAACTCAAATAGGCGGCAGTGTTAGAAAGAAAATAATTATCTTCACCAAGAAACCAGGTCTAAGCTGACAAAACCGCGTCCTCTACTCCGCCAACTTGTGTTATGCGAAACCGTTGCCCACAATATAAAAAATGACTTGGTACACAAAAAATACTTGGACTAAAGAGGATGAAGAAGAATTCTACATTCGTTTAAAAAGATCAAGAGAATACAACCGACCTCAATACTTGAAAACACAAGCATTTGCTCTAATTGAAACAAAGAAGTCGAAGCTTTTAGATGTGGCGGAATCATTAATAAATCAATTGTTGAAGGAATATCCGAATGACATTTTCAACAAAAGTTCAGCCTTAAATTTTTTGGGAGATATATATCAGCAACGGGGCGATTATCATACTGCACTTAAACATTACCGAGAATCTATTAATTTTGAAAACGTTAATCCTAATAGTCCACAAACTTCATCGTTCCTGAGTTACTCAGAGCTTATCATTAAAACTCAACAAACTGACAAATATCCTAATGTGGAAAATCTTCTTTTTGATAGAATGGATTCGGTAATTCTTCCTGTTCAAAAATATAAGATTGCTTCAATACTATCTGTGATTTACCAAACTAATAACAATCAGGAACTTGCCCAACACTACGCAGAAATTGCAGAAAAAAACGCAACTGCAGAAACATCGGGTTTTCGTTACCACAAAGATGTAGGTGTTGTAAAACAACGTCTGAATTGGCTGGATAAACTGGTCAAGCGGAAATAAAACTGTGGGCAACATCGGTTAACGAGCAAATAGCGGCAGACCATTGAAAAATGACATTTTTGACTACCTTTAAATAGATAACTTAACCGACAACTAATCGCTTCCCCAGTCCGCTACTTGCGTTAACCGGAGACGTTGTACGCAATCTTCCCACTTGATTAGAATAGATACTTTTACTAGTTCTTATCTAATCGACCATCCTGGAATGATTGAACTCTCAATTTAAAATGACCGTTTTTTACATCAATAAATTTAGAAGGATCATCCCAATTATATAAGCGAGCTTGAAATTCTCCAGTTACAATTTGTCCAAAATTGAAATATCCAGAAGTTATTTCCCTATTATCTGGCTCAGAATTAGTGATTTTTACATAAGAAGAGCTTGGCTGATCACCTATAGATGAAGTAAAATGCGTGGAAGGATCTGAAAAATCTAACGAAATATCAATATAAATCCCCTTTTCATAATCATCCGTAGTTAATTTATAAGAACCTGTCTGATAAGAGTCATTGAAACGAACATTCTCATCATAGCCCGCACAGTTTCCATCGTTAAAATTGGTAAAATATACATCAGCAGCCGGCATAGATTCATCTACCGGAGTAAATCCAGGTCCTGGGCTATGGGAGCACCCACTTCTACAGTAACACATAGTTGTCGCGTAATCCTGAACTAATGTATTTAATTCTACACCAACCGAATAATTTTGATCATTTGTCGTCCAGACTATATATCTATCGTATTCAATAGACAGGTTTTCTCCATTACTGCTATCATCATTTTTGCTACAAGAAATTAAGATTGCTAAAAGGAAAAGAAAGAAATTAAAACGTAACGATTTCATATCACATATATTTATGATTAAAATAAAATTTGATAAAATCGTAGGGTCGTTTAAAAATAGTATATTATTAATAAATTTGTTGAGATTACAATAAAAAATTATCACAAAGAGGTGATTAATTAAAAGACTGCGTACAACATCGGTTAACGAGCAAATAGCGGAAGACCCTTCTAAAATGACATTTTTAACTACCTTTAAAAAGATAACTTAACCGACAAATAATCGCGTTCCCAGGTCCGCTACTTGCGTTAACCGGAGACGTTGTAACACATTTTGACCAAACCAACAGAATTTGAAATTAACTAAAAAACATTTGGGAATTTATAACACCTACGAAGGAAAAAAATCCTCGTTAGAAAATGTTGGAACTCAAAAAGAGAAGGAATTATTTCAAAATGGAGAATTTGAGAAAATAACGGAATTAATAGAAACTGAATACAAAATAAAACGGAAAGAACTTTCGGAATCAGAAATACAAAATCACAAATCTGACCTAAATTTAATATTTGATAGTAATTGGAATAAAAAATCATTGAAATACTTATCGAAAAAATATTGTGAACCTGAAAAAGAACAAAGCACTTTTGACTCAATAATGTCTATGCTTTGGGCGATGTTTGGATAAAAATAAAATATGACTGAATTCATAATTATATCTGTATTGATAATCCTTTTTGGAGGATTTTTATATTGGGCTTATCTTCCTGATTATCGAAGAAATCCTAAAGAATTTTGGCGGACATTAATCGGAATGCCAATTGGAATGTTACTTGGCGGAATTGGATTTAATGAATTAAACGAACAAATTAAAAATGGGCAGTAGGAGAAAAAAATGGAAAGAAAACTGAAAAATAAAAACGTGTTACAACATCGGTTAACGAAGCAAATAGCGGCAGACCATCAAAAAATGACATTTTTAACTACCTTTAAAAAGATAAATTAACCGATAATATTCGTTTCCCATGACCGCTACTTGCGTTAACCGGAGACGTTGCAACACACTCCATTAACCGAAAAGACACTCCTTTTTTGCCCTTTTTGAGAGGTCAGGTTTCTGAACCTTGCCAACCTTGGTTTTCTGTCCGAAAAATCAGTCATTAAAAGCAACTTTTCAAGTTTTTATCTGCGGCGGTTCCTGTCTATCAAGAAAACGGACTTCACTCAGCCGCTGCGGAAAAGCCTAATTTTATCAATCTTTCGGGAAATATGAATATTAAAATCTCATCGGGAAACTTTCTGCGGATCCCTAAGCGTGTTGCAACAACGGTTAACTAAAATGGCTTTTTTGAGGGATAATTTCCTACATTTATTTCCATAACAAATATTCGTCTCCACGGAAAGTGATGTCTTCCCTACTCGCCACTTTTGTTAACCGGAGACGTTGTGCGTAAGTTGAAAAAATGACTAACTACGAAAGAATAAATAGCGAAAGAAATATATTTCTGACCAAAATTTTTGAGCCAGAGGAAAACTCATTGGAATTTGAATTGACAATCGGGTTAGTTGATGAATTGGAAAAAAGCAATGAAATTCTCGGTGTTGATATTAAATCTTCAAGACCAATTTATCACAATAAAAAAAGTGAAATATTCAAAGTAATATTTGACCAATATATTGCATATTCTGTGATTAATGAAAGTTATGAAAGTCTTCGCGGAACTGAATACGTTGGAGAAAAAATACGGACTTATAAAAAATCAAATTTCTTGGATTATGTAAAAGCGGACACATGTGCTTCATTGGACTATCCAGGAGAATTTAAGCATTACGCATTTATATCACTGAATCATATTGTGAATATTGTATCGACTGTTGAACCACGGATTGAAAAAATAAATTGAAAAACCTACGCACAACAGCGGTTAACGATCAAATAGCGGCAGACCATCGAAAAATGACATTTTTGACTACCTTTAAAATGATAACTTAACCGACAAATTCACGTTTCCCAAATCCGCTACTTGCGTTAACCGGGAGCGTTGTAAGCAATGCAAAAAAATCCATTTCAAACATAAATTGGAGAAAATCATAAATAAATATTCGACCTTAAATACTGCGAAACCTATTAACGGATTTTCCATTCTCTTGATCCTATATATTAATTTCTTAATTCTCTCTACTTTCGCACAATTCCACTATTTAAAGGTGAATCTCAAAAATCCATTAATTTCACAAGAACTTATTTCTGATTTATTTACACCATATGCTGATGTCGGTTTTATTCTGTCAATTGGATTAATGCTGATCTTGGTTTTAAAATTTTTCAAACAAAATTTAATCGTGATTATAGGAGCACTTATCCTTATCGGATTCTATTATCTGGCTGATTATAATGCAGCCTGGAATAATTAAAATCGGATAAGCACTGCTTACAACATCGGTTAACGAGCAAATAGCTGAAGACCGTTAAAATGACATTTTTGACTACCTTTAAAAAGATAACTTAACCGACATATAATCGTTTCCCAGGTCCGCTACTTGCGTTAACCGGGAACGTTGCAACACACTCCATTAACCGAAAAGACACTCCTTTTTTACCCTTTTTGAGAGGTCAGGTTTCTGAACCTTGCCACACTTCTTTTTCTGTCCGAAAAATCAGTCATTAAAAGCAACTTTTCGAGTTTTTATCTGCGGCGGTTCCTGTCCATCATGAAAACGGACTTCACTCAGACGCTGCGGAAAAGCCTAATTTTATCGATCTTTCGGGAAAAATGAATATTAAATTCTCATCGGGAAACTCCCAGCGGATTTCTAAGCGTGTTGCAACAACGGTTAACTAAAATGGCTTTTTTGAGCGATAATTTCCTACATTTATTTCCATAACAAAAATTCGTCTCCACGGAAAGTGATGTCTTCCCTACTCGCCACTTTTGTTAACCGGAGACGTTGGGTGCAACCTAAAAAACAAACACAAAAATCAAATAGATATGAAAACAGTAATCCTCTTAATTGCCCTAAGTATTCTAAGTTGTGGGAGCGTGGAAACTACAACTGATTATACCATTAAAGGCACTTCAAAAGAATTCATAGGCGACACAGTTTATGTTCATAAGTACGACCATTTTGATTATCTAAATCAGGACCACATTTTGGATTCGGCTGTCGTGGACAGTGAGGGGAACTTCGAACTTTTATTTTCCTATGAACCGGACAAGCTTGTTTATGTCTCAAGATATAAAGTCCCCCCACCTTCTTACCGCGTATTCAGACAAACTCCTGAACATTATTATTACTCAATGTGCGCTAATTTTTTTGGTATGTCACCGACAATATATTTAGGGAACCAAGAAAATTATAGAATTAGCCATTGGGATAAAGATAATAATGATTCATCTATAAAATATGAAGACCGTAATCAAGGACTACTTAGGGAATATTATAGATCTGTAGATTTTAGAGGTGAATTAGCAGATGAAAACAGGACTCCTCTTCAATTAGAACCGCACTTAGCGTGGCAAATTATAGAAAAGAAAAGAGATCAAATATTAAAGGATTTTAAACTTCTTAATGAGGACATTCCTGCCAACAGTTTTGAAGGTTATTTAAAAACAGAAATTTCGTTAGGTGCAATAAATGATTATTTAGTATGGTACGGGCTTCAGGAGGAATCCGCAGATACTCCTGAACTGATTAACCAAATTGTGGAACAGTACAATAGTAATGAGTGGAATGCAAATAGTTTAGAATTTTTCAAGTTAAACGAGAGATACATAACTCATCAAATGAATCTTCAGAAAAGGCAAGAAGCTAAATATTATCCATCTGATAAAGACAAGCTTTCGTATGCAAAGCAATATTCCCGACCAGACGTAAGAGACCAATATGTAGAAAACTTATCAAGTCTAATACAGGAAAATTAGAGCAAAAAGGCTGCACCCAACAATGCATAAAAACAATGCTATCTTAGTGTCGAATCGAAAGTCTGTGCGTACTTGCTGCGTCTGATTTTCCTGCGGAAAATCAACGCTGGCAATCGCCGCACTGTTTTTATACGAGACGTTGGCAAATATTTAAATGAAGAACTACACCCTATATATTGCACTTCTGATTCTATTTGGATTTTCTTCATGTAACAGCTCGACAAATAAAGCTGAAATCGAAAAAGAATCTTATACGATTGAAAATCAAGACACACATTCTGACACAACACTCTTGACTGAAAAGAAAAAAATAAAATCTGAGGCTGACCGATGCAATAGATACTGGTCTAGACTTGACAGCCTTAATCAGATTAAATACAATTTCTTCGTTGACAATGTCTATGAGACAGCCATTAGAAATTCTGATATACCAAAAGCAAACCGTGAATTTTTAGAAGCTCTAAAGAATGATTTGAATACTTTAAGAAACGAGAAATACACCAAGTTCACACTCGAACAACTCTTAATTCCAGTATTCAACTTAGATACCAATAAACTCGGAATGATTGGTATTCCAAAATATGACCGAGAAATCAAAAGCAAATTGGTTGAAATCAATTCCGAACGTGACCTTCTTAAGCAAACAGACCATTTTAAGAACAATGGACTGGACAACCTAGGAAAATTAGTTCATTACCAATCAATGTTTGATTCCGTTTTTGCAGGTCAGGACAACTCATATTTTCTATACACGGACTCAAGAAAAACAAAAACAAAAGTTCTTGGATTTGGATTCTATTATGACGAGTGTTTAGAGTACTATCATTATCCAATTTCAAAGAAAAACCTTGAGGATGAAGAAAAGGTGCTGTTTGCTTCTAAATATCCTCTTGAGCTAGAATTTGAATCTCATCCTGAAATTGATTCGCTTATCAAGAATGCATATGCGGACGGATGTTACGACTGCTCTTTCAAGTTTGAACCAGAAACAGTTTTTGCGACCATTAAAGGAGTTGAGAATTTATACTTTACCTACACAGACACATTTCCTCTCAACAACAAGTTTGATTATCCTGAACGAGCTTTAATCATGAGGATTAATGATTCAACCAAAGTTGACTTGTGGATAGAAGATGTAGATTTATTTGGGTGTAGTTGTTTATGAAAAAAAAGTAAAAAACATTTGCCAACATCGGTTAACGAGCAAATAGCGGCAGACCTTTTAAAATGACATTTTGACTACCTTTAAAAAGTTAACTTAACCGAAAAATTTACGTTTCCCAAGTCCGCTACTTGCGTTAACCGGATACGTTGGCACCAATAAAAGAATAACTGATGATTAAGAAGCTATTTTTAATTACTGTTATGGCAGTTCTATTTAATGTTTCAGGTTTCTCTCAAACAGAAATAAAGATTGACAGTATTGTTAGAGAATCACATTTTGAAATTATTAAAGGAACGGACTTTAAAGGAGCCATCATTCCTGCAGATTATGAGGTGAATTTTAATAAAGATCA
>NZ_JBHTJP010000010.1:0-2793 GCF_042676025.1 Salinimicrobium gaetbulicola
ATTTTAAATTTAAGTAATTGCCAATCAAAATATGTTCTGTTCAACACTTGGACTACAAAAATTGATTATCCAAAAGAATACTGCTATCCCGCAGTAGTAATTGATAAATACGCCAAACCTGGTGAAAAAATCTGTTCTCCTAAAATTTCAGATGAAAAAGATTACTCTAAATTATTAGAATCTGGTTATAAAGAATTGGCCAGCAAAAATAATCTCATTCTGACAAAGCACGCCGTATTATTTGAAAAAGTTAGGCAAAAACATCCTAATCTCGATCTCCTTGAAGACGATATGCATCCATCAAGGGAAGGTGCTTTTTTAAGCGCTGCAATTTTCTACGAACTGCTAACTGGCAAGAAAGCAAATAAGCTAAAATATAATGCAGACCTGAAGACGTTGACAGCCAATCTGTTAAAAGAAGCCTCAAGTTAAAAGGTAAAACTTGGCACAACATCGGTTAACGAGCAAATAGCGGAAGAGGCTGCTAAAAATGACATTTTTGACTACCTTTAAAAAGATAACTTAACCGATAAATTCGCGTCCCCAACATCCGCTACTTGCGTTAACCGGGTACGTTAGCACACATATGAAAAAACAATCGTTTAGCATATTAATTTTGGTTTTTGCAATCCTCATCTTTGGTTGTAAACAAAAAACTGAACCTAAAATATCGAACTTTAAAGTTGCTCAAGATTACGCTGAATTTACCTCGAAGATGGAAAACAATGATACTCTGAATATCGGAGTGGTTTTATCAATGTGTACCTGGAGTGAATATGACAAATTGCAAATCACGAAATCGAATGATAGCGTTTTTCTTCAATTAAAAGAAAAACGGGTTATGGACGATAAGCCTCTTCATTTTAGTAAAGTAGCTTATGAATTAAAAAACGATACTCTGGATTTAGAAAAAATGATAACCGATTTTGATATTAGCCATCAAAAAGAGACGAGTAGTCCTTTTTTTATAATCATTAATCCAAAAGAAAAAGACACAATATTATTGAGAACAACTGGACTTGGAAATCGCGGATTTAATATTGAACGATATCAAAGAATAATGGCTAAATTATATCCAAAAGAAATGGCTGAATATAGAAAAGAATATTTCACGCCACCACCGCCACCACCAATGTCGATTGAATATGAAGAAACGGAATTAGATGAATAAATACGTGTGCTAACATTGTATATAAAAAATAGCGCAATTCATTGCTTACACTAAGGTTAGGCATTTTTGGAAAGTCGCCAAATTTTTAAATTTGACGATTTCCAAGTAAAAAGATAAATAGTAAAATTTAAAAATTCGGCTTGTGTTAATCCGAAAAGTTATCGCTTATTTTCAGCGCTACTTTTCATATACAGAGCCGTTAGGTGTAATTAAACAGAAAATATGAACAAACCTCCAATTAAAATTTTAATTTTTCTCATTACGTTTAATTTATTTTCCCAAAACACGGACACGGTCAGCATTCCTGATAATGTAATTAGACCTATGTTAGAACTTCACGTGAAAATCAATGAACCAGTAGAATTATTCCCTCTGATAAAATCAGACGATTTAGAAACACTAAATTTTAATTTAATAAAGTCTTCAGCTCTTGAAATTGAAAAAAATTTAGAACTAGTTTTTATAGAGTATTATTCAGAAAGCAAAGCTGCTTGGAGTAAAAAAGATTTTACTGACTATTTTGAAGTGAAATCAATGATTAAAGAGAGATCCTTGTTAGATTATTATCATATAAATTTTGACATAGACACCACAAAAAATCAATCTATTTTAAATAGTGAACCACTCTTTGAATCTGGAATTAGTTTTATAGGGTCTGATTCTCATACCGAATTTGTCAGACAAATCATTCCTAAAAATAATGATAGCATCAATCATTTTGGAAATTTGCCTGTTAAAATAAAATATTTGATTGACTTCGACACAATCAAGCTGAGTAAAAAAGATATTGGAAAAGAATTTAAGATTGCAGAAGAAGAATATAGGTTAGATAATATCATAAATGGGAATATTCACATAAGATCTTTAGATTCTTCTAACGAATTAGAAAAACTTGAAATTTCAAGATACATTGCTTACAAGGACCAAAAAATTGTACATCTTCCACACCAAAATAGATTTCCTTTAAGTTTCAATATTTTAAAAACTTCTTCAATATTTTTAAACGACAGTTTAGTTCAATTACCACATAATGATTATCAAAAATATTTGAAAAATATTAAGTTTGCTAAGAATGAAGTCTTTGTAGATCAAATAATTCTAGATACAGAAGTAGATTTTGACGAAATCCATATTTTATTACCTAAATATCATTTTTTAAATAAGGAATTAAAAAGTCGAATTGAAAAGGAGAATATTGATAATCTTAAAATAGTGCGACATTCATCCCAAATAAAAACACCCACACCTAAAAATCAACCACTTAACAATTAGTGTTCGTTAGTTTAACTACACCTAACATCGGTTAACGAAAATGGCTTTTTCGAGAGATATTTTTCTATATTTATTTCCATAAGAAAATTCGTCTCCACGGAAAGTGATGTCTTCCCTACTCGCCACTTTTGTTAACCGGGAACGTTGGCACCAATAAAAGAATAACTGATGATTAAGAAACTATTTTTAATTACTGTTATGGCAGTTCTATTTAATGTTTCAGGTTTCTCTCAAACAGAAATAAAAATTGACAGTATTGTTAGAGAATCACATTTTGAAATTATTAAAGGAACGGACTTTAAAGGAGCCATCATTCCTGCAGATTATGAGGTGAATTTTAATAAAGATCA
>NZ_JBHTJP010000011.1:0-549 GCF_042676025.1 Salinimicrobium gaetbulicola
AAAATGAAACTAAAAATTTTTGTTCTTCTCCTATTCGGATTGACCTTAATTTCTTGTACTGAAAGTCCTTCAAATTTAGAAACAGTGGAAACCTGGAGTGATGGAAACCCTAAGAAAGAAATTTATTGGTTAGTTAAAAAGGACAGTATTTTCAGAGAAATAACTTATTTCAAAAACGGGCAAATAAACCAGAAGCATATAATAACAAATGGTGAATTAGAAAAAATGACGGCTTATTACCAAACTGGAGAAATTGCCGCTCTAATTATGTATGAAAATGGTAAACCAGTTGCTGGTGCAGAGTATTATAAAAACGGACAGAAAAGAGGTGAGATTTCTTATGATCTTAATGGAAATCTAAATGGAATAGCACGATACTTTAATGAAGATGGAACCTTAAGTACAGAGGGAGAATATAAAAATGATAAACGTCATGGAGTTTGGCGCAACTATGATGAACAAGGAATTATCATCAAAGAAGTGGTTTACAACTAAACCGACTCATAAAACTGGCTACAACATCGGTTAACGAGCAAATAGCGGCAGACC
>NZ_JBHTJP010000012.1:0-2585 GCF_042676025.1 Salinimicrobium gaetbulicola
TTTTTGTGCCAATGATGTTTGAGTAACAATCAGAATTAAAGTTAAGAGGATACTTTTCATATAATTTGGCACAACGTCTCCGGTTAACGCAAGTAGCGGACCTGCGAAACGCAAATTTGTCGGTTAAGTTATCTTTTTAAAAGTAGTCAAAAATGTCATTTTAGATGGCCTGCCGCTATTTGCTCGTTAACCGATGTTGGCACACGTTTTTTATTTTTCATTACATATTATGGTTAATCAAAATCACTAGTCTTTTGTCAGGTACGATTAAATAGAAATTCGTACTTCCACCGTCATCATATGAATAATATGACCCTGGGTGATTTGCAATTTGTCTTATAAAATCCTGTCGGTCAATTATTTCGCCTTTCCATCCACCGTAAGTAGGTGTCACGAATTTCAAAATCTCTTGTTCGCTTTCTTTAACTGGGGTTCTTGTCCACGTTATGTCAGCTAGTTCTTTTGTCGGAAAGTTCTCAAAAAATTCCTTGTCAGGATTCTTAAAATATTCAGCTGTCTCTTCACTAAACTTATATATGTCCAATGTGTAACCTTCTCCACGGACACTAATTTCTTCATAATCAAATTCTTCCCAACTCCAGAATTTTTTACCTGTCAATTCCGTTGTTCTGTCCTGTATGTAGAAATTTTTTGATAACGGAAATATTTGAAGTTCCCAAGTCAAAAGAATCAGCAATACAGTCAGAATGGAAACTTGAATAGCAAAAGATTTTTTCTTCCCTTTTCTGTATAGACGGAACAGTCGCACTATCCAAATAATCAGTCCGACTATTAGTCCAATCAGAAGTAAGAATAAGATTAGATAGATTTCCATTTTTCAAATGTGTGCCAACGCGCCCGGTTAACGCAAGTAGCGGTTTAGGGAACGCGAATTTGTCGGTTAAGTTAACTTTTTAAAGGTAGTCAAAAATGTCATTTTTGGTAGTCTGCCGCTATTTGCTCGTTAACCGATGTTGGCATTAGTTTTCATTCCACTTGACCAAACCAGTTTAAAGTATTTTTATAATCTGATGGTTTGGTTTTGTACACCCTAAATATTTTCTTTATCGCTGTTTTTCTCATTAAGCTTTTTATTGAGTCGATTTGATTTTTTGATATCTCTTTGTCAGCTATTAAATGAAATTTTAAATGTGGCTTTAATTCTTCTCGTGAGTTTTCTTTGAAATTATTCACTTCATCCTCTAAATTTCTTAAATCAGATGATAAGTCTGTTTTTACTATTAAATCGTCATTTCTATAGCCTGCATAAACATTAAAACTCAATCGATCTGGAAAGCCGATATATTTTAACTCTGAGTTGGTTAAGGGTAAATTAATACTTAAGTCAAGATTCTTTTGGAAAAAGTCATAATGAGATTTAGCTTTTGTTAATTCAGGAAGTTGAATTAAACTATCTCTTATAACTTTAAGGTTTAATAATTTCTTCGATTTGTCTATTTCATATAAATAAGTCAATTGCTTTAGCTCTGTGAATCCATCTATATCTGTTAAGTATATTTTACTTTTATCGGCTTTCCATACACTTTTGCTTAATCCAAGTTTGTCATAAACAACTAATGAATCTTTATAGAAAATAAATTCAACAAAGCCATATTCATCATTTTCTAAATACCAATTTCCAATCAACTGTTTTTCCTCAATTGTTGAACAGCTATATAATAAAGCAAAAATTAATATAAATAAAGTCTTCTTCATCAAATTAATGCCAACGTCTCCGGTTAACGCAAGTAGCGGAGGTTGGGGACGCGAATTTATCGGTTAAATTATCTTTTTAAAGGTAGTCAAAAATGTCATTTTTGAATGATCAGCCGCTATTTGCTCGTTAACCGATGTTGTAAACAGTTTTTATGAGATCCATCGGTTTTCGTATGCCTTTATATTCCACTGTCCATTTATTTTTTTAAGAAAAATATTCCGCCACTTCCGCAAAGTCCACCACATACATACGAGCCATATACAATAGCACTTTTGCGGTCAGTTGAAATTAGTGGAAATGAAATATAGGCTACAGGTTTTCTATTATTCTTCTTTAATTTCGTTTTGGTGTAACCTCGTATTCGTTTATTGTTCTTTTTGTCCATTTTCTTAATGGCTGAAAAAAAATCCACATTTATATTTTCAATTTCTACTGTTCCATATTTTTCATGAGTTTGAAAATCTTGAAAATTTTTAGCGTTTTCAAGATCAGATAATAATTGATCGTTATTAAACCTGTTATAAACAATAATTGTGTCCGACTGATATTCCGCAATTACCAATTCAATTATTGCAGTCAAATCCTTTTCAGTTTGCGAAAAAGAGACTGTAAAAGTCAAAATAAATATGGTTGTCAGGATTTTTCTCAAAATTGTTTACAACGTCTCCGGTTAACGCAAGTAGCGGACCTGGGGAACGCGAGTTTATCGGTTAAGTTATCTTTTTAAAGGTAGTCAAAAATGTCATTTTACAAGGGTCTACCGCTATTTGCTCGTTAACCGATGTTGTGTGTCGTTTTATATTTAGTTTATTATTAATCACAATCATTTCTTTCATTCATTATTGCTCTTTCGTTTAGGTATTTTTGA
>NZ_JBHTJP010000013.1:0-6883 GCF_042676025.1 Salinimicrobium gaetbulicola
TTAAGCCCGTTAGCGCAGATGGTACTGCATCCCGTGGGAGAGTATGTCGCCGCCTTTTTTTTAAAGCCTCTACAGCAATGTAGAGGCTTTTTTTATACCCTAAACTTTGGATCTGAAACCAAATCTCAGCTCCCCTCCCTGGAAGGGAGGCCTGACTGCCGTCAGGAAGGGGTGTCCGAAGGAAGGGGAAGGTCCCGTTTCCTGCGGGAATCCTGAAAGTTATCGGGAGCATCCCATATTTTTAAGCCCTTCATCATTCATTTGATGAAGGGTTTTTTTATGTTCTAAATCTAAATCTGAAAAACAATCTCAGTTCCCCTCCCTTCCAGGGAGGGGTGTCCGAAGGACGGGGAGGGTCAGATTGCGAAACGTAAATTGTTAAAATTTATCCCTTTCATCTAAAGGATAATTACCAAATCTCAACTTTAACACAGGATTGATAATGATGAAGTTGGATATGAAGATTCCCTTAAGTATTAGTTGTATTAAAGCTATAATATTACATTATTTTTAAAGTTTGGTTCGCAATAAAAATAGACTCATAAAGTTCTGTAAAACAGCAAATTGTAGTATATTTATGTCAGCAAATAAAGCACCGGTTAGTGTCGGTACTATTTAGAACTTTTACCGTAGTCATTACGAGTTATTTTTCTTTTTTGTGGTTCCCCCAATGGCTTCCCAGCCATTTTGAAGAGTTGCCTTTTTCCTACCCTCCTTTGGAAGAAGTTTTCCCCGTTAATTTTCATTTTAATTATTCTTTTAATCGATTTAGTCAATTGATCGCCCTGGTCTGCATGGAATAGCGTGGCTTATGTTCTGGTTAGTATTTATTAACCAAAACAAATATATTATGAAAGACTTTACGATGGATCCTTTAACAAAACATGTGAGAGGATCAAGAACGGGAAGATGGTGCTGCCGAATGAATGGTAAATTTATTTTTTCGCTTTTCACCTTAATTTTTTTAATTCTTCCTTTTAACCAACTGTATTCGCAAAAGAATACCGCTGAAAACATTCAGGGGATTGCCCCTGTTATCACGCCACCTGGTGGTTTTGAGATTGATGGTAACGCTTCAGCTGAAACTGCAGGCGATTGGGAATCTGATGCCGTCAATGAATTAGCTGGACTATTTTTGAGTACTTTATTACCTGAAGATTTTGAAACAGGTACTCCCGAATTCTTGTTCGATCCACCATATCGTGATTTATCTTTTTTCTATAGAGATGGAATAACTAATAATGATCCAACTATTTTCACCAGCTCTAACAAAATAGATGATGATCCTGAAACTTATACTTGGGGAGCCGGGTCTTCTCCTAATAAAAATGAAATACAAACTGCTGTTGTTCATTTTACATATGGCGATCCGACACACCCAAACGGGAATAATACTACAGCAGATGACTTGTGGGTGGTTTTCGCAGCCGATAGGCAGGTAACTAATGGTAGTAGTTATATTGATTTTGAATTTTTACAAAATTCTTTGATTCGAACCGGGATTGAAGCTGGTTCTGGAGGATTTCAATCTGATGGTACTGATGGTGGTAGAACATTAGGTGACCTGTTGGTTACTGTTGAGTTCACTATAGGTGGTGCAGCCGCAAAAGTTGTAATCAGGGAATGGGTTTTTGAAAATGGCGAGTACTTTTATAGAGAATTCCCTAATTACCCGGAAAATACCATTTTCGGTACAGTAAATACTGCAGTTACTCCTGTGCCTTGGCCTGTATACTTTACAGATCCAATGCCTGACGGTTCCTATCAATATGAAATTAACCAATGGGCTGAAGGTGCTGTCAATTTATCCTATTATTTCGGTAGTGATGACCCTTGTTTTAGTATTAGTACCTTGTTTGTAAGAACTAGAACTTCCGGATCTTCAGGAACTTCTGAGTTGAAAGATTTTCCTCGTCTAGAACAACTTGAATTGGATCTTAGACAGGAAATAACAGTAACTGATCCGGATCCCGTTTGTTCTCCTGCTACAGTCGACTTGACAGCTGAAGGTGTTGCTACAGGATGTACCGGAACTTTAAGTTACTGGAATGATGCAGAAGCCACTGATGAAGTAGATAATCCATCAGCGGTAGGTGACGGTACTTATTATATTAAATGTACCAGTGATCAGAATGACCAGTGTTTTGATATTAAGCCGGTAAATGTAACTGTTGATATTACTCCAGACATTACAGTAACCGATCCTGATGCAGTATGTTTCCCTGAAACCGTTGATATCACTGGAGCAGCCAGTGGTTGTGGGGAAGGTTATACAATCTCTTACTGGAAGGATGAAGCAGCTACTGTTTCTTTAGGTTCTCCAGAGGCAGTTGCTGAATCAGGCACTTACTATATCAAGTGTGTAAATAATGATAACGCTGCCTGCTATGAAATTGAACCAGTTGTTGTGACCATCAGTGATACTCCTGATATTACAATAACAGATCCTGATCCTGTATGTTCCCCTGAAACAGCGGACATTACCGGAGCAGCAAGCGGATGTGGTGAAGGTTATACCTTGACCTATTGGGAAGATGAAGGAGCTACCATAGTTTTGGAAGATCCTGATTCTGTAGGAGAAGGTACTTATTACATAAAATGTACTAATGATACTAATGCTGATTGTTTTGATGTCAAAGCTGTAAATGTAGTAGTAGATGATACTCCAAGCATCAGTATAGTTAACCCTGATCCTGTTTGTGACCCTGAAACCGTTGATCTAACAGCTGATGGTATCGTATTGAATTGTAGCGGTAACTTGAGTTACTGGACAGATGCGGAAGCTATAAATAATCCTGTTCCAGATCCAACAGCAGTGGGTGGAGGTACTTACTATGTGAAATGTACCAACCCTGACAATGATAACTGTTTTGATATTAAAATGGTTAGTGTAACAGCTAATGACGTTCCTGAAATCACAGTGACCGATCCGGATCCTGTTTGTGCACCATCTACAGTAGATATTACACAGGCTTCAAGTGGCTGTGGTGAAGATGCTACTCTTTCTTATTGGGAAGATGCTGGAGCTACCGTACCTCTTGCAAATCCAGATGCAGTTGCTATTTCAGGAACCTATTACATAAAATGTACTAACAATGAAAATGAGAATTGTTATGATATTGAACCTGTAAATGTTACTGTAAGTGATACTCCTGAACTTTCAGTGATGGACCCAGATCCAGTCTGTGCTCCGGAAACTGTTGATCTTACCGGGGTATTTAGCGGATGTGGAGAAGGTTATACCGTTTCCTTCTGGAATGACGCTGAAGCTACCTCTTCCTTACTGAATCCGGATGCTGTTGGAGTCTCAGGAACTTATTATATCAAATGTGTGAACAATGAGAACACAGATTGTTATGATATTAAACCGGTTGTGGTTACAATCGAGATCTGTGACCAGGATGCCTGTACTTTAGGATACTGGAAAAACCATACCGATCAATGGGAATGTTACTCAACCTGTACTTTATACAGTGAGGTATTTGGTATTGACTTCTCGGTTTATTCCGGAAATTCAGATGACTCTGACTTAACATTGTTAGAAGCTCTTAACTTAGGTGGCGGAGGAATTTATAACCTTGCCCGTCAGTCTGTAGCTGCCTTGCTAAATGAATGTCATGGGGATGTAAGTTATCCATATACTGGTGATTTGATCCAGGATGTATACGATGCATTTGTAGGAGGTTCTGCAGGGCAATTGGCAAGTGAACTGGATATGATCAATAATGCTTACGAATGTCCTCTTGGAGGTTCAAGTGCAACCACAGCACCTTCTGACAGTTGTCCTTCTGTTGAAGCCTTTAGTGTTTCTCCGGTACCGTTTAAAGATGTGATCAATATTAAACATGAAATGAACATGTCTAATGTATCAATACAGATCTTCGACATCAGAGGAAATATGGTTAAATCTTTATCTGTGCCAAGTGCGGCAGCAGGACAGATCACAACCATTCAGGCAGATTTTGTACGCGGAACACAAATGTATATGATCAAGGTTAGTAGTGACCAGGGATCATTTACTAAGAGTGTCGTTTCCGGGAAATAATTTTAATTAACCTTTAAAAAGAAAAGCAGCCTGAAAAGGCTGCTTTTTTAATTAAGAATGGATCGCAATCGAATTTATTTTATGACAAATAATTCAACACACTCCTATCTTCAAAAGGTTTATTTTGAAATAACCGAACTTATTGATCAATAAACTTTTAATATTAAAAAATTAACCGGTTTTCTAAATAAAAATAAAATTTAAGTGTTTGAATAACAGAAAATTATGTAAATTTAAGAGTGAAAGTTTACCCGGCTAACTTCCCCCGCCGGAAAGTTTCATTCCCTATAATATTCATTCCCCTTAATCAAGGCTTCCCCAGCCTGTTGAGCGCGTGCCTTTTTCCATTCCTTCCTCCGGAAAAAGTTATTCCCCTTCGTAATTATTAAACTGCTGTTGCAGGAGACCGCCCCGGTCACATGAAGTTGAGCTACCTGTTCTGGTTTAGTATTTATTAACCAAAACATTATTAATTATGAAAGTTACTACTTTGACGGGGCCTAAGGGTCCCGGAATTAGAACTGTCAAAAGCCGGAAGTATTTTAATCGTTTTAAAATATTTTCTGTGCTTTTTCTTTTTGCTCTTTTCGTTTCGACTGGATATTCCCAAAGTACGATTACTCTAGAAACTAGTGTACAAGCTAATTTTGGAATTGACGCTGATGTGGAGGCAGATCTTTTGAGTTTTTATCCGGGAGCTGCATCCGATGCCTTTGGTACCGATGACTGGTTTGACGAAATTTGGCCTAATCCTGATGCAACCTATCCCGGTTCAAATGTTATTAATGTTGGTACAGGAACAGATGAAAATGGAGTTTCCTATGCTACTTTAAGAGCACAACTGGCCGCTGGAGATAACATCGAAGCAGAATTTAGGATGTCACGTGATTTATATACTTTAGATCCAAGAACTAATATTTTGTGGATCGATGCGGTTTATTTCAGGGATCAAAGATCTAATCGAGGTAATACTGATAACACTGTTTTCGATCAGTCTATCAATAAGAATTTCAATAATCCATTAACCTGGACAATGAAGTCCGGTAGTGTGCCATCCAAGAACGATATCATAGACGTATATGGCCATTTACGGAGAGATGAGGTGCCTAATGACCAGGAATATGCCATTGTGGCTGCATCAACCCTAAGTGATGATGGTACCAGTTATGTGGATTTTGAATATTACAGAACTGATATTCGACTTGCATCAGATGGATCTACCATAGAATTGGTAAACCCTGCAGATGCATCAAATGTTGATTGTGGTCATACCACTTATAAGTTTGATCCCAGTACCGGTGGGGTAATCCAACATGGAGATATCATCCTATCGTTTAATTATACCGGAGGAGGAAAGATAGCCGATATAAGGCTTTTTGTGTGGATAGACCGCAGGGATTTCGATGGTGCAGTTTTCAGTAGTTTTTCAGCTTACAATAGTTTGCAAAGCCCTATGAATAATCTCCCCTTTGTTTTTGGAGATGGAAATGGAAACTTTCCTTTCTATTATTGTGATAATTCTTCAGCCAATCATTTTGGTTATGCTCGTATTTCTAAAAATCCAACCCTAGAAACCGCTTTATTCGCCCAGGTAAATGAAGGTGGGCCAGTTACAGCACCACCATGGGGGACCATTAGTGAAAAAAACCAGGTGGTTTCGGAGTATGCCAGGGAGAATTTTGCTGAGTTAGCACTGAATGCTACAATTTTTGGTTTCGACACCCGTACCACTGGTGGTGAATGTGATAGTCCTTTGGGAAGCGTTTTGGTTAAAACCCGATCTTCCGATTCTTTTACAGCCTCTCTTAAAGATTTTGCCGGTCCCTTTGAATTGGGGAATACGCCGGAATTTTCTGTTGAAGTCACAGGTAATTTCTACGAATGTTATGAAGAATCTACTACCCTTATAGCCACAGTTGACCCTGCGGCAGATCCACCCTCAAGAACATATACCTATCAATGGTATGAGTTTGTCGAAGGTTGGCCCGACAATTCGGATGATGGCGTCGACACGGAAGATTGGAAACCAATCGATAATGCGACAAATCCACAATTACCAGGGGCAACGGCCGATAAAACTTATCGCGTTTATGCAACCGTTACCATTTTCGATACCCCTGGATGTACATTTGCTTCCGATCCGGTTATTGTAACTCAGAATCCGTTTGAAGGGACATTAACAGCAGACTGCCCTGATAATGTTACCAAAGATGCCTGTACAGACCAGGCAACTATCGATTCAGAATTCGCTACGTGGAAATCCAGTTTTGGATATACCGATAGTGGTGATGGAGGAAATGTTACAGTTACTTATTTAGTGAATGACGTTGAAGTTACAGAAGAAGAATTCAATGCTGTAACTGCACCAGATGAGTGTGATGGTGGTAGTGTAAAACTAGGAATCTCAGTAAGTAACGAATGTACCGGCCCAGAAATATGTTCGGCTACATTCAGTTCTACCGCACCACAGGCGATCGGATATACCGCTCCTAGTGATGCGAATGAAGACTCTTGTGATTATGCTAATCAAACAGAGGTACAGAGTGCATTTGACACCTGGGTATCTGATCAGACCACGGCTTTAGCTGTAACCGGAGGTTGTAATCCACAGGTAAGCAATGATGCTGGAGATGCACCATTACTATGTAGTGGTGGAACAGCGACAGTGACCTGGACGATCACCGATCTTTGTGAGACGATCAATACAATCACAGCAGACTTTAATTTGACCGCCCCACAGGCGATCGGATATACCGCTCCTAGTGATGCGAATGAAGACTCTTGTGATTATGCTAATCAAACAGAGGTACAGAGTGCGTTTGACACCTGGGTATCTGA
>NZ_JBHTJP010000014.1:0-8962 GCF_042676025.1 Salinimicrobium gaetbulicola
AACGGAGAAAAAGTAGAATTAACTGGCGGAGGATTCACATTGCCTGTATCTGTACAATAACTTGGCACAACATCGGTTAACGAGCAAATAGCGGCAGACCCTTCTAAAATGACATTTTTAACTACCTTTAAAAAGATAACTTAAGCGACAAATAATCGTTTCCCAGGTCCGCTACTTGCGTTAACCGGGAACGTTGTGCGCAATATTATTATGAATAGAACTGAAAAGAAAAAATTAACTTCTACGGAAAAAAATATATTGAGAATGAAAATTCTTGTTCTCTTATTTTTTAAACCTGCAGGGTTTGGAATTTTATTCTCAGTTATGTTATATTTTTCTGTTCCTCTGAATCCAGTTTATCCCGATTTGTATGAATTGGAAATATACCCAACTCTTAATCAATATTTTAATCACGCTGCCGAATCATTCACAAAACTACTACCGATCTTTTTTATAACTTACTTTATTTCATTTATATACTATTTTATCACAAACCATAAATTAATTTTGGATTTAGGGTTAGATATAATTAGTTCAGAAAAAACATTAGGTCAATTTCGAATTGAAACAAAGTATAAAAAATGGAATAAATATTACATTGAAACAAACGACTCCCGTTTTGTAAAACTGAAAACAAATAAAACAGTGTATGATAAAATTATAATTGGTGAGGATGTTGACTTAATAATTTCTAAGTCAAACAGGATTTATAGATATAATCCATTGATTGAGAATTTTCGAATTGATAAGCTGATTTAAATACTGCGCACAACATCGGTTAACGAGCAAATAGCGGCAAACCATCGCAAAATGACATTTTTAACTACCTTTAAAAAGATAACTTAGCCGACAAATCACGTTTCCCAAATCCGCTACTTGCGTTAACCGGAGACGTTGTAGGTAAGCTAAAAAAATGAAAAAAGGACTGATAATTATATTGACTTTAATAATCGGATTTGGACTCGGATGGTGGTTTAATGAAATGAACAGATTTGCTGAAGCTGTAGTTGCGGACACCAATAATCCTGAATTGGATTTAAAGGATTCAATAATTACAATCAAAAAATCAGACATTGAACAAGAAGACTTTGACCGCTTCTTTTACAAATTTATGATTGAGCCAGATTTTCAAATTTCAAGAGTGAAATTTCCACTTGAATTTGTAGGTTTCAAGGATGGATATCCAGGAAGTGATACAGACACAGTCTATTTCACAAAAGACAAATGGCAACACAATTCCTATTACTTAGACAAACAGTCTATTCCAATTATCTACGACAACTATCAAATGAAATTACAAAACACTAATGAACGTGTATTTGTATGGACAGGTGTAGAAAATGGAATTAATGTGAAATCATTTTTTAAAAGAATTGACGGTAAATGGTATTTGATAAAAGTTGAGGATCTCTCGACTTGAAAAATAAAAAGCCTACCTACAACATCGGTTAACGAGCAAATAGCTGAGAACCGTTCAAAAATAACATTTTTGACTACCTTTAAAAAGATAACTTAACCGACAAATTTGGCGTTTCCCAAAACCGCTACTTGCGTTAACCGGAGACGTTGTACACCATTTGAGGAAATATGAAAATACTGACAATAATTACACTTTTTTTATTTATTAATTCTGGAATTATAGAGAATAATTGCGTTGATAATGTGAAAATCGGAATGGATATTTCTGATTTTTTAGAAAGTAAGAGAGAAATTTATAAAGTCAAAGAAGAAACAATAAATCTTGAAGGAGATGACTATGCTATTTTTAATGTTTACGAAAACTCTGAATTAATTTATTCTGTAGAACCTGACGAAAACGGAGAAAAAGTTTGGAGGATTTGGCTATACGGACAGAAGTTCAAAACAGAATTAGGAATTGGTATAGGCAATACTCTTGCTGACTTAAAAAACAAATATACCATTGACGATATATCAACAGCCGAGGGAAGTGTATTTATCTTGGTCAAAGAAATTGAAATTGGTTTTGAATTAGATGGCTCTAAAATCCCAAGAGAATGGTGGAACGAAATGAAGCTTGAGGAATTGAAAAATGATTTACCAATAAGTTTAATTATAATATAAAAACGGTGTACAACATCGGTTAACGAGCAAATAGCGGACGAGCCTGCTGAAATGACATTTTAAACTACCTTTAAAAAGATAACTTAACCAACAAATAATCGTTTCCCAGGTCCGCTACTTGCGTTAACCGGAGACGTTGTGCCTAATTTGAAATGTCCAAAAGAATTCTCATATCAATTCCAATTGTCCTAATAATAATCGGACTGATTTATTTCAATCTTCCTTTTGAAGTAACTCGAAAAACCGACATTGAATTTGGAAACAAGCTCGTTGAAAGAATTGAAGCGTTTAAAAAGGAAAAAGGACAACTTCCGACTCCAAACGATTGGATGGCTTTAGAAGAACTCGGCTTCAAAACGGAAATGCTCGGAACTGACCCGACTTATGAGAAAATAAATGAAAATGAATTCGAACTAATCTACCTTGAAGGATTTGACGGACCATATCTTCTTTACAACTCTAGACAAAAGCATTGGAAGATTGATTTCCCAACAATTCCCGATAGATGGAAATAAAATAAAAAAAACTAGGCACAACATCGGTTAACGAGCAAATAGCGGCAGACCATCAAAAAATGACATTTTTGACTACCTTTAAAAAGTTAACTTAACCGATAAATTTCGTTCCCCAGGTCCGCTACTTGCGTTAACCGGGGACGTTGTAGCCAATTTGAACAGAAACTTATGAAGCAAATAATACTAAGTGTAATTCTACTACTGACATTACAAATTTCCTACGGTCAAGAATTAGCCGAAAAAATTAGCGAAACCGAATTTGCAATTGGTAAGGCTCTAAAAATTAAATCGCAACTACTGAATGAAACGAGAGATTTAAATATTTATCTGCCTCTAGATTATTCGCAGGATAGTTTAAAAACTTATCCAGTGATATATTTACTTGATGGGTCAAAAGATGAAGATTTTATACATATTTCTGGGATTGTTCAATTTGGTTCTTTTTCTTGGATTAATATGATTCCTGAATCAATAGTTGTCGGTATTGGAAATGTGGACAGAAAAAGAGATTTTACTTATCCTTCTCAAAATGAACTTGACAAAAAAGAATTTCCAACATCTGGAAAATCAGAGAACTTTATCTCTTTTATTGAAAAAGAACTTCAACCATTTATTGATTCTACATACAGAACAACGGAAATAAAAACAATTATTGGACAATCATTAGGTGGACTATTAGCGACAGAAATTCTATTTAAAAAACCTGACCTCTTTGATAATTATATTATTGTAAGTCCGAGTTTATGGTGGGATGACGAAAAACTTTTAAACTTTCAATCGACATCCTACAACTCAACTAAACGGATTTATATTGCTGGTGGAAAAGAAGGAGAAGTAATGGAACGGACAGCAAAAGAATTATATGACAAGCTCAAGAAAAACAAGAAGCAGAATACGAATTTGTTTTACAAGTTTTTAGAGGATAAAACACACGGAGACGCTTTACATATTGCTGTTTATGATGCATTTGAGAAAATATTTGAACAAAAAAAAGAATAAAGGAAACTGGCTACAACATCGGTTAACAAGCAAATAGCTGCAGACCATTTAAAAATGACATTTTTGACTACCTTTAAAAGATAACTTAACCGACAAATAATCGTTTTCCAGGTCCGCTACTTGCGTTAACCGGAGACGTTGCCAACAATTTGAAAAAGATTCTCGCCATAGTAATTCTGTTCTCTTTTTGTGCTTGTGCGCCCCAAAGTGATATTTCCAATCCAAACGGACTTTTCAATTCTAATGAAGAAGCGGATTTGAATATGATAGTAGCGGAATTTGATAAGACTCTTATGACAGAGTTCGGAACAAAATCAAAAGCGCAAGCTTACGCGGATTTCTCTGACGTGGTTTTACAAAAAGGAGGAGTTCCTAATTTCCAAGGATTGCAAAAATTAAGCACGAACTTATTCACATTATCGGTATTTAATGAGATTTGGATAAACACAAGAAACAATAATCAAGAGGATAGAAAAGAAACAATAAACCTAAATGCAAAAGGCAAATATTTCTCCTATTTGGAGAGCATCGGTGAAAACTCTGAATTAATTAAAAAGTACAAAGAAAATTTTGAGATTGTCAATGACATCCAACCATCAGTTATTGCAGGTGTATCGAGAAATGTTGAAACTTTAGATTTAAAAGATCCGGATCATAGGTTATTTCTTGCAATTCATTATCTGACTTTAATAAACAGATAAAAAAACTGTTGGCAACATCGGTTAACGAGCAAATAGCGGAAGATCCTGCTGAAAATAACATTTTTGACTACCTTTAAAAAGATAACTTAACCAACAAAATACGTTTCCAAGTCCGCTACTTGCGTTAACCGGGAACGTTGGGCGTAATATCACAAAACCGACCACTAAGAAATAAAACACACTCACTTAATATAAATTATGGGATTTTTTGACAAACTTTTTGGAAAGAAAAAAAGAGAAAATAATTCGGAATATAAAAACGAAACAGAAACTGTTGAATTAAAAGAAGGAGACAAATTTGTTTCAACGGGTGACAATATTGGCTATAAAATTTCAAGAGACTTAACTGACCAACAAAAAGAGAGAATTGAAAAATCAACTATTTTGCTACGAACAGGTCAACTTTATATGCATTATTGGACAGATAATTTAATTTGTACTGACAAAAACGACCAAGAATGGCAAAATAAAGTAATGTTTTTTTGGAAAGCAGAAGAACCATTTCCGAAAAAATCTCTTCCACCAATTTTTGAGACTTTTAAAGTCAAACACTTTTTATTTGAAGGCGATACTTCAAATATTTCAGTACAAGTTGGACAGGCAATGCCTTGGTTTGGAATGCCTGGACTTGGAGAAAAACACGTTTGTGAGATAAATGGAGAAAAAGTTACAATACCTGAACTTAACAAACTGGGAAAAGTAAACTATATTGAACAAATAGATTTAACAAATGACAACTTGGAGATTCTAACCGACAAAGAGAATTATTTCTTCTTGATAGACGAAAGGTTGACACCATTCAAAAATGGAAATTTTTATTTGAATGAAAAACCAATACCAATTAGTTTAGCATATAGTGTTGGTGGAATTCATATTATAAGAAAAACTGAATTAGAATAATAAAATACTACGCCCAACATCGGTTAACGAGCAAATAGCGGGAGATCCTTTAAAAATGACATTTTTGGCTACCTTTAAAAAGATAACTTAACCGATAAATTCGCGTCCCCTACTCCGCTACTTGCGTTAACCGGAGACGTTGTGCGTAATATTTGAACATGATATTTACTAGAAAAAAAACAGCTTTAATAGTTGGGTTAATCCTCGGAATATTAATTCTTGTTAAACATTCAGGTATATTGAATTGGATGTATATGCCAATTAATACAATGGAACCAAACATTCAAAAAAATTCTACTGTATTAATTTCTAATATTCCTAAAATAGAGAACAGTGATATAATAATCTTTCGAAAAAAAGAATCCGGTGATCCTTATGTTTATAGGATTGTGGGTATGGAAAACGATACTATTTTAATTAAAAATGGAATACTTTATAGAAATAATAAACGAGCAGATACAAATTATGAGGTAATTTATGACTATAAAGTATCAAAAGAAGTATTTCATAAGATTAAAAATTCTAAACACATTTACCATCCTTTTTTTTCAACACAAATAGCTTATATGGATACGCTTTTGGTTGCAGCTGATAAAAATTTTGCAGTTAATCATAATTTAACCCGTTATATTATTGACAAACAAGATGTAGAGGAAGAGATTAAAAACCAATTTCAAAAAAATTGGAATAGAGATAATTTTGGACCATTAATTATTCCTGCAAAAAAATGTTTTGTCATGGGTGATAACAGAGGGAACTCTTGGGATTCAAGATATTTCGGACTGATCGATAACAATCAAATTATTGGAAAAGTCATATTCTAGAAATACTACGCACAACATCGGTTAACGAGCAAATAGCTTAGATCCTTCTAAAATGACATTTTTGACTACCTTTAAAAAGATAACTTAACCGATAAATCACGTCTCCTAAGTCCGCTACTTGCGTTAACCGGAGACGTTGTGCATAATGTAAACCAAACAAATGGGCCACAAACTAACCGAATTAAAAGTTGAAAATTTTAAATCAATTAAATCACAGGAATTTGATATATCTGATTACACACCAATGGTTGGATATAACAATGCTGGTAAAACTAACATACTAGAATCAATTAAGTGGGTACTTCAAAAAAGCACTTTGAAAATCGGTGATTTTAATGACCCTGAACTTCCAGTCATCGTAACTGCCAAAATAGATGGAATAACAGAAGAATTGCTTGAAAATTTAAATCAAGGTCACAGAAATAGAATAGAACCATTCCTTGACCAAGAAACTCTATCTGTACGAAGAATACAGCCATTACCTACTTCGTCTGCTGGACAAATAAGACTTGAAGTTCTAAATCCACAAGCAGAAGATGAGGCCGAAGAATGGCAACCAAATCCAGCTGGAATTGACAACGCCATAAAAGCCCTGTTTCCTGACCCAATTCATATTGGAGCAATGGAAAATTCAGAGGAAGATGTGAGTAAATATAAAACTAGCTCAACAATCGGAAAATTACTTTCAGAAATTATTGGTCCGATTGAAGAACAATATGGAGACCAGGTTAGGAATGCTCTTAAAGGGCTTAAGGATATTTTAGATGCAGATGGACAACATAGAGCACCTGAACTTACAACTTTTGACGAACAAGTAAATGGCAAGCTAGATGCATTTTTTCCTGATATAAATATAAAGGTTCACGTTCCGACACCAGAATTAAAAGAAGTTTTCACAAAAGGAACGATAAAGGTTTATGAAAACCAAAATGAATTAGGTACAGATGTTTCTGCTTTGGGCCACGGAGCACAACGATCAATCCAAATGACTCTGATAAGACATCTTGCAGACCTAAAAATAAATGATGGTGAACAGACAACAACAACTTTATTATTAATTGACGAGCCCGAACTCTATTTACATCCACAGGCAATTGAGATTTTAAGGGAATCTTTAAAAACTTTATCAACTCAAGGTTATCAAATTATATTTTCAACGCATTCACCATTTATGATTACAGAAAAAGACGTTGCGAATACAATTTTGATAAGAAAAAATCAAGAATTAGGCACACATAAAAGAAACTCTCTAAAATCTGCAATACCGACGGTTGAACAAGATGCTCAACATCAACTTACACTAATGTTTGCTTTAAGCAATTCAAGTAATATTCTATTTTCTGAAAGGGTAATTCTTGCAGAAGGAAAAACTGAAAATAAACTATTGCCTTTTCTTGTAGATACAATATCAAATAGAACTTTAGCTTTAAATAAATGTGCTTTAGTTCAACAAGGAGGTTCAGGGAATACAAAAAAGTCAATGTTAGTTTTGAATACAATGGATTTGCCCTGTAAAGCTATTGTAGATTTGGATTATGCATTTAAGCACGGAGTTTCAGATGGCTTTTTGCAAGCTGACGACCCTGATATAGCCGCCTGCATCGCTGAATTAGCTTTGTTAGCACCAGCAAACGGAATTACTTTAGATAATGGCTTGCCAACAAATAAAAACAGTTCAATGTCGGCAGCAGAAGCTTTTGCATTATTAGCGCAAAGAGCAAATGTTCAACAAAACATTCTAAATTTAAAAGCAAAATTACAAGCTCAAGGAATATGGATATGGACTAAAGGAACAATAGAGAAACATCTAAATATCAATGGAAAAACCGAACAAGCTTGGGCTAGATTCAAAAGTGATATTGAGACAAATGGAATTGAAGCTACTCTTCCAAATGACCACGCGGAAGTTAGGGCTTGTATAAATTGGATACTAAATTAAAACACTATGCACAACATCGGTTAACGAGCAAATAGCGGAAGAGCCTTCAAAAATGACATTTTTAAGTACCTTTAAAAAGATAACTTAACCGAAATATTTCGTTTCCAAGGTCCGCTACTTGCGTTAACCGGATACGTTGTGGCTAATTTAACAAATGAAAATACTTCAAATCATATTAATTTTTTTGATTTTCCTAAGCTTAAAAGTTAATGGACAAGAGAAGATAATCTTTCACGAATTTTCACCGACAGCCTCAAGTTGGAACATTCTTAAATGGAATATTAAGAATCAAAATGAAAAAAGGTGGGTAGTTAAAGAAACCGTTGATTCCATTGGACGAGTAATAAAACTGGAATTCTTGAAAGATGGAGAAATTATTCCTGACCCTCTTTGCTATTTGGCTAGTAAAGTAACTTTTGAATACAAACAAAATCAGGTGATTGAAAGACTATATCATGATAATAACGAAATCCTCGCAACGGAGTGTGAAAATTGGTTCAAGTCAATTTATCATTTGAATAGCCAAAATAAAATTGAAAAGATTGAACGTTTTTCCAAATATGATTTTACAAATATTGACTCAACCAAAATAGAAAAATGGAAGACTGACTGGGCGCCCGAATATATAATAGAAACGCCCGATTCTTCAATGTTACAAATTGAATACTATTATCATTCGTTTGCAAAAATGGGCGGCATTTATCCTGTTTCAGAAAATTATATTCTTGACGAAGAGAGTTATTATTTCGGAGATGAACCTGAGAAAAGCTCAATAAAAAACGGATTAAAAAACTAGCCACAACAGCGGTTAACGAGCAAATAGCGGCAGACTCTTCTAAAATGACATTTTTGACTACCTTTAAAACTATAACTTAACCGACCAATTTGCGTTTCCCAGGTCCGCTACTTGCGTTAACCGGAGACGTTGTGCATAATTTTTCATGAGATATTATATTTTTAATAGTAAAAAATCTTTGATTCAAAAACGACTGATTTTTGACA
>NZ_JBHTJP010000015.1:0-5349 GCF_042676025.1 Salinimicrobium gaetbulicola
ATTTGGACAAATTTGACAATTGGACTGCAAAAAGAATTTACGAAAACGAAAAATTGGATAGAATTTTAACCAGAGAAATTAACTATAAATAACTGTGCCCAACATCGGTTAACGAGCAAATAGCGGAAGATCCTTCTAAAATGACATTTTTGACTACCTTTAAAAAGATAACTTAACCGAAAAATTACGTTTCCCACGGCCGCTACTTGCGTTAACCGGAGACGTTGTGCACAAGCCAAAAACAGACAACATTGACAGTTAAGAAAATATATGTTCATTTAATTGACGGAACTGACGTTTGGGTTCCTGTTGACGCAATAAAAGTAAATCCCGAACAATTTGAGATACTTGCTGGAGATGAATATACTCATATTGACGATCCAAATTACTTCTTTGAATTTTATCCTGGTGACCTAGTGGAGTTATCCTCACACACTTTTTCAAATGGTAAGAAAGAAAAGGTAGCTAAAAAACTCATAAGATATGGGCAGTCGGAAGACAGAAAATTAAATGAATTTAAATTTAAGGCGACAAAACTTCAATTAAAATTTGACCGATTAACAGCGAATATGTATCGAAAAGAAATTGAAAGAATTAAACAACAACATGCAGCTGGCCATGTCTTCTATCCTGCAATTTTGGAAACAGTGGAAAAACTTGAAAGCCTAATAAAAAAATAAAAAGGAATAGAATAGGCCTGTGCACAACATCGGTTAACGAAGCAAATAGCGGACGAGCCTCCTAAAAATGACATTTTTGACTACCTTTAAAATGATAATTTAACCGGACAAATTCACGTCCCCAACTTCCGCTACTTGCGTTAACCGGAGACGTTGTGCACAATATGGAAACAAAAATTCTGGAATGAAGAAATTATTAGCTTTTCTTGTGGTACTTACAGTTTCAGTATGTAATCTAAATTCTCAAAATAAAACTATTAAAGGAAGAGTCATTGATGATTATTTGGAAACTTTACCATACGTTCCAATCTTTATTAAAGACACTCTTGAAATTGGCAAAACGGATTTAGATGGTTTCTTCCAAATTGACATCCCTGCTAACGAAAATAAAATATTATTTAGGTATGTTGGGATAGATCCGACAACTATAGAGCTCGTTGATCAATGTAATGAAATAGAGGTTATTATGATGTTAACCGGTACTCATGACTTTATATCTTTAAAACGCGCTGAGAAGAAAAGGGAAAAGAGATATAAAATGCTTCTTGAACTGCATAAACAAGCGCATGAAAACGGTCTTTTTAAATCAGAGAAACCATGCTACGCTCGTGAATTTGAGTCATATTATTTGGATAAGAATTAATCTACAAGTGTGATTTTGATAATCATGGCCATACTGTGCACAACAGCGGTTAACGAGCAAATAGCGGCTGATCATCTAAAATGACATTTTTGACTACCTTTAAAAAGATAACTTAACCGACAAATTCGTGTTCCCAGAGCCGCTACTTGCGTTAACCGGGAACGTTGGCGGTCATTTAATCGAAACCAAAAGCCTAGGAACAAAAACAAAATAATATGAGAAAAATAATTGCCGCATTAAATATGACAGTTGACGGAATTTGCGACCATACAGCAGGAATTCCAGATGCAGAAATACACCAACATTATACGGATTTATTAGGTCAGGGAGACGCAATTCTGTATGGCAGGACAACATACGAACTTATGGAATTTTGGCGAACCATATTGGAAAACCCTTCCGAACAAAAATCAATGAACGACTTTGCCGTAGCTATCGACAGAATTCCGAAAATTGTTTTCTCTCATACGCTCAAGAATGTGGATTGGAAAAGTGCAAGCATAGCAAAACGTGACTTAAAAGATGAAGTTTTAGAACTCAAGCAACAACCGGGCAAAGATATTTTTATTGGTAGTCGCAGTTTAATTATTCAACTTCTGAAACTTAACTTGATTGATGAATTTCAACTCTGCATACATCCAATGTTGGAAGGAAACGGATTGCAATTTTTTGAAGACATCAATGATAGGATTATTTTTAAACTCGCCAAGACTAAAACCTTTAAGAATGGAGCCATAATTTTGTATTATCAACCAATAAAAGAATGACAAGCAACAAACTTAATATAAAACTCAAGCCAACAGAAATTGAAGACTTGGACACTTTATTTGAATTTCAACTTGACAAAGAAGGTGGATACTTGGCTGCATTTATGCCAAAAGACCACACCGACAAAGCAGCTTACATAAACAAGTACACAAAATTGTTAGCAGACCCAACGGTAAACAATCAAACAATTCTTCTTGACAATGCTATTGTGGGAAGTATTGCCAAATTCGTTATGCAAGGCGACACGGAAATTACATATTGGATAGATAGAAAATTTTGGGGACAGGGCATTGCCACAAAAGCATTAAAAGAGCTTCTTAAAATGGAAACCGCCAGGCCAATTGTTGGACGAGTTGCGTTTGACAATTTTGGTTCACAGAAAGTATTGGAAAAATGTGGTTTTGTAAAAATAGGGACCGACAAAGGTTTTGCCAGTGCTCGTGGAACCGAGATAGAAGAATATACCTATGAACTGAAATAAACAATGGAAAATAAAAACGAACCGCCAACAATGGCTATAAGTAATTGCTTGTTCTTGCCTACTTCTGAAAATCCTCGCGGATTTTCAGTTTGGTGTGTACTTGCAAAGTTAAGTACTAAACCACGCAACTACTCATAGCCGTAACCGTTGCCCACAATTATCATGAAAATATTCCTCAAAATTTTATTCCTAATTTTACTTATAAGTTGTGATAACACTGGAAAAAATAAAATACCTGTATTAAACAAAACCGATTCTTTAGGAACCAAATCAGTTCAGATAAAGAGTATTGAACAAAATAAACAAGAAATAAAAACATCTGAAAAGCCTCTAGATTATATCGATATTGTGAATGAAATTGAACTTTCACATACTGATGACAAATATGGAGAATGGGGAGGCGACACAGATTTAATTTTGATTTACTCAAATGGAAATCAATATTTTGCAAATTACAGTAGATATTTAGGTTCAGTTGAACCACCATTACCACCTAAAGAGAATGAGAAACCAAAGAAGTGGTATGAATATAAAAAATTGGATTTTGAAATTGACAGCCTGAAATTAAACCAATCGGACAAAGAGCTTATTGAAAAGACAATTTTGGAGCTACTTAAAAATAAATTGAGAAATCCAACTTCATTTTCACACTCTGGAATTTCTAATAAAATCATTTCAAAAGATTCAACTTTATTAATAAGAGATTATCCATCCATTGAATGGAAAAGTTTTCAAGAACTAAAAAAAGTGCTGAAGGAGAAATAACTGTGGGCAACATCGGTTAACAAGCAAATAGCGGCAGATCACTTAAAAATGACATTTTTGACTACCTTTAAAAAGTTAACTTAACCGGACAAATTCAAGTTCCCAACTCCGCTACTTGCGTTAACCGGGAGCGTTGCCCACAATATGAAAAAACTGCTTACGATAATATTTAGTTTGACAATTAGTCTTTGTTTTTCGCAAACAAAAGAACAGCTTATTGATTCAATTATTAAAGTAAATAGAGTGGAATCTGATTGTGTTGGAATTGGTTGTATGGTAAGTCCACAATACACAAGATTTCAAAAATTAAAGAAAAAATTAACCGACAAAGAATTAATCGAATTATCAAAACACGAAAATCCAACAATTCGGACTTACGCTTCGATTGAACTCATTCAGTCCGACAAAGGAAACGTTCCTGAGTTACTATTAACGGAATTAGAAAAAAATGAAATGGTTGAGACTTTCGAGGGTTGTATAATGGCCGTAGAACCTATTTCATCAATTATTTATCACGAATATTGGAATAAAATAAGGATTGTGGCTTCTCAAAAAGTTAAAGGAAATAATTACGAGCAAGATTTGGCAATGAAAAAAGCTCTTGCGACTGACTTGGTAATGGAAAAATTAGATAGTATAATTATCTATTCCGATAAAGAAGTTTATTGGTTACTTTACGACAGAACCTTTGAAAACAGAAAGCATAAGGACAGTTATTTACCAAGAATTGAGGAATTAGCTTTTGACAAAAACAATTCTTATGCGTTTGAGTATTTAGAAAAATTCTATCAAACCGAATACTCGGAGAAATTAGACAAATATTTGAGAAATGACTTTTCGAAAGCAAAATTTCAAACCGAAAATGAGGTTTTCTATTTACATTCATTTGTTGAAATATTATTAGAAAGCAATAAAGATGATTTTAAACAAATTGCTATTGACAAATTAAAAACCGAAGAAATTTGGAAAAAACATAAAAGTTGGTTCAAAACGACTTTAAAAAAGCACGGAATTGAACTCTGAAAATAAAATACTGTGGGCAACATCGGTTAACGAGCAAATTGCGGCAGACCACCTAAAAATGACATTTTTGACTACCTTTAAAACGATACCTTAACCAACAAATAATCGTTTCCCAGGTCCGCTACTTGCGTTAACCGGAGACGTTGTGCCCAATACAGGAAAAGATGAAAAGAACTAAAGTAATACTCTTAATCCTGCTCACATTTTTAATGGTTGGTTGCCAAGAGAGTGCGGATTCCATTAGTTTCTATTCTGAAAAAGCAGATACTTTAAAAATGGAATTTTTAGAACGTGCCTTACTGGATAAAACCGAACCTCGGATTTTATCGTCCAAGAATGTTCTGATTTCAAATTTGATTATTAGTCCCCCTTTGGATTACTACATTTGGGTTGATGATGAGTCGAAGGAAGTTAATAGGATAGAATATTTGTCATACTACCTCGAAGAAAAAGATACTTCATTTTTGAGGAAACAGATAAAGGAGGAGACGGGCTATTTAACCCAACTCTCTAATCACGGATTTAATATTTTGGACGCTAAAAAACTTTGGCAAGAAGGAATTTCCGTTGATTCAATTAAAAAAATTGCAGAGCAAAAATCTGGACAACAAAGATTATTTGGAGAATCGAAATATATAATGATTGGTAAGCCAATTTTCAGCAAAGATTTAAGGAAGTTATACCTGGTAACTGCTGGTCATAATTATGGCAAAGAATATATTTTTACTATAACCAATGATAGCATAGAAAGATATGATTTGGGGCAGTGGATTGAATAAGTACTGGGCACAACATCGGTTAACGAGCAAATAGCGGCAGACCATCGAAAAATGACATTTTTGACTACCTTTAAAAAGATAACTTAACCGACAAATAATCGTTTTCCAGGTCCGCTACTTGCGTTAACCGGAGACGTTGTGCCAAATTATATGAAAAGTATCCTCTTAACTTTAATTCTGATTGTTACTCAAACATCATTGGCACAAAAA
>NZ_JBHTJP010000016.1:0-653 GCF_042676025.1 Salinimicrobium gaetbulicola
ATTTTAAATTTAAGTAATTGCCAATCAAAATATGTTCTGTTCAACACTTGGACTACAAAAATTGATTATCCAAAAGAATACTGCTATCCCGCAGTAGTAATTGAAAAATACGCCAAACCTGGTGAAAAAATCTGTTCTCCTAAAATTTCAGATGAAAAAGATTACTCTAAATTATTAGAATCTGGTTATAAAGAATTGGCCAGCAAAAATAATCTCATTCTGACAAAGCACGCCGTATTATTTGAAAAAGTTAGGCAAAAACATCCTAATCTCGATCTCCTTGAAGACGATATGCATCCATCAAGGGAAGGTGCTTTTTTAAGCGCTGCAATTTTCTACGAACTGCTAACTGGCAAGAAAGCAAATAAGCTAAAATATAATGCAGACCTGAAGACGGTGACAGCCAATCTGTTAAAAGAAGCCTCAAGTTAAAAGGTAAAACTTGGCACAACATCGGTTAACGAGCAAATAGCGGAAGAGGCTGCTAAAAATGACATTTTTGACTACCTTTAAAAAGATAACTTAACCGATAAATTCGCGTCCCCAACATCCGCTACTTGCGTTAACCGGGAACGTTATGCCCAAGCTAAAAAATGAGACTACTTTTAATTAACATACTCCTCTTAATCTCGATTCAAATGCGGTCACAAACT
>NZ_JBHTJP010000017.1:0-2078 GCF_042676025.1 Salinimicrobium gaetbulicola
AAATGAGAAAAGCGTGAGGATTGATATTAAAGCGAAAAGTTTCTTCATAATTGTTTACAACGTCTCCGGTTAACGCAAGTAGCGGACCTGGGAAACGATTATTTTTCGGTTAAGTTATCTTTTTAAAGGTAGTCAAAAATGTCATTTTTCGATGGTCTGCCGCTATTTGCTCGTTAACCGATGTTGTAAAACGTTTTTATTTATTCAGTTATAGTCCAATTCGGGTCAATTTCTTTTATTGGTTTTATTGCTACATTTCCCCAATCGTAGTTTACAAATGCATCTTTATCATTTTTGTACTGACAATCATAAGCCAGTACAAATCCAATTACCATTATTTCATCAATAATTCCTTTTTTTAGTTTGATTGAATACTTATCACCTCCAAATGAAACTTTTCTGTTTTTGTCTATAATTCCAATTTGAGTTTCATTGAGAAATATGCCTATTAGATTATTTTTTTGCTCGTAAAAATTAATTGTTCCTTTTGAATTTCTAATTGAAAATGAAATCCGCGAATTAGTATTTATATCAACTGATGAGTTCGAGTTAAATTTCAAAGCAAAATTCAAATCAATTATGTTCTCTGACTTTTTTCTACAGATAGTAATTCCCGATTTTCGAGATTATAAATTCCAATCTTTGGTTGGAAGGTCAGTAATTTTGATTTGGCCAGATATTTCAGTTCTCCATTTATTTTGACCTCATATTTGTCGTGAATAAAATTGAACTTTCTTTGTTTAATTTCTATTATCATTATTTGCTTGGTCAAATGTTTTACAACGTCTCCGGTTAACGCAAGTAGCGGAGTAGGGGACGCGAATTTGTCGGTTAAGTTATCTTTTTAAAGGTAGTCAAAAATGTCATTTTAGAAGGGTCTTCCGCTATTTGCTCGTTAACCGCTGTTGGCTTTAGTTTATTTTTGATAATCAAAGTCAAGTTCAAAGCTTTGGTCAGTCGTATCGATGAGCTTAACAATATATTTTAATTCTCCTTTTTTAAAAGCCGTTTCACCCACATAATCTATGGGCTGTATGTAGTATTTCCTGTCTTTCCAGTCAAAGAATCGAACAAAACCATAGTGATATGCAGACCGAACCTTCGTCCAATCCGTTTGGGATTCTTTTTCAAGAACAGCATAAGTAAGAACGGTATCGGGTAATCCGATTGTTACGTCCTTTAAGGCAAAATCAGTGGAATTATAGAGGCTAAATTTTAAATCTTTTTTAGGCTCGGTTTTTTCCGTTTCTGTTGTGTCCACTTTTAATTCTCCATTCTCGGCATCCTCCTTCATTTCCATTTTACAACTGCAAAATAAAAGTCCGATTATTAATATGAGGTGAATTTTTTTCATAATTAAAGCCAACTTTCCCGGTTAACGAAAGTGGCGTGTAGGGAAGGAATCACTTTCCGGCGTAACGGGTTTTTCTTATAAAAATAAATGTAGGAAATTATCTCTCAAAAAGCCATTTTTGATAACCGATGTTGTAAACAGTAGCGTAATGTTTTTTAAAGGTTACCTAATGAATAGAAGTAATAATCCGAATGTTATGCTGCCGAGAATTATATAAACAATTATAATTTTTCTCTGCCTCTTTTTAGCCCGTAAGCGAATTTCTGATTTTATCCGTGCTAGTTCTTCCGGTGCTATTTTATCGAATTCGACAATTGTTTTACCGGATTGGGATCTCATAAGATCTTTACGATCTCTGAAATTTCGTTTCTTAAGTAAACTTCTATTAAGTTTCAGGCTCTGGTTCGCGTGAGCCATACTTCCTTCTCCGCCCATTTTTAGTTTAATTTTTCTGAAAACCTTATTCTGGCTATTGTTTACAACGTCTCCGGTTAACGCAAGTAGCGGTTTGGGAAACGATTATTTATCAGTTAAGTTATCTTTTTAAAGGTAGTCAAAAATGTCATTTTAGAAAGGTCTGCCGCTATTTGCTCGTTAACCGATGTTGTAAACAGTTATGTATTGTTTAATTGTTGTTTAAATTTCAATATCTCCGATAGATAAATTTCATTAAGAAATTCGTTGTACACATCATCACGTTTGTAATGCATATTATTCTCTGCCT
>NZ_JBHTJP010000018.1:0-2746 GCF_042676025.1 Salinimicrobium gaetbulicola
CTTTTAGCGTGTATTTCTTTCCATCGTATTTTTCAATAAGTTTTTTCAAGTCTATTGATCAATTTTAAATTTTATTGTGCCTTAGCATAAATGACACACAACGTACCCGGTTAACGCAAGTAGCGGACCTGGGAAACGATTATTTGTCGGTTAAGTTATCTTTTTAAAGGTAGTCAAAAATATCATTTTAGAAGGATCTACCGCTATTTGCTCGTTAACCGATGTTGGCTACAGTTATTTTTTTATTAGCTTCTTTAATCTTTCCAAGGTTTCCACAAATGATTTTTCAATTTTCTTATTTTTCTCAACACTTCTATCATTTGCTAGAATTGCATAATCTTTAGTCAAATCCAGAGCTTTCCTGGAAATTTTCATAAACTCAATAATATTTTTTGCTGCAATTTCACCATCTAAATCACTTATTCTGTCGTAATATCTTTTAAGACTATCAGTAATGTGTCCAGCTGTATGATGTCTTGTTTTTTCTATTTTTTTGTATTCTGAGCTAGTTTTAAATTTATCTATATCCTCAATCAACTCTTTTAAATTCTTTGATAAACTTGGATAGTCTTTAGTAATAGATTTTTCTATAAGAAAATCATTTTTTGATGGCTTAAGCCTATTTAAGGTTTCGTGGATTATCAAATAAGAGTTTTTTATGAAGAAAACTTTTTCCCAATCAGTCTTTGCTAAGATTAGATGTTTAAGATTTACCGCTAGATCCAGAGTTGAAATTGTTAAATAGCCGTTGTAATTATTTAGATTTTCAATTTCATCAAAATCCTCAAAATCTGTTTTAGGATTAGCTTTTTTAATTAATCTTTTAGCTTCCTCTAAAAGTCCAACTTGCTGTCTTAAATAGTTAAGATGATTGGTATGAAAGTCAATGCTTTTTTCACATTCAATTAGAAGTTTGTTGAAATTACTCATTTTTAGTGCAGAGGGTGTTTCATAATTGTAGCCAACGTTCCCGGTTAACGCAAGTAGCGGACCTGGGAAACGATTATAGATCGATTAAGTTATCTTTTAAAGGTAGTCAAAAATGTCATTTTTAATTAGTCTGCAGCTATTTGCTCGTTAACCGATGTTGCCTACTGTATATGTTGCTCGTAATAATTGTAAAGAAGATCTAAAAAGAGTTTTCTGTAAATAAGATTTTTGAATTTTTCCTCAGGTATTTCTTCCAGAGCATTTTCTAAATAAGGACTTTTTATATTCATTTTTCCATACGCTTCATATTCATTGAATGCTTGTCCGAATTTAAATTGCCAACTATCCTCTTTGAAAAGTTTTAATCTATGATATAAAATTCCATAGCAGGTTATAAATTGCATTGTTGGGAAAAGTAAATCAGGATTAAAGCCAATTTCAGACTCAAATTTTTCAAAAAACTCAAGATCTATATCAGAATTCAAAAGTTTTATATATCCCTTTTTACTTATTTCTTCTAAATAACCTTCTTTAATTAATTCGTTTTCCAAAAGGTTATGAATATTTTCCTTTTGAAATAATAAAGTATCGACAGGAAAAGATAGATTGGCTAAACGATCATATTTTTCATCAGTACATTTTTCAAATTTTTGATCGAATAGAATACCTGACTGTTTCTTGGTAGAAGCGCAAGAAATTAAAAAAATCGAAAAGATTGGAAGCAGAAATTTTCTAAACATATATTGTAGGCAACGTCTACGGTTAACAAAAGTGGCGTGTAGGGAAGGATCCACTTTCCGGCGTAACGTTTTTTATTATGGAAATAAATGTAGGAAAATATCTCTCAAAAAAGCCATTTTAGTTAACCGATGTTGCGGCAAGTTTAGAATCAGCAGTGTCTTCTCCAGAACAGAGTTAATTTTCATTTTTTCCAAAAGGTCCGGCAAACACTGTCCGCTGCCTTTGCGGCTGAGTAAGAATCCGCTTCGTGGTGGAAAAGGACAGTTGCCGTTATAGTCTCTAAAGTGGCTTTTAATAACTGGCTTGTCGGACTGAAAATTAAGGCTGGCAAGTTTCAGAAACCTTTCCTCTCAAAAATGGCAAAATAGCAATGACTTTTAATTTGCTGCAACGTTCCCGGTTAACGAAAGTGGCGTGTAGGGAAGGATTCACTTTCCGGCATTACGGGTTGTTCTTATGGAAATAAATGTAGCAAATTATCTCTCAAAAAAGCCATTTTTGATAACCGCTGTTACCCAAAGTATTTTTATGTCAGCTCAATCCATAACTCAATAGAAAAGAAAAAAATTAGGAGTATTTCGGCAAAGTAAAATATCCAGTTTAATTTGATCAGTTTTATTAAGACCAGATCTATTAAAAGTCCGATAAATCCGGCTGAAAGTAGTCCGATCATATAAACCATTCCCCAGCCCTCAGCTTGAGTCAGAGTTTCCCAGTTAAAAATAATATATCCAACACACGCAAAAATGTAAAGAACAGAAAAGACTTTGAGAGGTGTCAGTTTCTTCATTGTTTTACTTTGAGACTTATTCGAATTTAAAGCAGTGTCCATTTTTTATATTTTGGGTAACGTACCCGGTTAACGCAAGTAGCGGAGTAGGGGACGCGAATTTTTCGGTTAAGTTATCTTTTTAAAGGTAGTCAAAAATGTCATTTTTGCAGGATCGTCCGCTATTTGCTTCGTTAACCGATGTTGGCACCAGTAATTTTCACACGGCTAACTACCATTTCCATTACCAGATCATCAATTTATCTCTATTCTTATTATAAGCAAGAATTGTTATATTTTCATAAA
>NZ_JBHTJP010000019.1:0-1582 GCF_042676025.1 Salinimicrobium gaetbulicola
TTTCTAAATCTGTTTCCTGGCCAAATGCATTTTTTGGAAAAAAACAAATCAGTAAAAATACTAGTAGTATTCTCATATCTTTTTTAAAAAATGTGCCACAACGTTCCCGGTTAACGCAAGTAGCGGAGTAGGGAAACGATTTTTATCGGTTAAGTTATATTTTTAAAGGTAGTCAAAAATGTCGTTTTAGATGATCTGCCGCTATTTGCTCGTTAACCGATGTTGTACACAGTATTAATTCCACTTCACTTTAATTTCTTCTACTCCCTTTACAATTCCGTCATAGTAACTACCTTTTTTAAACTCAGGTATAATACTGGAATCAATGATGTCCTTCACGATTTTGTCAGTCAATATTTTCTCAGTTCCTATTCCAGTAGCTATCCAGATTTCCCTTTTATTTTTATTCAATAATATTAAAAGTCCGTTGTCTCTTTCTTTTTTTCCTATTCCCCAATAGTTGGCAAGATCAGTTGCATACCACTGGATTTCATCGTAAGGTTCAATGGAGTTTACTGTAGCCACAGCGATTTGATTTGACGTTTGCTGCTCATACGCGTGCAGCCGATTTTCCAAATCCAGGATTTGATCGGGTGTGAAGATATTGTCAAAGTCATTTACAAAACCTCTAGGTTCTGGAAAATTGACATTCTCATGTTGGATTTCAGTTCGTTCTCTGGTAAATTCAACTTCGTTTTTTGAAGAGGTTTTACAGGAAATAAAATTGGTTAACACCAATAAAACAAGAAGGTAATTTTTCAATTTAGGTTCGAATTTTGGTTTTTAATATTGTGTACAACGTCTCCGGTTAACGCAAGTAGCGGTTTTGGGAACGATTTTTTTGTCGGTTAAGTTGTCTTTTTAAAGGTAGTCAAAAATGTCATTTTTGAAGGATCTCAGCTATTTGCTCGTTAACCGATGTTGGCAGTAGGCTTTTTTAATAGTTAGGACCATAAACTTTTTTCATTCTTACTTTTCTATATTGTTTGTATGGTATAAAAATCAGAGTCGAAAGAGTGAAAATTGGAAAAATTATTAATCTAAATGAATAAAGGATATAATCAATAATCAGCGCTGGAATCAGCCAGAAAATAATATAGAGAAATTTATAATTTCCTCCGGAAAAGGAGAATCCATAATGTCTATTCATATGTTCACCAATAGGAGTAATATATTCTCGAAAGTTTTCTACAATTTCCTCTTCCGTAAATTCAGATGCCTGGATTTTTGTCAGATATTCAAGTAGCAATTTTTTCATTCTAACCTCATTTATTTCCTGAAGTTTAGTTTTATCCGTTGAATGTTTCTTCGAATTTTTAATCAAATGATATATAAAATTCTCGACGGATTTTAAATGAAAATTCTGTATGTCTTTTTTAGTCGAATTGGCACGAATCAAATTAAATTTTTCGAGAACTTGAATATCTAAATCTTGAATTTCCACGTCTAAATTATGCGTTATTTTTATAGCTTACTGCCAACGTCTCCGGTTAACGCAAGTAGCGGTTGTTGGGAACGCGAATTTGTCGGTTAAATTAACTTTTTAAAGGTAGTCAAAAATGTCATTTTTTGCAGGTTCGGC
>NZ_JBHTJP010000020.1:0-707 GCF_042676025.1 Salinimicrobium gaetbulicola
TAGCAATTGGTTTTAGTATTTATTATCCTTTAGGGGAAAAAGAAAAAATTGAGAAAAGAAAAGAGGTATCACAGCAAATTGAAGATTTTGGATCTAGTAAAGAATATATGGAATATTCTGTGCTTCTCAACAAAGCAGGTGATTTTGGAACGGGTTTTAAATATTTAAATAAAGCAGTTGAACTTGACCCGAAACTTCATTTGGGATACAGAGGTTGGATAAGGTTGAGAAAAATGAGAGATTATGATGAAGCTCTCGCTGATTTTGACCGACTTGATAGTTTAACGCCAAATTTCGTTGATGCACCTTGGGGAGAAGACATTGACTTTTTGCGAGGGGAATGCTATTTCGGAAAAAAGGACTACCCAAAAGCTATTAAATTATTCAGTCGTCACATCAAAAATCAGAAAGAGGGTTGGGCTGACATTTATTCGTTCGTATATCTTGGGCTTTGCGAATATGAACTTGGGAATTACCAAAAAGCTATAAGCGAATTTCAAAGAGCTTTAAATCAATTTGAATATACCCCAGAAGCCTATTTCGGAACGGCAAAAGCATATGAAAAAATGGGCGATGTTGAAAAAGCAAGAGAATATACAATTAAGGCAGAGAATAATATGCATTACAAACGTGATGATGTGTACAACGAATTTCTTAATGAAATTTATCTATCGGAGATATTGAAATTTAAACAACAATTAAACAAT
>NZ_JBHTJP010000021.1:0-1859 GCF_042676025.1 Salinimicrobium gaetbulicola
CAATCCGTTTTTCAGCAATTTTGGTTTATCACAGCAACCAATTAATAATATAGAGGAAAGTAAAATGAGAAGTTTGTTCATTCGGTTTTAATTGTGCCCAACGTTCCCGGTTAACAAAAGTGGCGTGTAGGGAATGCATCAGTTGTCCGGCGCAACGGGTTAGTCTTATGGAAATAAATGTAGGAAAATATCTTTCAAAAAAGCCATTTTAGTTAACCGATGTTGTACAACGTTCTATCTATCCCATCCATCAATAAGATAATTTTTATCAGTCAGTTTTTCTTCAATTCCCGAACTTTTAGATTTAAACCATAATTCAAACCGAGTCGGATAAAAATTTGAAAAAGTTCCTTCATATATTACTGAAGTTCCTTTGTATAATTTATAATCACCACTCAAGTCCCTAACTTCGTTTTTAGTCCGTTTAGCTAATATTTCTCTCGACAATTGAATGTATTGTGTTAATTCAAAAGCTTTAATGTAGATTTCTCCTTTTTCAGTTGGTTTGTGCCACATATAAAAATCATAACCATTATAACCGTTTCCAACTACCACAATTTTTTCTTGATTAACATCCATGGATTCCAAGGAGTCTATTTGATTATCGGTCAGAAATTCAACTGGTTTTTCAAAACTCATATTACCAGGAATTTGAACATTCAAAAATTTTGCTTCCTCTCGGGCTTCAGCATTAAGTTCGAAAACAACCCAAACTAGAATCAAACAAAATACAATTAAAATTCCTAAGGTAATTTTTTTAAGAAAATTCATATCTGAATGTTGTACAACGTCTCCGGTTAACGCAAGTAGCGGATGTTGGAAAACGATTTTTTTGTCAGCTAAGTTGTCTTTTTAAAGGTAGTCAAAAATGTCATTTTTGAAGGATCTCAGCTATTTGCTCGTTAACCGATGTTGCCACACGTTTTTCATTTAAATATGCTATTAAAAACCTGATTAATATCATTTGCAATATTAGCATTCAATTCATTGTCTGTTATTTGAAGCTTATTAATATTTTTCCCAGTTGTCCAGTCAACAAAAAACTTGCTATCTACTTGTTCACCATTGAGAGCTTCCTCGTGTTTTTGGTTAAGCTCTTTAATCTTAGAATCAAACAGTCTCATTTTCTCACTTGATTCAGTTCCGTACAGGAATTCAGATAAATTTTTCATATAACTTCTTTTATTTATTATAGAGCAAATATATGAAAAATATTCTTACGATAGTATTTAGTTATAATGAGTGAGTGTTAAAAGAAAATTTTTATTTATCACCTTGATGAGGCAAAGCTACTTTTAGACTAAACTTTATGCGGGATGTTGATTCATTAGTCAAATTTTCTGAAGTTGAAGCGCCTAAATTCAAAACTTGGATTTTAAGTCCGCCACCAATTTTGCTGTTTTCTTCATTAGAAGCAGTTACAGCAACATCAAAATCCACACTTGTTAAATGTCTTCTACCATCTTTACCATCTTTTCTCCAAATAGAAGTCGTTTGGTTGTGGTCTTCTATTCGTTCCATTATGACTGGATTAATTATTGCTCCATTCGATTCGGCAAACTCCTTTGTTTCATTAATAGACTTTATTATTGATTTAAGGGTTGTGGTAATAAATTGGTCTAATTCCATATGTTTTTTTTAAATGTGTGGCAACGTCTCCGGTTAACGCAAGTAGCGGACCTGGGAAACGTAAATTTTCGGTTAAGTTATCATTTTAAAGGTACTCAAAAATGTCATTTTTGAACGATCCACCGGTATTTGCTCGTTAACCGATGTTGTGTGTCGTTTTATATTTAGTTTATTATTAATCACAATCATTTCTTTCATTCATTATTGCTCTTTCGTTTAGGTATTTTTGA
>NZ_JBHTJP010000022.1:0-828 GCF_042676025.1 Salinimicrobium gaetbulicola
ACAACGTCTCCGGTTAACGCAAGTAGCGGACTTGGGAAACGTATTTGTCGGTTAAGTTATCGTTTTAAAGGTAGTCAAAAATGTCATTTTAGATGGGTCTACAGCTATTTGCTCGTTAACCGATGTTGTGGGCAGTTATTTCTCACACATTATCATCCAATGTGTTTCATTTGGATTTTCCTCAGGTTCGTTAACTTCCTTCGCTTCTACAATGTTATAATGACCAAACTCGTCTATAATTGACTCTTCATCATAAAAGTAAAGGTTTAGTCCTTGTGGCGACCGGAAGGTGTTTCTTTCTAATTTTTCGCCCAATCCAAATCGCTTATCGTTTATCGACAATGCCACAAAAATCATTAAACCGTTATCTTTCAATTGTGAATAACAGTCATTAATTAGTTTTAATCTGTCGGCTTTGTTAAGAAGATGAATAAGTGAATAACAATAGATTGATTCATATTGAGTTTTATCAAATGGCATATCGGTAACAGAACCATAGTGAATTGTCACATCACTTTCAAAATATTTCCGAGCCCTTTCAATAGCTGTTTTAGATATTTCAATTCCAGTAACATCAATTCCTTTGTCGTAAAACACCTTTGCATTTCTTCCATATCCAAATCCTGGAATTAATACATTTCTGATATTACGTTTCTGCATTACTTTAAGTACTTTCCGTGCATTGTCAGAAGGGTTCTCTCCCCACATTCTTTGATTACTTTGATAGGCAGATTCCCAAAATTCAGTCATAATTACATTTTATTATCAAGTTATGTTAGACATTAAGAAGAGATTTGAACTTCGGTTGTTATTAATTGCCCACAACGT
>NZ_JBHTJP010000023.1:0-768 GCF_042676025.1 Salinimicrobium gaetbulicola
GTCCGCTACTTGCGTTAACCGGAGACGTTGTGCATAATTTTTCATGAGATATTATATTTTTAATAGTAAAAAATCTTTGATTCAAAAACGACTGATTTTTGACAAATCGTATGTATTTAAATTTTTAGAAAATTTTCATTTTCTAATACTCATTATTTTTCCATTTAGTTTAAGCATAGGATTCTTATTAATTCAACTACATGTTAAGAATTTTATACTCTTACCTCTTTCTGTAATATGCTTGTTCATAAGTGCCTTTATAGCAAGATTAATCATTATTCAAATAAAAAAATCTTACAAATTCCGAAAAACAACAGGAGTAGATAAAGAGATTAATATGAAACTAGTTGAAGATATTTGTTTGACAAACAAATGGAAGATTTTAGCATCGGATAATCATTCCCATGTAATAAAAATAGAAAATACTCAAATAGGCTATCATACAGGAAAAGAATTATTCATACTATATCAAAATACAGATATCTTTTTAAGGTGTTTAACTTATGCAACATATGACATTGTACACCCTTTTCATTGGATAAGTCAAAGAGAAATTGAGGACTCATTAGTTAAAAACCTTAAAATAAAATGGCTCAGCCATACTGAAAAATTAGACAGCCTTGGATAAAAACTATGCACAACATCGGTTAACGAGCAAATAGCGGCCGAACCTGCAAAAAATGACATTTTTGACTACCTTTAAAAAGTTAATTTAACCGACAAATTCGCGTTCCCAACAACCGCTACTTGCGTTAACCGGAGACGTTG
>NZ_JBHTJP010000024.1:0-1608 GCF_042676025.1 Salinimicrobium gaetbulicola
TAAATAAAAAAGCCTGGGCATAACATCGGTTAACGAGCAAATAGCGGCAGACCATCGAAAAATGACATTTTTGACTACCTTTAAAAAGATAACTTAACCGACAACTAATCGCTTCCCCAATCCGCTACTTGCGTTAACCGGAGACGTTGTAGCAAATTTAAAACACTCATATATTTACAAAATGGGCAAATTACGAATCCATAGAAGTAACCAATGGTATGGCGGAGTGAGAGACTACAAAATCTTTCTCGACAATCAGAAAATCGGAGAAGTTGGAAAAGGAGACACAAAAGAATTTAACATACCAGATGGCGAACATCAACTTTTCGCAAAAATAGACTGGTTCGAAACAGAGAAAGTTTCTTTAAATCTTGAAAAAGATGAGGAAAGAGAAATTGTACTAAAAAGTTCCGAAAAATCTAAATGGACAATTCCCATCATTTTTATTTTACCAGGTCTAGTTTATTTGACTGATCTAAAATTAGAACTTTTACTTCTTCTTTTTATTCCCCTCGTACTGCTACTTCTGTATACTCTGACCTATGGAAAACGATCATTTATAAAAGTTGAATAAAAAAACTTACTACAACATCGGTTAACTAAAATGGCTTTTACGAGAGATATTTTTCTACATTTATTTCCATAAGAAAATTCGTCTCCACGGAAAGTGATGTCTTCCCTACTCGCCACTTTTGTTAACCGGTGACGTTGTGGCCAATAATAGCAGCCCCCATAATGAGATTGATATTTAAAATATTAACAATCGTTCTTTTGATTTCTTGTACTTCAGAATCAAAAAACTCGCAGATTGAGGATAATCACAATGACTTCAATAAGATTGTTGACGAGATAGTGCGATACAGATTAAACAGAGTATCTGTTGTGCAAATTGAGACTATGCCGATTTACAAAACTATTCCGATTGATTCAAGTTACATGGATACTCATGATTATCCACCACCTCCACCACCTGATTTGATTTATTATTCAAATGACTTTTTTAATGCCATGATTGAAAGAAATCTTATTGATTCAATCGACGCAGAATATATGTATACAATTATTGATTCGTCTCTGACTGTACACATTGATTCTAACTTGATTTCAAAAGCGACATTGACCAAGCAACACCTTGATAGTTTACTAGATCAGGATATTGATTATGCATACGATTTTATAGAAAAAAGATTTGGGACTAGCTGTTTTATACGAGTAGGAACACCAGTATTTAATAAACCAAAAACAAGATTGATTTTAGCGGTTGATTATTACTGCGGCCCATTAAATGGACAAGGTTATATTTTCATTCTTAAAAAGGAGAATGATAAATGGATGATAATTCAAGAATTGGGAACGTGGGAAAGTTAAATAAATTACTGGCCACAACATCGGTTAACGAGCAAATAGCTGCAGACCATCTAAAATGACATTTTTAACTACCTTTAAAAAGATAACTTAACCGAAAAATTCACGTTTCCCAGTCCGCTACTTGCGTTAACCGGAGACGTTGTGGCACATTTTTTAAAAAAGATATGAGAATACTACTAGTATTTTTACTGATTTGTTTTTTTCCAAAAAATGCATTTGGCCAGGAAACAGATTTAGAAA
>NZ_JBHTJP010000025.1:0-791 GCF_042676025.1 Salinimicrobium gaetbulicola
TTGTCGGTTAAGTTATCTTTTTAAAGGTAGTCAAAAATGTCATTTTTCGATGGTCTGCCGCTATTTGCTCGTTAACCGATGTTATGCCCAGGCTTTTTTATTTAATTAACTTGTCGTAAAGTAATTAATCATCAATTCATTTCCTTTTCGCCACTTTATCCAACCTGATTTTATAGCTGTTTTGCTGTCAGTAAAATTTTCATCACAGTATTCAGGTGTCGTAATTTCAATCCAATCTCCGTTCATTGATTTGACAACAAAACAATCCGTTCCTTGATATTTTAATTTTTGTGAATTATCTGTTGGTTCGGTTCTAATTTGTTGAGGAAAACTTGGATGCCGCTCCACGCTGAACATATCTTTTAGATATTCTTCCCAATTTTTGAACTCTGTTGAATGAGTGTTTTTTAACCAATAAGATTTCTCGGTTTCATTGTTTACAATTATCTCGAACCAATTGTCAGAGTTAGTTAAACAACGAAAGGTGAATGCGTAATAGTCCAACCAAAAAACCTCTGGTTTCAGCCATTCCTTTTGTTTGTCAAGCCCTTTGATATTCCAACTGTTTATATTCTTATCGTCAAAAAATTCAATAATCCTATCGGATTCTTTTGATAAAGTGTCTGAATAAAACTCCAAAACTGTTTTGTCGTCAAAATGGATCGAGACTAATCCGATTCCAAGGTCAGTTTGTGACCGCATTTGAATCGAGATTAAGAGGAGTATGTTAATTAAAAGTAGTCTCATTTTTTAGCTTGGGCATAACGTTCCCGGTTAACGCAAGTAGCGGA
>NZ_JBHTJP010000026.1:0-803 GCF_042676025.1 Salinimicrobium gaetbulicola
TGTTGGGCACAGTTATTTATAGTTAATTTCTCTGGTTAAAATTCTATCCAATTTTTCGTTTTCGTAAATTCTTTTTGCAGTCCAATTGTCAAATTTGTCCAAATCGTACTCATACTTAAGCGTTGAAATCAAGGAGTCATTTTCGTTAAATTCCTTTAGTCCGATTAGGTTTTGACAATCGTATTCGTAAACCATTTTTCGGTTTCTTTTTGGATCGGATTTATAAACAGTCTCAACTTTGGTGGCTATTTCATTTTTATTAAAATAGCTTGTTGAAACAGAATTTCTTATCGTGTCCGATGATTCTAAATCGATGAAGATCTGTGTTGATATAGATTTATTTTTTGTGTTGTTTTTTCGATAATAGTAAGTTTCAATTTGTTCAAACTTCTCATTTGGGTAATTTACAATTGCTTTCGATTGATAAAGTAATGTGTCTTTATAAATATAATCAACGATGAACGGCAAACTGTCCGTTGATATTTTAACAACTTCTTTTTTGATTTTATTTAAATCGTTATAGCTGTATTCAATTTCCATTTTTTCGTTGTCAAACAGCGTTCTTTGATTTAGATTGATTATTTGGTCATTGTTGTTATATGTTTTTTCTCTCACCAATAAAGTATCTTGACTTTCGTTGTTTACAGAATCTTTTTTGATTTGGATAGTATATTCCGTTATCCGACTTGCGCTTTTAGTCAATCCGTTTTTCAGCAATTTTGGTTTATCACAGCAACCAATTAATAATATAGAGGAAAGTAAAATGAGAAGTTTGTTCATTCGGTTTTAATTGTGCCCAACGT
>NZ_JBHTJP010000027.1:0-6231 GCF_042676025.1 Salinimicrobium gaetbulicola
GCCGAACCTGCAAAAAATGACATTTTTGACTACCTTTAAAAAGTTAATTTAACCGACAAATTCGCGTTCCCAACAACCGCTACTTGCGTTAACCGGAGACGTTGTGCAACATATTTTATGGAAATCCAAACTCCAATTTAAAATAATTGTATTTTTGAATAGTGGAAAAAATTGGCGACATAGAAATTCGCGTTGTAGGAAAGTCTGGAAATCTTGAATTAAGACCAGATAACTACGACATTAAGCAGATTGCATCTATTATGCAGAATGTAGAGGATTTACTATACCCAAACAATAAAAAGGACAGACCAATAATTACTTACGATATTGAAGAAGGATCTGTTCGTCACATTTTTAAGACTTCTATTCAAGCAGTTATTGGGTTTAGCGCTCTCCTTTCTCAAGTACAAGCACAAAACAATATCGATTTTCTAGAATTAAAAACTGCAAGGGCCTTAGAGGAAATTCAAAAAATGTCTCGTCAAAAGAATTACGAATTTCAAATTAAGACCTCTTTAGAAAAGGATTATGAGTTAAAGATTAATCCATCTACTAAGTTTTTCCGAACCGAGAACATTTGGTCTGATGCCGAATTTTACTTTTATGGAGTGCTAAAAGACGCTGGAGGGAAAAGTAAGGCTAACATACATCTAGACACAAAGGATTACGGTTATTTATCAATAGAAACTGGAGAAGAGTTTTTAAAAGAAAGAGAAGAAAACCTTTTATATAAAAAGTTTGGTGTCAGAGCATCAGGTAAACAGAATATTGAAACTGGAGAAATTGACACAAAATCATTAAAATTACTGGAACTAATAGATTACAATCCAAAATTTGATAATGATTATCTGAAAACCTTAATTAACAAAGCGAAAAATAATTGGAGAGGAATAAATGCAGATGATTGGTTATTAAATATGCGGGGAGGATATGAAGCATAGCGTTCTACTTGACACCAGTTTCTTTATTAGATTACTAAACGATGAAGATCCTCTTCATAAAAATGCAGTAGGCTACTTTAAATACTTCTTAGAGAATGAAGTAACTTTAAAAATTTCAACTATTTCAGTGGCGGAATACTGCGTATTGGGAAAATTGGAAGATCTACCTCTGAAGAATCTCCAAATTATCCCTTTCAATTTAAAAGATGGAGAACGAACTGGAGAGTTTGCGAAAATCATTTTTCGAGAAAATAAAATTGAAAACGAAAAATTAACTCCTCGGGCTATTATTCCAAACGATTCAAAATTATTTGCCCAAGCCGACTTGGATAAATCAATATCTCATTTCGTCACCTCCGACGTAAGATCAAAAAATACTCTCGCGTTATTGAAAAGAGGTATAACACCAAAATTTTCTATTATTTCCATTGATGTCCCTCATACAGAAGCTTTCGGTATCTTAGATTTATAAGAAATACGTTGCACAACATCGGTTAACTAAAATGGCTTTTTTGAGAGATAATTACCTACATTTATTTCCATAACTAATATTTGTCTCCACGGAAAGTGATGTCTTCCCTACTCGCCACTTTTGTTAACCGGGAACGTTAGCCACAATTATCATTAAGAAATGAGTTCAAATAAAAATTGGAAAAAAGGTTTACTGAAAACTGGATTACCTCTCGAATTTTTAACATCTAATATATTCAATAAATTAGGTCACGAAATCTTTGGGGAATATCCATATATAAGACCTGATGAAAGTAGAAATCTTAGAGAATTTTCTGTTGACTTAAGAACTTGGAAATGTATGGATGATGATGATAAACTAATAATATTATCATCACTAGTTGAATGCAAATATAGACAACCAGGTACATCTTGGGTATTCGCTCCCTATCCTAGCGAAACAGTGGCAATAGGCATTATGAATTCTACAGAAGATTTAGTTCCATATAGAATTGAATCAAAAGCAGTATGGAAATTTGAAGAAAAAATTGGCTATTGTATAAATGGTGTAGAATTAACTACCGATGGAAATGGAAATACTAACGGAGTTAAACACGGTGTTTTTCAACTAAAATTTGCAATGCCGGAATTTCTAAAAAACGATTATGAAAATGCTCTCAAAGTTTCCTACAGCGATGGTAGATTTATAGATTTATCTTTTGCTATCTTAGTAACAACAGCAGATATCAGACTTATTAAAAGCAATGTTACATTAGATGATTTTACTTCTGCAGAAAATATTGAAGATGTAACAAATTTAAAAGAAGCAATAATCTTAAATGAAAGGCCAGGACCACAACTTCAAGAATTTGCTGATTCAATTGCAGACAATTTCATCAAAGAACATCCAGATTTGGAAAAAAGACTTTCAGATATTGACGATGTTTTAGTTGGAAAGGAATGGAAAAACAGATCCGCTCCTGATATTGACACAATAAAAAGAAGTATTGGATATAGTGCTGAACGTATTTTAATAGTTAACTACAATTATTTAGAAAAGACTATTAAAAATTTAGAGAAAGCTATTCTTAAAGACATAAAAAAAGCTAAGGTTTATGGAAAAGTGCTTGAGAACGATGAAAAAATTGATATAGTGAAATTCGAATAGTCATAGTAGATAACTGTGGCTAACAACGCATATTCGCAATTGTGGCCATTTCAGATAAAATAGTATTTTTAGAACCTAATAAAGTAAAATCTAAGCGGACAAATCCGTTTACTATTTACCACAACTGACGAATATACGAGACCGTTGTGCCTAATTTCAAAAATGAACCGAATTACACTCATATTGACATTCATCCTCTTGGTTTCATGTGGAAAACAGAAGAATAAAGACACTTTTGACATTGGTCTAAACAATAAATTAAGTATAGTTCCAACCAGTAATCAAAAGAGCCAGACTTTCTCGTCTGATTCAATAATAGTAGAGACCTCAAATGAAAAACTTCAAATTGAATCACCTGAAATCAAAATGTTGGAATATCTAACGCTTCACTTTAATAGAATTGAGGATTCCACATTTTTGAAAAAACCAGAATGGATGATTGAAAAAGAAAATAAAGACACCATTTGCGGTTATTTAATTTCTTTTAAAGAAGGACATTCCTTTAAACACGAACAAGAATGTGTTGAATGGGGTGAAATTGTAACCGTAAGTTTTAGAGGTTTTACATCAGATAAAATCAGACAGATTGTAGAAGAATTATATAAGAATGAAAATTATGATTGGTATTCAAATAAAACTGAATATCGTCCTGATAAATATTATGAAACCGTGTGGACATTCAAAATCTTAGAAAGTGAAGCCTCAATTGAATTAGAATTTGCGTATTCATGGATATAATAAAAACTAGGCACAACATCGGTTAACGAGCAAATAGCGGCGGACCGTTTAAAATGACATTTTTGACTACCTTTAAAAAGACAACTTTGCCGATAAATCCGCGTTTCCCAGGTCCGCTAATTGCGTTAACCGGGTACGTTGCCAATAATTTTTAAATACGCTCTAATCACTGGAGAAAACTTCAAAAAACAACACCAAGGATGAAAATAATCTTTACTGTGATATTTTTTCTTTTTTTATCAATAGGCAATTCGCAAGAATTAAAAACATTCGAACTCCTCCCGCCTAAATCAAATGAACATAAAGATTTATCATTCTTAAAAGACGAATTAAAGGGGAAACAAATTGTAATGATCGGCGAACAAACTCATATGTATGGAAATATATTTGAGATGAAAGCTAGAGTGATTGAATACCTGCACAAGGAATTAGGCTTTACAACCATCGCCATGGAGTCTTCTATGTATGATATATGGAAAACGAATAAGAATGGATTTAATCCTAAAGATTTCAACAACGCTATTTGGGGAACTTGGTCTAGTACATCTGAGTTTCAAAGATTGGTAAATTATATTGATGAAAATAAACTAAAAGTTATTGGTTTTGATTCTCAAGTGAACAATACATCTCAGTTTATTGAAGATTTTTTCGATTATTGCGACAATCAAAAGATTACTATAAAATTGGACGAAGATGATATGGGTATTATCATCGAAGGCATATTAGAAAACGTAACGGTCGAAGAAGAGGATATCCCATATAAAACTTACGAAAAGGAGCTTAAACGAATTATTAAGCAAATAGAAAAACTAGAAAATAACAATCTAAATTATAACTGGACCCAATTCACTAAAAGTCTTTTAGCCTGCTCTCAAGATGCTTATTATAACAAAAAAGAAATTTTAACTACTGATTTAGGTAATAAAAACCATAATATAAGAGATCAACAAATGGCCGATAATCTATTGAGTTATATCCATAGAAATCCAGGTGAAAAAGTTATTTGTTGGGCAGACAATATCCATATCATAAAAGATAATTCAAGTATAAAGAAACCAATTGCAAGCGATTTTGTTTCCATGGGTTCTTACATTCATCAGGAGCTAAAAGAGAAAGCGTATAGTCTAGCCACAATACATGCAAACGACTCCCTCTTAGATTTAGGTACTAATAAGTGGCATCTCACACCTATTAAAAGTAATTCATTTGAAAATGAATTGAAAAGTTTAAAAAAACCCTTCTTATTTGTTTCGTCTAATCAGGAAGCAATGAGATCAACAAAATATACCAGATTATTGAACTTTATTGACTTTACAAAAGCCAGATTAGACCAATTACACGATGGTTACATATTCCTTCAAAAAGCATCACTACCGAAACGAGAAACCGTATCAGATAGCTTAGTCCAATTTAGCGGACAAGTTGATGTAGATAAAAAGATAGATCCAACCAAAGTAGGTGAAAAGGTATTACTGAAAGGTCAGCTTCTTGACAAAGAGAGCAATCTCCCTATTCCATTTGCAACCTTAATATTAAAAAAAGAAGAAATCTATAGAGTAGCAGATGAAAACGGGTTTTATGAGTTACCGGTTAAAAATTCATTGATTAACAGTTCAGAAGTTACTATTTCATCAATAGGTTATGAAACCAAAACCGTTTTATTACAGGATCTTAAAAGCCACTTTTATATAAAACCCAAATTTGAGAAACTTGAGGAGGTGGTAGTTACCGGTTATTTATCACCCAAAACTGTATTAAAAAAAGCTATTTCAAAACGAAAATTAAATCATCCTACAGAACCTTTTAATTTTCACAGATATGGCAATGTTTTGATAAATAAAAATGACACAACAGAACTAGATCTAGAGGTGATAACAAAAGACTATGATGATGGCTATTTGTCGCCTTTTATAATAACTCAAAGGGTTGAACAAATTAAATGGAATAAAAATATTAAACCAGAAGGGTATAAATACTCCTCTCAATTTTTTGCTTACAGGCAGAACGCTATTCGTTATGCCAACATTTTACATAAGAGAAAGTATAAGAAATTTAAATTGAATTTTGAAAAATCAGATCATCCTGATGATTACGGTCAGTATATAATTTCATTTGAGACAGAAAGAAATAAATGGAATTATACCAATAGAAATTATCCGACTAAATATTCAGGTAGAGTATATATTGATAAGGCGAGTTTTGCTATCGTAAAAGTGGTAGAAAATTGGGAAACCACCTTAGATTCTGATGAAATTGAAAAATATTTTAAGAGATACAAAGACTATAAAGATATTGTACGAACTACGATTAAAGAAGAAAATATCTGCTATTATTCAGATGTTTTAAACGATGGTAAATTTTACGCTACGAGATATTTTAATCGATCGTATAATGAAACCCTCAACAAAGAAAACAAAAGAGAAAATAGTGTGGTAGAAATGGATTCTTATCTCTATGATTTTGAAATAAAAAATGTGGAAGAAATAGAATTTGAATATCGTGAAAAAGAACAAACTGTTTTGAATCGCGTGAGCTATGATAAAAACTTCTGGGATTCATTTTCTATTCAAAATTCAATATAAAAACTATTGGCAACATCGGTTAACGAGCAAATAGCGGCAAACCATCTAAAATGACATTTTTGACTACCTTTAAAATGATAACTTAACCGACAAATTCACGTTTCCCAACATCCGCTACTTGCGTTAACCGGGAACGTTGGCAAACATATAAATGAACATTAAGAAAAATATAATACTAATCCTATTTTCATTACTATCGACAATAAATTTAGCCCAAAATACGTCTGAATTAAATTGTGAAAGCGGATTTGAAAAAATGGAAACTGAATTGGAATCTCAAAAATCAGTTTCCTATAAGATTATTTATTCTCAAAATTTATATACAGAGGAAAGTTTTGATTTTAGAGAAGGA
>NZ_JBHTJP010000027.1:6429-8466 GCF_042676025.1 Salinimicrobium gaetbulicola
AACCGAACTCGGAATTGACAAATTAAATATGGAAAGTTTTAATCAAATAGTTTCAAGTACTTCGGCAAGACACGCTGAAAAAACAATGAAAGTTTACGAAATGTCATTTGAGAAAAGTGTAGATGAATTTTTAAAAGACTTAATGAATCATTTGATACACGACTGTCAATTAGTAAAAGAGTTTGTAATGAGTCAGTAAAAAATACGTTTGCCAACATCGGTTAACGAGCAAATAGCTGAGATCCTTCAAAAATGACATTTTTGACTACCTTTAAAAACATAACTTAACCGGACAAATTCGCGTCCCTAACTTCCGCTACTTGCGTTAACCGGAGACGTTAGCATACATTTAAAAAAATCGTACTCACTATTAAATGGATTACAATAAATATACTGCACGCGAATTAAATGATATGGCTAAGACATTTTCATCTATTCGTTCAGAGGTCGAAGCCAACTCAAATTTGTTTAGAATCGTATATGACGACGAAGCTGAAATTCATATTGAGTATTTAAGCTTCACAACTGAGTTCTACTTTAAAATTTCCAATCCCAGACTAGAGAAGAATTATGTTTATTATGACCTAAATTATAGACCGGGTGATCAGGCAAATAATTCCATTCGTGGTACGAAAAACACATCATCGGATGGAAGGCTTATGAGCGAGTTGAAAAATTGGATGAATTTGGTTAAAAACATACACGACGTAAAAAAAAGGATCCATCCAAGCAGTAAAAATTTAAATCACTATAAAGAAAAGTTATTCGAATCCTTTTCATTTATGGAGGATGAAAATGATGATAAACCTCTCGAACCTCAAAAACAGGTTGAATTATCCAATTTTTTAAATCTCTTGATTGAAAACTTCGAAGATGACCCAGATATTGATGATGAAATTATTCAAGAATTAAAATTGTTAAATGAAAACATTCCTGCTCTCACCCAATTACAAATAAAAAATCAAATAAGTTGGACATTTGCAAAAATCATGTTTAAAGGGATTGACGTTTTAAATAAAGTAACAAAAGTGGGAACTGATGCAGGTATAGGTTTTTTATTTATTGAGGGAATTAAAACCTATATAGCTTAAATCAAATAAAAACGTATGCTAACATCGGTTAACGAGCAAATAGCGGAAGATTCTTCTAAAATGACATTTTTGACTACCTTTAAAAAGATAACTTAACCGGATAAATTCACGTTTCCCAAGCCCGCTACTTGCGTTAACCGGAGACGTTGTGCACAATTTAAAAGACCAATGAAAATAACCTTTTTAATAGTATTTTTTTCTACACTTTCTGCATTCAGCCAAGAAATCAAGTACGAACTTATTTTCAGAGATTCTTGTTCTGGGAAAATTGTTAATAGCCATTTATACCATCTCGAAAGGAATGGAAAATTATACTCGACATTCGAGTCAGATAACGGAACAATTCCGCTTCCTGAAAAAGGAGTTTACAAACTTTTCGCATCAGAAATAGGAGAAGTTCATCAAGTTGAAATAAACGAGGAGATGAATTCAGACACTTTATATATACCTAAAATCAGAGAATTTCTTGTAACTCACACCAAACCGAATTATATCTTTAGAAAATGCGACAAAAAAATTGATGGATATGAAACTGGTTACTACTCGAATGGTTCTATTCGGTTAGTTGCGGAGTTTAAGAATGGACTCGTAATTGGGGAATTAAAAAGATTTTATCAAAACGGAAAAATAGAAGAGATTTCAATTTATGACAAACGTGGTTTTTTGACCAAAAAAACTGAATTTGATAAAAATGGAGAAATAATAGAATAAAACTGTGCACAACATCGGTTAACGAGCAAATAGCGGCAGACCATCGAAAAATGACATTTTTGACTACCTTTAAAACGATAACTTAACCGACAAATAACCGTTTCCCAATCCGCTACTTGCGTTAACCGGAGACGTTGTGGGCAATTAATAACAACCGAAGTTCAAATCTCTTCTTAATGTCTAACATAACTTGATAATAAAATGTAATTATGACTGAATTTTGGGAATCTGCCTA
>NZ_JBHTJP010000028.1:0-3271 GCF_042676025.1 Salinimicrobium gaetbulicola
GCAGCCCTTTCAAAAAGACATTTTTGACTACCTTTAAAAAGATAACTTAACCGATAAATAAACGTTTCCAAAAACCGCTACTTGCGTTAACCGGGAACGTTGTACACCATTTGAGGAAATATGAAAATACTGACAATAATCACACTTTTTTTATTTATTAATTCTGGAATTATAGAGAATAATTGCGTTGATAATGTGAAAATCGGAATGGATATTTCTGATTTTTTAGAAAGTAAGAGAGAAATTTATAAAGTCAAAGAAGAAACAATAAATCTTGAAGGAGATGACTATGCTATTTTTAATGTTTACGAAAACTCTGAATTGATTTATTCTGTAGAACCTGACGAAAACGGAGAAAAAGTTTGGAGGATTTGGCTATACGGACAGAAGTTCAAAACAGAATTAGGAATTGGTATAGGCAATACTCTTGCTGACTTAAAAAACAAATATACCATTGACGATATATCAACAGCCGAGGGAAGTGTATTTATCTTGGTCAAAGAAATTGAAATTGGTTTTGAATTAGATGGCTCTAAAATCCCAAGAGAATGGTGGAACGAAATGAAGCTTGAGGAATTGAAAAATGATTTACCAATAAGTTTAATTATAATATAAAAACGGTGTACAACATCGGTTAACGAGCAAATAGCGGCAGACCACTCAAAAATGACATTTTTGACTACCTTTAAAAAGGTAATTTAACCGACAAATTCTCGTCCCCAACTTCCGCTACTTGCGTTAACCGGAGACGTTGCCACCAATTTAAAGAACCTCCGATTCAATGAATATTATTGAAGAACTATCTAAAAAATACAGTGGAATCTATTCGGAGGAACAGGCCAAGAATGTGAACAGTCCAATAGGAAAATACACTTATCAGCCGAAAAAAGGATTAATAGAGGTAGATGGAACAAAAATTAGTGTTAATCTCAATGAAGTCGGTGGAGCTACACCTACAGCAGAACCATTTCGGATCATACTTTACCTGGAGAAATTTTATAAAACGGAACTGACAATTTACCCTAAAGATTTTTGGAATAATTTACTCGACTTTGTTTTTCCCAGAAATAAAGATAATATTCCTATTAAGATCAGAAAACAGTTCCTGTTTAAGGGGGATCAAACCTTAATTAAGAAACTCGGTTCAAACAAAGAGTTTGCTGAACATTTAGTTGATGAAAATGTTTATATCAGAACGGACAAAAAACAAACTGATCGGATCGTATTAACTCCTCCTCATGGTATTAAAGACATATACCAATTTGAAAAGTACATTACAATTTTAAAAATAATTGAAAAAGAAATTAAAACTGGTGGCAACATCGGTTAACGAGCAAATAGCGGCAGATCCTCTTAAATAACATTTTTGACTACCTTTAAAAAGATAACTTAACCGACAAATTTACGTTTCCCAGGTCCGCTACTTGCGTTAACCGGAGACGTTGTGGTGCATTAAACAAAATTCTACTAAATGAGAAAAATTGAACTGATTTTCGGAACCGTAGCAACAATCTCTATAGCTTATAAATTTCTTCTAGGTGATGAATTAAACCCGATCTTTATAATGTCGATACTTGGATTAAGTTTGTTCTATACCTACTTCAGTTTTGCTTATTTCAACAATATTCGCTTCAAAAAGATTTTAAAAAGAGAATCCTATCTAGGTATTTCAAAATGGAGAATTTTAGGTACTATAGGATTAGGTTTGGGATTAGGGCTTACAACTTTGGGAATTTTATGGTCTCTTATGTATTGGCCATTTAATACATTTTATCCATTGGGAATTCCAATTTTGCTCATAATCGGAATAACCTCAATAATAAGATTTTCGAAAACCAGGTCGGAAGGTTACCTAAGCATTTTAAAACGGATCCTAATCATTGGTGGTTTAGGCATAATTCTATGGATAACTCCTCAAGAAACATTGAATGGAATATTGGGAATAGAAATGAATGAAATGGCACAAATAAAATAAGAAGAAAAATTATGCATAACTCCTTAACGCACCACAACATCGGTTAACGAGCAAATAGCGGCAGACCATCTGAAATGACATTTTTGACTACCTTTAAAATGATAACTTAACCGACAAATTCGCGTCCCCAAGTCCGCTACTTGCGTTAACCGGAGACGTTGTGTGTAATGTAAAAAAAAACTCAAACCGATATTTATGATAAGATTGCTACTACTATTTGTATTATTTATTCCTCTTTCAGGTTTAAGTCAAGAACTCGTTCCTAATGAATTAAAACCTCTTTATGGTACAAACGAATCTGATAAAATTGAAATTTCCGAACCTCAGAAAATTAAGACTGACCTTTACCGAAACTACTATTTTAGAAGTGATTCTAAAGGAATATTCGCCATAATATTTAAATTGAAGAATTCTCAGAAGTTCGAAGATTTCCTCTTAGACAAAGGCTTTGAAAAAGTCTATGAGAATGCTGGCGGACGTTCCTCAAATTATCATATTATTGTCTACACAACCGACAGATATGAAGTTATAGTGGACAAAAAAGATAAAGAAGCCACTGTTTATGATTTTGATAAAAGAGCATATAGAGTGGTAAATGATGATTTTTATGGTGGTTCTAAAGTCGAGTCCTTAAGATCTGGCTTTTACCAAGAAGCACCATTGGAACCGAGAATCTACTTGACCTATGCGCCAATGGATAAAAACACTTTGCGCGCCAACATAAATTTTACTGCTTCAGACTGGATATACTCCACTACAATTAAATTTTCTCTTGATAACGGAAAAGAAATACTAACCTATCCTCTAAAAGAAATTTCGAAAGACGTTCAGAACTGGAGAGGGTATGTCGAAGTTGAAGAAATAAGTTCCTTTTCATTAAGTCGTAGGGATATCCAAAAGATTTTAGATGCCAAAACCGTTAAAGTAAGACTGATTGGAGAAAAATATTACGAATTTAATCCTACAAAACCTCAAACGTTTGCACTGAGCGATTTTTTAGCACATTATTGATTCTGCTCAATTCCAGAAAAGCCTATGAGACAATGTTCGGACGCAGTTAACACTACACACAACATCGGTTAACGAGCAAATAGCGGCAGACCCTCTAAAATGACATTTTTAACTACCTTTAAAAAGATAACTTAACCGACAAATTTACGTTTCCCAAGGCCGCTACTTGCGTTAACCGGAGACGTTGGGCACAATTAAAACCGAATGAACAAACTTCTCATTTTACTTTCCTCTATATTATTAATTGGTTGCTGTGATAAACCAAAATTGCTGAAAAACGGATTG
>NZ_JBHTJP010000029.1:0-2677 GCF_042676025.1 Salinimicrobium gaetbulicola
AATTACAAAGGTTAAATAATGAGAAATTACTCCCGTCAGCAGTCCCGTGATTATAATTTTCACTACATCATATTTCTTTTTCACTATAAATTTCCAGAGTAATCCACCTGTCAAAAAAAATGCTAAAGGTGCCGCAATTCCAACCACAAAATAACCGTCACCTATAGCTGTAATAGCCGTATAAGCACCGATTAGAAGTCCGATCAGGGCATTAAAAATTCCATATTTAATCCAAGGTTTCATTTCAAACTTTTTTGAATGTGGCACAACGTTTCCGGTTAACGCAGTAGCGGAACTGAGCAACGTAATTTGTCGGTTAAGTTATCTTTTTAAAAGTAGTCAAAAATGTCATTTTAGCACGATCTTCCGCTATTTGCTCGTTAACTGATGTTGGCAAACGTTATTTCTTTATTTAAAGATGTATTTTGCCATTTTCAATTGTGAAACTGTAAAGTACTGATGTATCAACAGACTCTCCGTTAATAGACCCTGCTTTCCATTTCTCTAATTTTGCAAATACCGCAACCAATTGTTGATCAAGCTCTGTACTCTTCGTTTTATTATCGATTTCACAGCGAACCATTTGACCTTTACAGTTAATAATTAAATTAACCATCCCTTTGTCATTGTAATCAGGTTTGTCTTGTAAAAAATGAACATTGGAATTCAGTTGTTCCTCTATTTCTTGATCAGTCAATGGTGCTTGTGCTTCAACCTGTCCATTTTGAAGAAATGGTAAAATTGCAATTACTCTAGAATTATTGCAAACTCCTGGGATAGGTTCTTCCACTTGCATTGTTGCAATAATATTATTCATTCCTGTATTTTTTGTAGATGAACACGAACTCATGATCGCAAGTCCGAAAACTATAAGAGTAAAAGTCAATATCTTTTTCATATTTCTAATTTTGAAAAGTTTGATGTTCTTGATTTTAATGTTTGCCAACGTCTCCGGTTAACGCAGTAGCGGAACTGAGCAACGTAATTTGTCGGTTAAGTTATCTTTTTAAAAGTAGTCAAAAATGTCATTTTAGCACGATCTTCCGCTATTTGCTCGTTAACCGATGTTGCCTTTAGTTGCTTTTCAGTATTTCATCAATATGGGAGATAATCCGATTCTTTAACCTTAGTTTTAAGACATTTTGAAAATCCCTTACCAAAAAATCTGTCATATAATTGTTCGTCAAAATCCTTAAAATCTAGAAGTTTCCATACTTTATCTTTATCAAGCACTAAAATATTTTCTTTAGTTATCCTAGTTTCTAAGATTTTGGAATTTGGATTGAAACTTACATTATCCTTACCGTAACTTTTATAGTTTCGTTCTAAAGCCGTAGAATCTAAGTAAGGGGTCATCTGAGCTTTGTCAACTATGTACTTCACTTTATAAAAATATGTAGAGTTGCATTTATTTATATCCTGAATCCTTAAATCGCCAATTTCATCATAAAGTATTGGATACTTTCTTGTTTTTCTTAATTTGTATATCTCTTGAAGTTTTTCTCTAACTCCTTCTTCACCATATTCTTTTAAATATTTCACAGGCTTGTTACCGAATTCATACTCAACGTCATTTTCGTTAAAAGCGGTATAGTTCGAATTTATTCTTTTTTCTATTTCAGTGAAGGTCAATTTAGGAGAACAACAACTCAAAGTTTGAAATAATACAATAAAAAGTATTAATCGGTAATTTTTAATCATTTTATAAAATGTGTCTTTTGCAATTAAAGGCAACGTTCCCGGTTAACGCAAGTAGCGGATTTGGGAAACGTAATTTGTCGGTTAAGTTATCTTTTTAAAAGTAATCAAAAATGTCATTATAGAGGTCTGCCGCTATTTGATCGTTAACCGTTGTTGTGTAAAGTTTCTAATCGCAATCTACCGGTTTTAGTTTGACAGTTCCATCTTCATTTTTTATCATTTCATAACCATTATCGAGCATTGGTTGAAAATCAGATCTTCCATTTAGATGCCATAATAAATATCCATAATCACATTTTTCCAATCTTCCTTGTTCCTTTTCTATTTTAGCTATTTTCTTTAAATCTTCTGAATATGAAAATGGAGAATGAATTAATAATATCAGAGGGTTGAAATCTATTGATTCCTTCGAATATTTTTTCAATCTTTCTGCTGAAGGAAAGCCATATTTTTTTGTTATTTCAATCATTCTCTCCGTATGGATTTTATCCATTGGTGTAATATAGTTCTGCCAGATTTGGTTTTTCAGGCTATCAGATGTTATCGGAGTAAATTCTAACCTGTTTTTCTTTAATTTATCGCTTAAATTTTCAATGCTATCTGTGATCGATTTATCAAATGTTTGATAGTACAAATATTCTCTTGTAGCTTGATCATAGTGATACATGAATTTTAATTCTTCAACTAATTGTTCAATATTTTGTTCTAATAACTCATCTTTATCAGATTGAGAATAGAAGTTTAAACTTGTAGAAAGCAGGATCAAGGTCAGTAAGATTTTCTTCATTATTGGAATTTTCTGAAATTTTGCCTAACGGTTACGATTATCGCAAGTTGCGGCCTGGGAACTCGAATTTGTCAGTTAAAAGGTTAATTTTAAAGGTAGTCAAAAATGTCACTTTTGGAAGGTATTGAGCAATTTGTGTTATTCATTGTTGTGCAACGTTTTATTATTTTCTTGTCGTTTTAATAATAA
>NZ_JBHTJP010000030.1:0-772 GCF_042676025.1 Salinimicrobium gaetbulicola
CAGGTCCGCTACTTGCGTTAACCGGAGACGTTGTGCCAAATTATATGAAAAGTATCCTCTTAACTTTAATTCTGATTGTTACTCAAACATCATTGGCACAAAAAAGTGAAATTGAACAGCTAATGTTGGAGGGTAACCAAGCTTTTAATAATTCGGATTTCGATACCGCTAGAGAAAAATATTCCTTGATAATAAAAATAGATTCACTTAATAAAGATGCAACCTTCAACTTAGGAGCAACATTTTTAAATCTTGGACAAAACGACAAAGCTTGCGAGCAATTTCAAAAAGCTTATTCAATTGGAGATATCGGAGCATTTGATGTAATAACTCAATATTGCGGAGTAATAAAGAACGTTGATAAAATGATTCCAAACCATGTAGATGAATTACCAAAATTCAAATACAATGGAAAATTCGTCGGATTAATACTTCGAAAGAATAAATATCAAAAAGAAATTAATCCCTTGTTTATAGACTTTTTAAAAACAGAATTTAAAAAATCAAAAGATTTAAAAAAACTTAAAGACAAATTCTACATTAGACTTAAAAATGTTACGAAAGAAGGTGAACTTGTCGCTGAGATCAAGGGAGATATAAAAAATAAATACAAAGAAAAGATTCTGGAAATATTAAAAAATAACACCGAATACTATCCTGCCATATATAACGGAGAAAAAGTAGAATTAACTGGCGGAGGATTCACATTGCCTGTATCTGTACAATAACTTGGCACAACATCGGTTAACGAGCAAATAGCGGCAGACCCTTC
>NZ_JBHTJP010000031.1:0-7623 GCF_042676025.1 Salinimicrobium gaetbulicola
CTGTAGACCCATCTAAAATGACATTTTTGACTACCTTTAAAACGATAACTTAACCGACAAATACGTTTCCCAAGTCCGCTACTTGCGTTAACCGGAGACGTTGTAGAGCATTTTATAGAAAGATATTATGAATAAAAGTCTGATTGAAAAATATGAGGGAAGATATAAAATTAGAGCTTTAATTAATCTGATTCCACATATTGGTGGTGCACTAGATTTACTACTTTCCGAGAAGGGTTCCAAATGGAGAGAAAAAAGAATAGAACTATTCTTAAAACAACTAGATGAAAGACTTGGTCAACTGGAAGAAAAGGAAATTGAAACTGAAATTATAAATTCTGAGGAATTTTATGATTTAATGATACAAACCTTAAACTCAGTAATCAAAACAAGACATAAAGAAAAAATAGAATTTTTTTCGAACATACTTTCAAATCACATAAAAAAAGAGAGAAAATCAGAAATTAGTAGCGAACTAATGATTTCAATTCTTGACTCTTTAACCATTGATGAATTGCACTACTTTTCCGAATTAAGACAAAATGATAATGATATAATTTTGCACAACATTCTTCAAACAAAAGTAATTTGGAACTCATACTTGAAAAATATAAAGAAAACAGGTAAGGTTGCTTCCAACAAAAATCAACTTCCTCAAGATTCTGTTTTCGATTTTCAAATGGATATTATATGGAAAATGTTAAGCGATAAAAATTTGATCCTAATTGAAGAAAAAAATGAACTTGGAAAACTAGATTATCAATATTCTAATTCTAGTCAATCGTTCTCAAATCAAATAGATTATAATAAAATAATCAAATATAAAATCACTGATTTTGGATTAGAATTCCTAAAATGGATCGAACAATAAAACGCTCAACAACATCGGTTAACGAACAAATAGCGGCAGACCATCTAAAATGACATTTTTGACTACCTTTAAAAACGATAATTTAACCGGACAAATTCGTGTCCCCAACTTCCGCTACTTGCGTTAACCGGGTACGTTGGCAAACATATAAATGAACATTAAGAAAAATATAATACTAATCCTATTTTCATTACTATCGACAATAAATTTAGCCCAAAATACGTCTGAATTAAATTGTGAAAGCGGAATTGAAAAAATGGAAACTGAATTGGAATCTCAAAAATCAGTTTCCTATAAGATTATTTATTCTCAAAATTTATATACAGAGGAAAGTTTTGATTTTAGAGAAGGAATAATTGTAATAAATGACTTAAACGACAAAATCAAACCGAAAGAAATCATTGAAACAATTGCTCGAATTGGTGCTGAAAACAAATTGACTAAAATCATTGCTTTCAGAAATTGTAATTCAATAGGACTTTATTTCCAAAGGTCTGAACTCTCAACTGAGCAAAAGAATTTGTTAAGTAATGACCTAATTGCGGAAGTTGAAATTGATTTACCAAGATCCTTATCAAAAAAAGAAAAGAAAAAACACAAAAGAAAACGTGACTTAATTGAATCTGTTTCAAAAGAATCTTGTAAAAAATTGACCGAACTCGGAATTGACAAATTAAGTATGGAAAGTTTTAATCAAATAGTTTCAAGTACTTCGGCAAGACACGCTGAAAAAACAATGAAAGTTTACGAAATGTCATTTGAGAAAAGTGTAGATGAATTTTTAAAAGACTTAATGAATCATTTGATACACGACTGTCAATTAGTAAAAGAGTTGGTAATGAGTCAGTAAAAAATACGTTTGCCAACATCGGTTAACGAGCAAATAGCGGCAGATCCCTCTAAAATGACATTTTTAACTACCTTTAAAAAGGTACCTTAACCGATAAAGAATAGTTTCCTAGGTCCGCTACTTGCGTTAACCGGAGGCGTTGTGCCTAATTTCAAAAATGAACCGAATTATACTCATATTGACATTCATCCTTTTGGTTTCATGTGGAAAACAGAAGAATAAAGACACTTTTGACATTGGTCTAAACAATAAATTAAGTATGGTTCCAACCATTAATCAAAAGAGCCAGACTTTCTCGTCTGATTCAATAAAAGTAGAGACCTCAAATGAAAAACTTCAAATTGAATCACCTGAAATCAAAATGTTGGAATATCTAACGCTTCACTTTAATAGAATTGAGGATTCCACATTTTTGAAAAAACCAGAATGGATGATTGAAAAAGAAACTAAAGACACCATTTGCGGTTATGTAATTTCTTTTAAAGAAGGACATTCCTTTAAACACGAACAAGAATGTGTTGAATGGGGTGAAATTGTAACCGTAAGTTTTAGAGGTTTCACATCAGATAAAGTCAGACAGATTGTAGAAGAATTATATAAGAATGAAAATTATGATTGGTATTCAAATAAAACTGAATATCGCCCTGAAAAATATTATGAATCCGTGTGGACATTCAAAATCTTAGAAAGTGAAGCCTCAATTGAATTAGAATTTGCGTATTCATGGATATAATAAAAACTAGGCACAACATCGGTTAACTAAAATGGCTTTTTCGAGAGATATTTTTCTACATTTATTTCAATAAGAAAATTCGTTTCCACGGAAAGTGATGTCTTCCCAACTCGCCACTTTTGTTAACCGGAGACGTTGGCAAACATTTTTGATATCCCAGCTGAATAGATAATTTTCCGAAATTTATAAATAATCAAGAATTAAATGAATTAACCAGCCTTACAAATGACATTAAGAAAAATATCAATCGGTACATCCTTATCAATTGAAGAAGTCTCTCTAAAACTTAAATCTGTAACTAGCGACTTATCAATTTCTAATATTTGGAATGCTACTGAAATGAAGTTTGAAGGTAAAATTGAAAAAAATTCGTTCGTTATTTACCCTTTATTTGATTACGGATTCAGAAAATTATTAAGACCTGTATTAGTCGGGAAAATAACTGAAAATAAAGACAATCATAATATCATTAAAATAACCTTTAAAGTCCCTGAAATATTCAAAGTTTTATTAGCTGTCGCAATAGTTTTACCTTTTGTTGTATCGACAGGTTCCATTTTTTGGACTCATATATCGTTTGTGTTTTTAGGAAGTTTTATTTATTGGTTATACTTAAAATTTAAAATAAATAAATCGATCAAAATCTTAAACGAGATTTTACACCTCACTAATCCTAGTTCAGCTGCTTAAATAATCGTCAGACTGGAATTAATAATGAGTACGAAATGAATATGTTTGAGTTTTTCATATTCGAAAGGAAATTGATAATCAAACTTTACGATTTGTCAACATAATTATCTAAACTCAATTGCAATAAAACGTTTGCCAACATCGGTTAACGAGCAAATAGCGGCAGACCATCGAAAAATGACATTTTTGACTACCTTTAAAAAGATAACATAACCGACAAAAAATCGTTTCCCAAGTCCGCTACTTGCGTTAACCGGAGACGTTGTGCATAATTTTGAAAAAAATGAGAACTTCAAAAATACTTTCATTATTTATCCTTCCAATTATTCTATTTTCTTGTAAAGAAAAAGATAGAACAGAAAAACAATCAGTATCGGAAAAAGTCGAAATAATCGAACCAAATATTGACTTAAAAAAAATCGAAACTGATTTTATTAAATGGTGGACTTACTATTCATCCAACATTTCTCTATCCTCTAATTTTATTGGACTAAATGAAGAAGCAGACACAATTGAAAAAAAGCAATTTTTAGAAAAATTAATTACAGGAAATTACATTCCATTAAAAATAAAATCAAACACTGCAATTAAAACATACAAACTTTTTGAACTCGACTCAAATGCAAATAAAAGTATCGGTAAAACAATAAAGAACGAATCGCTGACAAGCCTTAAACATTTCAAAATGGAAGGACAGGAACTTCCAAAATTCGAGTTTATTGACTTGAATGGAAATCATTACACCAACGAAAACACTAAAGGAAAAACTATTATTCTAAAAACTTGGTTTATTAACTGTAAAGCTTGTGTAGCTGAATTTCCAGAACTAAACGAATTCGTTGAAAAATACAAACAAAAAAATAACATTATTTTTGTGAGTTTAGCATTGGATACAAAAAGCGAATTAGAAAGCTTTTTACAAAAGAAAGAGTTTGAATATCAAGTAGTCCCAAATCAAAAAGAATTCGTAAGAAATTTAAACTTACAAACTTATCCGACTCATCTGATAATCGACGAAAATGGAACGATAAAAAAAGTGGTTAATAAAGCGTCGGAAATGATTGCATCTTTTGAAAATCTAAAGGAATTGAATGAAAAGATTCCCCCACCACCACCATTATAAAAAACTATGCACAACATCGGTTAACGAGCAAATAGCGGTAGACACTTGTAAAATGACATTTTTGACTACCTTTAAAACTATAACTTAACCGATAAAAAATCGTTTCCCAAGTCCGCTACTTGCGTTAACCGGGAACGTTGTGCACAATTTTAAAGTATGCCATGAAATTTAAATCAATAATAGTATTCTTATTTTTTAATTTGACAGCTTTTTCTCAAGATATTACGGTAAAGGAAATTGATAATTATATCGGATCTGTGGACTCAAATTCTAGCCTAAATCTAAAAGAATATAACTGGAGTGAAATTACCGGAAGTCATATTGACCATGGAGCAACATTGAAAATATGGAAGCTAGAAGGGGAGATTGTAAAAATTGAAGAACAATTTGGTGCTTCTTACGGCAGATATACAAGATTGACCTATCTAAAAAATAATAAACCTATTAAAGGAATTGAAACTGAGGAGAATTTTAAATTCAAAAATGACGAGATAGATTATTCCAACTTAAATATTCAGTTTAAAATGGAAATATATGTAACCAAATTTAATGACCTGATTGGAGAGTATGAATTTGATGTAATTGAAAAAGGGAAAAGAATGGCTACAGACCCCTATTGTGATTTAAATAGTTTCTTCACAATAATGGATGAGATTGATAATTTATAAAAACTGTGCACAACATCGGTTAACGAGCAAATAGCGGAAGATCCGTTTAAAATGACATTTTTGACTACTTTTAAAACGATAACTTAACCAGCAAATTCGCGTCCCCAAGTCCGCTACTTGCGTTAACCGGGAACGTTGTGCGTAATATGAGAAAACCCAAGATGATTAAAAGAAATTTACTATTTGGACTTTTAATTCTACCCTTGATTTCCTGTGCGGAATCGAAAAAAAACACCTCGGAATTTATTTATGAAAACAAAGAAAGTAGCGTGGAAATAAAAATCTTAAATGGAAATGATTACTTGACTTATGACACGCCAATCAGAACGGATTTTGAATGGAAAAATATCGACATAAAAACAGGTTCAATTTATGGAACTGGAATTAAAGTGCTCGGAACGAAAAATGGAATTACCAAAACGGAAATAAATGTTCCAAGCAATTATTTGGAAACTGATACTCTGAATATAAAATTACGTTTTGAAATTAATGGAGAAAAAACTGGAACGGAATTTAATGTTCCAGTAAAAACTGGAGGATAAAATACTACGCACAACATCGGTTAACGAGCAAATAGCGGAAAACCCTTCAAAAATGACATTTTTGACTACCTTTAAAAAGATAACTTAACCGAAATATTTCGTTTCCAAGGTCCGCTACTTGCGTTAACCGGAGACGTTGTGCCTCATTTGAGTAATATCCATAACTGAATGAAATTCTTTCCGACCAGAAGCTACATAATTGAATTGAACCGAGATAGCTCATCGGCAATGGCTGACTTAAAGCGAAACACCAAATTGAAATCCGGTCTGTTATCGGAATATGGAATCAAAGAAGATTTCATCGGACAAGTCAATCAAAGTGAATTTAAAATTATCTCTTCCCTAGTGGGATTTGGAGCCCTCTGCGTCTTGATTGGAAAATTCGAAAATAAAAACGGACAGATCGAAATCAGATTTCATAAAGCTTTTAAGATCTTATTTTCAATAATGTTATCATACCCAATAATTGGATTTATCATTATTTGGCAAACAGAAGAAATAGAAACTGCCCTAAACTTACTTCCGACCTTAATTTTTGCATTTTTAGCAACCAGATTTATATTTATGGAATTGAGTTTTAGAATAATTTCAAAAATCGGACTGAATAAATTGACACAAACTCTTGGTATTAAAACGAGGCACAACATCGGTTAACGAGCAAATAGCGGCAGACCTCTAAAATGACATTTTTAACTACCTTTAAAAAGATAACTTAACCGACAAAATACGTTTCCCATGTCCGCTACTTGCGTTAACCGGGAACGTTGTAGCCAATTTGAAAAAACAAAAAAATGAAATTAAAAATTTTTGTTCTTCTCCTATTCGGATTGACCTTAATTTCTTGTACTGGATGTCCTTCAAATTTAGAAACTGTGGAAACCTGGAGTGATGGAAACCCTAAAAAAGAAATTTATTGGTTAGATAAAAAGGACAGTATTTTCAGAGAAATAACTTACTTCAAAAACGGACAAATAAACCAGAAGCATATAATAACTAATGGTGAATTAGAAAAAATGACGGCTTATTACGAAACTGGAGAAATTGCCGCTCTGATTATGTATGAAAATGGCAAACCAGTTGCTGGTGCTGAGTATTATAAAAACGGACAGAAAAGAGGTGAGATTTCTTATGATCTTAATGGAAATCTAAATGGAATAGCAAGATACTTTAATGAAGATGGATCCTTAAGTACAGAAGGAGAATATAAAAATGATAAACGTCACGGAGTTTGGCGCAACTATGATGAACAAGGAGTTATTATCAAAGAAGAAGTTTACTACTAAACCGACTAATAAAACTGGCTACAACATCGGTTAACGAGCAAATAGCGGTAGACCATTTAAAAATGACATTTTTGACTACCTTTAAAAAGATAACTTAACCGACAAATTCGCGTCCCCTACTCCGCTACTTGCGTTAACCGGAGACGTTGGGGCTAATATTTATAAAACTCTATCTGATTGAAAAAAAGAACAAATCAAGACAGATTCCAAAATGCCTTAAATGAACACTTCGGATTTTTAACCGACAAGTTTGGTTTTATAAAAATACCGGAATATCAATATGTCTACGAAGTTCATAACGATTATGTGAAACCTGGGCTGATTATCAAAATTATTTATGATGGAGGATTTTGGGTAAATATTTTGAAACCAAACTTTTCAGTCGAAGAAATAATTAAGGGTGAAAAGCGGACAAATAATTACGCCCTAAACAAATACAATCTATACAATCTTAAAAATTTAGATTTAGACAAATCAATTTATAATTCAGTTAGTGCCAATAATTTCCCTGATAAAGATTTATGGTATTTTTCTAAACTCTTAAAAGAAAATCCTGAAATTTTAAACGGTAACACCAAGAAACTGACTTGGATTTATCGCTTAATGAAGAAAATTGGAATAAGTTAATACTAGCCCCAACATCGGTTAACGAGCAAATAGCTGCAGACCATCTAAAATGACATTTTTAACTACCTTTAAAACGATAACTTAAACGGACAAATAATCGTTTCCCAGGGCCGCTACTTGCGTTAACCGGAGACGTTGTGTGTCATTTATGCTAAGGCACAATAAAATTTAAAATTGATCAATAGACTTGAAAAAACTTATTGAAAAATACGATGGAAAGAAATACACGCTAAAAG
>NZ_JBHTJP010000032.1:0-811244 GCF_042676025.1 Salinimicrobium gaetbulicola
GGCAGCAATGTCATAGCCGAGTGATACTAATAATCCGTATAGCTTAGTGCACTTCCCCGGTAGCAATACCGGGGAGGAACAACCTAAAGCTCCATTAATTACTCCAAGTGTTTTCTTATATTTTTACTTTCCAAATATGTCAACTTATTAGGAGTAGGATCGATTAGATGCCTGCTCAACGATTTAAGGTGGTTATAGCAACGGGGCTCACCTCTTCCCATTCCGAACAGAGAAGTTAAGCCCGTTAGCGCAGATGGTACTGCATCCCGTGGGAGAGTATGTCGCCGCCTTTTTTTTAAAGCCTCTACAGCAATGTAGAGGCTTTTTTTATACCCTAAACTTTGGATCTGAAACCAAATCTCAGCTCCCCTTCCTTCCAGGGAGGGTGTCCGAAGGACGGGGAGGGTTTCTCGAAAATAGTCAACCTGAAAAGATCTCATTCTCCCTTTTACCTTATATAAACATACTGCCCGGTATTGGATATAAAAGCCGTATCGTCATCTTCTGTGATGGTTATATCCTCAGTAAAATCCAAAATCAAGGTGTTTTTTGTCAATTCAACAATGGTCATCTCTTTTTCCGATGCGACGGCATAAGCCCCTGGGGTTGAAGTTCCCTGAAAGTTGGTAATATCTATTGTCTTTCCCGATACTTTGTAATTTCCACTGGAAGTGTAACTTAGGCCTCTGTAAGGAATTGTCATTCCTTCGCCTTTCAGGATAACGTCATAAACTCCCTCTGATTCAAATGTTCCGTTTGAGTGAAAAGTTAAACTGGCATTGATGTTTTCTGCTATACCTTGGTAATCCGCCCGCATACTCATTCCATCAATATTGGATTCTGAGAATCCAGTATATTCAAATTCTGTTAGATTCCATTGACCTGTTAATGATCCTGAGGTTTCTCCATTTGTACCTTCATCTTTTGAGCAGGAAATTAGCGTCACAAAGAAAATTCCGAGTAAACTTAATCTGATTATATTCATCCTTTAAATATTTGGTGGTTACGCTATTAAAGGAAAGAATTGGTAGGGTGGTGACTGGAAGTCGCTATCTTTCTGAAAATAAGATAGTAAAAAGATTAAGCGGTAAAGTCTAACTTTTTATAAAATCGCTGAAATCGTTAAAAAACTCCTCCATGAGCGTCATTTTTTGATATAAAAAGTCTTTTACCAACGGCCAGTCCTTTTTATTGTAAATGCTCACCTTATCCTTTTGAGTATAAATACGAGATATGATTTTGCCTTCGGGGAGTTCATATTCCCGGTCAAAAATGGCCTCCGGTAAATATTCAGATTCCAAAATAGTCTTTAGAGATTCCAGTTTTTCAAAGTAGTATTCTCTTATCAAAGGATCTTCAGCAACTATATCTATAGATACCTGGGCATATTTGCGTTCAAAAGTAAATTTCAGCTGAATTTCTTTAACCCTGGTATTATAAAGCAACCATTTTTGTGGATACTCTTTTCCAAAGCTGGTCCAGAATTCCTGTCTTAATTTTTTCGCTTCTTCTTTACTAAACATGATTAAAGTAGATAAGCCAGAATTATTCCGCCAATTACCACTCCCAGTTTTGAAGCGTTAAAAGTATGATTCTTTGAAGCCTCAAAAAGTATGGTAGTTGAAACGTGAAGAAAGATCCCTATCACAACGGCATTAATGAAGATCGCGTATTCCTCAAGGAATTCAAAGTTATTATGCAACCAGCTCCCGAAAGGTGTCATGATCGCGAAAAGGGTTAAAAATAAAATGATCTTTGCTTTTCCTATTTTTGAGTGAAGCAGGAATGTAGAAAGTATTGCTGCGACAGGTATTTTATGGATCACTACGCCATGAAGGAGGTCTTCGTTTTGTGTCAAAGGGAATCCTTCCAAAAGTGAATGCAAAGAGAGACTCAGCAGTAAAAGTAACGGGAATTTTCCACTTTTTCCATGATGCATATGTCCGTGTTCCACACCTTTTGAAAGAAATTCAAGAAAGATCTGTATTAAAAGTCCGGCCATTATAAATAAACCGACTCTTTCATTTCCACCCGAATATACTTCGGGAAGCAATTCAAAGACAGTGACCGAAAGTAAAAAAGCCCCGCTAAAAGATAGTAGCAATTGAAACCCTGTAGAAGAAGATGGTTTTATATAAAGGGATATAACAAAACCGATTATAACAGCGAGTAAAGGAAGAAAGTAGATCATTAATTAAATACAAGGATTAATCGGTCAGAAGTGTGCTCATTAAATTCTTCGAGTTGATAATTTCCGAAGGTATGCAGTAAATTGATCCCGGCCTTCTCGAAATAAGCATGAAAGCCTTCCAAAGTCAACGCTTTTACTTTTTCAGTGTATGAAAATTCTTCTTCTTCGTCAAAGAAATTAATATCCTTTAAAATAAAACCATTCTGTACCCTTCTGGAAATATTAAAATCTATCCCTTTTACCGTCTTCACTTCTGAAGGAACCAGGTTTTTGATCACCTTTTTAACGTTCATAAAATCAATTACACCATAACCTCCAGGTAAGATCTCTTTTTTGATCGCCTGAATAGATCTTAAATTATCTTCTTCATGGTCAAAATACCCGAAGCTTGTAAAAAGATTGAAGACCGCATCAAATTGTTCATTTACCGGCTCACACATGCAATGCTCCCTGAACCGAAGTGTGGGATTTTCAAATTTTTTGGCGTAAGAAATACTGTTTTCCGAAAGGTCGACACCGGTAACATCAAATCCCAGTTCATTCAAAAATATTGAATGCCTTCCCTTTCCGCAGGCAAGATCCAGAATCTTCGATCCTTGCGGAAGCTTTAGGAAACCAACAAGATTTCGCATGAATTCACGCGCTTCAATATCATTGCGATCCTTGTACAAAATATGATAGTAGGGAGTATCAAACCAAGATGTAAACCAGTTGGGCTGTGCTAATTCCATATCGCCAAAATTAATGTATTTTTGCCTCTCACAGAAAATAACAAATGGGAAATAATTTTAAAATGGTGGCCAAGACCTTATTTGGCTTTGAACCTTTACTGGCAAAGGAATTAAGGAATCTTGGAGCGATGGATGTTAAGGAAGGAGTAAGGTCTGTTTCTTTTGTAGGCGATAAAGGATTCATGTACAAGGCGAATTTATCGCTGCGGACGGCTATTAAAGTTTTAAAACCCATCGAAACCTTCAAGGTTTTTTCTGAAGAAGATCTCTATAAGCAGATATATAAGATCGACTGGGAAAATTATTTAGACGCGCATGAAACTCTTGCAATTGATGCAACAGTTCATTCTGAAAAATTCACCCATTCCAAGTATGTAGCGTTAAAATCTAAAGATGCTATTGTTGACAGGTTTAGAGAGAAGTTTGGAAAGAGACCGGGTGTTGACCTGGATTACCCAACTTTACGCATCAATATTCATATTGAAAAGGAGAATTGTACGGTTTCCCTTGATAGTTCCGGTCAATCTCTGCATAAGAGAGGGTATAAAACGGCTACGAACATTGCACCTATAAACGAGGTTTTAGCAGCAGGTTTGTTACTTCATTCCGGATGGGACGGGCAATGTGATTTTCTTGATCCTATGTGTGGGAGTGGAACCATACTTATAGAAGCGGCAATGATCGCGTGCAACATTCCGCCGAACCTTAATAAAAAAGAATTCGGATTTGAGAGATGGAAGGATTGGGATGAAGATCTTTTCGAGATGATCGAAGCTTCGGTTTTAAAGAAGGTGAGGGATTTCCATTTTACGATAAAAGGTTATGACAAGGCTCCTTCCGCAGTGCATAAAGCCAAGGATAATATTGATAATGCCAATTTATCTGAATTTATCACGGTAGAGCACGAAGATTTCTTTAAGACCGAAAAACAAACTGAACGTCATCTTCATATGGTCTTTAACCCTCCTTATGGAGAAAGGTTGAATATTGATATGCCTGAATTCTATAAGTCAATTGGGGATACTCTGAAACAAAGTTACCCCGATACAGATGCCTGGTTCATCACTTCGAACCTGGAATCTATTAAACATGTAGGATTACGACCTTCCAGGAAGATCAAACTTTTCAACGGTTCCCTGGAATCGAAATTATTGAAATACGAGATCTACGCGGGTAGTAAAAAAGCAAAAAAGCAGTAGAATACTACTTCTTATAAATAGGGATCAAATAGGAAATAGAATAACCGTAACCCACTCCCCAGGTGCTTTCGTCGTACGTACGATTGAATCCGGGGATGAACAGGTTGTCGAAATTACCGGGTTTGGTATGGGAAACCCTTCTTTTCAACTGAAGGTGGGTTCCTAAAAAGACATTATTGAGCACTTCTACCTTTATCCCTAACTGAAGTTCTATCCAGCTTGCGGTCAGGTTGTTGAATTCTTGTGCATCAGTCCGAATATCGGGGTCAAAGTAGTTATCCTTGGTGTAAATGGAATACTCCTGAAGCTCTGAGGAAAACGTCGCAAATCCGTATCTAAGTCCTGCAAAGATCAGGTTTTCCATTCCTTTCCAATTCTCGTAAGCGTTGTAGTTGGCTCCCAGTTTTATATAGCTTCCCTTAGCCATGGCGGTAACATTGGCTTCAGAAATGGTATTTTTCTCATTCCCTATTTCTCCCGCTAAATAATAGTTTCGGTAAAGCCTGTAATCACCTTTTATCTCAAAGCCCTGGTATTCCTCTTCCAGCAATGTGCGAAGCGGCTTGGAAAGATCCACTCCGAGTCTTAACCCGTATTTTTCCTTGTATTCCAGGGAATCTGCCGGGATATCTTCCTGCGCGAAGATCACAGAAGGAAACAGAAGGGAAAGACTAATGAATAATAGAAATATGTGCTTCTGTTTCATTTTCTACGTTTTCTTGTAATACAATTTCTGAAAGGATCCAATTGTCTTCGTCCTGTTGGGTATTTACATCAATGTTGGTGAAATTGACCTTAAAACCACACGCACGATTCAAATATTCGGATTGAGGATCATAGCTGAAGCTAATAAGATCTTCGTTCTCTAAAGGGCTATTATTATTGGCTGTAAAGCTGTATTCGGTAACTCCCTCATCTGTCTTCAACGGAATACTTATAGAATTCGTTGTAACCGGCCCCAAAAACACTTCTTTTCCGGCTGCTTTTACCACTAAGTTCTGAACGGCTTTCAGTCGGGAAGGATCTTCCGCGTCATAAAACTCAATAACAAGTAGGGGAGTAGTCTCAGTTCCTTCCGGACAGATATCATCTTTTTGACATCCCAGAGTTAGGGCACTAAAGACTGCTAAAAAAAGCCATTTTTGGATCTGGTTCATTTATTTTCTTCTTTCTAAACATACCACGTTCTCCACGTGAAAAGTTTGAGGGAACATATCTACTGCCTGGGTTTTGGTCACCTTATAATGCTCATCCAAAAGGGCAAGATCCCTTGCCTGGGTAGCAGAATTACAGCTCACATAGACAATTCGTTCCGGCAAGATACCAATTATTTGTTCAACTACATCCTTGTGCATCCCATCCCGTGGCGGATCTGTAATGATCACATCCGGGTGCCCGTGTTGTTTTATAAATTCCTCGGTAAATACCTTTTTCATGTCTCCCGCGAAAAATTCGGTATTCTCGATGCCATTATTTCTGGCATTTTCTTTGGCATCGGCGATCGCTTCGGGAACAGCTTCCACACCTACCACTTTTTTAGCCTTGGCAGCTACGAACTGGGCAATGGTACCGGTTCCGGTATAAAGGTCATACACAAGTTCATTTCCGGTTAGGCCGGCAAAATCACGAGTGATCTTATAAAGCTCATATGCCTGGGCAGAATTTGTTTGGTAAAAGGACTTAGCGTTTATCTTGAATTTCAGGCCTTCCATTTCCTCGAAGATATGGTCGTTGCCTTTATAGCAGATCACTTCCTGGTCATAGATGGTGTCGTTCCCTTTGGAATTGATCACGTACTGAAGAGAAGTGATCGCTGGAAATTCTTCGGCTATATGATCCAGCAGTAACTCCCTTTTTTCTTTATCATCTTCAAAGAACTGAACCAATACCATGATCTCTCCGGTAGATGAAGTTCGGATCATAAGTGTTCTCAGCATGCCTTTTTGCTCTCTTGTATTGAAGAACGGAATTTCATTTTGAATAGCGAATTCCTTCACGCTGTTCCTAATTCCGTTACTGGGAGCCTGCTGTAAATGGCATTCTTTAATATCCAGGATCTTATCCCACATCCCGGGAATGTGAAAACCAAGTGCATTCCGGTCCTGGATGTCCTTACCACTCTGGATCTCCTCCTGGGTAAGCCAGCGACTGTCGCTAAACGAGAATTCCATTTTATTACGGTAGAAGTAGATCTCCTTACTTCCCAGGATAGGGGTAACTTCAGGAAGTTCAATCTTACCCAAACGGGTTAAATTATTGGTAACCTCCTTTTGTTTGTAAAATAGCTGGTGTTCATATCCCATGAACTGCCACTTACAGCCACCGCACACACTAAAGTGAATACAGGGCGGGTCTACCCGTTTATCTGAAAACTCATGGATCTTTGTTGCCGTACCTTCATAATAGGCTTTCTTTTTACGGGTAGTTTGTACATCGATCACATCTCCCGGAACAGCATTTCCAATAAATATTACTTTCCCGTCTGGTGCCTTTGCGATGCTCTTTCCTTTAGCACCTGCATCGATCACCTCTAGGTTCTTAAATTCCTTATTTCTATTCTTTCTTCCCATGCCGCAAAAATAGGATAAATGCTAAGATTATTGGGCTCAGGATTGAAAATTTCGGGAAACATTTAGTAATTTGCGACTTCTGAATTCAGGATGATTTCTCTCCTCAAATTACCGGTGAAACCGGTAATTCCGAAAAGCAGGAATTGAGTTTTAATAACAAGTAAAATTTTAAAAAATGTCGATTTCAGAAAAAATTTCTTCAGAAGAAGCAATCCAATTAGAAGACAGATATGGAGCCCATAATTACCACCCGTTGCCTGTAGTATTGGAAAAAGGTGAAGGTGTACATGTTTGGGATGTGGAAGGGAAGAAATATTATGATTTCTTATCTGCTTATTCCGCGGTTAACCAGGGTCATTGTCATCCAAAAATTGTAGGAGCCATGCATGAGCAGGCTCAAAAATTAACCTTGACCTCAAGGGCTTTCCACAATGATATTTTAGGAAAGTACGAGAAGTTCGCGACAGAATATTTCGGTTTTGATAAGCTGTTACCGATGAACACAGGTGCAGAAGCAGTTGAAACGGCCATTAAGATCGCCAGAAAATGGGCGTATGAGAAAAAAGGGGTTAAAGAAACCGAGGCAGAGATCATAGTTTGTGAGAATAACTTCCACGGAAGAACTACCACGATCATTTCATTCTCAAATGATGAGGGAGCTCGTAAAAACTTTGGACCATATACTCCAGGGTTCCACAAGATCCCTTATGATGATACCGAAGCATTGGAAGAGGCTTTAAAGAGCAATGATAATATCGCAGGTTTTCTGGTTGAACCTATCCAGGGGGAAGCTGGGGTATATGTTCCTTCGGAAGGATACCTGAAGCGTGCTAAAGCTTTGTGTGAAAAATATAATGTTCTTTTCATTGCCGATGAAGTACAGACAGGAATTGCCCGTACCGGAAAATTACTGGCAGTAGATCATGAAGAGGTTAAGCCTGATGTATTGATCCTTGGAAAAGCAATTTCCGGAGGTGTTTACCCGGTGTCAGCCGTTTTAGCGAATGATAACGTGATGAACGTTATTCAGCCCGGTCAACACGGTTCTACCTTTGGTGGGAACCCGGTTGCCTGTGCGGTGGCGATGGCAGCCCTTACAGTTATCAAAGATGAGAAACTTGCCGAAAATGCTGAAGAATTAGGTAACCTTTTCAGAAGAAAACTGAACGATTATATAAGAAGTTCAAATATCGTAAATCTTGTTAGAGGTAAAGGATTATTGAATGCGATCGTGATCAATGATTCAGAAGATAGTTCTACGGCCTGGGATATTTGTATGAAGCTGAGAGATAACGGGCTTCTTGCAAAGCCAACACATGGTAATATCATTCGTTTTGCACCGCCTTTGGTGATGAACGAAGAACAACTATTGGACTGTGTTGATATTATCTCTAAAACACTTAAGGAGTTCGAAAAATAGCATTTTTGCAATCCTTATAAAAAGAGGTTGTCCAATTTGGACAACCTCTTTTTTTTTGGACAGGGTAAAATCAATTCTTACAAGTGCCTCCTGGTGTTTAAGATCATTACTTTCTTCCTGATGACTGAATTATTCGAATCGGTTACCTTCACGATGTAAACTGCGTTCGAGAAATTCTGGGTGTTGATACTGACTGATCTGCGGTTACCAAAATTACTTCGGAAAAATATTCTTTTTCCCTGCAGATCAAAAATCCCTACAGAGCGAACCGAAGCCTGGTCGGTGCTCATAATCTCCAACTCCCCTAAATAATTATTCTGAAAAATAGAGAATTCAGTATGCTTTTCTTCAACCTCAGGCACCAACGCAATAGGCAGATCGATATCTGCCATTTTTTGGTTAAAGGTCAGATGGAATCTTCCGTTATAATTTCCCGGTTCCAGTACTATTTCAAAAGATTGGTACTTAATACTGTGGTAGGTGTTCTTTTCAGAATCTAAAATATAGATGTTATTCAGTTCGAAATTATCCCATCCGGAAAGGGTGATATTATAGGTCGCTTTGTGGTCTTCCACAATAACAGCTAAAGGAATTTCATCGGTTTCCTTAAACGGCCGAACATCGATCACATATAGGTCCTCATTTTGTAGCCATCCAATATCGGCATGTGCCCTGTCATATGCCATGGCATCCATCCCAATATCAATTTCTGAAGTAGCGGTAGGCCAAAAACCCAAACTGAGTCCTCTCACATATTCATCATTAATTATAACCTCCAGCTTTACTTTTGGTATTACCGTGGGTTCAAATGAAGAAGCTTTTTCAGCCATTTTCAAGCCATTTGTAGATTTGTCATTTCTGAATATGCGGTGAGAATTTTTAAATTCTACAACTCCGCCATTTGCACCCTGTACCATAAACCCCTGGCCAATTGGTAAAAACCTTCTGTCCTGATCTTTTCCTTTTTCACCGGTAGATCTATCCTTAGTGCCGTAAGATTTAAATATGGGCGGCTCATAAATTCCTGAGGTGCAAGGATCAATCGGACTAAAAGCTCCATAACCACCTATGTAATCCTCAAGATAATGAGAGCTTCCGTTTTCTACAGAGTCCCAAAAATATGCAATTCCGGTGGTGGTACTTTTTCTGTTAATAGTACCGTAGCAACCCGTATTTAAAGTTCCTTCTCCCGAGTTTTCCATTAGAAATAAACTTAGATATAAACTCGACGGGTATGGATTACCTACAAGGGCTATTTCATCAGGGTCAATTTGAATTTCGATAAGTCCGGAATTTGGTCTTCCTCTGAAATCATACCGCTGGGCGTTACCCTGGTTATTTGGTTGGGAATCCACGAGAGTTAGATCAGTTCCGTCCACACCTTTCATGCTGAATCCGTAGCCTGCAGGAATTTGGGTTGCTGAGCCCATATAGTGCCAGCCTAAATAATCAAAACCTGTAAAAGTGTATATCCACCGATTGGAGATACTAAGCGGATTTGAAGTACCGTTCAAACTACCGGTATTTGCTGCGGGGCTGCTGTAGGTTTCGGTCTTCGCGGCATACAACATAGTAATCCCAAAAAGGCCGTTTTTCCCGACACTATTTCCAACGGGAGCAGCCCAGTAGTCATAATCATATGCATTGCTGGTTCCGGTTTGAAATACCGAGATTAATCCGTTCCCGGTGTTAGCCGATTTCTGATTTTTTCCCTGGATAAGTTGAGCGCCGTTTCTAAGATAGATATTCGCTTCTGTTGCAGGCTGTATATTCTTGTTCAGGTGGATGTCTTCTGCGACATATAAAACAGTTTCCTTCGCGAAAATGTAATGATCTGTGTTGTTTTTGATAGAAGGACCAACAGATAATTGCGAAAAGGAGGTAATGCTCACAAATAATAAAGCCGTTAAAGAGTAAATTCTTTTCATTTTCCCGAAATTTGCCGCAGCAGTGAATACATCTATTGAAGATATTATATTTTTAAACATGTATGCATCTGATAAACAAATAATTATGAAGAAAAATAATTCTCAGCTAATAAATTTTCTGTTGATCGCCATAGGCGGTATTTTACTCATTTTTGAGATCTCAGGTGAAAAGGAGAACGTTTACTTTTTGATCATAGGGATCATACTTTTGATGTTCGGACTTTACAGGGCAACTAACCACTGGGTGTATACTAAAGATGATCACAAGTTGGATAAAGACGATCAAAAAGACCAAAACTCATAGGGATGTTTAGTCCGGGAGATAAAATAGCGGTTTTGGATGAGGACCTGGAAGGAAAGGTGATCTCTATAAACGGATCTGTAGTTGAAATAGAAACTACGGAAGGTTTCCACCTTCACTTTGATGAAAAGGAACTGATCAAGATAGGTTCGGGTTTACCAGATGTACTGCCCTATGATGTAGAAGATCTTTCCGAAGTGATCAAACAAAAAGAATCGTTTAAAAAACCGCGTTCCCGCAGGGTGAAACCGAAGGAACGAAATGTGCCGCCAATGGAGGTCGATCTCCATATTCATAAACTGGTGCCTAGGACAGGCGGACTCAGTAATTATGATATACTCACCATTCAAACGGATACCGCGAAAAGGCAATTAGAGTTTGCCATGAAAAAAAGGATCCAAAAAGTGGTTTTCATCCATGGAGTTGGGGAAGGAGTATTGAAAGCTGAGCTGGAGACCCTTTTTAACCGATATGAAAACCTGAAATTCTACGATGCCGACTATCAGAAGTACGGCCTCGGCGCTACAGAAGTCTATATTTTACAGAATTACTGACCTTCTTCTGAAGTTCCTGAAGGCTCAATAGTGATCTGCTCACTTGGGGAATCGTAATATCCCAGTTCATAATTTTCAAGTCTGATCTGTTCGCCGTCCCCGCCTTGTTTCGATAACGTAAGATTTTCTACAGTTACCAAATATCGGAAACCTCTGGAAATTATATTTTCCCTGCTTGTCGTCACCTCAAATGAATCTGTGATGGCAGGGTTCAGGTAATGAGCTAAACCATCTTCATTGCGATCATCAGCCGGATTGTTGTTTAAATTCCAGTCCTCATTTCGGGTTGGAGTATTGTCATTATCATCATCTGCGTCCAGGAAATCGGCGGTGCCATCATTGTCTGAATCGGGAAAGTTATTTACCGAATTATCTGCTGTTACTTCAATTTCCACACGGGTAAGAATGTTGTCCCCGTCATCATCAATATCCAAATAATCTGGAATTCCATCTTCGTCTGTATCTCTTTCCGAAGTTATCCCTTCCTGAGTAGAAAGTACCCCGTCTCCGTCATGGTCAGTATTGTTTAAAAGGGTAGTGGTGATAAGCACTTCTCCACCGCTGGTAGTGCGATACTCTTCCACCACTTTTGGGGAAACCGGAGGGATCGCGTTACAGAAATAAGAACTTTCAACTTCCCCGTCAAAAACCCTGTAAATGATCTGGTTTGCAGAAGAGAGAGGAATGGTAGTCTCACCTTCTTCAGTAGTTAAAAATTGAGCAGTTTCATTATTTAGTGTAAACCGGAAAGCGATCGCTTCATGAACCTGGTCATTGTTCAGGTTAAAAAGCACCTGTGAATCACTGTCTTCACACCATTGCAATTTTTTGTTGTCGAAATTGAAATCAGTCACGATCAGATCCCCGTCATCACACGAAATCAGTAAAAAGGCAACAAATACAAGGCAAAAAACATTTTTCATATTCCGGGTTTTCAGCAAAATTAAAAGTAATATATAATTTAAACAGAGTCTTCTTTAATTTTATTTTAAATCCTTTAATTTTGTAGACCATGAAACAAGTCTACTTTGATAATGCCGCTACTACTCAAATTAGGGAAGAAGTGGTGAACAGGATGGCAGAGGTGATGAAAAATGTGTACGGGAACCCGTCTTCTACACATGCCTTTGGCCGTTCAGCGAAAACACTTATTGAGCAAGCCCGTAAAACCGTGGCTAAAATTTTAAATGTAGCTCCTTCTGAGATCATTTTCACTTCTGGTGGGACCGAGGCAGATAACCTGGTCTTGAACAGTGCCGTGAGAGATCTTGGTGTAAAAAGGATCATCACTTCTAAGATCGAGCATCATGCAGTGCTTTACACGTTGAATAAGCTTCATGAGGTGTTTGATACAAAGTTTGATTACGTGAATCTTGATGACTGCGGAAGGGTGGATCTTAACCACCTGGAAGAATTGCTTTCTTCATCTGATGAGAAGACCTTGGTTAGCCTTATGCACGTAAACAACGAAGTAGGGAATCTTTTAGACATTAAGAAAGCAGGCGGGATCTGCAAGGCTCACAATGCCCTTTTTCATTCAGATATGGTTCAGTCTATTGGACATTATGATCTGGATCTTTCTGAGATTCCGGTTGATTTTACCGCGGTTAGTGCTCACAAATTTCACGGACCCAAGGGTGTCGGCTTCGCTTATATAAGAAAGAATAGTGGTTTACAGCCTTTGATCTTCGGGGGAGAGCAGGAGCGTGGTTTTAGGGCGGGAACCGAATCTGTTCACAATATCGTAGGACTTGAAGAAGCTTTGAAACTGGCCTATGAGCACCTGGATGAAGAGCAGGAATATATTTCTTCTCTTAAAACCTATTTTATAGAGCAGCTTAAAAAGGAGATCCCGGGAGCAAAATTCAATGGGGAATGCGATGATTTTGAGAACAGCACGTATACACTTATAAATGTTTGTTTACCTGTTTCTCCGGAAAAATCTTTAATGTTATTATTCCAGTTGGATCTAAACGGAATTGCCTGTTCAAAAGGAAGTGCCTGTCAAAGCGGATCTGACAAAGGATCTCACGTTCTCAGCGCATTTCTTTCTGAAGAAGACCTTAAAAAACCATCTTTGCGATTCTCTTTTTCCATGTACAATACAAAAGAGGAAGTTGATTACGTAGTGAAGGTTTTGAAGGAATTTATAGAGCAATAAAAATCAAGGTTAAAGCTTTAATCCAAGTTTCAGGTTGAAAACTCTTGGTGTAAGGTAGTTAGGGACCGCGTACTGGACCCTTGTGTAAACATCTCTTACGAAAGTATTTGTGATGGAGTTTTGGGTGTCAAAAATGTTGAAAATTTCAAATCCTACTGAAACCTCCTTAAAAGAACGGAACCATTTAAAACTTGTTTCAGAATTTCCATTTTTGAGAATGTAGGATAATCCAAGATCGGCCCGGCGGTAGTCGGGAAGTCGGGATTGGTAGAGGTAAGGATCAGCATAAGCAGGTGAGCCTCCGGGAAGGCCGGTATTGTAAACCAGGTTCAGATACATTTTCAAATCTGGCACTTTAGGTACATAATCCTGGAATAATAATCCGAATTTTAAACGCTGATCTGTTGGGCGGGCAATAAAGCCTTTTTCTTCTATGTTCTCTTCCGTTTTTAAATAACCAAAACTTAGCCAGCTTTCTGTTCCGGGAACAAATTCGCCATTCAGTCTCAGGTCAAGTCCGTAGGCGTAAGCTTCGGCATTATTTTCTGCAGCGTAACGTATTCTAACATTTTCCAGGGTGTATGGATTCACTTTCGAGATGTCTTTATAATAGATCTCTGAAGTGAGCTTAAAAGGCCTGGAATACATTCTGAAGCTGTAATCATGACCAAGGACAAGGTGCAAAGCTCGTTGTGCTTCGACTTCCGGATTGAGGTTTCCGTTGAAATCCCTGAATTCCCTGTAAAACGGTGGTTGGTGGTAAACCCCTCCTGAGATCCTGAAAACCATATCAGGTTTCCAATCGGGCTTGATCGCAAACTGCGCCCTGGGACTAAAAACGATCTCTGAATTTGTAGCAGGCGGAGCATCGAGGTTCCAGAAATTACTTCTTAGTCCCGCGTTGGTCCAGGTTTCATGATTTCCGATCTTTCCCCTTTTACTCCATTGTAAAAACGCCTGCACCCGATTGATCCGGGTTTCATTAAAGGCTCTTATAGAGCGATATGGCACAAGTGGAGCCTCAAAAGGTTCGTAGGGCTCATTCTTTTGAAAGTCGGGCAGGGGAGGCCTGATGGAAAACCCTGCGGAGTCAATGATCTCATATTCCCGAATGCGGTCCCTGATATCTTCATGAGTAAATTTGATGCCGTAGTCAAATTGGTGGGTGTTTATTTTGTAACTGCCTTTATGTTCCGCATTGAGGATCAAGGCATCCAATTTATTTCGGGCATGGGTAAGTTGACCTCCAACGGCTTCAGAATATTCCACATTTCCGAAATTCTCACCGGCCACGTCAGTATTTACCTCTCCCAGGCGATAGGCGGCAATTATATCAAAATATTCCTGCTCCAGGGTGTTGTATGCGGAAAGTATGAAATGGGTGGTGTAATTCTCATTCACCACGTAAGAGGCTTTTGTTGCCCCAAACCAGGTTCTGTAGCGATCTTCCTCCTGGCCGGTATAGTAGATCAGTAGAGCTTTAGGGTCCTGCACCGTACCAAAATTGGTTTGCCGGGTCTTAGGTTCGTAATCGTATACATTTAGAGAGATATTTCCTAAGAAGCTCAATTCCAGCTTGTCTGAGAACTGGTAGGTGAGATTTGTCTGGGCATCGGCAAAACGAGGACGAAAATTCGTTTCAGTCTGTTTTGCCTTTACAAAAAGGCTGTTGTCGCGGTATCTTAAACCGGTTAGGTAGGTGAATTTCTTATTTTTCGAGATCCCTTCCGAAGAAATATTTGCTCCTAAAAATCCCGCATCTATGGTGATTCCAAAATCTACAGGGCGCCTGTAAGTTATATCTAAAACTGATGAAAGCTTATCGCCGTATTTTGCCTGGAATCCTCCTGCGGAAAAGTGGACGTTTCTTACAAGGTCAGGATTGACAAAGCTAAGCCCCTCCTGTTGGCCAGACCTCACGAGAAATGGTCTGTAGACTTCAATACCGTTAACGTAAACCAGGTTCTCGTCATAATTACCACCCCGAACGGAATACTGCGTACTCAGCTCATTATTGGAACTCACCCCGGGAAGTGTTTTCAAGAGATTCTCCACTCCGGCGTTTGCTCCCGGAATATTCCGGATGGTTTCAGGTTGTAAAACAGTAATTCCTCTTACATTTTCAAGTTCTTCCGAAGAAATTATTACTTCCTCGATCTGCTCATTTCCCACTTTTAAAATGGGATTGAATTCGAGAGTTTCTCCCGGCGATAGTAATACCGCGAAAGTGATCTTGCCGTAACTTAGGTGGGAAAGGCTGATATTGATCTTCTTTCCTGCCGGAAGCTCAAGTCTGTAAAATCCATTTTTATTAGACCTGGTTCCAAGACCTTCATTAGTAAAAAGGTTAACATCTTCAACAGGTTCCTGCGACTCATTTAAGATCACTCCTTCGAGGATAGCGGTCTGGGGAAATAGATCACTCCAGAATAACAGGCCTAAAAAGAGAAATAAATGAGATGCTTTCAACCGGGGTTATTTTCTGAAAAACGTACTCTCAAATATAGTGGTATTTCCTACATTATCAATTACTTCTATTTTCAGATGATTTTCAGTCTCAGTAACTACCCCGTCAGAGAAATCATGGGTCAGCAAGTTCTTCTTATATTCATATTCCATCAGGATGAATTTTCCGTTCACCGTAGCCCTGTAACTTTTGATTCCTGAAAGGTCGTCGGTTATCTTCACTTTCAGGTCTTTATTGTTGGAGATCCACTGACCATCTTTAAAGTTCAGGGGAAGGATCTTGGGAGCTTCATTGTCCGTTGCCAAGGTAAAGGTTCCGAAGTTCCGGGTCTTGGTAGTGAATCTGTCCCCTTCTTTATAAGTGGTAGAATAGGAGGGTTTTCCTCGTTCGTTAAGATTTGCAATAAAGAGTCCCTGCCTGTCTTCGGGCTTGTATTTACTTACATCAAAACCAATAGTGACACTGTTTTGAAGGGGGACGATATCTTTGTGTAGCTGGATCTTCTCATCTTCAAAAACAATATCCAGGTGGGTGTCCTCGTACAAAGTATTTTTTGGGATAGACACGTCAATCCCTTTTTCCTCAAAATGAGATGCTTCGGAAGCCGGCGCGAAAAATGGTGTTTTCAGATCTTCTTTCGGACTAATGTTTTCGACCATTTTCCCTTCTACAGGAACTCTAACCACACATTCGTTCCCTTCAAAGTCTGTGATCTTGACCATATAATCGTAAGAAAGACTGTCTTTCACATTTAAGAAACCGTCATTGCTAAGATTGCTGTAAATACTAAGCGGATTGGTTGGCTCAACGAACAATTTCTGAATTCGGTTTTTATTTTGAGTGTAGTAACCGTAATCGATGAGTTTGTTGAGGTGACGGGTTTCGGCAAAAGAGAATTTTTCGAAATTCGCCTGAAACAACTGACTTCCGTTTGCTGCGGCCTCGATCCTGAAAACTCCGTTCTGGTTCCAGGCATCATCCTGCTGGTCAATGGTAGTGACTCCAAAACCTATTTCCCCGCAAGCGTTGATTTTTTCAGTTTTAAAAGTGCCGTCTCCAAGCGGGATAAGTTGTAGTTTTTGTCTTTTTGCAGATCCGTTTACGTGAGCTTCTTCTCCCATGGGATAGACGTATACGCCTTTTAAGATAGGTGATCTGGTGTCTTTTATCTTCACCCCAAACATTAATGGGTTCATAGGACGTTGCTGTTCATCACGTATCTCATAGTGCAGGTGAGGTCCACCGCTGCCACCTGTATTTCCGCTACTCGCGATGATCTCACCACGTTCTATTGGCAAGGTTTCGGGCGAAGGGAAAACCTCTACTTCGTAGCTTTCCTTTTGATACTGTTGTTCTTTAATGAATTTTTCGATCTTAGGAGAGAAATTCTTCAGGTGGGCATATACAGTTGTGTATCCGTTAGGATGTTGAATATAAAGAGCCTTTCCGTAGCCATAATGAGAAATATTGATGCGGCTTACATATCCTTCCGCAGCAGTTTGCACAGCAAGTCCTTCCCGCTGCTGTGTTTTGATATCGAGTCCACTATGAAAGTGATTTGAGCGTAATTCGCCAAAAGTTCCTGCAAGCACTAGGGGCACCTGGAGAGGATCATCAAAATAATCTTCCGGAAGGTTGTATTGAGCGTTAGAAAATAAGGGGAAAAGTAGGCATAAGGCGACATGGGTCCATTTCATGGTCAAAGAAAATTTTACTTTTTAATAGCGGTTAAATATAGTAAAACGTGATGAAAAAATTAAAGTCTTATTTTAGAGGGAGTTAAAATTATTTTAATTGGGCATATCAAAATAGAGTTCAAATTATTGGGATATTTCGGATGGTATGTTAACTTTGTAGAGGTAAGCAGCAGAGGAATAGCTTAAATGAGTGATTTAACAGAAATAGTTGATAACCTTGAAAATAGGATTGTAAAATTGCTCCGGAATTATAAAGTCCTGGAGCAAAGGCAAGAAAGTTTACAAGCGGAATTAGCGAATTTGAAGACTGAAAAAATGGAATTACAGAACAGTCTTCAGGCTTCTGAAAATCGAATAAAGACTCTTAAAGCTGCTAATGCGCTGCTTGGCAGTAATGATTATACTAAAGAAACCAAGCTGAAGATTAACGGCTTGATCAGAGAGATCGATCAATGTATTGTTCAACTTTCTGAATAGAACGATAATATGTCAAATCAGCTAAAGATCAAAATTTCTATTGCAGACCGGGTTTATCCCCTCACCATTCAACCTCAGCAGGAAGAAGGTTTAAGAAAAGCTGCCAAGAAAATAGAAGCCATGATCAAGCAATTTGAACAAAGTTATGCCGTTAGGGATAAGCAAGATGTGTTGGCAATGTGTGCTTTACAGTTTGCAGCCCAAACTGAGCAAAGTACAATTGATAACGAAAGCGAAATTCATTTGGCTGAAGATAAATTGAAAGCTTTGAATGCTTTGCTTGATAAGCATTTGGTATAACTGTTCTTTGAATTAAAAATATAAAGGTTACTGCCTGTATTAGTTATTTTTTTTGATAAACTCAACACCAATTCTTTAAAAAGGGTGAGTTTAAGTTGTAAAAGTGCGCCGTCTTTGAACGGATTCTTGATCAGCTTGTTAGCCCTAAACGTGATTTTAAAGAGTTTATACAAAACCACTACTAATACAGGCTTTTTTTTTACATAAAACGAACAAATGGAAACACTAATATCGGTTATTTTATCAGTGGTTGTTGGCCTGGCAATAGGTTATGGAATCGCTAAATTCCTGGAAAGGAAAAATGCTTCCAAAGTGATCCAAAGAGCTAAAAAATCTGCAGCCGGAATCCTTAAGGAGGCCAAGCAGGAAGCCGAAGGGATCAAAAAGGACAAAATACTTCAAGCAAAAGAAAAGTTCATTGAACTAAAATCTGAACATGAAAAAGTAATCCTTGCCCGTGATAAAAAGATCGCAGATGCCGAAAAGCGTACCAGAGATAAAGAATCTCAGGTTTCAAGCGAACTGGCAAAGAACAAGAATCTGAATAAGGATCTGGAAGAAAAGATTGCAGATTATGATCACCGCAACGAGATCCTTGAGAAAAAACAGGAAGAAGTTGATAAGCTTCACGCAAGTAAGGTGCAGCAGTTAGAGGTGATCTCAGGACTTTCTGCAGATGAGGCAAAGGCTCAACTGGTAGAATCTTTGAAAGAAACTGCAAAAGCCGATGCTATGGCCCTCGTGCAGGAGACCATTGAAGAAGCCAAGTTAACTGCACAACAGGAAGCCAAAAAGATCATTATTAACACCATTCAACGAATTGGGACCGAAGAGGCAGTTGATAACTGTGTTTCTGTGTTCAACCTGGAAAGTGATGATGTCAAAGGACGTATTATTGGTAGGGAAGGACGAAACATTCGTGCGATCGAAGCTGCAACAGGAGTTGAGATCATCGTGGATGATACTCCGGAAGCGATCATTCTTTCATGTTTTGACTCGGTTCGAAGAGAGGTAGCTCGTTTATCACTGCATAAATTGGTGACCGATGGTAGGATCCACCCTGCCAGAATTGAGGAAGTTGTGAAAAAGACGACCAAGCAAATTGAAGAAGAGATCATTGAAGTTGGTAAGAGAACGGTTATAGACCTTGGTATTCATGGATTGCACCCTGAATTGATCAGGATCGTTGGTAGAATGAAGTATCGTTCTTCTTACGGTCAAAACCTGTTACAGCACTCCAGAGAGGTAGCTAAATTATGCGGCGTGATGGCTGCGGAACTTGGATTGAATCCGAAACTTGCCAAACGTGCCGGACTGTTACACGATATAGGTAAAGTGCCAGATTCAGAAACTGAAGTTCCTCATGCGATCCTGGGGATGCAGTGGGCTGAAAAATACGGTGAAAAACCTGATGTTTGTAATGCCATTGGAGCTCACCATGACGAAATTGAAATGAACTCACTATTATCGCCAATCGTTCAGGTTTGTGATGCCATTAGTGGAGCAAGGCCTGGAGCGAGACGCCAGGTATTAGACTCATATATTCAAAGACTGAAAGATCTTGAGGATATCGCGTTTGGATTCAACGGAGTGAAGAAAGCTTACGCTATCCAGGCGGGTAGAGAGCTTCGTGTGATCGTTGAAAGTGAAAAGGTGAGTGATGATAAAGCTTCAAACCTTTCATTTGAGATCTCTCAAAAGATCCAGACAGATATGACTTACCCGGGACAAGTTAAGGTAACCGTGATCAGGGAGACCAGGGCGGTTAATATCGCAAAATAGAAACTGAAAATATAGATTTTAAAACTCCTGCCTTTGGCGGGAGTTTTTGTTTTAGAAAAATGACCTGGCTTTTTCGTAACTTTAAGAAGCTATGAATAAGAAAGTTGTAATAAGGTTCCTGGTAATATTGACCTTGATTTATCCCGCTTATATGCTATTTAGGGCAGATGAAATTCTTGGGGTATCGGCAATACAGGAGACTGAAAAGGCGATCCTGAATTACCAGGTTAGTATCTGGATTAACTGGGTGGTTCTGGCATCCTTTGCTGTTTATTTCAAATGGACTGAGAAAAGGAACACCTTTTTTAATTTCACCTACGGTTTTATTATCGTCACTTTCATTTTATACGGGTTCCTATACCAAAGTTACGTTACCGCCTATGATCTTCCTTCCTCCTTTAGCGACAATTATACCTTAGGAGTTCTTATGGCTGTACAAAATATTGTGGTTTCAGGAATTTTGACCGGAATTTTACAGGGTGCCGTATGGTGGTTTACCCGTAGATGGCATAGAAGATATACCTGATCGTCATTAATTACAGATATTCAGAATTTATAATTTTCCCACCCTTTTCCAGGATGTCTTTTTTGATATTCTCAAAATCTTCAGGATCCAGTGGAACTGCTCCGTCTTCTATAAGCGTGGCTGAAAAACCTAGTCTTAGAGCATCTAAAAGTGTATAATAGACACATATATCAGCAGCTAGTCCGCAAAAGTAAAGATCCTCAGTGCCTTTGTCTTTCAAATAACCTGCAAGTCCGGTACTTTTTCGGTGTCCGTTATCATAAAAGCCGCTGTAGCTGTCGATTTCCACATCCATTCCTTTTCGGAAAATTGCTTCCACGGGTTTTGCGTTTAATTCAGCATGAAATTCTGCGCCTGGTGACCCCTGAATACAATGTGGAGGCCAAAGCTTTTGTTCCAGTCCGTTAAGGTCAATTACCTCGAACTCTGATTTCCCCTGGTGGTTGATCGCAAAACTTTTGTGATCTTCCGGATGCCAATCCTGGGTAGCGACTACCAAATCAAATTTTGAAAGTATATTATTGATCACCGGAATTATCTGATCTCCGCCTTTTACTTCCAGGGCGCCTCCAGGCATAAAATCGATCTGCGCGTCAACAATTATTAAGGTTTTCATAGGATTATTTCATTTTATGTTCCTCGATCAATCGATCCCTTTCTTCCTTTAATTTTCTACTAAGTCCCACTTTATAAATATGCGGGTTAAAAAAGCGCTTGTATTCCTGAGGTAATTTCTTAAGTCTTTCATTGCTGTATTTTGCAATTTCTGATAGATCCAGGGCAGGAGAGAGGATCTCGCCGTTCTCCATCACAGGCTTTAATAGTGCTTCTTTCTCCTGTCCTTCTACGGATTTGAATTTTAGGGGATCGTAGGGATGAATCATCCAATCGATGTTTTCCTCATCAAACAAACAAATAACATCAGATCCAGTAAAATCTCCTTTTTCATCCAGCATCCTGTAAACCTGTTTTTTATGAGGTAGAGTAATTTTAGCTATGGTTTCCGAAAGTTTTATTCTGGGTTCATCCATGAAGTAAGCCAGTTTGTAAACACCATCTAAAGCGGCATCTGGTTGCCCGGTCACCAAACTGGTACCCACTCCAAAAATGTCGATAGGAGCACCTTGATCCAGTAAACTTTTGATCAAGTGTTCATCCAGTTGGTTTGAAGCCGCGATCTTAACGTAATCCAGGCCTGCGTTATCCAGCATTTCACGGGACTTTCTGGCCAAGTAGGCGAGATCCCCACTGTCCAGTCGAATTCCTTTTAATTTATGGCCACGGGTCTTCATTTCCTTTCCAACCTTTATCGCATTGGGAATACCACTTTTCAGGGTGTCATAAGTGTCTACGAGTAATACGGTATTATCGGGATGTGATTCGGAAAAATCGCGAAAGGCCGTAAGCTCGTCTTCATAACTTTGAATAAAGGAATGAGCCATGGTACCCGAAACGGGGATCCCAAAATCTCTTCCTGCACGGGTGTTGCTGGTAGCTTCAAATCCACCGATGATAGCTGCTCTGCTAGCGTAATACCCACCGGGACCTTGGGCACGTCTGAGTCCAAAATCTATCAGTTTTCCACCTTTTGCCTGTTCCTTCATTCGGCTGGCTTTGGTGGCAATAAGGGTTTGAAAATTCAGAATATTCAGCAGTAAAGTTTCGATGATCTGAGCTTCAATAATACTGGCTTCGATTCGTATAATGGGTTCTCCCGGAAATACTACTTCTCCTTCGCGAACACTATATACTTTTCCCGAAAATCGGAAATCCTTCAGATAATTTAAATACTCCGCATTGAGACCTATCTCTTTTAGGAAAGCAAGATCTTTTTCATTAAATCTCAGATCTTTCAGGGTTTCCAGTAAATTCTGTAATCCGGCAAAAATTGCGTATCCTCCGTTGAAAGGTGCTTTTCTGAAAAAATAATCGAAAATTGCCGTATGATGAGAATGGCCTTTTAAAAAGTAGACCTGTCCCATGGTAAGTTGGTATTGATCTGTATAGGTGCCAGTGATATCCAACATCTTATAAAAAATTTTAATTAAGGTCCTTTCGATTGTTCGAAGGACCACGTACTAATTTACAAATTAAAGTAATTGCCTATTTGGTAAGATCCTCGGCACGTTCCAGGAACTGGTCCTGCTTGTGCCAATCCAGCCTATATGATAAACCTAGAGAGACTTCCCAGCGGGAAGGAGTATCCTTAAAATTTAGCAAGCCTGAGAGATCGGCCTGCATATCATCATGGAAAAGATAAGCGACTCCTCCTCTTACTATTTCATCACTGTAGACATCACTTACAATTCCTTGAAATTCAGTAAAGGCAACAAATTTTGGATTAAAAGCATGTGTAAGGGTCGCAATACCCGAATAAGTAGGATAGGTTTGTCCAAGCTTATCTGCGATTATGTTGAGAACCAGTACCCAGGCACCCCAGTTATTTTGGGTGATCACAGCAAGACGTGGAGAAAAATTACCTTCGCCTTCATGAATGTACGGATTGTCTCCGAATGAAAAATTTATTCCCCCATAAACTGAAATGGCTGGAATAAGATCTGACCAGTAAAATTCAGGCGGTGCGTTCCAGCTGTAAAGATTAGGTTTCTTTTCCTTTGCATTTTTATACGGGTCATAAACCAAATATTTCGCACCTATGGCATTACTTTCAAAGTTTCGAAATTGCCGGGTCTCAGTTGTGGCACCGACTTCATAATTTACCGAACTGTCCAAGAAAGAACCCATTAGGTTGATCTCAAGTTCTTCAAACAGGATCCCGTAACGAACGGCATAATCAATTCCCCAGATATCCGACTCGGTTTGAAGAAGAATGTGTTTGCCTCCGCCAATCTTTCCGCCGGTCTCAAATTGAAGAACGCCCGGGCCAACCGCAAAAGCACCTTGTGAACCACCGGGGCGGTTAGTGTTGATGGTTTCGGTATATTGAGCCTGTGCGCCAAAGCATCCAAAAAAGAACAGTAGAAATAAGCTTTTAGAAATCTTCATAGCTGGTTGATTGGTGGAAACCAAATATAGATATTTTATCTTTTTTTACGGTCGCATGATGGTTTTCTTTAGGCAGAATAGTAATTTTACCAAAACTTGAATCATGTACGAAGCTTCATTTTCTGAAATGATCAGGGTGATATTAATTGTCCTTTTGATCTACTTCGGATTTAAACTTATTATCCGTTGGTTTGGCCCCCTACTTCTGAAGTATTTTCTCAGAAAGGTGGGTAAAAAATTTGAGCAGCAATTTGGTGGATTTGATCCTTCCGAAGCCAAAAAGAAAGAGGGGGAAATAAGTATCGAGAAGAACCCGAAAAAATCCCGGGGCGGAAAGAAAGATGTAGGAGAATACATCGATTATGAAGAAATTGATTAATTTCCACTGCAAAACTTACCATTTATGACCGGCTACCTGAAGAAGTCACTTCCTCACTTATTTGTTTTTCTAGGATTTATAATTATTTCGCTCGCCTACTTTTATCCCGTTCTTCAGGGAAAAGAGATCTTTCAAAGTGATATCGCACAGTATATTGGGATGGCCCGCCAGCAGAACGATTTCAGGGCTGAAACCGGGGAAGAGCCTTATTGGACCGATGCCGCCTTTGGTGGTATGCCTACTTATCAACTTGGGGCGAACTATCCGCACAATTATATAAAAGAACTTGACAGGACTTTACGCTTTTTGCCCCGCCCGGCAGATTATCTTTTCCTGTATTTCATAGGCCTGTATATACTTTTACTGGTCTTGAAAATAGATTATAAACTGGCATTTTTGGGAGCCCTGGCTTTTGGGTTCTCTACTTATCTTATCATCATTCTGGGCGTTGGTCATAATGCTAAAGCTCATGCCATTGCCTATATGCCGTGGGTTCTGGGAGGTATACTCCTTTGTTTCAATCGCAAATATCTCTGGGGGTTCCTCCTTTTAGCCTTCGGAATGGCGCTTGAAATAAGCGCTAATCACTTTCAGATGACCTATTACCTCCTGCTGCTGGTGATCGTACTTGGGCTGGTGCATCTTTATGATGCCTTCAAAAAGAAGGAGTTATCACATTATTTCAAAGCAATTGGCGTAATGCTGGTAGCCGTAATATTGGCCATTGGTACGAATGCTACTAATTTGCTGGCTACCAAACAGTATGCTGATTTCAGTACCAGAGGTGACACCGGATTAACTATTACTCCAAACGGTCCCGCCGAAAAAACGGAAGGCCTCGATTATAACTATATCACAGAATACAGCTATGGTATTTTGGAATCTTTCAATCTGTTTATTCCTCGCTTTATGGGCGGTTCCAGTGCAGAAGATGTAGGTGTAGAATCGAATATCTACAGTGAGCTTACCAAAATGGGAGCGCCTCCTGTTCAGGCCATGCAATTTACCGAGTCTGCACCAACTTATTGGGGTGATCAGCCTTTTGTAGGAGCACCCGCTTATATTGGCGCTACAGTTATTTTCCTTTTTGTAATGGCTTTGTATCTGGTAAAAGGACGTTTAAAATGGTGGCTGGTAGGAGGTTCAATTTTAGCCCTTTTACTTTCCTGGGGAAAGAACTTCGGACTCCTTACTGACTTCTTTATCGACTTTGTTCCATTATATAATAAGTTCAGAGCGGTTTCCTCGATCCAGGTAATTCTCGAATTATGCGTTCCTGTACTTGCTATTATTGGACTATCAAGATTTTTTACTTCGGAAAATAAAGAGGAAAAACTGAATGCTCTAAAATGGTCAACGATTATCGTAGGCGGACTGGCACTTATCTTTTTATTATTTAAGTCGGTGTTATTTGGTTTTTCAGGACCCAATGACGGGGTTATGATCAAACAGATAGGTCTGGATTTTGTAAGAGCTTTAAAGGAAGACAGGAAAGCTATTTTTACGGCAGACACGATACGTTCTCTGGTACTGGTATTGTTAGTAGCAGGTGTGCTCTGGATGTTCATTCAGAAGAAACTTCAAAAGAATACAGTGATCATTGCTCTTGGGGTTCTTATGCTGTTCGACCTGGTGGTGATTGACCAACGATATGTGAACAGTGAAGACTTTGTGAGATCCAGCGCAGTAAATACTCCTTTTCAGGCTACTCAGGCTGATAAGGAAATTATGAGGGATACAGATCATTATCGTGTCTATGATCTAAGCGGAAATCCTTTTAATACAGCGCGAACGTCTTTCTTTCATAATTCCATTGGTGGTTATCACGCTGCGAAACCCGGAAGGATGCAGGAACTGTATGAATTCTACCTTGCAGACAATAATTTGCAGGTGCTGAATATGCTTAACACGAAGTATTTTATTATTCCAACCCAGGAAGGGGTAATGACCCAACAGAATCCTGAAACCAATGGGAATGCGTGGTTTGTTGAAAATGTAAAATTCGTTAACGGCGCTAATGAGGAGATTTTGGCCCTGGATGGAATTAATACTAAAAAGACAGCTATTGTAGATGCGAAGTTTAAGGAGTTTGTACCGAAACAAAGCTTTTCGAAAGATTCAGCTTCTTCCATTCAGTTGGTTTCTTACCAGCCGAACGAATTAAAATATGAAACTTCCACTTCCCAAGATCAATTAGCGGTCTTTTCAGAAATTTATTATCCTCACGGATGGCAAGCGTATATTGATGGGGAAGAAGCGCCACATTTCAGGGCGAATTATGTTTTAAGAGCTATGATGTTGCCTGCCGGGGAGCACACTGTCACTTTTAAATTCGAGCCCGAAGTTGTACGGACCGGAAGTAGCATAGCCCTGGCAAGTTCATTGGTGCTGGGGATTTTGGTCGTTGGGGGACTGGCAGTCTATTTCAGAAGAAGATAATCAGGTCGAAGAAATTCAAGAAAGCCGGCTTATGAAAAAAGTGCTTATAGTGACTTATTACTGGCCTCCGGCGGGAGGTCCCGGAGTGCAGCGCTGGCTAAAATTTGTCAAATATCTTCGGGGATATGAGATTGATCCAATAGTATACATTCCCGAGAACGGGCATTATCCTTTAAAAGACAGTTCCCTTACTCACGAAATACCTCAGGATATAACAGTCCTTAAAAAGCCCATTTTTGAACCCTATAACTTTGCCGGATTTATCTCTAAAAAGAACACTCTAAAGATAAGCTCCGGAATTATTCCCGAAGAGCAAAATCAAGGGTTTCTTCAGAAGTTAATGTTGTTTATTCGGGGGAATCTCTTTATTCCCGACGCCAGAAAGTTCTGGGTAAAACCTTCGGTGAAATTTTTGTCCTCTTACATTAGGGAATATAATATTGATACGGTGATAACAACCGGACCTCCACATAGCCTGCATCTTATAGGGCTGGGACTTAAAAGGAAAATTGATTGTAACTGGATAGCAGATTTTCGGGATCCATGGACGCAGATAGGTTACCATAAAAAGCTAAAATTACTGAGCTTTGCAAAGAAAAAACATGAGCGTTTAGAGAGAGAAGTTCTTCAAACGGCCGATGAATTGATCACGACCAGTTTTACCACTCGCGATGAATTTCAGAAAATTACTTCCAAACCAATTTCGGTCATTACAAATGGTTATGATTATGAAAAGGTAGATGCGACGCCCCTGGACCAAAAATTCAGTCTGTCTCATATCGGTTCCCTTTTATCGGGCAGAAATCCGAAGAATCTTTGGAACGCGCTCGCTGAACTTATTTCTGAAAATCCGGATTTTGCCAATGATTTTCAGCTGAAACTGATCGGTGCCGTTGGTGATCCCGTGCTTGAGAGTATAAAAAAAGCAGGTTTGCAAGATCATTTGGTATTAAAGGGATATGTTTCACATACTGAAGCGCTTCAGCTTCAAAGAAGTTCTCAAGTGCTGCTTTTGATCGAGATAGATAGTGAAGATACCCGGGGAATTATTCCGGGCAAATTGTTTGAGTACATGGTGAGTAACCGCCTCATTTTAGCGGTGGGTCCTGAAAAAGCTGATATCGAGAAACTAATTTCTGAAACCAATACCGGAAAATTCTTTTTATACTCCCAGAAGGAGGAGATCAAGAATTTCATTTTTGAGAGATATAAAGAGTTTAAATCCGGAACATTGCAATCACATCCTATTGGTCTCCAAAAATACAGCCGTAAAGCCTTAACGGGAGAACTGGCCGAATTAATCAAAAACTTAGGATAAATGGGTGTGATCATTAATCAGTCGGCCAAGAATTTAGTCACGACCTACCTGGGTTTCGGAATAGGGGCGATCAATACCCTTTTTCTCTACACTAATTTCCTGACCCCTGAATATTACGGACTAGTGGGTTTCCTGCTGTCAGCGGCAAATTTGATCTGGCCGTTAATGGCTTTTGGCGTTCATAATACTCTCGTGAAATTCTATTCTTCTTATGATTCCCAGGAGCAGAAAGATAAGTTGCTTAGTGTGATCTTGTTTTTGCCGCTTGGTATTTCGGCTATCCTCGGGATAATTGGGTTTTTCGCTTATGGTTTTTTCCTGGATTATTTTTCTCAAAGCAACGAGCTTATAAAACCTTATATCTGGATGATCTTCCTGATCGCGGTTGCCACAGCTTATTTTGAGATATTTTTTTCCTGGTCTAAGATCAACTACCAAAGCGTTTTCGGGAATTTTATGAAAGAGGTTTTTCATCGGGCCTGTGTTTCTATTTTATTGATCTGTGTATATTTTGAGGTTTTAACGGTGGAAGGATTCGTGTATGCTTTGAGCGGCGTATTCGTTTTACGGACTATCGCCATGAAGCTTTATGCTTTTAGACTATATTTTCCGAAGATCACTTTGAGTTTTCCGCATAACAAGTCTTTTATCCTGAAGTATTCCGCTTTGATCCTGATCGCTGGCTCTGTAGCCATGGTGCTTTTAGATCTTGACAAGGTTATGATCGAAAGGTTTTTGCCTATCGAAATGGTAGCGGTCTACGGGATCGCGGTTTATATTTCCTCAGTGATCGCCGTTCCTTCACGTGCCATGCACCAGATCACTTACCCTATGACCGCGACCTTGCTGAATAAAAGGGATAAAAAAGGATTATTGGACCTTTACGAAAAGAGCTCTTTGAATTTATTGATTATAAGCGGATTGATTTTTCTGCTTATCGTTACTAACATCCGACAGTTATACGAATTGATCCCTGATGAATATCAGATAAGTTTCTCTATTGTTATTATCATAAGTAGTGTAAAGTTATATGATAACCTTTTGGGGAATAATAACAGCATCCTTTTCAATTCAGATTATTACAGGATCGTTTTGGGAATAGGAGTGCTGCTTGCCATACTTGCCTTTGTGTTAAACATTGTCTTTATTCCTGCATATGGGATCTTTGGTGCGGCCATGGCAACTTTTCTTGCCTTTGCCGTGTATAATACCTCGAAGCTGGTCATTGTTTACAGGAAATTTAGAATCCAGCCATTTACTATACAAACTCTCTACGGAATAATTCTGATCCTGGTTTGTAGTTTTAGCTTTTATTACTGGGATTTCCAGATCAATCCAGTGGTCAATATTCTTTTGAAATCTATCCTTATAGGGCTGATTTATGTTGGTGTTATTTATTACCTGAAGCTATCTAAGGATATTAATCAGCTTATTGAAAAAGTTCTGAGACTGAAATAAAAAAATCCCCGGTGTCCTAAGACTGACCGGAGATTTTAACTAACCAACCAAAAAAATCAATTATGATTTATCATTCTCTTCCACGATTACTTCTTGAGTTCCTGGAAGCGGAAGCCTCAGATTGTCTGGGCTTAGACTCTTTTCTTGTCGCACGTTCAGCTCTTTTCGAAGTGCGTTCTTTTTTTACTTCATTTCTTGTTGAGGCTTGACGTCTTTCACTTCGTGCGGGTCTTTTAGCCTCAGTACGCCTTTGCGTTTCTCTTTTATGTACCTGACGGCGATCTCTGTTTGCATGCTCTCGTTGTTGAGATACACTTCGGCGATCATTCTGTACACGCTCTCTTCTGCTGTTATTTTGTGCGCGTTCCTGTCTGTCTCTTCGGGTATTTATATGACTATCACGCGAATTAGGTCCGGTAGCTTGACGCACATTTCTATCATGTGATTTAGTGGCATAAACCTTTCTGTCTCTTCCCGTGTTCGCATTGCTTCTGGTTCTAACAGGCTCATCATAATAATGTCTTTCATTTCTCAGATCTCTTTTGTCAGACAATCTTCTTCCGCGTTGATAAGAAACTACGCGATCTCCCGGACTATAATATCTTCTTCGGAAGTCTTTCTTATGATGATGTTTTTTGTAATAATTCTTGTAGTGCCTGTATTTCATCCTGTTTGGATGGTAATGCGCCCTATAAGGTTGATTGAACACTATAGAAAGGTTAACACTTGGCCTTGAATAATGACGGTGCCATGGCCTGTAAACATAATATGGATTGTGCGAATTGATATATCCTGAATAGTGGGTATACCTGTTATAGTGGTTATAATGCAAGTGCAGGTGGCCAACTCTGGCCAGCATTCCAAAATGATTATAAGACATTCTCACATGTCCTGCCTGGATGATCCTTCCGTAGTAATCATAATAGATTGGAACATCCTCGATCTGGATTACCGCGCCATAATCATCATATTGCACGTAAGGGTCATAATTATATCCGGAATTATAACTGAAGTTTATGTGAGGCGTTGCCACATTCACATTATAACCGGTTCTTCGGGGATTGTAAAAAAAGTCGAACTGTCCGTCTGGATAAACGGCGAACTCAACACCACCTTCAACAAATATGAAGGCATCTCTATAGCCGTTGCGATAATCTTCTGAAGCATTAAATGCATGAGTAGAAAATCCAACCACAACCAGAGCGAAAAATAAATAAAGCTTTTTCATAATAAGGGGAATTATTAAGGGTTAAATAAACAGTGATTGGAATAGTTGTAGGAAAGAATACAAAGTACGTGCCAAAAAGTTGTTAATAAGAAAACCCCGATGCGAAGTTCGCAACGGGGTCTCCAAACTAACCAACCAAAAAATTATTAATTACAACTTAAATTCTTCTATCAATTTAATCTTGCAATAATGTTTTCATTATTTCAAAGGCTGTGCCAATTTTATTTTACCTGTTCTTTTTAATGTTAAAGTTCAGGTCGTTATCCATTCGATTTATAATTTTTCCTTTAAAAACGGAGCGGTGTAAGACTCCTTATTTTGAGCTACTTCCTCGGGTGTGCCGGTAGCAATAAGTTTTCCTCCGGTTTCACCACCATCCAGTCCCAGATCAATTACATGGTCTGCACATTTCACAAGATCCATATTGTGTTCGATCACGATCACCGAATGTCCTTTTGCCAATAAAGCATTGAAAGATTTAAGGAGTTTTTGAATATCATGGAAATGTAAACCGGTGGTAGGTTCATCAAAAATGAACAAGGCTTTTTCCTTGGTTGTTCCTTTTACGAGAAATGAAGCCAGTTTGATACGCTGAGCTTCCCCTCCTGAAAGAGTTGAAGAACTTTGACCTAATTGTACATATCCTAATCCAACGTCCTGCAAAGGCTTTAATTTCGACGTGATCTTATCTTCTCCATTTTCAGTAAAGAAAGCTACGGCATCGTCAATGGTCATATTAAGAATATCATCAATATTCTTATCTGCAAAGTTGACCTCTAAAATCTCTTTTTTGAATCGCTTCCCGTTGCAGGTTTCACAAACCAAATGAACATCGGCCATGAACTGCATCTCGATCGTAACTTCACCTTCCCCTTTGCAGGTTTCGCAACGCCCTCCATCTACATTAAAGGAAAAATGTTTGGGCTTATAGCCACGGATATCACTTAATTTCTGTTTTGAAAACAGGTTTCTTATATCATCATAAGCTTTAATATAGGTGACAGGATTTGACCTGGAAGATCTTCCAATAGGGTTTTGATCCACGAATTCTACGGAAGCGATATTGCTGAAGGATCCTTCTATTTTAGTGAATTGGCCGGCTTTCTCTCCATAACCGCCTACTTCTTTTAGCATCGCCGGATAAAGGATCTTTTTGACCAGCGTGCTTTTTCCACTTCCTGAAACCCCGGTTACAGCCGTAAAAACGCCAAGAGGAAACCGGACATCGATATTCTTAAGGTTGTTTTCCCGGGCTCCGATTACATCCACGAAATATTTAGAAGTTCTTCTTTTTTCCGGAACTTCAATACGCATTGAGTTGTTCAAATATCGTGCGGTGAGGGAATCTGAAAGCAGAATATCCTCAAAGGTTCCCGTGGCTACCACTTCCCCGCCATGAGTTCCTGCTTCAGGACCAATATCTATGATCTCATCTGCAGCCTTCATGATATCCTCATCGTGTTCAACCACAATTACCGTATTTCCAAGATCCCGCAAGGATTTTAATACACCAATCAATTTTTGGGTGTCACGGGGATGCAGTCCTATAGATGGCTCATCAAGAATATACATGGAACCTACGAGGCTGCTTCCCAGAGAAGTTGCCAGATTGATCCGTTGTGATTCCCCTCCGGACAGGGTATTTGATTTACGGTTTAAAGTGAGGTAATCAAGTCCTACTTGCGAAAGGAAATGTAACCTGTTCCTGATCTCTGTAAGAAGCCTTTTAGCGATGGCTGCATCGTGTTTGTTGAGTTCCAGGTTGTCAAAGAATGCAGATACTTTGTTGATGGGCATTTCAACCAGTTCGGTAATGGTAGCGCCGGCAATTTTCACATAATTTGCTTCGGGTCTAAGCCTCTTTCCTTTACAAACCGAGCACCTGGTCTTTCCTCTATACCTGGAAAGCATTACCCGGTTCTGTATTTTGTAAGCTTTAGATTCTAAAAAAGCGAAAAAGTCATTCAGGCCTTCAAAGTATTTATTTCCGGTCCAAATCAGGTCTTTCTGTTCCTGGGTGAGCTCAAAATAAGGTTTGTGAATGGGGAAATTGAATTTATGACTGTTGTTGACCAGTTGATCGCGATACCAGCTCATGCTGTCCCCACGCCATGGAAAAATGGCATTTTCATAAATGGATAATCCTGTGTTGGGGATCACCAGGTCCTCATCGATCCCGATCACGTCTCCATAGCCCTCACATTTAGGACAGGCCCCGTAAGGATTGTTAAAACTGAATAGATGGACATTCGGTTCCAAAAATGTCATTCCGTCCAATTCAAATTTGTTACTGAACTGACGAATTTTTTTATCGGAAAGAGTTTCAACAAAGAGTTCTCCTTTACCTTCAAAAAAAGCAGTTTGGGTGGCGTCTGCCAGCCTGTTTAAAAAGTCCTCATCATCTTTGAAAACGATACGGTCTACTACCAGAAAAAGGTCTTTTTTCCCTAATCCCGAAAGGTCGGCCTCATCAATTCTCAAAACTTCATCCTTTACCTTTATACGGCTGTATCCTTGTTGGAGTAATACGTTGAGCTTTTCTTCAGCCGTTCTGCTTTCTTCCACGTGGATGGGAGCGAGCAACAGCATTTTTGAGCCTTCCTCAAAAGACTTTACATAATCGATCACATCTGTGACCGTGTCCTTCTTTACTTCATTTCCTGAAACAGGGGAGTAGGTCCTGCCGACTCTCGCGAACAACAGTTTTAGATAATCATAGATTTCTGTAGAAGTACCTACGGTAGACCGTGGGTTGGTGGAATTCACCTTTTGCTCAATTGCGATTGCGGGAGCGATCCCCTTGATGGAGTCTACCTGAGGTTTATTTAACCTGCCTAAGAACTGCCGGGCATAGGAGGAGAGACTTTCAACATAGCGGCGCTGCCCTTCGGCATATAAAGTGTCAAAAGCAAGGGAAGATTTTCCTGAGCCCGATAACCCGGTAAGCACCACGAGTTTATTCCGCGGAATGATCGCGTTTATATTTTTGAGGTTATGAAGTTTAGCCCCTTTTATAATGATATTTTGCTTCGGATCTACCCCTGAAATGTCTACAGTCATATTCGCTTCAAATTATAAGAATGCAAAGATACTTAAAGTAAAAATTTTTGGACGCCTTCCGAAGCTATTCTAATTTATTGAGTGTTAATGCGTTAAAAATATTAACCTATTATTTGTATAAGTGAATTTTTTCCTGTTATATTTGTTATAAACGAACTCTAAAAACAATTGCCTATTGCATAAAGTTACTTTGAACTATTAACTAACCTACAGGCCGACCCCAACAGCCTGAAAAAGTAACTCTTATGGAACACAATGAGGCAAATGATGCTTTTCTGGTGAAAAGCTACATTGATGGAAATGAATACTCTCTTTCTATCTTAATCAACCGACACCAACACAGAATTTACAGTTTTATTTTTTCAAAAGTTTTTGATAAAGATATCGCTGAAGACATTTTTCAGGACACCTTTATCAAGGTGATCAGAACTTTGAAAAGAGGTAAATATAACGAGGAAGGTAAATTCCTTCCCTGGGTGATGCGTATTGCACACAATCTTGTGATCGATCATTTTCGAAAGAACAAAAGAATGCCAAAGTTCGAAAACAGCGGTGATTTCAATATTTTTTCGGTTTTGAGCGATACAGAACTTAATGCTGAAAAAAGGATCATAAAAGACCAGATAGAATCTGATGTGAAAGAATTGATCAAAGAATTACCCGAAGATCAATTAGAGGTTCTTGTTATGAGAATATATAAGGATATGAGTTTTAAGGAAATTTCTGAAAGGACCGGTGTAAGTATTAATACTGCATTGGGACGAATGAGATACGCTTTGATCAATCTTCGGAAAGTGATCGACAAGCACAATTTGCAGTTAACGAATTAATACAATATTCAAGCAATTAAGTCGTTATAAACTTGAATATTAAACAGTAGATAATGGCAAAACTTTACTCGAATTCACCCGAAAAAGTGAAAGAAATGGCCCCCAAAAAGGAAACAATTGAATTCCTTTTGAACTATTCTAAAGCTTTAGATGTAAGTACTTACAAAAAGCTTCAGTTCGAAAGTATTTTAAATTAAGGAAGAAGGTCTGTCTATCGACGGGCCTTTTTCTTTTGGTATTCTTCCAGGACTGTCTTTCTTCCGATGGTTCTGGTGATAATATCCTTTTCCAGGTCCCATCCACGAGCCGGAGAATATTCCCGGCCATACCAGATTATTTGTAAATGAAGCTCATTCCATAATTCTTTCGGAAAAAGCCTTTTTGCATCCTTTTCAGTTTGAACCACATTCTTTCCATTAGAAAGATTCCAACGGTACATTAGCCTGTGGATATGCGTGTCAACCGGAAACGAAGGCACATTAAAAGCCTGGGACATCACCACGCTGGCAGTCTTATGTCCCACGGCAGGTAATTTTTCAAGGGCTTCAATATCTGCGGGGACTTCGCCGTTGTGCTCTTCGATAAGGATCTTTGAGAGTCCGTGGATACCTTTAGATTTCATGGGAGAAAGACCAACCGGTTTAATGATCTCCCTGATCTCTTCTACTGAAAGGCGAACCATCGCGTGAGGATTATCTGCTTTCTCAAAAAGCAGTGGGGTGATCTGGTTAACCCGCACATCGGTGCTTTGAGCAGATAAAAGAACTGCAATTAAAAGTGTATAGGGGTCTTTATGATCTAAAGGAATGGGAATAGTAGGATAAATTTCCTGAAGTGTGTCAATAACAAATTGAACTTTTTCCTGCTTGTTCATTTATGCTTAAATTTGAGACAAAAGTAAACAATATGACGACATTAAAAGAAGGGGACAACGCGCCTCAATTTTCAGCTAAAGATCAGGATGGTAAGATCCATAAATTGGAAGATTATAAAGGGAAAAAGCTGGTAGTTTTCTTTTATCCCAAGGCCAGCACTCCTGGATGTACTGCTGAAGCTTGCAATTTAAGAGATAACTGGGAGCAGTTTAAAGCTCAGGGATACGAGATCCTTGGAGTAAGTGCCGATTCTGAAAAAAGACAGCAGAACTTTAAAAATAAATACGAGTTGCCTTTTCCGTTATTAGCTGATGAGGATAAGGAAGTGATCAATGCTTTTGGAGTATGGGGACCCAAGAAATTTATGGGTAAAGAGTATGATGGCATTCACCGAACTACTTTCGTGATCGATGAAAATGGAAAAATTTCAGAAGTGATCTCTAAAGTAAAAACCAAAGATCACGCTGCCCAGATATTATAAGGTTATTTGGTGATCTCCAATTTCTGAAGGGTGGCAATGCTGTCGCAATTCTCAAAAAATAACTCCAGATTGTGAGTTGGGCTTTGGCCGGTCACCATATAGGTTTTGCATGAATCAAGATCTGTATTGCTTCGGCCGAAGTCTACATCACCTTTTTTAAGCACGAGGGAAATATCAGCTGTGTCTACCTGGTAAAGTCTCATGTTTTCCAATGCCTCATCAGAATAAACCCGTTCCTTAATGCGGATATTTTTTAAAACCCGGGCATTTGGTGAATAATCACAGGACGTTTTCTTTCCGCTCAGAAAAAATGCGAGAATAACAAGACCAATGGAAAAGCCTCCAAGGTAAAAGCCTAATCGGTGAATAAATTTCATTGAGATCTAAAAAATTAGAAGATTGATATCCCGGTAGGAGAGATCAAACCAATCTGCAATAGATTTGTTGGTTAAAATTCCGTGGTAAAAGTACAAACCATTTCTTAAACCTTTATCAAATCGAAGCGTATTTTCAAGTCCGCCTTGTTCGGCAATATGTAACAGGTAGGGAGTGAAGATATTACTAATGGAAAGTGAAGCCGTGCGGGCATAACGTGACGGAATGTTAGGCACGCAATAATGAACCACCCCAGATTTCACAAAAGTGGGTTTTTCATGGGTAGTCACTTCGCTGGTTTCAAAACACCCGCCCATATCTATACTCACATCTATAATAACGGCTCCTTTCTTCATATGGTCTACCATAGATTCGGTCACCAGGATAGGGGAGCGGTTATTGCCTCGAACGGCGCCTATGGCAACATCGCATCTCTTTAAAGCCTTAATAAGGTTTTTAGGCTGGACCGTTGAGGTATGTAATGGTCTGCCTAAGTTTGCCTGGATGGTTCTTAACCTGTTCAGGGAATTATCAAAAACCTTGATATTAGCACCTAATCCCAAAGCAGAACGTGCTGCGAACTCGCCGACTGTACCGGCTCCTAAAATTACTACTTCAATAGGGGGGACACCACTGATATTTCCGAACATCAATCCGTTTCCCGCCGGGTTATTGCTCATTATTTCTGAAGCAATGAGAATGGAAGCGGTACCTGCAATTTCACTTAAAGCTCTTACAGCCGGATATGTGCCGTCGTCATCTTTGATAAATTCAAATGCAAGAGCTGTAATTCTTTTAGTAGCAAGCTTTTGAAAATAAGATTTTTGCTGGGTTTTTAATTGTAATGCAGAAATGATGGTAGATTGCGGATTGACAAGATCCAATTCCTCAAGAGTAGCAGGTTCAACCTTTAAAATAGTAGGACAGGAAAAAACTTTTTTGGTGTCGCCGGTGATCTCAGCTCCGGCTTCTGAATAATCCCGGTCACTGAACCTAGCCCCGTTTCCTGCACCGGCTTCTATGATCACCCGATGGCCGTGAGCGGTAAGTGCTGCCACTGCATCTGGGCTTAAACAAACTCTTTTCTCCTGGTAAGCGGTTTCCTTGGGAATACCTATGAATAACTGACCTTTCTGTTTATATACTTCCAGGGTTTCTTCCTGTGGTATCAACTGTTCCTTGGTAAAGGGAGATAATTGCTCGGTCATAATTTCTACTAACAAGGATTAAATTACGACTTTTTTAAAGAGAAAAACAAAATTATAGTTTCACGTAATAGTCTTCTCTTATCTCGTCTGAAGGATCTTCATCTCGAAAAGATTTGATCTCGTCGTATTCTTTGTCAGATAATTGTGAAAAGGGAGAGAGGTTATCACGTTCTAATTCTGTTAGATCAATCCCGTAAATACGATCAAAAATTTTTATTCTAATTAGGTAAACTATGGAAAGAATAATAATAAAAAAGGGAGCAAGATAGAGAAGTTGTCCAACATCCAACTGATCAGGGCCGTCAATATATGAATCTTCGTAAATGGCAGAGGCTAATTGATAGGAATACATTGTTATGGGTACTAATATCGAATGATACCACCAATGTTTGCAAGTGAGAAACCAAATAAGCAGTAAAAATAGTGGAGTGATCTTACCTAAATAGGTCCAGGCAGCAGTCATTACACTATTATAATATTTACTTTCATAGGTGAAAAAGGAATTTTCCCAAACGGAGCCATTTGGGAAAATTTCGTATAAATAAAATAAATAGGGTGAAAATGCTATGCAGATAGCTATAAGACTACCCAGCAGAAGGAATTTTGATTTTTGATCTGTCGACAGCTTGTTTTTGGATCTCATTTTTGTTGTCGTTGTCATTATTATGTGTTACAAATAAAGTGGCTCCAAAAATAGATACTGCGAATAAGATAGCTTTGATTTTCATGATTATGTTTTTGTAAGGTTATGTTTCGTTTTGTTTTCTGAAGCAAACCTATAAAAAACTAATCCGCTAATTTTTAATACATTATTCGTACTTTTGCGCCCTTTTTGAAAGAAAAATCTTTCTTTTCTTAAAATATTATATTTTTTTAAATATAGTTAAAAATTTTATTTATTCGATTTTTTATGCTACTTATCTCCTGTTTTTAGTGCCTAATTCCAATTATAGAAAGAAAATTCTGACAGCCATTTTCGGGAAAAACCTCGCTAATCCCATCTAAAATTAACAAAACTTTAACATTCTTTTTCCTTCACCTACTACTTCGATATCTAGTTTTTGATGCTCCTCCTCGATAAAATTTTCAATTTTTTGAGGCCATTCTATCAAATTCCAGGCATCTGAATCTAAATATTCCTCAAATCCCATATCCCAGGCTTCACTTTCATCCTTAATTCGGTAAAAATCGAAATGATTTACAGGCCCATTCTCAGTTTCATAAACATTTACCAATGAAAAAGTTGGGCTTGAACCAATATCCTCGGCGCCCAGTTCTTTGATGATGGATTTTATTAAGGTAGTTTTTCCCGCGCCCATTTCACCGTAAAACAAGAGGGTTTTACTTTTCGATCGTTTAATGACCTCTCGGGCAACTGACTCAATTTCAGATAGAAGGTAGGTTACTTCCATATATAGAAATAATTAGATTTGGGATCGTAAAGATACGTAAAATTAGATTACCTCGGTAAAAGCACGGTGAAAGGGATGATCATCTCCTCCATTGATACTCCACCATGTTGAAAAGTATTTCGATAATAACTTACATAGTGATTGTAATTATTTGGGTAAGCGAAGAACAAATCGCCTTTGGCGAATATAAAGGAGCTGCTCATATTGATAGCCGGTAAATGTATGGTCTTAGGGTTGGGTGCTGCCAGTACATCTTTTTCTTCGTAGGTTAAACTTTTTCCGGTCTTATATCGAAGGTTTAAACTCGTTTGTTTGTCTCCAATTACTTTAGATGGATTCTTTACATTTATGGTACCGTGGTCTGTGGTCAGGATCAATTTGAAGCCTAAATGTTGTGCCTGTTGAATTATTTCTAATAAAGGAGAGTTCTTGAACCAGCTGTGTGTTAAGGAGCGATATGATTTGTTAGTAGAAGCCAGTTCCTTAATGACTTCCATTTCAGTCTTAGAATGGGAGAGCATATCTACAAAATTATAAACCACTACCGTAAGATCATTATCCTTTTGGCTTCTGAAGTTTTCAACCAGTTTCTTTCCGGCCTTTAAACTGCTAATTTTATGGTATTCATATTTAATGTCCAGTCCCAATCTTTTTAATTGAGCTTGTAAGAATTCATTTTCATGTAAATTTTTTCCACCCTCATCAGTGTCATTCTTCCAGAGATCAGGATACAACTTTTCCATTTCACTGGGCATTAGGCCTGAGAAAATAGCGTTTCGGGCATACTGTGTAGCGGTAGGAAGGATACTGTAAAACGGCTCCTCCTGTTCCTTTTTATAATAGTTGTTGATCACGGGTTCAAAAGCTTTCCATTGATCATATCGCATATTATCGATAACCACTAATAGTGTCGGTTGGTCTTTGCTGATTTCGGGAATGACCTTTTCTTTAAACAAAGTGTGAGACATTACCGGTGCGTCTGCGTCTTTTTCAAACCAGGTAGGATAGGTCTTATCAATAAATTTACAGAACTGGGAATTTGCTTCAGATTTTTGGGATTCCAGAATTTCAAACATTCCGGAGTCCTCGATGTTTTCCAGTTCCAGTTCCCAGTAAATCAACTTTAAATAGAGTTCGGCCCATCCTTCATATGAATTGATCATCGCCATATCCATCGCGATCTTTCTGAATTCCTGCTGGTAGCTGGATGTGGTTTTTTCTGAAACTAACCGGGAGTGATCCAGGTTCTTTTTAATACTTAGCAGAATTTGGTTAGGGTTTACCGGTTTAATAAGATAGTCAGCGATCTTTGAGCCTATTGCTTCTTCCATTATATATTCTTCCTCACTCTTGGTGATCATCACCACCGGAATATTGGCCTGCTTTTCTTTAATCTCTGCGAGGGTTTCGAGACCGGTTAATCCTGGCATGTTTTCATCGAGAAATACGATGTCAAAATTCTCTTTCTCGATCTCCTCAAGTGCTTCGGTTCCACTTTGACAGGTTGAAACTTTGTAGTTCTTCCCTTCTAGAAATAATATATGTGGTTTTAGTAGATCAATCTCATCATCTACCCAGAGTATTTTGATATCATTCATATGCGTATCTTTGTTCAGATTAATTATTTAAAAGATTCGGCTTGACCTCAAGAAACAAACTCAAAATTCTTAATGATCCAATTTACGGATTTATAACTATTCCTAATGAGCTGTTGTTCGACATCATCGAACATAAATACTTTCAAAGATTACGCCGAATTTCACAAATGGGATTGTCCTATCTTGTGTATCCTGGGGCGCATCACACCCGTTTCCATCATGCATTAGGATGTATGCATCTCATGCAAAAAGCGGTGAGAGTCCTGCGTTTAAAAGGGGTTGAAATATCTGAAGATGAGGAGCAAGCCTTACAAATAGCTATATTGCTTCACGATATAGGGCATGGTCCTTTTTCTCATGCGATGGAGCATAGTATCGTTGAAGGGGTGAGTCATGAGGCGATTTCTTCCATGTTTATGGAGGAAATGAACGCAAAGTTTAACCAAAGATTAACTTTAGCAATTGAGATTTTCAGCGGGAAATACCATCGAAAGTTTCTTTGTCAGTTAATTTCCAGTCAGCTGGACATGGATCGGATGGATTACCTGAAAAGAGATAGTTTCTATACAGGGGTGGCTGAAGGTAATATTAACAGTGAACGCCTTATTAGTATGCTCACTGTTGTAGACAATGTCCTCATGGTTGAGGAAAAAGGAATCTATTCTGTAGAAAAATTCTTACTTGCCCGTCGTCTTATGTACTGGCAGGTGTACTTACATAAAACCGGTGTAGTAGCCGAGCAATTATTGATTCGGGTGTTAAAAAGAGCTAAGGAGCTGGTTAGTCAGGGAAGAACCCTATACGGAAGTTCAGCTCTTACTTATTTTTTGAAAAACCAAATCACTGCTGAGAACTTCACTTCTGAAACTCTCCATATTTTCTCACAATTGGATGATTACGATATCCTGTCGGCTATGAAGGAGTGGGTGCATGATGAGGATTTTGTATTGAGCAATCTCTGTAAAATGATAATCAACAGGGATCTTCTGAAAATTCGGTTAAAAAAGAATCCTGTTAAAAAAGAAAAGCTTTTCAGGCATATTGAAAAATTGAAGGAGCGCTATAATATTTCCGAAGAAGAAGCCCGCTATTTTGTGTTTTCAGGAGAGATTTCGAATCTCGCGTATAAGAAGGAAGATGAGAAAATATTCATCCTAAAAAAGACCGGTAAAATTACGGATGTGGTAAAAGCGTCAGATCATTTTAATTTAATGGCGTTGTCTAAACCGGTGACCAAGTTTTATATCTGCTATCCGAAACAGAAAGATTAACGCATTTTTTTTACTTTTGCCAGAATGAAATTTACAGCAGAGCAAATAGCAGGCATACTTGAAGGGAGCATTGAAGGAGATCCAAATGCAGAAGTAGATAAGCTTGCCAAGATAGAGGAAGGCACAGAGGGAGCAATTACCTTTCTAGCTAATCCTAAGTATACCTCATATATATATTCAACAAAAGCGACCATAACTATTGTGAGCGATACGTTTGTTGCAGAAGACGATCTGAGCACCACCCTTATTAAGGTAAAAGATCCATATAAAGCATTTTCCAAATTACTGGAGTTTTATAATCAGGTAAAGCTGAATAAAACAGGAATTGAACAGCCTAGTTTTATCTCTGACTCTGTTTCATATGGAGAAAATCTATATCTGGGAGCTTTCGCATACCTGGGAGATAATGTGAAGATTGGGGATAATGTCAAGATCTTTCCCAACTCCTTCATTGGGGACAATGTAGAAATAGGGAATAATGTTCTAATTTTTCCGGGAGCGAAAATCTATTCTGAAACCGTGATTGGCAATAACTGTGTCATTCATGGGGGAGCTATTGTTGGCGCTGATGGATTTGGTTTTTCTCCTAACAAGGATGGGGAATACTCAAAAGTGCCTCAGATTGGAAACGTTATTATTGAAGACAATGTGGATGTGGGGGCAGGAACCACCATTGACCGTGCTACTTTAGGGTCTACAATAATACGGAAAGGAGTAAAGCTGGATAACCAGATCCAGATCGCCCATAATGTTGAGGTTGGGGAGCATACTGCTATCGCGGCTCAAACGGGAGTTGCAGGTTCCTCAAAAATTGGAAAGAACTGCCTTATTGGAGGTCAGGTGGGAATTGCGGGGCATATTCAGATAGGAGACCGGGTTAAGATCCAGGCTCAATCAGGAATAGGAAGAAATATTAAGGATGATGAAGTAATTCAGGGGTCACCGGCAATCGGATACAATGAATACAATAAATCTTATGTTCATTTTAAAAATCTACCTAAAATAGAATACCGCTTAACACAACTAGAAAAAAACTTAAAGGATAATGGCTAAACAACGAACCATACGAAAAGAAGTTTCGTTAAAGGGAGTAGGACTTCATACAGGAAATGAGGTTACTCTTACATTTAAACCTGCCCCTAACAATACCGGTTACACTTTTGTGAGAACAGACCTTGAAGGGCATCCGGCAATTGAGGCAGAGGTTTCTTATGTGGTGAATACTCAGCGAGGGACAAACCTGGAGAAGGACGGGGTGACCATCCAAACTTCAGAACATGTTTTGGCCGCCTGTGTAGGTCTTGAGATCGATAACCTGATTATTGAGCTCGATGCTTCTGAGCCACCTATCATGGATGGATCTTCTAAGTTTTTTGTAGAAGCATTGGAAAAAGCCGGTATTGAAGATCAGGAATGTGACCGTGAAGAATATGTGGTGAAAGAGGTTATTAGTTATAAGGATGAAGAATCGGGAAGTGAGATCATCGTAATGCCTGCAGACGAATACCAGGTAACAACTATGGTTGACTTCGGAACTAAAGTCCTGGGTACCCAAAATGCATCTCTAAATAATCTTTCAGATTTTAAAACCGAAATTTCAGATTCCAGAACGTTTAGCTTTTTACATGAACTGGAAGCCTTGTTAGACCATGGACTTATTAAAGGAGGTGATCTTAATAATGCGATCGTGTATGTGGATAAGGAGTTAAGTCCTGAAACTATGGAGAAGTTACGTGGTGCTTTTAAGAAGGATAACATTTCAGTAAAACCTAACGGAATTTTGGATAACCTTACTCTGCATCATCCTAATGAGGCGGCACGCCACAAGTTACTTGATGTTATTGGGGATCTTGCCCTTATTGGAACAAGGATCCGTGGTAAAGTAATAGCTAACAAACCTGGGCATTATGTGAACACTGAGTTCGCTAAAAAGCTTTCTAAAATAATCAAGAACGAAAAGCGTAATAATATTCCCAAATATGATCTGGATCAAGAGCCTTTAATGGATGTGAACGAGATCATGAACATTTTACCGCATAGGTCTCCATTTCTTTTGGTTGACAAGATCATCGAGTTGACCGGTGAAACTGTTGTAGGTGTTAAAAATGTCACTATGAACGAACCTTTCTTTGTAGGACATTTTCCAGGTAAACCGGTAATGCCGGGAGTACTTCAGGTGGAAGCAATGGCTCAGACTGGCGGTATTCTTGCATTGAAATCTGTTCCCGATCCTGAGAACTATCTTACCTTTTTCATGAAGATAGACAATGTGAAATTTAAAAGACAAGTAGTTCCCGGAGACACATTGATCTTCAAACTTGAATTACTTGCACCTATAAGAAGAGGTATCTGCCAAATGCAGGCCTATGCCTATGCAAACGGAAAGTTAGTTTCCGAAGCCATATTAATGGCACAAATCGTAAAACAAAATTAAATACTATGAATCAACCCTTAGCATACGTACATCCCGGTGCCAAGATTGCAAAAAATGTGGTGATAGAGCCTTTTACCACAATCCATAACAATGTGGTGATAGGTGAGGGCACGTGGATTGGATCGAATGTTACCATTATGGAAGGGGCACGAATTGGAAAAAATTGTAATATTTTTCCGGGGGCCGTAATTTCAGCTGTACCACAGGATAAGAAATTTAATGATGAAGATACTACTACAGAGATCGGTGATAACACGACGATTCGTGAGTGTGTCACCATCAATCGTGGTACTACAGACCGTATGACTACTAAGATCGGGAAGAATTGCTGGATCATGGCTTACTGTCATATTGCGCATGATTGCGTAGTGGGCGACAACTGTATCTTCTCAAATAACAGTACTCTGGCGGGACACATTAACGTGGGAGATCACGTAGTCCTTGCAGGAATGGCAGCTATTCAGCAGTTTTGCAGCATTGGTAGCCATGCTTTCGTAACAGGTGGTTCCCTGGTGCGTAAAGATGTTCCTCCTTTTGTGAAAGCAGGTCGTGAACCACTTTCTTATGTTGGAGTGAACTCAATCGGACTTAGACGTAGAGGTTTTTCTACGGAAAAGATCCGCGAGATCCAGGATATTTACCGAATCCTTTACCAAAAGAATTATAACAATTCACAGGCGGTAGCTATCATTGAAGCTGAAATGGAAGCTACTCCCGAAAGAGACGATATTTTAGAATTTATCAAGAATTCCCAACGTGGAATCATGAAAGGATATTTTAGTTCAAATTAATTAGAAAAAGATGGCAAGTACTAGTGATATTAGAAATGGTTTATGCATTCGTTATAACCATGACATTTTCAAAATCATTGAATTTTTACACGTAAAGCCGGGAAAAGGTCCTGCTTTTGTGCGTACCAAACTTAAGAGTGTTACTACCGGAAAGGTGATCGACAACACTTTTTCTGCAGGTCATAAAATTGAGGATGTAAGAGTTGAGACTCACAAATTTCAGTTTCTTTACAATGATGGGGAATTCTATCATTTCATGAATACTGAGGATTACACCCAAATTAGACTTACTGAAAGTGCTTTGGACGCTCCTGGTCTTTTAAAAGAAGGTGAAGTGGTGACCATTTTGATCAATACTGAGGATCAAATGCCGCTTTCAGTAGAGATGCCTGCAAGTGTTATTCTTGAGGTAACTCATACCGAGCCTGGTGTTAAAGGAAACACGGCTACCAATGCCACTAAACCTGCAACAGTAGAGACCGGTGCTGAGGTGAATGTACCTTTATTCATTAATGAGGGAGACAAGATCAAGATCGAGACCGAAAAAGGTACTTATAAAGAAAGAATCAAAGAGTAGGGAAAGAGGCATTTTCAAATGCCTTTTTTCATACTTTATATTTTGCTGCGGTAAATGAAGTTTCCTCAAAAATATATGCTCGAGCAGATCGCTACCATTATTTCTTCGGAATTTGTAGGTGATGCCGATTTTCCCGTTTTGGGAATGAATGAGATCCATGTGGTTACCCCCGGGGATATCGTGTTCGTAGACCACCCGAAGTATTACGACAAAGCATTGAATTCTGCTGCCACTGTAATACTTATAAATAAGAAGGTGGAGTGTCCGGAAGGCAAAGCTTTGCTTATTTCTGATGATCCTTTTAGAGATTTTAATAAGCTTACAAAATATTTCAAACCGTTCGAAAATGCTTCCGCAGCAATAGCTCCTTCCGCGGAAATTGGAGAAGGCACCATACTTCAACCGAATGTTTTTGTTGGCAATAATGTGAAGATAGGGAAGAATTGCCTTATTCATTCCAATGTTAGTCTTTACGATAATACGGTGATTGGAGATAATGTGATCATCCATGCGGGAACTGTTCTTGGCGGCGACGCGTTTTATTATAAGAACCGTCCTGAAGGTTTTGATAAACTTATCTCAGGAGGTAGAGTAGTTATCAAGGATAATGTCGAGATCGGCGCTAATTGCACCATTGATAAAGGAGTTACAGGCGACACTACCATTGGTAAAGGAACTAAGCTGGATAATCTAATTCAGGTAGGCCATGATACCATAATAGGTGAGAAATGCCTAATAGCTTCACAGGCGGGAATTGCCGGTTGTGTGGTAATTGAAGATCAGGTCACCGTTTGGGGGCAGGTTGGAATGCGAAGTGGCATTACTGTGAAAAAAGGAGGTGTGATGATGGGACAGGCGGGCATAACCAAATCGACCAAAGAAAATACTATTTATTCAGGAAATCCAGCCATGGAATCAAGAGCTAAACTTAAAGAGTTGGCGCTTTTAAGACAATTGCCTAAATTGATCGAAAATTTAAAAGGTTGATATGAGCTTAGAATCGAAAGAATGTGTAGAGAAGTTTTATACCTCTGATTTTTACAAGAATCCTAAATCCATTAAAGAATTTCTTCATCCAGATGCGCAACTGTACTGGAACAGTAGTTCAGGTTTTCATAAACTAAAGTTTCAGGAGATTTGTGATATGACTAAAGAACTTACCAGGTCTTTTGATGCTTTACGGGCAGATATCAGTCATCTAATTAGTGAAAATAATACTGTAGCCATTAGATTCACTTACCATGTAAGAACGATTGAGAATCCAGAGGAAGAACTTCCAATGGCTCATTTTGTTGCTATTTGGGAAATGAAAGATGGCAAAATGTACAAAGGTCATCAAATAAGTCAGCAAGCTGATGACAGCCCTGAAAACCTCGAATCTTTCCTGCCAATTAATTAGAGAATACCTTTAGGTTTTCCTTTATAAAAACCTATTTTTGTAACACAAAATTAAAATCAACTATGAGCGTTTTAGTCAATAAAGATTCAAAAATAATTGTTCAAGGTTTTACCGGAAGTGAAGGTACTTTCCATGCCGGTCAAATGATTGAATATGGTACAAACGTAGTAGGTGGGGTGACACCTGGAAAAGGTGGTCAAAAGCACCTTGATAAGCCTGTTTTCAATACTGTTGAAGATGCGGTAAAAGAAACCGGAGCAGATGTGTCCATCATTTTTGTGCCACCAGCATTTGCTGCAGATGCTATCATGGAAGCTGCCAACGCCGGAATCAAAGTTATTATTACCATTACTGAAGGAATTCCAGTGGCCGATATGATCAAGGCTGCAGACTATATAAAAGATAAAGATTGCCGTTTGGTAGGACCTAACTGTCCTGGAGTAATTACTCCAGAAGAAGCTAAAGTTGGGATCATGCCAGGTTTCGTATTCAAAAAAGGAAAAGTTGGGATCGTTTCTAAATCAGGAACCCTTACTTACGAAGCTGCAGACCAGGTTGTAAAACAAGGATTAGGTATAACCACTGCTATTGGTATTGGTGGAGACCCAATCATTGGAACTACTACCAAAGAAGCGGTTGAGTTGTTGATGAATGATGATGAGACTGAATGTATCGTAATGATCGGTGAGATTGGTGGACAATTGGAAGCCGATGCTGCAAGGTGGATCAAAGACAACGGAAATAAAAAGCCGGTAGTTGGTTTCATCGCAGGTGAAACTGCTCCAAAAGGTAGAACTATGGGTCACGCTGGAGCTATCGTTGGTGGAAGCGAAGATACTGCTGAGGCTAAGAAAGCGATCATGCGCGAGTGTGGGATCCATGTAGTGGATTCTCCTGCCGAGATCGGTAAAAAAGTAAAAGAAGTTATGGGATAATTTTCCCTGAATAATATTTAAACCTCCGTGGTTTTCTGGTTCAAAAATCAGGAACTTCCGGAGGTTTTTTTATTGCAGAACGCTTGTTTTACTATATTTGAATTAAATACAAAACCTGACCAAGAAAACAGAATCATACAATATGAAATTATTAGAAGGAAAAAATGCTATTATCACCGGTGCCAGTAGAGGTATCGGGAAAGGAATTGCCGAAGTATTCGCGAAACATGGAGCCAATGTGGCGTTCACTTATAGCTCTTCTGTTGAAGCCGCCAATGAACTGGAAAAAGAGCTTCAGGGATTGGGAGTAAAGGCTAAAGGATATAAGTCTAATGCTGCTGATTTTGAGGAGGCACACGAGTTAGTGAAAAATGTTTCAGAAGACTTCGGAAGCATTGATATTTTGGTGAATAATGCCGGAATTACCAAAGACAATCTTTTGATGCGTATGAGCGAGGAAGATTTCGATAAAGTGATCGAGGTGAATTTGAAATCGGTGTTCAACATGACCAAGGCTGTACAGCGCACTATGCTGAAACAGCGCCACGGAAGCATTATCAATATGAGTAGTGTGGTAGGTGTGAAAGGAAATGCCGGACAGGCAAATTACGCAGCGTCAAAAGCAGGTATGATCGGTTTTTCTAAATCGATGGCACTTGAGCTTGGGTCTCGAAACATAAGAACCAATGTGATCGCTCCAGGATTCATTGAAACTGAAATGACCGGAAAACTGGATGAAAAAGTAGTTGAAGGATGGAGAGAAGCTATTCCATTGAAACGCGGTGGTACTCCTGAAGATATTGCAAATGCATGTGTCTTCCTTGGAAGTGATCTCAGTGCCTATGTTACGGGTCAGGTCCTTAACGTAGACGGAGGAATGCTTACCTAATATATTTAGCCCGCCTTTGAAATATCAGGGGCGGGATTTTTTTGCCTTTTCCCATTTTTAGTTCTTTTATTTATTCCAATGTCAACTACCCAGGTTTTACTGATCGTTCTAGCCCTGTTACTTGCCCTGGCAATAGCGGGATTTCAGTATTACTATAAATCCAAAGGTAGTCCCCGCCAAAAAGCACTTTTTGCAGGACTTCGTTTTCTTACATTCTTTGGACTCTTTCTTTTGTTGATCAATCCCAAGATCCGTAATGTGGTTTATTATACCGAAAAACCTGATTTGCTGCTGGCAGTGGATAATTCGGTTTCCATTAGCAATTTTGGAGAAGCACAGAATGTGAAAGACTTTGTTGCTCGTGTTTCTGAAGATCCTGACTTAACAGAAAGATTTGAGATCGAAACTTTTGCTTTCGGAAAAAATGTTACCCGTCAAAGTGATTTTGAATTTAAAGAGTCCCAAACTAATTTATCTGGTACCTTAAAGGAGCTGAATGAGCTTTATGAGAATTCTGTGGCTCCCACCATCTTAATTACTGATGGGAATCAAACCCTCGGAGAGGATTACACATTTACTGCCCAGAGGTTTGATAATACTCTTTTTCCTGTGGTAGTAGGTGATACAACTACCTACCGTGATCTCGCGATCACGCGAATTAATGTCAATAAATATGCCTTTTTAGACAATCGATTTCCGGTAGAAATAATGCTTCAATACTCGGGAGGTTCTGATGTGAATACACAGCTTGAAATTCGATCAGGTAACTTTATTGTATATACTAAAAAGGTCTCTTTTGATGGACAGAATAATTCTGTCGTACTTCAATTAGATCTTCCTGCCTCCTCAGTAGGAACGCGAGTATATTCTGCAAAACTTTTACCACTTTCAGAAGAGAAAAATCTGATCAATAACCAAAAGGAATTTGCGGTGGAAGTTATCGATGAAAGAACAAGAGTGTTGATCCTTCATGATCTTTTGCACCCGGATCTTGGTGCCCTTAAAAAATCAATCGAGTCTAACAGGCAGCGGGAAGCGGTGATTCAGCACATAGAGGAGACTTTTGACCCGGCCGCTTTTCAGTTGGTGATCCTGTATCAGCCAACAACTGTGTTTCAGCCTTTATTGGAAGTACTGCAAGAGAAGCAACAAAATTACTGGATAGTAGCAGGGCCGAAAACTGACTGGAGAATGTTGAACGGCCACCAGGAACTCTTTAGGCAGGAAATAACCGGTCAAACAGAAGAATTTTTTCCGGTCTATAATGAGAATTTTTCAGCATTTCAATTTGAGGACCTGAAGTTCGAAGATTTCCCCCCTTTAAAAGGGAATTTTGGCGATCTCGTGATCCAGTCCGAAAGTGAAAGTCTGTTATTTCGAAAACTTCAGGGAATTGTGACTACAGTTCCGCTTTTAAGTATTTCCGAAGAGAAAGAATGGAAAAGAGCATTTTTGTTTGGATCGGGTATATGGAGATGGAGGAGTCATGTTTTCCAGGAAACGAATTCTTTCCGGAGTTTTGATGAATTCATAGGGAAGTTGGTTCAGTTTCTTTCGTCTCAAAAGAAAAGGGAACGCTTAGATCTTACTTATGAACCCATTTACAGAGGAGGAGAATCACTTGTCATCAAAGCAGATTACTTTGATAAAAACTATGTTTTTGACCCCGATGCTTCTTTGACTTTAAGTTTAAAAAATGAGACTACCGAAAAATTACAGCAGGTTCCTCTTATCTTAAAAGGTAAAAGCTATAATGTTGATCTCAGTAATATCGAACCCGGAGAATATTCTTTTACAGTAAATGTGCAAGGTAAAAATGTGTCTCGGTCAGGTAAATTCAAACTGATCTCTTTTGATGTTGAGAAACAATTTTTTTCAGCAAATTATAAGGATCTTGATATTATCGCTTCTAAAAGAGGAGAGCGGGTGTATTTCCCTGATGACTTCGAAGAGCTAAAATCTAAGCTACTGAAAACCAAAAAATACCTGCCTATGCAGAAAACCCGCGAAAACAATGTACCTTTGATCGACTGGTATTATTTGCTGGGTATAATTATTCTTAGCTTAAGCCTGGAATGGTTTCTACGGAAATATTACGGTTACATATAAATATAAACACAAATTATCATGGACAGACTCCCCAAAATTGGATTACCAATTTTATTTTTAGGTATTATTCTCATTATTGTTATCGCAAAATCAACCATAACCATCGATTCCGGTGAAGCGGGTGTGCTTTACCAGACTTTCGGTGGAGGTGTGGTTACAGATGAGCCTCCTCTTGGAGAAGGATTTCATTTTGTTGCTCCCTGGAACAAGGTTTATGTATATGAAGTAAGACAGCAATCTTTAGATGAAAAGATGCAGGTACTTTCTTCTAACGGTCTTGAAATTAAGTTAGATGCTTCCATTTGGTACCAGCCCGATTATGAGGATCTTGGTGCTCTTCACAAAGAAAAAGGTGAAGCATATGTACAGCGGGTATTGCAACCGGCTGTAAGATCGGCAGCTCGTGCGGTAGTTGGACGTTATAATCCCGAACAGTTGTACGCCAGTAAAAGAGAGGCTATCCAAAAAGAGATTTTTGAAGAGACTCAATTATTGCTAAAAGATCAGTACGTTCAAATTAACGAGGTATTGGTGCGTGATGTTTCATTACCTTCAACTATTAAGGAAGCAATTGAGCGTAAATTAAGACAGGAACAGGAATCTTTGGAGTATGAGTTTAGGCTTACAAAAGCACAGCAGGAGGCAGAACGTCAGCGTATTGACGCTGAAGGGAAGGCGCGTGCAAACCAGATTCTTGCAGCTTCTTTGACCGAAAAAGTCCTTCAGGAAAAAGGAATTCAGGCTACAATAGAGTTGGCGAAATCTCCAAATGCTAAAGTAGTGGTTATAGGTTCAGGTCAGGAAGGAATGCCAATTATCCTTGGAGGTAATTAATAATTGCGCCAAAAAAGTTTATTAATTCTTTTATTTTACAATTTTATCTGTAGATTTGTATTCAATAAAATGAAAGCACAACAATTACATCATCATCATTCTCATATGTTCGCTCTTGCGAGGTGAGATTGATATGTGTATAAGTCATATATTTTTAAACCCGTTTGAGCAGCTCAAACGGGTTTTTTTATTTCCCATTAGGACTGCTCAACTAAACTATCCAAAACATGAAAAAATTACGAGTAGCGGTCCAAAAATCCGGCCGACTTAATGAAGATTCCCTGAAACTCCTTAAAGATGCTGGAATTTCTATAGATAACGGTAAGGAACAATTGAAAGCTGCATCGGCCAACTTCCCTTTAGAGGTTTTTTACCTAAGAAATGGAGATATTCCGCAATATCTAAGAGATGGCGTGGTAGATGTCGCTATTATTGGTGAGAATGTTCTCATTGAAAAAGGAGAGGATATAATTACTGCTGAAAAACTGGGATTTTCCAAATGCCGTGTTTCTTTGGCTGTCCCTAAATCGGTCAAATACAATGGTCTTCAGGATTTTGAAGGGAAAAAGATCGCGACTTCTTATCCTAATACCGTTCAGAATTACCTGGCTAAAAATGGCATTTCAGCAGACCTTCACATTATAAACGGTTCAGTTGAAATTGCTCCAAATATTGGGCTTGCCGACGCGATTTGTGATATTGTTTCCAGCGGGAGCACCCTCTTTAAGAATAACTTGAAAGAGGTGGAAGTAATGCTTCAAAGTGAAGCGGTTTTGGCGGTTTCTCCTCTTATTTCTTCGGAAAGAAAAGAAATTCTTTCAAAATTACAGTTTAGGATCCAGTCGGTTTTACGGGCTCGAAAGTCCAAGTATATTCTTATGAATGTTCCCAATTCAAAAATTGAAGACGTGGTCAAACTTCTTCCGGGAATGCGCAGTCCTACGGTTCTTCCCTTAGCTGAAGAAGGCTGGAGCTCTTTGCACACAGTTATTTCCGAAGAAAGATTCTGGGAAGTGATCGATGAACTGAAAAATAACGGAGCAGAAGGAATACTTGTTGCACCAATTGAAAAAATGGTCCTTTAAAAATTATTGCAATGAAAAAAGTTTATAATCCTGGAAAAACTGAATTAGCTGAGCTTCTTAAGCGCCCTTCTAAAAATATTGAGGATGTGGAAAGAACCGTAAACCAGATCTTTGGAGAGGTTAGTTATATGGGTGATGAGGCGGTTAAGAAATATACCAGCCTTTTTGACGGGGCGTATCCGGATAAAATAAAGGTAACTCCTGAGGAAATTCAAGCTGCGGAAGCTTTGGTATCTGAAGAACTTAAAGAAGCTATCCAACTGGCAAAATCCAATATTGAAAGTTTTCATGCTGCTCAAAAGACTGAAAAAGTTTCGGTGGAAACCGTCGCTGGGGTGGAATGCTGGCAGGAAAAGAGGCCTATTCAAAAGGTGGGACTATATATTCCTGGAGGGAGCGCTCCTTTATTTTCCACCATTCTAATGCTCGCGGTGCCTGCTCAAATTGCAGGTTGTAAAGAAATGGTCCTTTGTACACCACCTAATAAAGAAGGAAAGGTCAATCCTGTGATCCTTTATACTGCAAAACTTTGCGGAATTGATACCATTTTGAAAGTAGGAGGTATCCAGGCAATAGCCGGAATGACATTTGGTACTGAGAGTATTCCAAAAGTCTATAAGATATTTGGACCCGGAAACCAGTTCGTGACCGTGGCTAAGCAAATGGCGACCAAGTACAATGTTTCTATTGACATGCCTGCCGGTCCTTCAGAATTGCTTGTGGTGGCCGATGATTCCGCAGACGCTGTCTTTGTGGCTTCAGATCTTTTATCACAGGCAGAGCACGGTGGTGACAGTCAGGTGATCTTAATTTCTCTTTCTGAAGTCTTTTTGGAGAAGGTGGAAGCTGAAGTTCAAAAACAATTACAAGATCTTCCGAGGAAAGATATCGCTGCAGAGGCAATTGAGAATTCGAGACTTATATTTGTAAATGATCAAAAGGAGGCTCTGGCAATAATCAATGAATACGCTCCTGAACACTTTATAGTTTGTACTGAAGATTCTGACTTTTTTGTAAACGGAATTGAAAATGCAGGTTCGGTGTTCATTGGAAATAATACTCCTGAAAGTGCGGGAGATTATGCTTCAGGAACCAATCATACGCTCCCGACAAATGGCTATGCTAAACAATACAGCGGAGTAAATCTGGACAGTTTTTTGAAGACCATCAGTTTTCAGAAAATTTCAGAGGAAGGAATACAAAATATTGGTCCAGCAATTGAACTTATGGCTGATGCTGAAGGTTTGAAGGCGCACAAACGTGCAGTTTCTTTCAGGCTGAAGGCTCTAAAAAATAGTAGTGATGAGTAATTTTAGTCTCGAAAACCTGGTGAGGAGTAATGTCGCTAACATGAAACCTTATTCTTCGGCAAGGGATGAATACAAGGCAGACGGGCGAAAAATGACATTTTTGGATGCCAATGAAAATCCGTTCGAGAATGGTGTGAATCGGTATCCCGACCCTCAGCAAGGGAATTTAAAGTCTCAGCTGGCAGCTTTAAAAGGAGTTTCGCCTTCTAAAATTCTGTTGGGGAACGGAAGTGACGAAGTTCTGGACTTGATTTTCAGAGCTTTCTGCGAGCCCCGGAAAGATAATGTAATTAGCCTTCCGCCAACTTACGGGATGTATAAGGTATTGGCAGATTTAAATGAAATTGAGAACCGCGAAGTGCTGTTGACAACAGGTTTTCAGCCACAGGTGGAAGCAATTCTGGAGCGGGTTGATGCCTCCACGAAAATGATCTTTTTGTGCTCTCCTAATAATCCTACCGGGAATTCATTTTCTGAAGATGCAGTAGAAGAACTATTAAATAACTTTAATGGGCTGGTGATTGTTGATGAAGCATATATCGATTTTTCAAATGAATCAAGTTGGCTTCAGAAGTTAGAGAATTTTCCGAATTTGGTGATCACTCAAACCCTTTCTAAAGCTTATGGATTAGCGGGAATTCGTTTAGGGATTTGTTATGCTTCCGAAGAAATTATCAGTATTTTAAATAAGATCAAGCCTCCTTATAACGTGAATGAATTGACCCAGCAGAAAGCTGCGGAAAGACTTCGTGATAAAGAGAAGGTGGAGAAGGAGATCGAAAAGATCCTGGAGCAGCGGGAATTCCTGAAGAAGGAACTTCAAAAAGTGAATTTTGTAGAGGAAATTTTTCCTTCAGAGGCTAATTTTTTACTGGCCAGAGTAGATAATGCCGATTTACGATATGCTCAGCTCCTGGAAAAAGGGTTGGTTGTAAGAAACCGAAGTAATCAACCTCTTTGTGAAAATACCATACGTTTTACGGTGGGAACAAAAGAGGAAAATATAAGATTGATTAAAGCTTTAAATGAAATAGCAGCATGAAAAAAGTACTTTTTATAGACAGAGACGGAACGCTTGTCCTGGAACCAAATGATTACCAACTCGACAGTTTTGAAAAGCTGGAATTTTACCAAGGTTCATTTCAGTATCTGGCAAAAATCGCCCTGGAATTGAATTTTGAGCTGGTTATGGTTACTAATCAGGATGGTTTAGGAACAGACTCTTTTCCGGAAAATACTTTCTGGCCATTGCAAAATTTCATTTTAAAAGCTTTTGAAAATGAAGGAGTGAAATTCAGTGAAATAATCATTGATCGCACTTTTCCTGAAGAGAATGCAGAAACCAGAAAACCGGGAACGGGGCTGGTGAAGCATTATATGGATACTTCGGAATATGACATGGCTAATTCTTTTGTGATTGGAGATCGGCTAACCGACATGGAACTGGCAAAGAATCTAAAAGCTAACGGAATTTTTATCATCGGGCATGAGGACCTGGGAAGTGAAGAGCTGTCAGTTAAAAAAGAAGATCTTGATCAGGTAATCCAACTGGAAACGGACAGTTGGAAGGAGATCTATGAATTTTTGAAACGAGGAGAACGATCAGCCGAGGTCAAGAGAAAGACCAATGAAACAGATATTTTTATCAAGCTGAATTTAGACGGGACCGGAAAAAGTGATATTTCTACCGGGATTAAATTCTTTGATCATATGCTGGATCAGATCGCGCGACACGGGCAGATGGATCTGGAATTAAAGGTAGCCGGTGACCTTGAAGTGGACGAACACCACACTATTGAAGATACGGCCATCGCCCTGGGAGAAGTTTTTGCAAAAGCTTTAGGAAATAAAATAGGGATTGAGCGATATGGTTTTTGCCTTCCCATGGATGATTGCCTGGCCCAGGTGGCCATTGATTTTGGGGGCCGAAACTGGCTGGTGTGGGATGCCGAGTTTAATCGGGAAATGATAGGACAGATGCCGACCGAAATGTTTTATCATTTTTTCAAATCTTTCACTGACGGGGCGAAAGCAAACCTGAACATAAAAGCGGAAGGTAAGAACGAACACCACAAGATCGAAGCTATTTTTAAGAGTTTCGCGAAAGCGATCAAGGCTGCAGTCAAGCAGGATCCTGAAAAAATGATCCTTCCAAGTACAAAAGGAATGCTATAAAAACAAGAGAGGAGAGAATGAAAATAGTTATTATAGATTATGGTGCCGGGAATATTCAAAGTATAAAGTTCGCTCTGGAACGCCTGGGGTACGAAGGAATATTATCTAGTGACGCCCAGGAAATAAAAAATGCCGATAAGGTGATCTTTCCGGGGGTGGGAGAAGCCAGTTCTGCGATGCGGAAACTTAAAAGTACGGGTCTGGACACTTTAATTCCTAAATTGAATCAGCCGGTGCTGGGGATTTGCCTTGGGATGCAATTGATGTGCAATTGGACTGAAGAAGGCGACACCACCGGATTAGGTATTTTTGATGTAGATGTCGTTCATTTTGAAAAGAAATTGAAGGTGCCACATATTGGATGGAATAGAATAACAGATCTTAAAACTCCCCTTTTCAAGGATATTCAGGAAAATGAGTATGTATACCTGGTTCACAGCTTTTATGCTCCTGTTTGTAAAGAAACCATTGCGAAGTGTGATTATGGGGTAGAATATTCATCGGCCTTGAAAAAGGATAATTTCTATGGGGTTCAGTTTCACCCTGAAAAAAGTAGTGATGCAGGAGAGAGAATTTTAAAGAATTTTCTTGATTTATAACAACCTAAAAATATTAAAGTATGCGGATTATACCGGCAATAGATATAATAGATGGTAAATGTGTAAGGCTGTCACAAGGGGATTATAATTCAAAGAAAATCTACAATGAGAATCCGGTAGAGGTAGCTAAGGAGTTTCAGGATCATGGAATCGAGTTTTTACACCTGGTGGATCTTGACGGGGCTAAATCAAAACATATCGTCAATCACAAGATCCTGGAAAAGATCACTTCCGGAACCAGTTTAAAAGTTGATTTTGGCGGCGGATTAAAGTCAGATGATGATCTAAGGATCGCATTTGAATGCGGAGCGAACCAAATAACAGGAGGAAGTATTGCGGTCAAGGAGCCTGAAACTTTCTTTTCCTGGTTGGAAAAGTTCGGAAGCGGAAAGATCATTTTAGGAGCCGATGCGAAAAATAAAAAAGTAGCGGTAAGTGGCTGGCTAGAAGAGTCTACCGAAGATCTACTGCCATTTATTCAGCAGTATTCAGAAAAAGGCGTTGAATACGTGATCTGTACAGATATTTCAAAAGACGGTATGCTGGAAGGTCCTTCTTTTGATCTTTATCGTGAGATATTAGAAGAGAACAACGGTTTGAAATTGATAGCTTCCGGGGGAGTTGCCCAATTCGATGACCTTCCTGCCCTTCAGGAAATAGGATGTGAAGGTGTGATCATTGGGAAAGCCATATATGAAAACCGAATCAGCCTGAAGCAACTGGAAAGATATATTCTTGGTCAATAGACCTGTTTTGAGGTGAATTTAAAAAAGAAAAAATGCTTACAAAGAGAATAATACCCTGTCTGGACATTAAAGATGGACGAACTGTAAAGGGGGTTAATTTTGTAGATCTTCGAGATGCCGGTGATCCGGTTGAGTTGGCTGAAATTTACTCCAGGTCGGGTGCTGATGAACTCGTTTTTCTGGATATTTCGGCTACAGAAGAAAAACGAAAAACCCTTGCGGAATTAGTAAGAAAAGTCGCTGCCAAAGTAAATATCCCTTTTACAGTGGGAGGCGGAATTTCTTCAGTAGAAGATGTGGATATCCTGCTTCAAAATGGGGCGGACAAGGTCGCGATCAATTCATCAGCAGTAAAGAATCCGCAGTTGATAAATGAACTTTCAGCTAAATTCGGAAGGCAATGTATCGTGGTTGCTATCGACGCTAAACAGGTGAATGGAAAATGGTTGGTGCATTTGGTCGGAGGAAAAGTTCCGACGGAAATTGACCTTTTTGAATGGGCTAAGGAAGTTGAGGAGAGAGGAGCAGGGGAGATCTTGTTCACCTCTATGGATAATGACGGGACAAAAGCTGGTTTTGCCAATGAAGCCCTTCAAAAACTTTCTAATGAATTGACAATTCCCATTATTGCCTCGGGAGGCGCGGGGAATATTCAGCATTTTTGTGATGCCTTCACAAAAGGAAAGGCTGATGCCGCTTTGGCGGCCAGCGTTTTTCATTTTAAAGAGATCGAAATTAAAGATCTGAAAGAAGAAATGCGTAAAGAACGAATTGAGGTCAGACTCTAAAGGCTGATCCTAACAAACAGTAAAATGGAAATAGATTTTTCAAAAGATAAAAATGGTCTGGTACCAGCCATCATACAGGATGCAACAACAAGGAATGTACTTATGTTGGGGTACATGAATGAGGAAGCCTATCAAAAAACATTAGATACCAAAAAGGTCACGTTCTTTAGCCGTAGTAAGCAGCGACTTTGGACCAAAGGAGAGGAGAGCGGAAATTTTCTGAATATGGTTGATCTAAAAGTTGATTGTGACAATGACACGTTGTTGGTGTTCGTTGATCCTGTTGGTCCTACCTGTCATACCGGAACCGATACATGTTGGGGTGAAAAAAATGATGAAACCCCGGGATTTTTAGGAGAACTGGAAAAGATCATTTCCGAAAGGAAATCAAATCCTGAGAATCAAAATAGCTACGTGGCTTCCCTTTTTAAGAGCGGGATCAATAAGATCGCCCAAAAAGTGGGAGAGGAGGCTGTAGAAGTTGTGATAGAGGCCAAGGATAATGATGAAGAATTATTCCTGAACGAAAGTGCAGATCTGCTTTTTCACTATTTGATTTTATTACAGGCGAAAGGTTATTCCCTGGAAGATGTGATCAAAGTACTGAAAGGGCGACACTAATAGTTGAAAAGAGAGAAATAAAAAAAGCCTGTGAGATCACAGGCTTTTTTCTTTCTTGAATTATTATTTATTCAGGATTTGTTTCCTTTTTTGGTTTTTCCACCTTTATAGTTAACTCCTTTTTCTCTTCATCGAGGTCCATAAATACTTTATCTCCTTCGGTGATGTGAGAAGTAATGATCTCTTCAGCTAAAGCGTCTTCGATATATTTCTGAATAGCACGGTTCAATGGTCTTGCCCCATACTGCTTGTCGAAACCTTTTTCAGCGATATAATCTTTCGCCTTTTTACTAAGTTTCAACTCATATCCAAGAGCCCCAATTCTTCCGAAGAGTTTCTCCAACTCGATATCAATGATCTTGTAAATGTCTTCCTGTTCTAGAGGATTAAAGATCACCACGTCATCTACACGGTTCAGGAATTCGGGTGCAAATGCTTTTTTAAGCGCATTTTCGATCACCCCGCGGGCATTCTCATCAACCTGCGATTTCTTGGCAGCAGTCCCAAAACCAACTCCCTGACCAAAGTCTTTAAGCTTTCTTGCTCCAATATTGGAGGTCATGATGATGATAGTATTTCTGAAGTCGATCTTACGACCTAAACTATCAGTTAAATAACCGTCATCCAATACCTGTAGCAGCATGTTGAAAACATCTGGATGCGCTTTTTCAACCTCGTCTAACAAGATCACCGCATAAGGCTTGCGTCTTACTTTTTCGGTCAACTGTCCACCTTCTTCATAGCCGACATATCCAGGAGGTGCACCGATCAATCTGCTCACTGCAAATTTCTCCATGTACTCACTCATGTCAATTCGAATTAAAGCGTCTTCATTATCAAAGAGCTCTCTTGAAAGGATCTTTGCCAGCTGGGTTTTACCAACCCCGGTTTGCCCAAGGAAGATGAAACTACCAATAGGTTTGTTAGGATCTTTTAATCCTGCACGGTTACGCTGAATTGCTTTAACTACTTTACCAACAGCTTCATCCTGACCAATTACTTTTCCTTTGATCAAATCAGGTAATTGTGCCAGTTTATTGATCTCGGTCTGAGCGATCCTGTTCACAGGAACTCCTGTCATCATAGAGATCACATCGGCTACATTATCTTCTGTTACAGTTTCCCTGTGAAGTTTTGATTCTTCTTCCCAGCGTTCCTGTGCTTTTGCAAGCTCTTTTTCAATATTCTTCTCGTCATCACGCAGTTTTGCAGCTTCTTCATATTTCTGCTTTTTAACTACGGAATTCTTAAGTTCTCTTACTTCTTCGAGCTTTCTTTCAAGCTCAAGTATCTGTTTGGGAACATCAATATTGGTGATGTGAACACGTGATCCCGCTTCATCTAGGGCGTCAATAGCCTTGTCCGGAAGGAATCTATCTGTCATATACCTGTTTGTAAGCTTGACACAGGCCTCAATGGCTTCATTAGTATAAGTTACGTGGTGGTGTTCCTCGTATTTATCTTTAATGTTATTTAGGATCTTGATTGTTTCTTCAACCGTAGTTGGTTCCACAATCACCTTTTGGAAACGTCTTTCAAGAGCTCCATCCTTTTCAATGTATTGTCTGTACTCATCAAGAGTAGTTGCACCAATACATTGTATCTCACCTCTTGCAAGTGCGGGTTTGAACATGTTGCTGGCATCCAGACTTCCTGTAGCACCACCGGCACCAACAATAGTATGGATCTCATCAATGAAAAGAATGATATCATCGTTCTTTTCAAGTTCGTTCATAACCGCTTTCATCCTTTCTTCGAATTGTCCACGGTATTTTGTTCCTGCCACTAAGCTGGCAAGATCAAGTGTTACCACACGCTTATCAAAAAGTATTCTGGACACTTTTCTTTTTACGATTCGCAAGGCGAGACCTTCAGCAATAGCCGATTTACCTACTCCCGGTTCCCCAATAAGAAGCGGATTGTTCTTTTTTCGACGGCTAAGGATCTGAGAAACTCTCTCGATCTCTTTCTCACGACCTACAACCGGATCTAATTTGTCTAATTCGGCGAGGGCCGTAAGGTCCCTTCCGAAGTTATCCAAAACCGGAGTTTTAGACTTCTTGTTTGACTTTCCGGGACTTCCTCCAGCAAAAGGGTTGCTTTTTCCAGGATCATCGGAAGTCGCATCTTCATCGGAAAAAGATTCCGCAGATGGAGAATCGATATAATCGTCGTCGTTTGTGATCATATATTTGAATTGGTCTTTTACCCCGTCGTAGTCCACTTTCAATTTATTTAAAAGTTTGGTCGTTGGGTCGTTCTCATTCCGTAAAATGCAAAGCAGTAAATGTGCTGTGTTAATGGAGGAACTTTGAAAAAGTTTAGCCTCTAAAAATGTTGTTTTAAGAGCGCGTTCAGCCTGCCGGGTCAAATGCAGGTTCCTTTTTTCATTAGATTCTACAGTGGCATTTGGGTTTGCGGGGCTTAGTATTTCAACTTTCCTTCTTAAATGACTTAGATCAACATCCAGGGCATTCAGTATATTAATGGCTTTACCGTCACCATCACGCAATAAGCCTAACATTAAATGTTCTGTTCCTATAAAATCATGGCCCAGCCTAAGAGCTTCCTCTTTGCTATAGGCAATTACATCTTTAACTCTTGGTGAAAAATTATCATCCATGTTATTTCCTTTCTCTCTTGTGATTTAAAACTCAATTTCAAAAATCGTACCTGATTATGAGTTATAGCTAATTGACAAAATTGGATTCATAAAACAAAGAAGAATGTAATGAACTTATTAACGAACAACAACTAAAAATTTGTTAATAAAATACAAGAAAACCTCAAGAGAAGGGCTTCCTAGGTTAACGAAAATGCGTAAATTGGCACGTTAGATTTTTGAACCAAAATAAATGAATTTATGGCTGAAGGAGAAAAGTTAATTCCTATCAACATTGAAGATGAAATGAAGTCGGCCTACATTGATTATTCGATGTCGGTCATTGTGTCACGTGCCCTGCCAGATGTGCGTGATGGTTTAAAACCTGTACACAGAAGGGTTTTATATGGAATGTATGAACTAGGAGTTCTGTCAAACAGGGCGCATAAAAAATCGGCAAGAATCGTAGGGGAAGTTTTAGGTAAGTTCCACCCACACGGAGATTCTTCAGTCTATGATACAATGGTGAGAATGGCCCAGGAATGGAGCCTTCGATATATGCTGGTGGACGGCCAGGGGAACTTTGGTTCTGTAGATGGTGATAGTCCGGCGGCGATGCGTTATACCGAAGCCAGAATGCGTAAGATCAGTGAGGATATGCTTGCTGATATTGACAAGGAAACGGTAGATACGCAACTTAACTTTGATGATACCATTCATGAGCCTAAGGTGCTGCCAACCCGTATTCCTAACCTTTTGGTGAACGGTGCGAGTGGTATTGCAGTAGGTATGGCCACCAATATGCCACCTCATAACCTTACTGAAGTAATTGATGGAGTGGTCGCTTATATCGATAATCACGATATTGAAATAGATGAATTGATCGAGCATGTAAAAGCTCCTGATTTTCCTACCGGCGGAATTATTTATGGTTACGATGGTGTAAGAGAAGCATTCAAAACCGGTCGTGGTCGTGTAGTTATGCGAGCAAAAGCTACTACCGAAGAAGTAAATGGAAAGGAAGCTATTGTAGTTACCGAAATTCCTTACCAGGTCAACAAAGCAGAAATGATCAAGAAAACTGCTGAGTTGGTGAACGATAAAAAGATAGAAGGTATCTCCCTTATCAGGGATGAATCTGACAGAAACGGGATGCGAATCGTTTATATCTTGAAAAGAGATGCGATTCCAAACATCGTACTGAATACCTTATATAAACATACAGCCTTACAAAGTTCTTTCAGTGTAAATAACATTGCATTAGTAAACGGTCGTCCTCAAATGCTGAATTTGAAGGATATGATCCACTATTTCGTGGAACATCGTCATGATGTGGTAGTGAGACGTACCGAATATGAATTGAGAAAAGCTGAAGAAAGAGCTCATATCCTTGAAGGTTTGATCATCGCTTCAGATAATATTGATGAAGTGATCGCACTTATTCGTGCTTCCAATAATGCCGATGAAGCTCGTACAAAATTGATCGAGCGTTTTGAACTTTCAGAAGTGCAGGCGAAAGCGATCGTAGAAATGCGATTAAGACAACTTACCGGCCTTGAGCAGGATAAGTTAAGAGCAGAGTATGAGGATCTGATGGCCACTATCGAAGATCTTAAGGACATTCTTGCGAGAAAAGAACGCAGAATGCAGGTCATTAAAGATGAATTGCTAGAGGTTAAAGAGAAGTATGGTGATGAAAGAAGGTCTGTAATTGAATATTCTGGTGGAGACCTTAGTATGGAAGATATGATTCCGGATGAGCAGGTGGTAATTACCATTTCTCACGCGGGTTATATTAAAAGGACAAGTCTTACAGAATACAAAACTCAAAATAGAGGTGGAGTTGGTCAAAAAGGTTCTACTACAAGAAATGAAGATTTCCTTGAGAACCTCTTCGTAGGAACCAATCACCAATATATGTTATTCTTTACTGAAAAAGGTAAATGTTTCTGGATGCGAGTATATGAAATACCGGAAGGAAGCAAAACTTCTAAAGGTAGAGCGATCCAGAATCTTATTAACCTGGAACAAGATGACAAGCTTAAGGCTTTCATCTGTACTCAGGATCTTAAAGATGAAGAATACATCAACAGCCATTACGTGATCATGGCTACCAAAAAAGGACAGGTTAAGAAAACCTCTCTTGAGCAATACTCACGTCCAAGAACCAATGGTATCAACGCGATTACCATTAGAGAAGGGGATGAGTTGCTGGAAGCAAGGCTTACTACGGGTAACAGCCAGGTTATGTTAGCTCTCAAAAGTGGAAAGGCTATCCGATTTGAGGAAAGTAAAACCCGTCCTATGGGAAGAAACGCTTCAGGTGTAAGAGGAATTACTCTTGCCGATGATAACGATGAGGTAGTAGGAATGATCGCTGTCCAAAACCCACAGGAAGAAACCGTATTAGTCGTTTCAGAAAACGGATATGGAAAACGAACTTATATAGACGATCCGGAAGATGGAGAACCAATCTACCGAATCACTAACCGTGGAGGAAAAGGTGTGAAAACTATTTCCATCACAGAGAAAACCGGAAGTCTGGTTGCAATTAAAAACGTGAAAGATGGAGATGATCTAATGATCATCAATAAATCTGGTATTGCAATTAGAACCTCTGTCGATAGTCTAAGAGTTATGGGTCGTGCAACCCAGGGCGTTAGACTAATAAATTTAAAAGGTAATGATTCGATTGCAGCAGTGGCTAAGGTGATGAAGGAAGAAGATGAAGAAGAGATCACTGGTGACGAAAACCTTGATATGACAGGGGAAAACAACGATGGCACAACTATTGTAAATGATAGTGAAGAATAATTATAATCAAAACCCTAACAAATGAAAACTAGAATACTGACGGCAGCACTAGCGATGTTTACTGTCGTGGGATTTGCCCAAAAAAAGGAAATAAAACGTGCCGGTAAAGCGGTAGAAAAAGGTGAATATCAGGAGGCAAAAAATTATCTTCAGCAGGCGGAAGCTCTATTAGCTAATGCAGATGAAGATGAAAAAGCTGACTATTACCTTTATAAAGGTTATGCTCTGATTGGAGCAGGTGAAAATGTTCCTTCAGCTGATTTAATGGCGGCTGCAGATGCTTTTAAGAAGGCTGCAGAATTAGGACATGATGAGGCTCAGCAAGGTATGGCTGCTGCAAGCAACGCTTTAGTTAATGGTGCGATCGCAGACCAGAACTCTCAGAAATTTTCTGATGCTGCTGAAAAGCTTTTTGTTGGTTACCAGTTAAATAAGCAGGACACAGTATATCTTTATTACGCTGCATCAAATGCGGTTAATGCTAAGGATTATGACAAAGCTCTTGAATACTACGAAGAATTAAGAGATCTAGGTTTTACAGGAGAAGAGACTATCTATACTGCGGTTAACAAGGAAACCGGGGAAGAGGAAAGAATGGCTTCTAAAGAACAACGTGATCTTTTTGTGAAGTCAGGAAATTATATCAGTCCTCAAGATCAGAAATCAGAATCTAAAAAAGGGGAGATCGCTAAGAATATTGCTTTGATCTACGTTGAAAAAGGTCAGAATGAAAAAGCGATCGCTGCTTTAGAAAATGCTAAAAACGAGAATCCTGGAGATGCGGCCCTAATGCAGGTGGAGGCAGATATGTACTACCGTATGGGAGATATGAAGACCTACCGTGAGATCATGGAGAAAATTGTAGAGCAGAATCCTAATGACGCTGTTTTATATTATAACCTAGGTGTTAGTTCTGCACAACTTGGAGAAAATGATCGTGCGATTGATTATTATAAAAGAGCTATTGAGCTTGATCCAACCATGAACAACGCAAGGATTAATATCGCATATGTGATTCTTTCTAAGGAAGCTCCAATCGTTGAAAAAATGAATAGCCTTGGAATGAGCAAAGCCGATACTAAGAAATATGATGAGCTAGCAGCTGATCGTCAGCAATTATACGTAGATGCGTTGCCGCACCTTGAGAAAGTGTTGGAAAATGACCCTAATAATGTAGACGCTGCCAGAACTATGATGAACATCTATTATCAGTTGAACCAGCCTAAGAAAGCTGAAGAAATGAAAGCGAAAGTTGCAGAGATCGAAGCAGCAAGCGCTAACTAGTTCTAGCCCCAATAAGACAATAAAAAACCCGCTTTTTAGCGGGTTTTTCTTTTTATATGATCTTCTTAATTACTCTGAGTTTGTGAGTGTGCCGTCTTAAATCGGCATTGTAGATTCCTGAATGATCTATACGGTCAAGGCGAACCTTTCCGTCAGCATGAATAATGTAGTTGTCATTCATCATTAAACCTACATGAGTAATAACTCCGTCCTTGTCATCGAAAAAAGCAAGATCTCCTGGTTCACTTTCTTCAATAAAGCTTAGAGATTCTCCTTGCTTAGCCTGCTCGGCAGCATTTCTTGGGAGTCTATAACCGTTCAGTTTATATACCATCTGGGTAAGTCCGCTGGAATCAATTCCGAAAGGTGTTTTTCCTCCCCACAAAAAAGGAGCGTTGAGATAGAGAAAAGCCGATTCAATGAGTCGGTTTTTATCCATTTTCCCGGAAGTCTTATTCCCGGTATGGGAATGATTTAGAAAAGCAGTAAAATTCAGAAGCGATCCTAAAGGTATGGGCATTAAATTCTGTTGGTCATTACTAATGAATTCAATAAGGTCAGCAGAAAGGACAGGGTCTTCAGAATCAAATTTTTGATAATCTTCTTCGGAGACCTTTACGTATTGTTTGTTGTCTATCCAGGCTTCCAGAGAATCGAAAGCGGTCCTTATTCGGGACCACTTTCCTCTTTCTTCAAGGATCTTAAAATATTCTCCATAAAGCACCTGACTCACCATTTCACTGGTGTCAGTAGGTTCTAACCTAAGCGGGACAATTCCTAGGTTGCAGATGGCATATTGCATTAATTCAGGTGTATATAATGATTAAGCTCTCTCAAGGATCATGGCCGATGCACCACCACCACCATTACAAATGGCTGCTGCACCAATTTTACCGTCATTTTGTTTTAGAACATTCAGTAGGGTCACAAGGATTCGTGCTCCTGAACATCCCAGAGGGTGCCCTAATGAAACAGCTCCACCATTGATATTTACCTTATCGTCATCTAAACCTAAGATCTTCATATTTACCAGTCCAACTACAGAAAATGCTTCATTGAATTCGAAGTAATCAACGTTTTCAAGAGAAATACCTGCTTTAGCTACAGCCTTAGGAAGAGCTTTTGAAGGTGCGGTAGTAAACCAGATCGGTTCTGTGGCTGCATCTGCGAAACTTTTTATAGATGCTAAAACCTCAAGTCCAAGTTCGTCAGCTTTTTCGCGAGACATCAATACTAATGCAGCAGCACCATCATTAATAGTTGAGGCGTTAGCAGCCGTAACTGTACCTTCTTTGCTAAAAGCCGGTCTTAATGAAGTCACTTTCTCCATTTTTACATTTCTGTACTCCTCATCTTCTTTAACCACAACCGGTTCACCCTTACGCTGCGGTACTTCTACAGGGACTATTTCATTGTTGAACTTTCCTTCTTCCCAGGCTTTTGCGGAACGCTTGTATGATTGAATAGCAAAATTATCCTGTTCTTCACGACTAAAATTGTGTTCTTTTGCGCAATGGTCAGCAGCTACACCCATTGCATTATGGTCATAGGCATCAACCAGGCCGTCTTTTTGCATACCGTCCACCATTTGAGCCGGTCCAAATTTTTGTCCAGTTCTAAGGTGCAAATAATGAGGGATAAGGCTCATATTTTCCATTCCTCCGGCAACAATGATCTCGGCATCACCAAGAGCAATAGCCTGAGCTCCCTGCATTACCGCTTTCATTCCACTGGCACAGACCTTATTTACTGTAGTACAGGGCACATTTGTAGGAATTCCGGCTCCTAATGCAGCTTGTCGCGCCGGTGCCTGTCCTGTTCCAGCCTGCACAACATTCCCCATTAAAACTTCGTCTACCAATTCAGGTTTCAGATTAATTTTGTCAAGGGCCCCTTTGATGGCTATAGATCCCAGTTTTGGCGCGGGAACGGTCGATAAGCTACCTAAGAAACTACCTATTGGAGTTCTTACAGCGCTCACTATTACTACTTCCTTATTCATGGTTTTTAATTTTAGTTTTTACTATTGCGAATTTAATCATTTTAATAGGAACAAACCAACGACATCCGCTTCAGCCGTCTTTTTTTACTACATTTGAAAAGAGATTAGTCTTTATGAAATCATTTGTAAATTATCTTTATAAAAATCAGGACCTTTTTTATAAAGTATTTTTATTTCTTCTTACTACTGTATTAATTGTTTACCTGTTTCCTAAAGGTGGAAAATTCAAGTACGAGATACCCAAAGGAAAGCCCTGGCAATATGAGAACCTCTATGCTCCCTTTGATTTTGCCATTTTAAAATCACCGGAAGAACTTTCCGCAGAAAAGGAGAGGATCAATAAAGAACATGTTCCGTACTATGAATATAATTCCAACGTAGTTGAGGAAGTTAAATTGGATCTTGAAGAACAATTTCAAAAGATCTTTCCAGATACCATTCCTGGAATGGATCTTACCCAATTAAAGAATTTTGTCGATCAAACTGCGGCAGAGATCTATCAAAATGGATTGCATCAGGAAATTGTTCCCTTAAGCCCGGACCAGTTGGTATACCTGAAGAAAGGAAACGAGGCGAGGGAGGTTACCTATCAAAATATTATTAAGCAAAATAATCTTCGGGAGTTTCTGAATAAACAAATAGATCAAGCACGTCTTCAAAATTACCGGGATGAGCTGGTAGAACTATTTTTCAATACTATCAGGCCGAATGTGAGGTTCAATGAGGAACTTACTCAAAACGAACTGGAAAGCAAGTATGACCAGATCTCTTATACCCGCGGAAATATTGAGAGAGGAACTATTATAGTTGCTAAAGGCGAAGTGGTAGAAGGTAAAAAGTTACAGATCCTCAATTCTCTTAAAGCCGAATATGAATCCCAGATCTGGACCCAATCCAACTATAATTGGGTTATTGTTGGCTATAGTTTGCTGGTATTCCTTGCTCTTTTAATGCTGATGTTGTTCATTCGTAAATATCGTTATGACATCTTCCAAAACAATATAAAGGTCACATTCATATTTTTTAATTTACTGATGATGGTCCTACTCACGGTCCTCATAATTAAATTCAACGTCAATTATGTGTATGTAGTTCCTCTATGTATACTGCCGCTTACTTTAAAAGGCTTTTTTGACTCCAGGCTCGGGCTCTTCACTCACGTAATAACCGTCTTATTGTTAGGCTTCATTGTTCCCGATAGTTATGAGTATATGTTCCTGCAGATCATAGCCGGGATCGTTACGATCTTGACCGTGTCCGAACTTTATAAAAGGGCGAATTTGTTCATTACCGTTGGGCAGATCACCCTGGTGTATATAGTTTCCTATTTTGCGTTTACCGTTATTCAGGAAGGTTCCATTTATGAAGTAGAACCTGAAACCTTTTTAATGTTCCTGTTGGGTGGTCTAGCAACTTTGTTTGTTCAGCCGCTCATCTACGCCTACGAAAAGATCTTCGGACTTGTTTCTGATATGTCACTTTTAGAATTGTCAGATACAAATTCAAAACTATTGAAAGAGTTATCTGATAAAGCTCCCGGAACTTTTCACCACTCTCTGAATGTCGCAAATCTGGCTGAAGCCGCAGCTAACGAAATTGGTGCAAATTCGATGCTTGCAAGGGTAGGAGCCTTGTATCATGATATAGGAAAAATGAAAAATCCGACTTATTTTACCGAGAATCAAACAACTTCGGTCAACTCTCATGATGAATTGTCGCCAAAAGAAAGTGCCGAGATTATTATCGAACACGTGATCAATGGAATTGAGATAGCCAAGAAACGAAACTTACCCGATAGGGTAATTGATTTTATCCGGACGCACCACGGTACCACCACCGTTTATTACTTTTATAAGAAAGAAAAGGAGATAAATAAAGATGCCGATCCTGATGATTTCAGGTATCCGGGGCCAATGCCTTTCAGCAAGGAAACGGCTATTCTCATGATGTGTGACAGTGTGGAGGCGGCCAGTAAAAGTATTAAGGAGCCTACTTCCAGGCTCATAGACGATTTTGTAGAAAAGATCATTAACAAGCAAATGGAGGAAGGGCAATTCCTTAATTCTAATATTACATTTATGGAGATACAGCTGGTGAAAAAAGTATTGAAACGTAAACTCAAAAATATTTACCACCTGCGAATAGAGTACCCTGAATAGGTTTAATGCACTTTTACGATCTCAACCTTACTGTCTTTAAAAGTAAAGGTATCACCAGCTTTTTTACCTTTAAAGTGCTCGTATATGGGAGCTTCGGTTGAAATGGCGTAGACTTTTCTACCACTGTCCATTTCTAATTCGCCTAAAGGGACAGAAATAAAATAATAGTTATTTTTTGTTTCCACTACGCTGCCCGGTCTCACTGTTTCACTACGATGGTCCCTGTCAAGGTTGGCAAGGGTCTCCTTCATATGTTGAACCCTGTCTAGATAAGCAGCGTTATCCTCATACTCGGTAAGCAATTCACCTTTATTTCCGTATTCATCAAAATCTGGACTGAAATTATTTTCCGAATTTTCACCACTTATGGTGTTCAGCTTTTCATTATACTGTTGAATGCGACGGTCAACTTCGTCCAGGCATTTATTAAATAATTCTTCTTTATTAAGGCTCATGTTGATTCATTTTCCATAAAATTAGAGAACGGCATTTTGAATAAAGAACAATTAGGAAAAGTTTAATAATTGCTTTATCAAAGGGTTAAACCATTGAAAATTAATCTTTTTAAGATGTTGTTTGCGGTTCCAAAAGTTGAATATTGCTTTTGATCCGTTCGGTAACCAGATTCATCATTCGCTTATTCAAAGCTGATGAATTTTGGATATAGATACGGTATTCTTCAAGAGTAAATTGGCCAATGATCATTCCCTTGAGGCTGTTTCTGAATTTAATATCCTTCTGGATCGCATTTTCAATATAGGTCAGTCTCTTTTCTATTGAAAAATCATGGAACACATTCTTATGTTTTTGAATGTAATTTCTAAACGCTTCTACCAAGAGATCGTTTTGAAGCTTGATCACAGGTCTAAGGGTCTTATTCTGAAATAATTCGTCCGGCCGGGTGTTTTCTGCAGTTTGCGCTGAAGGAATTAAGGGTCTAAGCTCAAGTAAGTGAAGTTCTCTTTCTTTCATAGTGAGGGATTTTATTAAATATAAGTAATCCCGGCTTCATTTTAAAAAAGGGGGCAATCAATTATAAACCGGGTTATGAACAGATCATTTCCGTTAAATTCACTTAAATATGTTTTCAAGGCTTTAAGCTTCTTTATACCTTTAAATAAAGTACATACTAATGATACAATCCATCAATCCATATAATGGGGAAAAACTCGCCGAGCATAAAGAGTTTTCTTCCGAAGAAATTAAAACAGCTATTACAAAAGCTGATTCAGCCTTTAGAAATTGGAGAAAAACCACATTTAAGGAACGAGCAAATTTACTTTTAAAAGTCGCAGAAGATCTAAAAACGAATTCTAAGGAATATGCCAAAACCATTACCCAGGAAATGGGGAAACCTATTTCACAATCTATTGCAGAAGTGGAGAAATGTGCCTGGGTTTGTGAATATTACGCTGAAAATGGGGCGAAACACCTAGCTTCTGAGGATATTTCGACCGATGCTGAGAAAAGTTACATAAGTTATGAGCCTTTAGGTGTGATCCTGGCTGTAATGCCATGGAATTATCCTTTCTGGCAGGTGTTCAGGTTTGCTGCCCCAGCCTTAATGGCCGGGAACGTAGGTGTTCTTAAGCATGCAAGTAATGTGATGATGTCTGCCAATAATCTGGAAAAGATCTTTTTGAAAGCCGGTTTTCCTGAAGGCTGCTTTCAAAATTTGGTAATTGGCAGTGGCAAGGTTGAAGAAGTGATACATGATGAGCGGGTTAAGGCGGTTACCCTTACTGGTAGTACCGGAGCAGGACAGGCAGTGGCTAAAGCTGCCGGAGGAGAAATAAAGAAAACCGTGTTGGAGCTTGGTGGAAGTAATGCACTCGTAGTTCTTCAGGATGCCAATTTGAAGGAAGCGGCAAAAGTTTGTGCAAAAGCCAGGTTTCAAAATACCGGGCAAAGTTGTATTGCCGGAAAAAGATTACTGCTTCAGGAATCTATTGCTGAAGATTTTTTAAATCTTTTCAAGTCAGAAGTTGAGAAATTGAAAGTTGGTGACCCTATGAACGAGGATACGTATATAGGTGTCCAGGCAAGGGAAGACCTGGCTGAAGATCTTGAAAAGCAAGTTCAAGACTCTGTAAAGAATGGCGCAGAGATATTGATAGGAGGAAAGCGTGAAGGTGCATTTTATGCTCCAACCATCCTTACTAAGGTTAGCCGTGAGATGGCTGTTTTTAAAGAGGAAACATTTGGCCCCGCTATTGGCGTAACAACTTTCCAAAATGAAGAAGAAGCAGTTGATCTAGTAAATAGTTCTCAATTTGGACTGGGAGTTTCAATTTTTACTCAAGATTTTGAAAAAGCTGAAAGGTTGGCTCCCCAATTTGAGGATGGAGCCGTCTTCGTAAATGAACTGGTAAAGAGTGACCCAAGATTACCTTTTGGAGGTACGAAAATGTCCGGATATGGAAGAGAGCTCTCCTTTTTAGGAATTAGAGAATTCGTAAATATTAAAACGGTTTATTTTAAAGAGATGTAAAATGGCAAAGCAGAAAATTGCAATCACTACAGACTGTGTTGTTTTTTATAAGGCTTCTTCGGAAAAATTAAAAATCCTTTTAGTTGAAAGGAAAAATGAACCATTTAAAAATGACTGGGCACTTCCCGGGGGATTTTTAGAAGATGAAGAACCGCTGGAAGAAGGAGCAAAACGGGAACTAAAAGAGGAGACGGGATTACAAATTTTTGAAGTATATCAATTAAGGGCCTTTGGAAACCCTGGCAGAGATCCAAGAGGTCGTACCATAAGTATTGCGTTTTGGGGAGAAGTCTTTTCCGAAGAGAAAGTGGAGGGAAGTGATGACGCAAAAGACGCAAAATGGTTTGATCTGGAAAATCTACCGGAACTGGCTTTTGATCATAAACAAATAATTGAATTCGCTAAGAAGGTTTATAAATCTGAAAAGTCTTAATTTAACATTTCAAAAACTTAGATATGAGATTTCACACTAGAAAATGGATCAAACCACAAGATCTAAACCCAAACGGTAGCCTTTTTGGTGGTCGTTTGTTGGAATGGATTGACGAAGAAGCTGCTTTATATGCTATCATTCAGCTGGAGAATCCTAAGACGGTGACAAAATACATGAGTGAAATAGATTTTCGGAGTTCTGCACGGGAAGGTGATATCATTGAAATAGGAATGGATGTTGTAAAGTTCGGAAGAGCTTCTTTAACCCTGCGCTGTGAAGTTCGAAATAAAATGACACGTGAGAGTATCATTGTAATTGATAAGATCGTGATGGTAAGTCTGGATGAAAATGGAAAATCCAAGCCCCATGGTAAAACAGAAATTGAATATGTGAAAGACCGGTTAAAGAGCTAGTTCTTTCCTTCGGCTTTCTCCTTTTTATCTTTTTCCTCTTCCTTTTCAATCTGCTTGTTCGCTTCTTCCAGCTCTTCCTGGGTTGGAGGCTCTAGTTTTTGTTCCTGTGATAATGCAGGTTCCAAGCTTAATTTTACATAAAATGGAAAATGATCTGATCCAACATCGTGACCTCTTTCAATTTCCATTACCCTAAATTCTTCAGAAACAAACATGTGATCCAAAGGCCATCTCATGATCCAGTTATTTGCATTGAAGGTATTATAAAAGCCACGACCTCTACGCGGATCCAGAAGGCCACTTACGCTCTGAAATAAGGATGTAGATTCAGACCAAGCCACATCATTAAAGTCTCCCGCCACGATCACCGGATAGTTTGAATTTTTTGCCATTTTCGCCACCATCATCATTTGAGCGTCACGATCTGTAGATGATGCGTCATGAGGGGGCATAGGAGGCGTAGGGTGGATTACGTGCAATTCAATGATTTCCTTAGAAGGAAGTTGAATTTTTGAATGAATTGAAGGGATACTATCCTCCAATAGGAATTTTATTTGAGGGTCAATTAATTTGAATTTCGAATAGAGAAGCATTCCGTAAGTATTGTCCAATGGTATTTCTGCTTTATAGTTATACCCATAAGATCGAACTGCCGGACTCAAATTTTTACGCCACCTTTCATTAGTCTCTGTAAAAATGAGAATATCTGCATCTTCTGTTACAACTTCATCCAGTACTTGCTGGTGCTCTTTATTCTTTTGCAGGACATTAGACATGAACACACTCATGGTACGGTCGCGGTCCGCATTCTCATTATTTTCTATCTGATAGCTTGCTAAAGCGGTGTAAGGATATATTTTACCAACCTGAAAGACGAAACATCCGGCGAGTACAATTATAAATGTATAGTCACGCCAGGAGCGTATATCAAATCTGAAAAAATAGATGAGAAGCGCAATAAGTGTGAAAAGGGTCAATTGTAAGTGTGGATAATCGAACATTCTAATCCACCAAAAATCAGCGGCAACAAATGGGAAAAGTGTTAGAATGACTGCGATCAATCCAATCGCCTGTAGAACAGATTTTAATTTCATAATAGATTTGAGCTATTATATGAAGGTATGAATAAATCCTGCTTTTGTAGGAAATTTATCTTTTCCTTGACATTTTCAAGCTCAAGTCTTTCAATAAAACTCTAAATCTGATCTTTTTTTAGAGCGGTAATTGATTTTATAATGTCATCTCCAGAAGGGGATTCGAATAATTGTAGATCGAAATATGGAATAGCTGCGATCAAATGATCAAAAATATCTGCTGTGATCCCTTCATAGAACTCCCATCGTTTGTCTTTACTGAAGCAGTAGACTTCCAATGGAATTCCCTGAGTAGTAGGGGCAAGATGACGAACCATCATGGTCATTTCCTGATTGATCTCAGGATGACTCTTCAGGTAATTCAAAGTATAATTTCGGAAAACTCCCAGGTTGGTTTGATGTCTTCCGTTGATCAGGTGTTTTTTATTGATCCCCTTTTTCTTGTTATACTCATTGATCTCCTGTTGTCTTTCTTTGATGTAAGGAGCAATTAAATCAAATTCTTCAAAACGTGCCAGGTCTTCATCATTAATATACCTGATCGAATTCTGCTTAATGAAAAGAGAACGTTTGATCCTTCTTCCAGGTGATTCCTGCATTCCCCTCCAGTTGTGGAAAGAATCAGCGATCAAATTATATGTTGGGATAGTAGTGTAGGTGTTATCCCAGTTTTGGACACGCACGGTCGCGAGGTTAATCTCAGTTACAAACCCGTCTGCTCCATATTTACTGAAGGTGATCCAGTCTCCTATGCGAACAATATCATTTACTGAAACCTGGATCGAAGCTATGAATCCAAGAATAGTATCCCTAAATATAAATAGGATAATAGCTGAAGCTGCTCCTAAGGATATAAGAAACCCTAAAACCGACTTATTAGTAAGCTCAGCAAAAATGTATACAAAACCAATAGACCAGAAAACGATCATTAAGATCTGCGTATAGCTTTCTAAAGGTTTATCACGATAGCTCTCATGTCGTTTTAAGTAATTGGTTGTTGTACGCAAAAGACTTCGGGCAATGAGAACCATTAATACAACCACATAAATGTCAACTAAAGTCTCAAAAATCTTTAAAAGATCAGGGTAGTCAACAAATATTACCGGAACGGTGAGAATAAGTAAAAGTAATGGTAAAACATTGCTTACATATCTCGGGAAATTACTTTGAACAAGGTAATCGTCAAATGTTGTTTTAGTTCTATTGGTGAAGCGTTGAAATGCCGTGAGCAGAATACTTTTAGTAACATAATGTATCACATACCATAGCACAAATACTATGGCAATATTAATAAGCATGTTTAGAAAATGAGCCAGATCCTCATCAAGGCCTTTTTCGATAAAGTAGTTCGCTAAAAAATTGCTTATTTCACGTACGTGCTCACGCATAGGTTATAAATATTTTTTTTCGACGTAGAAAGGTCCTAAAGGCAGAACAGAACTTACACAAACAATCATTAGTGTTTTAAATGTCCAGTCTAAGGATTTATAAAGTAATAAAGCTCCTAAAATGTAAACTACGAATAGAATTCCGTGGGCCATACCAACTATCTGAACCATTTCGGGTGATTGCCAGATATACTTCAAGGGCATTGCAATTAGAAGAAGGACCAAAAAAGATATTCCTTCCAAAATACTGATCCATTTAAACGCTCTAACCTGATTTTCTATATTCATTTTCAGCTTCTTTTATCGACCGCAAATATACTTTTTTCTAAAGGAAAAGAACTTCTTCTAAAGGTATTTTCATCATCAAATCTCTTCGGAAACATCTAAATATTTACTAATCCCCGGTGTTAAAAGTTCTATTTTATTAATTTGCGGATAATTCAGAAAAAATTAAAATGGGTAAAAAAATATTAGTGACCGGAGGTCTTGGCTTTATAGGATCTCACACTGTGGTCGCACTTCAGGAAAGAGGATTCGAAGTTGTTATAATAGATAATCTTTCCAATTCCTCCCTGGATGTTCTGGGAGGGATAACAAAGATCACCAAGATCTCCCCGGAGTTTGAAAACATTGATCTTAGGGATAAAGCCGCTGTTTCAGATTTCTTTGAGAAATATCCAAATATCGAGGGGGTTATTCATTTTGCGGCTTCCAAAGCCGTTGGTGAAAGTGTTGAAAATCCTTTGCTGTATTATGAGAACAACCTGAACACCTTGATCTATCTCCTTCAACAGTTGCAGGAGAGAGAGGATTCAAAATTCATTTTTAGCTCTTCATGTACCGTTTACGGTCAAGCTGACGAATTGCCCATCACTGAATCGGCGCCTGTGAAAAAAGCCGAATCTCCTTACGGAAATACCAAACAGATAGGAGAGGAGATAATTGCCGATACTTGTAAGGTGAAAAAGAACCTTCATGCCATTTCTTTGAGATATTTTAACCCAATTGGGGCGCATCCTAGTGCTAATATTGGAGAACTTCCAATTGGAACCCCTCAGAATCTGGTGCCATTTATAACTCAGACTGCTATTGGGAAAAGAGAAAAATTGTCGGTCTTTGGAAATGATTATCCCACCCCTGATGGCACGTGTATAAGAGATTATATACATGTTATGGATCTTGCCAGGGCCCATGTAGTTGCTTTAGAGCGTCTATTGGAAGGTGAACAAACAAGCAATTATGAAGTTTTCAATTTAGGAACGGGAAAAGGAAATTCGGTTTTGGAAGCTATAAAGGCCTTTGAAAAGGTTTCTGAAACGAAACTTTCTTACACCATTACCAACAGAAGAGAAGGTGATATCACTGCTGCTTATGCCGATACCAGAAAAGCAAATGAAGTTTTAAAATGGGAAGCGGAGTACAATATTGAAGATGCACTGGAAAGTGCCTGGAAATGGCAGCTGCACCTAAAAGAAAAAGAAGAAGGTATACAGTAAATATAAAAAACTGTCTAAAATACAAGTTCAAGGGCTAATTCAAACTTTTCTTCAATCTGAGAAGGAAACCTGTTTTACAGGATTTTTGGGGCGATTTATTTTAGACAGTTTTTATAGAATAATCATGTTTCTAGTTGACAATAAACGCGTGGATCACGCCTGGAATCCAGCCTATGATGGTAAGGATTATACTTATCAATAAGGTTGTTCCCACTCCATGATTTAAATAAACGGCTAAAGGTGGGAGGAGAATATTTAAAATTATTGTGAGCATGATTTTGGTTTTATTGGTTATATACCTAAATTACTGATAAATAGTCAAAAAAACTTTTAAAAAAGCCGGTTTAGCTTCAGTTTAACAAGTTCAATCTTACTATTTTATAATGTTGTTTTACCTAAAAAAGGATGCTGCGGCCTTGGCTATTCTGACTTGAATAAATCCGGGAATTCATTCTTTTTGAAATCATAATAGAACTATCTTCGCAAAAAATTAACGACATGACATTTAAGGAGCTGGGAGTTTCGAATGATTTAATAAAAGGCCTGAATGAAATGGGGATAGTTACCCCAACAAAAATTCAGGAGGCTGCTATACCTGTGTTGACAGAAGGGACTGTAGATTTTGTGGGACAGGCACAAACAGGGACAGGTAAAACTGCTGCTTTTGGTTTACCAATTCTTGCGCAAATTGACCCTGCAAAGGATCATGTTCAGGCACTTATTCTTTCTCCAACCAGAGAATTGGGTCAGCAAATTGCGAAGCAACTCTTCAAATTCACTAAATATTCAGACAAGGTTTTTACTGAAGCAGTTTACGGGGGTGAAAAGATCGATATTCAGATCTCAAGATTAAATCGTCCTACTCAAATCATAGTAGCCACTCCTGGAAGGCTAATCGACTTAATGAAAAGAAAAGCTGTCGATATCTCTAAGATCAAGACTCTTGTTTTAGATGAGGCTGATGAAATGTTGAGTATGGGATTCAAGAAGGATCTTACTACCATTTTAGAAGCTACGGCATCAGATAAAAGAAATGTCTGGTTATTTTCTGCTACCATTCCGCAGGATCTTAATGAGATCATTAATAAATATGTCGCTAAAAACGCAAGAAAAGTTTCAGTTGATAAGAAAGATACGGTAAACACAGGGATTGATCATCAATTTGTTTCCGGAGATGATAACAGTAAACTGGATACCCTGGCTTATTTTTTAAAGTCAATGGGAAAACAACGAGGAATAATATTCACGAAGACCAAAGCTGCAGCTCGTACACTCGCTAAACAATTGATCGCCAAAAATCATGAAGTGGGTCTATTGGAAGGAGATATGCTTCAGAAAGACCGGGATAAGGTAATGAGAGCCTTTAAGAATAAAAGTTTGAGGTTATTGGTTTCTACAGATGTTGCAGCCCGTGGGATTGATGTTGCCAATCTTGCTTTTGTTGCACACTACCAATTACCTGATCAAACCGAATACTACACGCACCGTAGCGGAAGGACGGCCAGAGCGGGGAAAACGGGAATTTCACTTGCCCTGGTAAATCAATTTGAGCTTAAAAAAATAAAACAGTTCGAACGCGAATTGGGAATCAAATTCACCCAGATAAGATAGTCTAAAGTAAGTCGCAGGTTTCTTCATCCAATTCGGTTTCTACCGTATAATGGTCGAATTTATATTCCTGTAATACTGCTTTCACTTCTTTTTTTACATCCATTAATTGCTGAAAACGGTTAATGTTTTTCAACTTTATATGGGTTGTGAAAACATGGTCTGTTCCTTCAAGGGACCAGATATGCGTGTGGTGTATAGAGGCGACATTTTGAAGCTTTGAGAGTCGGGCTTCAATTTCGTCAAGATCCAATTCTTCCGGAACTCCCTGTAAAAAGATAAAAAGGGTTTCTTTTAACCTTTTAAATACGTTCCATAAAATGAAGGAGGTTATCAAAAGGGAAAGAGCAGGATCCAGATAATGAATGTCCTTAAATTGGAGTATGATGGCAACTATTAATACAGCCACCCAACCCAGTACATCTTCGATGAGGTGCCAGGAAACCACCTTTTCATTCATTGAAGTGCCTTTGCTCAATTTGAATGCGGCGACCCCGTTCACTGCTACTCCTATAATGGCGAAGATCATCATACCCTGGGCGTCCGAATGTTCGGGTTCAATAAGTCGGTTGACGGCCTCTATGATCACATATACCGATCCTCCTATAAGAACCAGGCTATTGATCAAAGCACCAAGCAAGGAAAAACGCTTATAGCCAAATGAAAATCTCGCGTTACTGGCTTGGTGTGATTTTTTCTGAAGGTACCAGGATGTTCCTAAGGAGAGAGTGTCACCCAGATCATGAACAGCATCTGAAACTATTGCAACACTATTAACATAAATACCGCCAATAATTTCAAAAATCGTGAAAGCTGCATTGAGAAAAAATGCAAATTTGAGATTTTTCCCTGCTGAGTGATGATCGTGGTGATGACCCATAAATGATTTTTGGTAAGATTAGCCTACCAAAAATACAAGTTTAAAAGGAAAGAGAACTAAACGATCTTAAAGATCACCAGTGCGTACCCGTAAAATCTCACGAATCTCAAAAGTCCGAATAAAAGATAATACCTGAACTTGTAATTGATGATACCGGCAGCGATACTCGTCATCGCAAAAGGTATAGGAAGTAAAGCCCCTACAACAATTAAAAAACCACCCCATTTTTCGGTGTTCTTAATGTGTTTGCTCATCTTGTTTTCAAGATAATTATGTACAGAAGGGATTGTCGTGATCGCTTTACCCATATAGTAGGAGAAAATACCTCCAAGATAGGATGCAAGTGCCAGTAAGCTAAGATGTAATACCGGTGAAGCCGATTTTCCTGCCCAGGCGATGAATAATTCCGGCGGGACCAAACCTAATATAGATTCAGACGCCAAAAAGACCAATAATATACCAATTGGGGAAAAGGTTTCGGTTACTGTTACCAACACCTGGTTGATGTTGATCACATATTCATTTACTGCCAATAGAGCGCCAATAAATAAAAGAATAGGAAGAATAGCTTTTTTGAGGCTGCCACCTACGAACTTATAAAAACCTGTATAGTTGTAATACTGATGTAATAATTTCCAGCGAGGCTTTTTGCTCAAGACCACATTTTTCTTCTTCATATACCTTTTCTTCCTTTCTATTAAATTCTACAATTCAAGGTGTACAATTTCAAATATCACGCCAACCTGGCAGAAAAAAACGTTAATTCTCTTCAGCGTATTCAATAAGGCTGTTTACGAATTCCCTAAGTTCAAGGGCGTTTACTTTATTTTTTGATTCGGCCATTAGAGATAAAAGATAATCGAGGCTTTCCTGAGGATCTACCTCATTTTGAGTAGTTTCTTCGCCTTCAAATTCTTCTAGAGGTTCATCATCTGGAATGGCGATGTCAAACGTTTGATAAGTTTCAATATGTTCAAATGTCAGCCTGATAGCTTTAGCGAGAAGCGGATTGTTCTCTTCCACGGCATAAGGCCTAAGGTCTTTTAGATCTTCAACGATAGTGTTTGTAATAATACCATTGCGCATCAGGTCGCGCTGTATTTTATTCAGAAGTTTTTGTGCCTTAGGATTTTCCAACGTAGCTGTTTTTTTGAAAGTTTAAACCATATTCTTCAGGAGGACTACCTGTTGGGTAATTTCCCCCGGAAGGAGCGCAAAGATAATTGAATCTTCCAGTTTTTTGCGATTGTATTTCTAAAGATTTTTTCTTCGGAATAAAAATTAAGACAGAATTCAATCTTCTTCCGAAGAATTAACAAATTCTTAAAGCTCGTACTTTCGAAAATTGGACGTGGTTTTACTACTTTCAGGAAAATTCAAATAAAAATATAAGATATGATATTAAAAGATAAAGTGGCCTTCATAACAGGAGGTAGCAAAGGAATAGGATACGGGGTCGCCCGGGCACTCGCCGAACAGGGAGTGAACGTAGGGATCACCAGCAGGCACGTCGAGGAAGCTGAAAAAGCCGCCAAAGAGATCAGTTCTTTAGGAAAAGGAGAAGTGATGGGGCTCGCGGCTGATGTAAGAGATCTTTCTAGTCAGGAGTCAGCTATTAAAAAAATAACGGATAAATGGGGACAACTGGATATTCTGGTAGCAAATGCCGGAGTTGGTCATTTTGGATCTATTGAGGAGTTAACTGTAGATCAATGGCAGCAAACGATAGATACCAACCTTACCGGTGTTTTTTACAGCATGAAAGCTGCCATTCCCTCTTTAAAAAGCTCAAAAGGATATATCTTCACGATCTCTAGTCTTGCCGGAACCAATTTCTTTGCCGGAGGAACAGCTTATAACGCCAGTAAATTTGGAGTAACTGGGTTTACCCAGGCCGCCATGCTGGATCTTCGCGATCATGATATCAAAGTGTCTACCATCATGCCAGGATCTGTTTCTACATATTTTAATGAACATACACCTTCTGAAGCTGATGCGTGGAAAATTCAAATAGAGGATATTGGCGAATTGGTAGTAGATCTTCTAAAGATGAATCATAGGGCTCTTCCAAGTAAAATTGAGGTGCGACCAACTAAACCACCAAAAAAGTAAAGCAATAAAAAAGGAGGTTAATTAACCTCCTTTTTTATTTTAAGTGGACACTTTTTGCCTGTTCCACAATTCTATCGGCTATGGCCAGCCATGATTCTTCCTGAAGAAAATGCTTAGCCGGTAACCTTTCAATTTCTCTAAGATTGGCAGTTTTTTGGATCTCCCGTCCATATCTGGAAAGAGTTAAACCCGAATCCTTATCTCCCCAAATAGCCTGAACCGGATACCTCACATTTTGGACAGAATTCAAGCAGAGCTCTCGGAAATCTTCAGAGTGATCGAAATTTCTCATGACCTTTAAAAAGGCTTTTCCATCATCTTTCATTTTCAGAAGGTCAACATATGCATTTATTTCTGCCAGAGGAATTTTTTCTGACCTGACAACTCCCATTGCTTTGAACATTACCGGCCAGGTAGCATGAGTGATCATTTTCAATTCTGCTTCACCAACCAACTTTTTTTCAAAGGGTCTCATGACCAAAGGCTTTTTGAAATTCACCACATCTATCCAGGTATTCAGAATGGAAAGTGACATGACCTTTGAAGGATGTCTTGCAGCCAGGGCAAAACCTATTGGTCCACCTATATCATGGACAACCAGATGATACTTTTTTACCTTCAGACGGGTAAGTGCCTTAGATAGAAAGTCTGCAAAATTGGAGAAACTGTATTCAAAATCCTTAGGACGATCTGTAAGCCCAAACCCGGGAAGATCTATGCTAATACCTTTATAGCCTTTTTTTGAAAGGGACTGCAATACCTTTCGGTATAAAAAAGAAGAAGTTGGAACACCATGAATACATACCACTGGTTCCCCGCGGCCGTAACAGAGCGCAAAAGTATTTATACCGTCAACAGAAATATATCTCCCGGAGGATTCATGGTCTGTGATAACGGAATCAATGCTTAACTCCTTTTTTTGCATAGGCTGATACTACTTGTTTTTGAGCATTTTCAAAAGTTCCTCTGCCGCTTTTTCAGAAGAGGCAGGGTTTTGTCCGGTTATCAAATTTCCGTCAACCAGCACATATGAATTCCAGTCATCGGCTTTGCTGTAATTAGCGCCCAATTGATTCATTTTATCCTGTATTAAAAATGGTACTATATCTGTAAGGCCAACCGCATCTTCTTCAGAATTTGTAAAACCGGTCACATTTTTACCTCTAACAAGGGGTTCTTTGTTGGACTCTACATTTGCAAGAGCTGCTGGAGCGTGACATACAAATGCCAGAGGTTTTTGTTGGTCATTGAACTTTTCGATCAAAGAGATCGATTTTAGATCATTTGCAAGATCCCATAGAGGTCCATGTCCACCCGGGTAGAATACAGCATCAAAATCATCTGCATCTACATCTTCGAGTTTTTTAGAATGTGCTAATTTTTCCTGTAGTTCTTTGTCTTCATCGAAACGCCGAGTGGCATCGGTTTCTGCATCTTTGGTTGTACTTGAGGGGTCAATTGGCGGTTGGCCTCCTTTTGGTGACGCAATGGTTACATCTACCCCGGCATCGGCCAAAACATAATATGGAGCGGCAAACTCCTCTACCCAAAAGCCTGTTTTCTTTCCTGTATCTCCTAATTCACTGTGAGAGGTTAATACCATTAATACTTTCATATCCTTAAGTTTAAAATGTTTTTATTTTTAAGTTGCTTAAAATTACAACCCTATATAAAGTTCACCAAAGCCCTGGTACTAATTAAAGGTTAAATTGTACTCTGAATAGAAGAGATGCCATTGTTTCAATTTGCAGACGGTAAACCAATTTGAGCTTCGTACTTTTGTGATACCATAACCAATTAAAAATTGAACTTAACCCAATATTTCAAGTCGTTTTTGGAACTGTTGAAGACTGCCGAATTTTCCAAAGGCATTAGTTTCGCGGTGGCAGCCATCCTGCCTATTCTCCTTGCCAATCATTTTGGACAGGCGAGTGTAGGAGTAGCTATGGCGATAGGGGTACTTCTAAGTTCACCCAGTGATGTTCCCGGCAGCCTGGAACGACGAATGACAGGAGTTTTCTTTTCGGTTATTATGGCAACACTGGGGACATTGTTAGCCGGTTACGCAGCTATGAGCAACGTCCTTATGATCCCGGTGTTGGCCGTACTCATTTTTGGTTTTTCAATGATCTCAGTTTTTGGCTTCAGGGCCTCCCTGATCGCATTTTCAGGCCTTTTTGCAATTGTACTAAGTTTGGCTAAGGTTCCTTCGGAAGGTTCTGTTTTAGTGCATTCACTGCTAGTTGGAACTGGTGGCTTATGGTATCTTATTTTTACGGTATTGCTCCATTTTTTAACCCGAAGAAAAGAGACAGAAAATTTAATGGCGGAAGGATTTGAGCTAACCGCTGAATATCTTCAGATAAGAGTAAACCTAATGAGGGATGATTCCGGGGATAGGGAAAGTCTTAAAAAAGAATTGTTACGGGTGCAGACTTCCATTAATGAAAATCATGAACTTACCAGGGATGTGGTGATCTCACGCCGTAAGAACTTCGGAAGATCAGGAGTGGTGAGGAAAAAGCTACTCATATTTATGGACCTTATTGACATTCTGGAATTGGGAATGGCAAATCCGGTGAACTATGAACGAATGCAGCAGCTATTTACAAACCGAAAGAAAGAGCTGGATCTTATAAATGACTGGAGCGAGGCCATGGTACTGCAAATGAAAGAGATCTCACGGGTTTGGAGGGATCGCAAAACATATGAGACAAATCCAGATTTGGAAGAGAAAAGAAGAAAAGTTTGGGAAGCTTTCAGGCATTTTGAAAAGGATGCCAGGTTCCCCGAGGAAAGGGAAACAATTCTTGTCTTCCGAAACCTGATCGTTTTCAAGGAAAAGCAGCACCAAAAGATTCGATCTATTGAAAGACTCCTAAAAGAATATGAAGGTAAGCCAAAGCTTACGCCAAAGACTAAAGAGGCTGAACGCTTTTTGACCACTCAGGAATATGATTTTAAAACCCTGTTGGATAACCTTGATTTCAAATCTCCTATTTTCAGGCATTCTTTGAGGTTGACCGTAGTTCTTATTGCCGGTTTGCTTCTGGGGCGATTATTCCATTTTCAAAATGCCTATTGGATATTATTGACCAGCCTGGTGATCATGCGACCGGGTTATGCACTTACACGTGATCGTTTTAAGCAACGTCTCTACGGGACTTTGATAGGTGGTGCAATAGCCGTAAGCATTGTCCTAATGGTTCAAAATACGATGGTCTATGCAGTTTTGGCTGTGATCACCCTGGTTTTTGCATTTTCCATGATCCAGCGAAATTACAAAGCGGCAGCGGCTTTCATAACGTTGAATGTGATCTTCGTGTATAGTTTATTACGTCCAAATGCGTTTGAGGTAATACAGTACAGAATGCTGGATACAGTGCTGGGTGCAGGACTAGCCTTCCTTGGGAATAAATTCTTTTGGCCAACCTGGGAATATAAAGGCATCAAAAATTATATATCGGCCAGTATACAGGCTAATTTGAATTACCTTCAAGAAATTGAAGACTACTATCTTAAAAAAGGCAAATTACCCACCACTTATAAGCTATCCCGTAAACAGGCATTTTTAAAGGCTGGAGATTTGAATGCCGCATTTCAAAGGATGGCTCAGGAGCCCGAACAAGGGGAAAGTGACTTGGGGACGGTGTTCAAGATCGTCTCGGTGAATCAGGAGTTGTTATCTGCATCTGCTTCATTAGGTACTTTCATTCGGGTTCAAACTACAACAAGTGCTTCAAGGCATTTTACAAACTATATGAGAGCTATTCGGGAGAACCTGCAACATTCCGAAGAGATGCTGCAAGAAGAATCCATTAAGAAAAGACCTTTTAAAGAGGAGATCGAGCAGGCCGAATCCTACTTTAAGGAGAAGTATGAAGAATTGGTGGAACTTCGAAGGAAAGAGAAAGAGTTGGGGCAGGTAGAGATAAGTGAGGATCTTAGAAAACGCTTACAGGAAATACAGATAATTACAGATCAATTGAAGTGGTTGCTTGACCTATCTGAGAATTTAAAGGTGCTTATCTCAAAAACTGCTTTTTAGGCAATAGATAAAGCCACCCTTTTGAGGTGGCCTGAAAATAAAACTACATGTAAACAGAATTTAGAATTCTATTTTCTCTCTTTTGGTTGCGCTTTTTTAGGAGCTGCTTTTTGTTCGTGTTGACCTTTTTTAGGAGCTGCTTTTTGTTCAGCTGGCTTCCTGGGTTGTTCTTGTTTTTGTTTTTCGTGTTGTGCCATGACTCAAACGGTTTTGATTAATGATTAAATTTACAACTACCTGAAATATAGTGGTTTGTATTTAAGATTATTTAACTTGACTTTGACACTAAATTCTTCAGATTTTCATTGTTTTAACCTTCCTTCGTGATATAGGGATTATGGCAGTTGATTTTCTTAATTTTGAAAAAAGAATTCCCGCGATGGCATCGTCTATGAATATGGATAAAGTAATAAAAGAGATCATTTCTCAAAAGAAGCTTCCTCATTTAAAAATGAGAATAAAGGAGCGGGCAGAAGCCTTTACTCACAACCTCTTTTACACACTTTTTGATGAGGATACTCCCGTAAAGGAAAATATGGAAAAGCTGGCCTTTGATTTTCAGGAACTGGCAGACCTTGTATGCTGGGAACCGGAAAAGGCTTGTAAAGATATTTGGGAGGAATACTGCAATAGACTACCCAGTATTCTTAAAATGTTGCATAAGGATGCAGTAGCTATCGCCGGAAATGATCCTGCTGCAAACTCTGTGGAGGAGGTATATTTGTCCTATCCGGGGTTCTATGCGATTGCCGTTTACAGATTAAGTCATGAATTGTATCAATTCAGGTTACCACTTGTACCCAGATTAATGACAGAATGTGCCCACAGGATCACCGGAACTGATATAAATCCCGGTGCTCAAATAGGGGAGTCTTTTTTTATAGATCACGCTACTGGAGTTGTTATAGGCGAGACCGCAGTGATTAAGAACAATGTTAAGATCTATCAGGGAGTTACCCTGGGGGCATTATATGTTGAGAGGGAACTACGGAATAAAAAACGGCATCCTACCATTGAGGACAACGTAACTATCTATGCCAACGCGACCATTCTAGGGGGAGATACCGTGATAGGAGCTAACAGTATTATTGGCGGAAACGCATGGCTCACTTCTTCGGTTCCTGAAAATTCATTTGTCACCCATTCCCCGCAGATCAAAATAAAAAACCTTCAGAAGAAATGAGCAAGACAATTTTAGATCTTATTGGAAATACTCCATTGGTCAGGGCCCAACACCTGGTCAAAAATGATAACGTACAGCTATATTTCAAACTTGAGGGACAGAATCCCGGAGGAAGCGTTAAGGACCGTCCGGCTTATAACATGATCAGGAAGGCTATGGATCGTGGCGAAATTACTCCTGAAACGAAACTTATTGAGGCTACCAGTGGGAATACCGGAATTGCCCTTGCTCTGATTGCCCGCCTGTTCAACCTTCACATTGAACTGGTGATGCCGGAGAATTCTACCGAAGAACGAATCAAGACTATGAGGGCCTACGGGGCAAAGGTCATACTTACCAGTGCTGATAGCGGAATTGAAGGTTCAAGAGATTATGCTGAGGATAAGGTGAAAACAGCAGGTTATAAAATGCTGAATCAATTCGGGAATAACGATAATTGGAAAGCACATTATGAAACCACTGGTCCCGAAATTTGGCGGGATACCAACCATGAGATCACTCATTTTGTATCCTCAATGGGAACAACCGGTACCATAATGGGAACATCAACTTTTCTTAAAGAGCAAAACGGGGAGGTGCAGATTGTTGGTGTGCAGCCAAAAGATGGAGCACGTATTCCGGGGATCAGAAAGTGGCCTAAAGAGTATTTACCCAGCATTTTTGATGCTTCTAAAGTAGACCGGGTAATGGAGGTTGACGAGGAGGAGGCCCGGGCAATGACCATACGTTTGGCTAAGGAAGAAGGGATCTTTGCCGGAATGAGCAGCGGAGGGGCAGCAGCGGCTGCTTTAAGGCTTTGCGAAGAACTGGAAGAAGGAGTGGTAGTAAGTATTGTTTGCGACCGAGGGGATCGTTACCTGTCTTCAGATCTATTTGACTAAAAAAAGCCACCTAAAATTTCTTGTAGGTGGCTACCAATTAGAAAACACGTGATTTTATAAACCTGCCAGGCTTAAGCCCTGAGCATTCCTTTCTACTCGTAATCTTCGGGTTTTATTTCCATCCTGGATCTTAACGATATAATATTCTTTTTTGATCATTAGATCTTTGGTGGTTAAAATATGTTGGTTTTTTACCACTTTTGAATTCTTATGACTTCTAAGTATTTCAAGACGAACATCATCAGGAAGTTTTACATTTCTAAAACGATGGAAAGTTGAAACCAATTCACCTTCGTCATCAAAGTTTGCTAATACTCTGCCTTTTTTGGACTTGAACAATACCTGGTAAGTATCGTAATCATATTGCTCATTATCCGTGATCAATTGATTGATATTAAAATTATCCTGAATAAAGGTTAAAGGATCTTCTTCAAATTCCCCAACATAAGATTCAGAAATTTTAAGGCTAACGGAATTAGAAACTTCATCCATTTCTAAAGAGCGGGGTATATATTCCACTTTACTCTCCTTAAGTACAATTTGCGAATGCCCTATTCCCATTCCTACGAATAAGAGCAAACAAAAGATTAAATTTTTCATAGCACACAATTTTTAGATTAATAACAGGAATAAAGTTACTATGAGAAATTATGATCCTATACTACTTACGTATCACAACTGTGTTAAAGGTATTTAAGGATTTACATTTGGAGAATTCAATTTTTTAAGGAGCAATTCAAGATTTCGAATTTCTACTTTTTGCCTTCCAAGATATAAGATCCCGTCATTCTTGAACTCCTGCAAATGCCGGTTAACCACAGCCCTGGTAGAACCTATTAAATTGGCCAATTCTTCATTAGAAAGGTCATTGATCAATTCCAGTCGCTGTGATTTTGAATTTATGTTGCTAAGGATCAACTTGGCAAGCCGCGTAGAAATATCAATCATGGTGACATCTGAAGCGTATTCTTCCATAAATTTAAGTTGATGTCCCAGGTAAGGTAACATGTTCTTATTGATCTCAGGGTTTTCCTGTACCCATTTTCGCATAACGGCCATGGGTGTGGATAGAAGAGTGGCCTTATCCAAAGTTTCGTAAAAGACCTCGTGATCCAGTTCCTCAAGAAGGCTAATGATATCAAAAACATCATTGCCTTTGAGAATGAACAGCGTGATTTCCCTTCCTGTACTGGGATCTACCTTATATACCTTTATTCTTCCTGAAATGATAAAATGAAACCTGCTAAATGGCTTTGTGATAGACAGATTACAAGTGTTTCTAGGCCAGATTTCTTCTTCTAAATTTTCAAGAATATCCGTTCTTTTTTCTTCGTTCAGGTCTTTTAAAAGTTTGTTTTCTCTTAAGGCTTCTATGTATTTCAAGCGTTTCTTTTCGTTCATTTTCATATCAATCCTCAGCTAAAAATTCAAGATATTTCCCTTATATCGAAGATTTGGAGCGAAGATGTAAGTGGAAAATAAATATCTCTAAAGATAATGATTAAGATTCTGAAGTAATGTTAAACCTCGGTAATTAGGTATCTGAAGTTTTTCTTCGGAAATATTTGAGTAAACCTTTAAAATCAGCTATTTTTGCAAAATTGCAATTGAAAAAAATATAATGACGCAGGACACATTTGGAATTGAAGAAAAAACGGTTGATAAGGAACTCTATGACTATCAGCAGGAAGACATTAATAAAATATTCAAAATACTTGAAGCGCACCCCGAGCGCTACAACTTACTTTATCAATTACCTACAGGTGGAGGAAAGACAGTAATTTTTTCTCAGATTGTCCGCGAATATATCCAACGTACCAATAAGAAGGTTTTGATCCTTACCCACAGGATCGAGCTTTGTAAGCAAACTTCAAAAATGCTTACCGGTTTTGGGGTTCGAAACAAGATCATAAACAGTAAAATCAAGGAACTTCCAGACCAGGATGAGTATATGTGCTTCGTGGCCATGGTTGAAACTTTGAACAATCGTCTTAATGATGATAAGGTTGAGCTGGAAAATCTTGGAATGGTCATTATTGATGAGGCTCATTACAACTCTTTCAGGAAATTGTTCAAGTTCTTCGAGAAGTCATTTATCCTTGGGGTTACCGCTACGCCATTGAGTTCGAACATCAAACTTCCCATGAAGGACAACTACAGGGAATTGATCGTGGGAGATTCCATTAGTTCCCTTATCGAAAAAGGATTTTTGGCGAAGGCTAATACTTATAGTTATGACGTTGGGCTTTCTACTCTTAAAGTGGGTATCAACGGGGATTACACCGTAAAATCTTCGGAAGAATTGTACTCCAACTTTTCTATGCAGGAAAAATTGTTAGATGCTTACATGGAAAAGTCTATGGGTAAGAAGACCCTAATCTTTAATAACGGGATCAATACTTCAAAAGAAGTATATGAGACTTTCAAAAATGCCGGATTTGATGTTCGCCACCTGGATAATACAACCAGCAAACAGGACCGGAAAGACATTTTGAAGTGGTTCAAAAATAAACCCGATGCAATTCTAACTTCGGTGAGTATCCTTACTACAGGTTTTGATGAGCCTACGGTTGAAACTATTATCTTAAACCGTGCGACCAAATCTCTTACTTTATATTATCAAATGATTGGACGTGGTTCCAGGGTCTTGCCGGGGAAAGAAGATTTTACGGTGATCGACCTGGGAAATAATGCTGCGAGATTTGGTTTATGGAGCGCTCCGGTTGACTGGAGGCAGATATTCAGATCACCAGATTACTTCCTTGAGAACCTGGTGAGTGATGAGGAAATTGAGCAAAATTTCAGATATGAAATGCCTGCGGAACTGCGCAAACAGTTCGCGAAATCTGAAAATGTGGCATTCGATGTGGAAGCAGAATATGACGACATAATTTCTAAAGGTCTTAAGTCCAAAACCGTACTTGAAAGATCTCTGGAACAACATTGCCAAATGTGTGTGGAAAATAGTGAGGACGTATTCGATGCCAGGATCCTTGCCAAGGAACTCGAAGAAGATATTGCTTACAGAATTCGCCGATATTCTTATTGTATAAGTAACAGTACCAAGAATTACCGCGATTGGTTGAAAGAAGATTATATGCGAAAACTAAGATTGAAGATCAATCAACAGCAATTCTAATTAAACAATTAAACAAAAAAAAGTCCCGATCAACTCGGGACTTTTTTTTGTTTTTGCTTCGATCTATTTTTTCTTTTTAAAAATCCCCTTTATAACATTTAAAAGGCCTTTTTCCTTATCCTCTTTTTTATCTTCAGCACTTTCCGGATCATCAGCCCCACTGAATAATCGTTCCAGGAAATTATCTCTTTCTAACGGTTCGCAATCCAGCATTTGCTGTACATCTTCTGAAGGTGTAGGGAATTTAGCCTGTGTGATCTCTGCGAATTGAGGATCAGCGTTCATTTTCTGCATCAACAAGGCAAAGGCTGGCAAAGCCGAATTTGCACCCTGACCAATAGAGGTGGATGGAAAACCTATCCGGTGATCATCTGCTCCTGCCCATGTTACCGAAATAAGATTGGGAGTGATCCCTACGAACCAGCCATCTTTATTATCCTGGGTGGTACCTGTTTTACCGGCAATGTCATTTGGTAGTCTGTATTTATAACGGAGTCTTGCCGCCGTACCTTCGTTCACAGTAGCCTTCATCATTTCTACCATCACCTGATTGGTGGTTCTCGAAAATGCCGGTTTAGATGAAACCTTAGGTTTAAAGGTGGCAAGAGTATTTCCATATTTATCCTTGATCTCGGTAATATAATATGGCTTTACAGAATGGCCTTTGTTTGCAAATCCTGCGTAAGCTCCTGCAAGGTCCACAGCACTCATTTCAGCCGTACCTAAGGCAATGGAAGGGTAGGGAGGAAGATCTGGCGGAAAACCCATTTTATTGGCCTGAGAAAGCACCTTATTGATCCCGACATCATATAAGACCTTCACGGCAATGGTGTTGATAGATTTACTAAGGGCTGTCTTCATTGGATAATTGACAAATGGATCTTCTTCGGGACCAGAGTTAGAGGGCGTCCAACCTCCTTCATAGGTGATTTCGCGCACTGAATAGTAGGTACAGGGATCAATACCTGCTTCTACCGCGGCTGTATAAACCACCGGTTTAAAGGTTGAACCTATCTGCCTGCGACTTTGAGCCACGTGATCATATTTGAAATATTTGTGGTTGATCCCACCCACCCAGGACTTCACAGCCCCGGTAGACGGCTCAAGGTTCACCATTCCCATGTTCAGGAATTTCATGTAATGTTTTACACTATCGGCGACACTCGCCCGTACCATTTTCTTTGCTCCCCATTCGAACAGTTCCATGTCTCTTTTGGAGGTTAGAGAATCCATGATCTTTTCCTCCTTCCAGCCTTTTTCTTTCAGGGAGATATAATTCGGGGTGTTTTTTAAAGCCTCTGTGATTAATTGTTGTTTTTCCCAGGGGGCACGTTTACCATAAGCTCCTTCAAACTGTTTTTGAAGCTGTGTCATATGCTCGGTCATGGCTTTTTCTGCAAGCACCTGCATCTTATAGTCTAGGGTAGTATATATTTGAAGTCCGTCTCTGTAAACATTGTACGGCTCGCCATCCTCATTTGTCAGGGTATCCAGGATCTTTACAAGATCTTTTTTTAACTGGGACCTAAAATAAGGCGCGATACCCTCATTATTGTTGAAATACTGGTATTCAAGAGTAAGGGGACGTTCGGTTACTTCTTTATAGATATCTTCGGGAAGGTAACCGTATTTCTGCATTTGATTCAGTACAATATCCCTTCTTTCTTTACTTCTTTCAGGGAAAAGTCTGGGGTTGTAATAATGCGATGCTTTTAACGTTCCCACCAATGTCGCAGCTTCATGAAGGCTGAGGTTCGAGGTGGTAGTATTGAAAAATTTCCTGGAAGCACTTTCAATTCCGTAAGTGTTGTCACTGAAAGGTACAGTATTAAAGTAAAGACCGATTATTTCCTCTTTGGAATATATATCTTCCAACCTTTGGGCAATAATAGATTCCTGAAGCTTGTTCACCACAATGCTCATGAATCCGTAGTCCTGCCTTCCGAATAAATTCTTGGCCAGCTGAAGGGTAATGGTACTGCCTCCTCCCGAAGATTCATCCCCCATCATAATGGTCTTTACAAAAACCCTTAGTAAACTTCGGCTATCTATACCCGAGTGTTCATAGAATCGGACATCTTCGGTAGCGATGAGCGCATCGATCAAATGCTGAGGTAATTCTTTATATAATACTGGCTGCCTGTCAAAAATGTAATATTTACCAATCAATTCCCCTTCCGCAGAAAATACCTCGGTAGCCTCATTTTGTTTAAGGTCACGCAGTTCCTGTTCGCTGGGAAGTTTTCCCCACATTCCCCAGTAAATACTTAAATAGAAAAATCCGAAAAGGGCGAGACCTGCAAAAAATAGGGCTGTAACACCTTTAAGATAGGTTTTACGAGGGACTGCCTTCAATTCTTTGAGCAGGAGTTTAAATTTTTTGAGCATAGTAAGGTTAAGTGTCTTTCAAAGTAACGAAGCCTTGTACAAAAATGAATCCAAGTTTGAAAAACTTTAAGAAATTAAGTTCCACTTGACCTGTATTAGAAAGCTTAAATCAGTTGCTAAATCTTTATTAATAAGTGATAAGAAAGATTTAAAGTGCCGAGAAGAAATACCTTTTTTAGTAACTTCGGAAGCATGGGAGTAAATAAAGCAACTATACTCATAACAACAGGACTTGTAGCAATAAGTCTGGTGATCATATTGGCGTTTGAAAGGAAGTTTGGAAGTCTGGATGTTGAAAATGCTAATTCTGATGTGAAAATTGAAAAGACCTGGGAGCTTCCCGATGAGCTGGAGGAAATTTCCGGATTTGCTTTTGTGTCCGCTGTCAAGGTCGCTTGTATCCAGGATGAAGACGGTACAATATTTATTTTTAATCTTCAAACATCTGAGATCGAAAAGGAGATAGATTTTTCTGATTCAGGAGACTATGAGGGGATCACTGTAAAAGGGAATACGGCTTATGTGCTAGAAAGCAATGGAGACATCTATCAGGTTCAAGATTTCATGAATGGACCTGAAGTGACCAAATTTGAAACCCGGTTAAGCAGTAATAATGATGTAGAAGGTATTTGTCTGGATAAGTCGGGTACCCGGCTGCTGATGGCCATCAAGGAAAAAGATCCCGTTGCTAAGGGTTATAAAGGTATTTACGCTTTTGATCTTAACTTGGGAAAAATTCAAAAAGACCCGGCCTATAAAATTACATTTGAAGACAAGGTTTTTAAGGACAAATCTAAAAAGGAGATACAGGATGTTTTCAAACCTTCAGAGATTGCCATCCACCCATCTTCCGGAGAGATATATCTTACCGAGGGAGAAGATCCTCAGCTGCTTATTCTTGAGCCAACAGGAAAAGTGAAGGCATTATATAATTTAAATAAAAGTGATTTTCCGCAGCCTGAAGGTATAGCTTTCGATCCTTCAGGAAATCTTTATATTTCAAATGAAGGTAACCCTGGTACCATTCATAAAGTGACCCTCAAATAAGATTTATGGCTGAAAGTATTCAGACTACCTCAGTAAATAAAAGTAAAGCTCCATTATATATTTCAATAGGTATAGTAGCTGCGGTAATACTGAGTTATTATCTCATTCCCCAGGTCAAGGATTTTCTTGATACAGGATGGAGCGTTCTTACAAGTGGGGACCAAAACCGGACGCAGCAATGGGTAGATCAATTTGGGTGGTTTGGACCCCTGGTTATTATTTTGACCATGGTGGTTCAAATGTTCCTGATCGTCATTCCAACTCCGGTACTTATGGTGGTTTCCATTGTAGCCTATGGACCTTTTTTTGGAAGTTTAATTCTATTTGTTGCTATTTTTTTGGCCTCGACTATTGGTTATCTTATTGGAAGATATTTTGGACCGGTAATCGTACAAAAACTTATAGGTCACAAGAGTGAACGAAAAATCTCCTCCTTTATTGACGACTATGGTTTCTGGACTGTTATTGTAATAAGGCTGAGTCCATTTCTATCAAATGATGCAATAAGCTTTGTTGGAGGTGTACTTAAAATGGGCTACTGGCGATTCATTGGTGCCACTATGATTGGTATTTCGCCGCTGATACTATTTATTGCTTATTTAGGAGGTGATTATGAACGGTTGAAAACAGGACTGATCTGGACTTCCATAATCAGTTTAATTTTGTTCATAGCTTTTATTTGGTGGGATAAAACTGCCAGAAAAGATAAACCATGAGCCTGTAAATAGTTGTAATTAAGTATGTTAAATAAATTTTGTAAATTTATAGTACTTCCCCTGAAATGTTTTTCCCCTGTAAATTAAAATCATGTCTTATGAAAGTAAGCAGCAAACACGTTGCGACATTTTCTTATTCAATTGATAATTTGGATTTTAAAAAATTAATGTAAGTAAATTACTAATAATCAACTATTTGTAATTTTTTGTTTATTAATTTTGTATTTGTATTCCCTGAATTTTCGTAACCTACTTTTAAAATGGCGTTGATGCATGAGCGCTGTGGATGAGTGAATTTTAATTTTTAATCTGGAAGGTTATGAAAACTATTACAATAAAATTTCTGGGATTACTCCTCTTTTTGATCACTGGTTGTAATGTATATCATTCTTCAAATGCTTCGGTTGAAGAAGCAGTACGTTCTCAAAAACGGGTTCAGGTCGTTTCTACTGATAATGTATTCTACGAGTTCAAAAGACTTCAAAAACAGGACGGCCAATTAATGGGGGTGACTGCTCCCAACTCAGATACTGCCAAATTATTACGAGATCATCGTTCCACCCAAAATGGAAAGACTATAATGATCCACCTTGATGAGGAGGAAATTAGTGAAATTCACCTAAGAAACACTACAGCTTCCAACCTGGTTAATTTTGGAGTTCCTGCTGCTTTAGTAGGGGGAGTAGTGGTCCTCACTGCAGCCGACATTAATACGGGAGGAAGTCTTTAAAAAGTAGTGTTTTTTCAATATGCTGCATTTCAGTTTTTTCAATTAAATATTTAAACAGAATTTTTCCCTTTATCTTTTTCTTACCTATTTCTTGATCCCGGTCAAAATCATTGATCGCGCCTTCCCTTATTTTCCTGTGAAAAGGAAATTTTTACCCTAACCAAAATGATGTGTGCGATGAAAAAATTAGCTACTATTTTGATTTCCGGAGTCCTATTAAACCTGGCTTTCGGATGTAATGTTTATCACTCTGGCAGTGCGAGTGTGGAAGAGGCGGTTCAAACTAAAAACCGTGTTAAGGTTGTTACAACAGATAATGTTTATTACGAGTTTAAAAGATTAAAAAATGAAAACGGAAAGCTGGTAGGAGTAACAGGGAAAAATTCTGAAACAGCCAAAAGTCTCAGGGACTTTGAACAGTATAAAAGTGGAAACAATGTAAAGATCATATTACCGAAAAATGAGATTCGAGGAATATATCTAAAAGATAAAAAAATGTCCAATATTGTAAATTTTGGTGTGCCATTAGTAGGTGCAGCAGGAATTATAGGAATAACCTCAGAAGGGTTTCGTCCCGATGTTGGAAATTAACCAAGGCTATAATTTTCCCCCGTAATGGTTCTCTGTGCCGGCCTTCCGGCACGCGGGGTCGGTTTCAGAGAACTCCGAGAATTTAGCTATTAGCTTCTTTAAAAAAAACAGGTCCTGAACATCAGGACCTGTTATATTATTTTATTTGTACAAAAACTTACATGTTTGCTGCAACTTCCTGAACCTTATCCAAGACTCTTAACAGGTTTTCACCCCATAATTTTGCGATCTCTTCTTCAGAATATCCTCGTTTAACCAGTTCCAGGGTTACGTTGAATGATTCTGAAGCGTCACTCCAGCCTTCAACTCCGCCGCCGCCGTCAAAATCGGAACTTATTCCAACGTGGTCTATCCCGATTTTTTCGACCAGATAATCAATATGATCTACGAAATCTGACACCGAAACCGGAGACACTTTTTCTTTTAAATTCTGGATCTTAGGCTGAGCCAGTTTTTTCACTCTTGAATATTCCTTGTAGTAAGCAGAGCGCGCATCATTATCAAGTGCCCTAACTTCATCCCGTTCCAATAATTCAAAGCCTATTTTTTGCCCCACTTCAGCATATATTTTTTTTGCGGCAGTATTGAAGGCATTATGCTTTTCGGTGTGCACGTACGATGAAAATGCCACGGTTTGAATAACCCCTCCGTTATTTTTTAACCATTCTAACTGCTCATCATCCAGGTTTCTACTGTGATTGCATAAGGCCCGTGCCGAAGAATGGGATGCAATAAGTGGAGCTTTTGAAAGCTCGATCATTTGCCGCATTGCTTCTTTGGAAGGGTGGGATACATCTATCATCATTCCTAAACGGTTCATTTCCTTTACCACCTTTTCTCCCAAAGGACTTAAACCATTGTGGAGCCATTTCCCATCTTCTTCGCCTGTATTGGAGTCACACAACTGGCTGTGTCCGTTATGTGAAAGGGACATATAACGGGCACCTAAATCATAAAATTTTTCTACATTTTTTAAGTCTGTGCCAATCGGGTAGCCGTTTTCCACTCCTATCATGGCTACTTTTTTGCCTTGTGCTACCAGCTCCCGAACCTCTTTTGAGGTTGTGGCAAGTCCTATTTTATCAGGCGCAATTTCTTCGGTGAGTCTGTTTATGGCTTCAAACTTTGAAATGGCATTCTGGTAAGCATCGTTATAACCTTCTGCCGTGAGTGATCCTTGCCCGGTATAAACTATAAGCCAGGAAACATCAACCCCACCTTCTTCCATTTTCGGAAGGTTCACCTGGGTGTCAAGCTTTTGTGTGTAGTTGACTTCAGATGTGAAATTGTGGACATTAATGTCATTATGAGTGTCAATGGTAATGACTTTTTCATGAATTCTCTTCGCTTTTTGTTCCACATCTTCCGAAGTGGTTTGTGCTGCCATAGTAAAACAGCTTAAAAAGATCAGAGGGTAGGTTTTATTAAATTTCATTGTTTGGGTTTTAAAGGCTTAAAGTAGGGATTTTTTTCAAAAATGGAAGAGAAGAGCAGTAGGTGCATAAAATAGTAAATGAATAAAGGATGATTATATAAGCCCTTGAAAAATCTCTATAAAATTATCCTACAAAGTAAATCATCTCGTATATTGTTAAAAATTTTAACAAAAGCAGTATAAATTATGTCCCATTAAACCTATTTAAGATATGAAAAAATTACTACTTCTTTTATTAATAGCAGTGAGCTTTACTTCTTGTTATACTACTTATGAGGTTATACCTCAAAAACATAATTATAGTAATAGTATTAATTATACTATTGATAAAGTGGAGGAAGGGAAGTCGGTAGCTTATGGAAATGGATCCTATAACGCCAGTAGAGGAAATAAGTTCGTATTTGTCTACCTCACCTTTAAGAACGAACTGGAACAAAAACAGGATCTTGATTTTGATGAATTCATATTACTTAATCCTAAAACTAAGACAAAACATAAAGCCGAATGGTCTATGGTTGTTGGACCAATTAATTTATGGGGGAATATTGATTCTTACATAAGAAGTGGAGATACTAAAAAACGAAAATTGGTTTTCATTTATCCTGAAGATGATAAAGCTGAATATCTTTTGGTTAAGGATGAGATTGTTGAGATAAAGTATCGTTAGAAATTTGAATTTCCTTTTTGATTCAACCTGTGTATCTTTAGGACACTTTAATCAAATATAAAAACAATGAAAAAAATATATCTTTTCCTGGTATTTTCGGGAATTTGTCTGGCTGCTTCCGCGCAGGTTATGACTGCGGAAAAATTATGGGAATTAGACAGGATCTCTCCAATAGGGCTTTCCAATGATCAACAAAAAGTAATCTTCAAGGTTAGGTCTTATGATGTGGATTCTAATTCCAGTACTTCTGAAACTTATGTTATTCCAATTAAAGGGGGAGAAGCTACAGCCATAAAATCTTATGACAGCATTTATAATGATTTGAAAATTACTCCTGACGGAAAATTTAAACTACTTTCCAAAGAGGTAAAGGTTCACCCGGTAACCGGAGAGGATCATTATCCTGAGCTTGAAAAATCTGACGTCTACATTTACGATGATCTTAACTACCGCCACTGGGATTCCTGGGAGGATGGTAAATACAATCATCTCTTTGTTAAAAACCTGGCTTCCGAAGAAGAATGGGATATTATGGAAGGAGAACCGCACGATACCCCATTGCAACCATTCGGTGGGTCTGAGGATTACACCTGGAACAATGAGGGTAAAAAAGTAATTTACGTCTCTAAAAAGCTAAAAGGAAAGGATTATGCGGTAAGTACGAATACCGATATTTATGAGTATGATCTAGAAACCAAAGTTACCCGAAACCTTACCGAAGAGAATAAAGGTTATGATACGCAGCCTGCATTTTCTAAAACTGGAATCCTGGCCTGGTTGCAAATGGATGAACCGGGATATGAAGCTGATAAAAATGACATTATTATTCTGAATAACGGTACAAAACAAAATCTTACCAAAGATTGGGATGGTACCGTATTTAGCTTCGTCTGGAGTGAGGATGGAAAAAAAATCTTTTTTGTGGCTCCTGTAAAAGGAACAAGGCAATTGTTTGAGGTGAATATTCCGAAGAAGGATACTCCCAAGATCAAACAGATCACTGAGGGACAGTTCGATGTTACAGGAATGGTTGGTCAGGTAGGTAATACCATGGTGGTTTCCCGCACAGATATGAATCATGCAGCGGAATTATACACGGTAGATCTTAAAAGCGGGAAAATGACTCAGCTTAGTCATGTGAATGATGAGGTCTATGATAATATCAAATTGAGTAAGGTTGAGAAACGAATGATTCCAACTACCGATGGAAAGGAAATGCTTACCTGGGTGATCTACCCACCAGATTTTGACCCATCCAAAAAATACCCTACTCTACTGTATCTACAAGGTGGCCCGCAGTCTCCATTATCGCAATTCTATTCGTTTAGATGGAACTTCCAATTGATGGCGGCCAATGGTTACATAGTGGTTGCTCCAAACCGTAGGGGAATGCCAGGGCATGGTGTAGAGTGGAATGAACAGATCAGTGGTGACTGGGGAGGACAGAACATGCAGGATTATCTATCGGCCATTGATGCCATAAGTGAGGAGGATTTTGTAGATAATGACAGGCTGGGAGCTATTGGTGCCAGTTACGGAGGATATTCGGCGTTCTTCCTGGCAGGTCATCATGAGAAACGCTTTAAAACTTTCATTGCCCATGACGGGATCTTTAATACCCGCAGCATGTATGGAACGACAGAAGAGTTATTCTTTGTGAATAGGGATATGGGGGGAGCTTACTGGGAAGAACCTACACCCAAAGCTTATACAGATTTTAATCCGGCAAATTTTGTAACGAAATGGGATACCCCAATACTCATCATTCAGGGAGGAAAAGATTTCAGGGTACCTATAGGGCAGGGGCTGGAAGCATTTCAGGCGGCTCAATTGAAAGGTTTAAAAAGCAAACTGCTTTACTTTCCAATGGAAAATCACTGGATATTATCATCCCAGAATGCTATAATCTGGCAGCGTGAATTTTATAAATGGCTGGAAGAAACATTATAAAAGGTATTTGAAAATAATGAAGAAGCGATCATCACTAACTTAAACAGGAGATGATCGCTTTTTTAATTTTATTAAAGAATGATGGAATATCTCACTTTAGCAAGGGTGCTACATGTTTTGGCAATCGTGATATGGATAGGTGGAGTAGCGATGGTTACTACAGTTATCATTCCGGCGGTGAAGAAACTAAGATCAAAAGAAGAGCAGATCGAAATCTTCGAGAAACTGGAAGGCCGGTTTTCCCTTCAGGCGAAGATCACCACATTAATTACTGCGATCACAGGCTTTTATATGCTTCACGTGCTCAATGCCTGGGATAGACTTCTGGATCTGCGATTTTGGTGGCTTCACGCCATGATCCTTATCTGGGTAATATTTACAATCGTTCTTTTTATACTAGAGCCTTTTTTTCTGCATAAGATCTTCAGGAAATACGCCTTTCAAGATCCGGAAAAAGCATTCAGGATCATGCATCGTGCTCACTGGGTTTTATTGTCTCTGAGTCTCATTACCATCTTCGGAGCAGTTGCAGGAAGTCATGGATGGTATTTATTTTAATAAGCACTTAGAATATTAATTGAACTTTAGAAATGAAAATAAATGACCTTAATCCCAGAAATGATCTTTCTACTTCAAGTACAGTCAAGGTATATGACCGGTTAGCACTTCTTCTGAAAGAATTAGGAACGCGGGATCTATCTCAAGAGACAATTCAGTCTATCAATAAAGAACTGGAGAAAATTGATCAAAACTCTGGTTCCGGCAGGAAATTTAAAAACCTGATTAAGAAGAAAGAACAAAAGATACTGGAGGTGGTCACAAAACAAGAAAATTTATTCCCGGCGAATTATTTTCAAAGTCATTGGATGGCCCTGGGAATGGCTGCTATAGGTTTGCCTTTAGGGGTGGCATTTGGTTTGGCCCTTGGTAATATTGCCTTTTTAGGAATAGGATTGCCAATTGGATTAGCCATAGGAATGTCTTTGGGTGCTGAAAAAGATAAAAAAGTAAAGGAAGAAAATCGCCAACTGAACTATAAACGGGAATTCTGAAATATTTCAGAAATCTTTTCGATTGCCTATCTTTAATAGCAATTAGCACAATACCATACAATTATGAAAGATTATTACTATTCTGACGGCCTGCAAAAGCACGGTCCATTTTCATTAGAAGAGCTCAGAGCAAAGAAGCTTACCAGAAACACGATGGTTTGGAGGTCTTCCATGGAAAAATGGATCCCAGCCGAACAAATGCCAGAGCTGGAAGGTACCTTTCGGGAAGAATCCGCCCAATCGGTAGATCAACAACCGAATCTACAATATGAAAGACCGCCCCGAACCTGGCTGGTCGAGTCTATTTTGGTGACGGTATTTTGCTGCCTGCCATTTGGAATTGCCGGTATCGTGAATGCGGCCAGGGTAGAGTCAAGATTCAATTGCGGAGATATTTCCGGAGCTGAAAGAAGCTCTGAAGAAGCCGGAAAGTGGACTAAAATTGGTTTTTGGATAGGAATTGTGTGGGTAGTTATTTGTGTGGCATTAATGGCTTTTGGAGTTGCGATTGAACAGTACAACTAAACATATTATAAAGTGGATAGGCTTAAGTTCCTTTCTCCTGGCCCTAATTGTGGTCTATGCAGTTTATGACCCTTCTAAAAATGGGTTTTTTCCACCCTGTCCTTTCCATAGTTTCACAGGTTTACAATGTCCGGGTTGTGGCTCCCAAAGGGCTGTTCATCACCTTCTTAATTTCGATATAATTTCTGCGGTTCACCAAAACGCTTTGCTTGTCATAGCAATTCCTTATGTGCTTTTGGGACTTCTTTTTGACTGGATATTGAAACCTTCGGAAAAAGTATTAAAATGGAGAAAGATCCTCTTCGGAAAAAATGCGATTCTTTTCGTATTTTCGTTGGTAATATTTTTCTGGATCTTCAGAAATATTCATAATTATTAAGCCCCTTCAATGAAGAAATTTCTTTTGCTGATCGTATTTTTCAGCACGACCAATCTTATAGCCCAAAGTACAGATTCTAAGAATGTTATTACATTTGAAATTGAAGCTCCACAGTTAGATACCATTCGTAAAATTTGGGTTTATACCCCTGAAGGTTACAAGACCGCCGGGAAAAAGTATCCGGTGATCTATATGCATGATGCGCAAAATCTTTTTGATGCCTCGACTTCATACTCTGGAGAATGGAAAGTAGATGAAATCCTTGATTCTTTAAAACAACCTGAAGTTATAGTAGTAGGCATTGAACACGGAAATGAAAAAAGAATCGATGAACTAACTCCCTTTCCTCACGAGAAATATGGCGGAGGAAAAGGGGATAAATACCTGTCATTTCTTGTAGAAACCCTGAAGCCTCATATCGACGTGGTGTACCCAACTCTTTCCGAAGCAGAAAACACTACTATAATGGGATCTTCATTGGGCGGACTCATATCGTTTTATGGAGCCCTTAAATATCCCGAAATTTTTGGCAAAGCTGGTGTATTTTCGCCTTCATTCTGGTTCAGTGAGGAGATTTACAAGTTTGTAGAAGGCCGCGAAATTGAGAATTCGACTAAATTCTATTTTGTTGGAGGTACAGGAGAAGGCGAGGAAATGATCCCTGACCTTAAAAAAATGTATGACTTACTAAAGGAAAAAGGTCTTTCTGAAGAAAACATGCACATCAAGATCGTTAAGGACGGGCAACATAATGAAGCTGCCTGGAGCCGTGAATTTCCTGAAGCGTTTGCCTGGCTTATTGAGCCGGTGACATCAAAGATGATATTTAGAGTCTCAAAGTAAAAACACAATATATTCCTATCTACTAGGGTATTGTAACTCTAATTGCGATTTATAAATACTGCTCTTGATGATCAGTTTTTAACTTATTAGATTTCAGGTTATTACTTAAGATTTTTCTTCTAATTCGTATCTTTAATAAAAGAATACGATGACCTTCAATAATCGGGAAAAACATTTCTTCAAGCTGGCTTACGGGTTGGCCGTTTTTACTATTGTCTACAATATCATTGAAGGTTTATTTGCTTTGTATTTTGGTTATGAAGATGAAAGTGTGACCCTTTTTGGATTTGGGGTAGACAGTTTTATCGAGGTGATCTCAGGAATGGGCATTGCTCATATGGTAAGACGTATTAAAAGAAATGAGAACCATAAGCGAGGTCACTTTGAAAGGAAGGCAATACGGGTCACGGGTACAGCATTCTTCCTTTTGGCTGGGGGGCTGGTGTTTGTGAGTATTTTTAATATAATCGTAGGACATAAACCTCAGGCTACCTTCTGGAGTGTTATTATTTCAGTGATTTCTATCGTAGTTATGTGGGTGGTCATCCTTGGAAAAAAACGCGCCGGTGAAAAACTTCATTCCGAAGCCATTCTCGCAGATGCCTATTGCACTTTAATGTGTCATTACATGTCTATTGTACTGTTACTAAGCAGTGTTATTTACGAAATTAGCGGACTTGGGTTTATAGACAGTCTTGGTGGACTGGTATTGGCATGGCTTGCTGTGAAAGAAGGGAAACGGTGCTATCGAATGGTTAAACCTGAAAATAAATATGTCTACTAAAGATATTTCATCGCTCATCTTTTTGGCCCTTTTACCCCCTGAGAGTTTAGGGGAGGAAATAAAAGAACTTAAACAGGAATTTTCAGATAAGTACAATAGTAAAAGAGCACTTAGATTACCGGCTCATATAACTCTGGTTCCTCCCTTTAGACTGACCGAAAACAGATCAGATGAACTTTTTATGATACTTGAAGATTTCTGCGGAAGATTTTCTGAAATGGAAGTTTCTCTGAAGGATTTCGGGGCTTTTCCTCCACGGGTAATTTTTATTGAGGTTGGCAATCCTGAAGTGCTCAGGCCTTTCCGGGATCAGCTTTTTACCTCCCTGGAAAATTTCCTTCCGGTTGAACAATTAAAAACCGGACGTTCTTTTCGTCCCCACATCACCCTGGCTACCCGTGATCTTAGCAGGAGAGATTTTTACCTGGCCTGGGAAGAATTCAAAGATCGCAGTTTTGATGCCCTATTTTCTGTTGAAGGTTTAACCCTATTTAAACACAATGGAAAAATATGGGATAATATAACCGAATTTAAGTTCCAAAATAGGGAAAGATGACCTGGATCACTTTTTAGAAATCTATAATACAATAGATTTGGGGAGTTTATATTATTTCCTGGGTCATGGAACGAAATTTAGGTTACATAGACATATTCATTCGGTTAACGCTGGTACTCATTTTAAGTGCGCTTCTCTTTTGGGAGGTTGTACCTAACTCTCTTTTTCTGATCTTCCTTGTGCCGGCAGGAACACTGTTTTTAACCAGTTTAGTTGCTTTCTGCCCCATTTATACGGCCTTGGGGATTAATACTTTCAAAAAGTCTTCCTAATCTCATTTTTAGAAAAAGCGCATTTCGTGAGATTGTTGTTGATTATCAGTCAATAGCATCGGTCGTTTAACGGAAAAACTATATTTTTATAAAGTTTTCCAACAGGTCGATATGGATTTTCCTTTATTACATGACATTGTAATTCTCCTCGGATTTTCTGTGGTTGTAGTCTTTATTCTCCAACGTTTCCGCCTTCCTTCAATATTGGGGTTTTTGATCACCGGACTAATTATCGGTCCATACGGTTTCACACTTATTGAAAGTCAGGAGCAAATAGAGATCTTGTCAGAGATCGGGGTGATCCTTCTTCTATTTGTAATTGGTATGGAATTGACCGTAAAACAGCTTTCTTCCATTAAAAGAACCGTGTTTTATGGTGGTTTTCTTCAGGTAGGATTAACTACGGCTATTACACTTGGTATTTTCCTGGGCTTGGGTTTTTCCTGGACACAGTCGGTTTTTATAGGTTTCCTTCTATCCCTATCCAGTACTGCAATTGTCCTTAAGATCCTTCAGGATAGAAATGAGATCTCTTCTCCTCACGGAAGAACTGCACTTGGGTTGTTGATCTTCCAGGACATCATCGTGGTGCCCATGATGTTATTTACGCCCTTACTTGCAGGGAGCTCAACAAATCTTCTGAATGAGATCCTCATCCTGGTTATAAAGTCGGGGCTCATAGTATTGTTAACTTACCTGGGAGCAAGATATATTGTGCCTCGTGCAATGTATTTGATCGCGAAGACCAAAAGCAAAGAGCTCTTTTTACTGTCGACGATCACGCTCTGTTTCGCAGTGGCTTTCCTCACAGCATCTGCGGGTTTATCCCTTGCACTGGGGGCTTTTCTTGCCGGTTTGATTATTTCTGAATCTGAATACAGCTACCAGGCAACCAGTACCATACTACCTTTCCGGGAGCTCTTCATCAGTTTTTTCTTCATCTCAATAGGGATGCTTCTTAACCTTGATTTCTTGATGGAGAATATTGCTATTGTGATGGGGCTGGTGCTAGCAGTGTTTGCTGTAAAAGGTACTATCATCGCCGTGGTTACCGCCTTGCTAAAATATCCACTTCGAACTGTGATTCTTACAGGACTTGCCCTTTTTCAGGTTGGGGAATTCAGTTTTATACTTTCTCGAATTGGAATTGAATACGGGTTATTGACTCCTGAAATGAATCAATATTTCCTCTCAGTCTCTGTAGTTAGTATGTTGCTGACACCTTTTGTGATCATCTTTTCTGAAAGAATATCGTCACTGGTGTTGAATTCAGCTTTGAATAAACCCTGGCAAATGATCATTAAAAATCCGAAGCTGGAAGACCGGTCAACTTTAAAAGACCTTGAAAATCACGTTTTGATCATTGGTTATGGAATTAATGGAAGGAACCTCGCAAAGGCAGCGCGCTATGCTAAGATCCCCTATGTGATCCTGGAACTGAATGCCCAGATCGTGCGTAAGGAAAGAACAAAAGGAGAACCTATTTATTATGGTGACGCTGTTCATGAACATATTTTAGAGAGGTTACGCATTAAAAAGGCCAGGGTAGTAGTAGTTGCCATTTCAGACCCAAGTGCTACCAAGATCATTGTGTCTAATGTCAGGCATCTGTCTCCGTCGGTATATCTTCTGGTTAGAACACGTTATGTAAAAGAAATTGAAAGCCTTCTGGCGCTGGGCGCAGATGAGGTTATTCCTGAAGAGTTTGAAACTTCTGTAGAGATGTTTTCCCGGGTTCTTACAAACTACCTGGTACCCGTAGATGAGTTGGAAAACCTCGTAGATACCATTAGGTCAGATAATTATGACATGTTCCAGTCCAAGAATCGATTACCCCGTACATTAACCTCACCCAAGATCCCCAATTTTAAAATAAGTTGCGTTCGGGTGATAGCTGATCAAGGGGAAGTTACCGGAAAAACCATCAACGAAATAGATGTTCGCCGTAAATTTGGAGTAAATGTCCTGGCAATTTCCCGAAAAGATGAGATGATCAATTCCATCACTCCCGAACAAAAAATCCTGAAGAACGACCTGGTATTCATCAGTGGAGACCAGGAACATATAGATAATTTCTACAAGGCCGTAAATTAAAAGATCCGGTCGTTTTAAACCAACCGGATCCTAAAATTACATTTTTAAGCCCTTTACTTATATTTTTCAAACCAGGCCAAAATATGGGCAACTTTGGTAATAAGATTACTGGGCCTGGCCGCGATGCCATGTGAAGCTTCCGGGATCTCTACCAAAACCGTTTCTTTTTTTCTAAGTTTCAACGCATGGTAGAGTTGTTTGGCTTCACTTGGCGGTGTTCGCAGATCATCCATTCCAACCATAACCATAGTTGGGGTCTCGATATTTTCAACCAGGGATAAGGGTGAAAATTTCCAGTAACCTTCAACATTTTCCCATGGCTGTCCCGGGTATCGGGAGTCTGCATAATCAAAATAATTATCTGCCACCAGGGTTTTACTTATCCAGTTCACGACCGGTTTAATAACTGCCGAAGCTTTAAATCTATTGGTCTTACCAACTATCCAGGCAGTCATAATTCCTCCGGCGCTTCCGCCTGTAACAAAAAGCTGCTCAGGATCAGCTTCTCCCATGGCAATTAATTCATCTACTCCGTCCATGACATCATTATAGTCCTCTCCGGGATAGTTGTTAAAAAGCAAATTTCCGAACTCTTCTCCATAACTGGTACTGCCTCGTGGATTCGGGTAAAAAACTATATATCCATCAGCGGCGAATAGTTGGATCTCTGCTGAAAAATGAGGTCCGTAGTTTAAAATCGGACCACCATGATTTTCCACCAGTAATGGGTATTTTTTCACCGGATCGTAATCGGGAGGATATACTGCCCAACCCTGGATCTTTCGGCCATCTACTGACGATTCATACCAGATCTCTTCAGTTTTTCCAAGTTCCCTGTAAGCCAAAAGATCTTCATTAATCGAGGTCAATATCTTCAGGTCGTTATTTCCTTTACCAACAATGGCAAGATCTGCAGGGCGATCAGGCTGGGAATAGGTAAAAGCTATCGTACCCTTTGTTGATACGCTGAAACTTCCACTGGCATATGGTCTTCCCAGGCTGGTACCACCTACATTATCGGTAAGATCCTTTACATTTCCATTGAGATCAATATGGCCGACCTTGGTCTTTCCGAGGTCATTATACAAGAAGTACAGACCTTTACTTTTGCTGTCCCAGACAATATTATCAATACTTCTGTCAAGATCCTCAGAAATAACTTTTTTGTTTGAACCGTCGGGATCCATGACTTGTAATTTCTGAACCTGGTAGGTTTGAACCTTGTCTTCGTAACCTAAAAAAGCCACGTGCTTCCCATTTGGAGAGACCATAGGGGAGGTATCAGGACCTTTTCGGTCTGTAAGTTGTTCTATTTTTAAAGTTTTAAGATCAACAGCATATACTTCACTATTTCTGAATTCATATTCCCAGTCGGCATTTCTGTTAGATGAAAAATAGATCTTTTGTCCTGCAGGATCCCATGAAAGGCTACCGCTGTGGTCAAAATTCCCTGAAGTCAACTGTCTTGGGGTTCCTCCTTCAGCAGGAATGGTGAAGATGTGATTGAAACCCGGAGAAAGATATCCTGATCCGTCTGCTTCATGCTTCAGCCTATCAGTAATTCGCGGAGCTTCAGCCCATTTTGCGTCTTTCGGCTTAGAAGGCATTTTCGCGATCACAGGAGCTTCCGCATTAACCTTTAAGGTAAAAGCAATAGTATTTCCATCTGGTGACCAGCTAAGCGAGGACGGACTATTTTCAAGCTGAGTTAATCTTGCTATAGAACCTGTTTCCAGCCAATAAAGGTAAATTTCACTACCCTCATCAGTACTGCTCACAAATGCTAATCGATCACCTGAAGGTGACCAGCTTGGAGAACTTTCATTGGCTTCGCGTGCAGTTAATTTGTGGTGGTTAGTACCCTTGGTATCTATGATCCACAAACTTCTCTTTGACCTGTCTTTCATAATGTCAAACCCTGTGCGTTCGTATACCACTTTATTTCCTTCAGGAGAAATTTGAGGATTGCCTGCGTATTCAAGTTCGAAAACATCAAGGGATTGGAAATTTTGTTTTTCCTGAGCTGAAGCTGAAAGAAAAATAAAGAAGCAAAAGAGGGCTAAAAGATATTTTTTCATAGGTGTGATAAATTGGATCCTAAAGATAACATTTTGGAAAAAACCAGCTTTTTTGAAAAAAGAACTGTCCGGGAAAGTACCCGGACAGCATCTAGTGTTGTTATTTCAAGCAGTTATTGAGCAATAATAATTTGTTCAAAAGAACGGCCATCGCTGGTATATAATTTACAGATGTACATACCTGTAGGAAGTCCCTGCCGGTCAAATGTCACTTCATATCTTTCATTTGCGGTGACGGCACCTGCAAAAGGTCTGGCAACGACACGTCCCATATAATCGCTTATTTCCATTTTGACTTCAAGATTTTTCTTTAAAATGAAACTGATCTTTGTTGATTGTTGCAATGGGTTTGGAGCTACTTTTAACCCTTCTGAAGCTTCCAGTATTATTCCAGAATCATGTAAAGCTGATTCTACAGTAGCAACCAGAGCCTGGGTTTCTTCTGGAAGATCACCTACATAGAATGGCCTCATCATATCATGATCCTCATGAGACAGAATATGGCAATGCCATACATATTCACCCTCTTTATCAAAGAATGCTTTTACCCTTGCTACTTCGCCGGGATAAACTATAAAGGTATCTTTTCGACCGGCATTCTCGGCTGCCGGTGGTTTTGGCTGACCAAGCAGCTGTACAGAATAGTTAGATTCTCCGTTGGAATTAATATTTGGAAAATCATTATCATCATCAGAATCTTCTTTTCCGAAGTAAGATTTCTTTATATTGAATTTTTGTGTGTTCACCACTTGAAAATGGACTAGGTGCAGATGGATGGGATGAGCATCTGGAGTGGTATTAAAAATTTCCCAGGTTTCGGTCGCTCCATATTCAGGATTTTCTGTTATATCATCCAGGAATCCAAGAGCTCCTTTTTCTGCGGTTCCAAGTGAAGGCAGAAGTCGGCCGTATTCATCTTCTTCTTCAAATAAAACCAGTTGACGGGTTTCAGAGGAATTTCCGGAAACGGTTGGCGAATCATTCCGAAGAGAAATAGGAATGATACTGGTGTCATCTTCTGCTAAGGGAATGATCACATTAAATGCCATTACCTGTCCGCTGGTTCGGGGATCTACTGTTTCCCCAAAAGGAAATGGAGATCGGGCCCTGTTTTTAAGAATAAGACTTTGACCCCATAGTTCGGGTGCTGAAAAATCTATGATCACATCAATTCGTTCACCCGGGCCTATCAGGATCCTGTCTTTCATCAAAGGAGCCTCTAACAATCCACCGTCAGAACCTATTTGGTAGAAGGTAACATTTTGATTTGGGTTTGTACCGGGAAGAAAAAGATCGTAGAACCTGGAATCTGATCCATTTAGCAATCTCAATCTGTATTTCCTGGGCTGTACGTCAAGTTTGGGCCAGGCTTTTCCGTTAACCAGAATAAAATCCCCGAACATTTCCGGAAGAATGGAATTGTATATTACTCCATCTGTAATCTCAGAGTGATAACTTTCATCAGGCTCATCAGAAACTGTAAAAGTTTCTGTGGGATATACCAGTTGTCCGTTGGTATCAAAGACCCGGTCTTGAATCACCAAAGGCACCTCAAATTTACCCTTTGGAAGGTTAAGGCTTTCTTCGTGATCATCTCTTAGAAGATAAAATCCTGCAAGCCCGGCGTACACATTCAGGCGGGTGATCCCAATCACATGGTCATGGTACCACAATGTAGCGGCTTCCTGAGAATTATCGTATTCATAAACTTCTCCGAAGTAATTAGAACCTGTGGACTCAGAACCGGGAGTATACCATGATTCAGGATGCCCATCGCTATCGGCATCTGTATGGCCTCCATGAAGATGGGTCACGGTTGGGATTCCGTTAAATTCCACCATAGCACCTTCTTCCAGACCATTAGCCATTCTATAATCGGTAGCCGCCCAATGAATACTTTTATCAATAGCAAAAAGGTGCTCCTTGGGAAGGTCATTCACCCATTCCACCTGTATGGTGTGATTCTTATAGGCTTCAATAGTAGGACCTGGATACGAGATACTATTTTCATTATGACCATATCCCCATACCATTGTTTCATTTAGAGGATTTCCAAAAGGGTCAACAAGTCCAAGATCCTGGGTAACCGGCTTGATATAAACCTTATAATAATTTCCACCCTCAGTAATGGGCTGCAATACTTCAGGGAAAGGGAGTTCATTCACAAATTTGGGATGTGTAACGGGATCTAATTCATCAAAATCCATTTCACCATTCTGAGAATGTTGAGCTGGAAGTGAGAATGCAAGAACAAAATTAAAAATAAGAAGTAAGATGCCACCCTTGAGTAAAGACTGTTTCATAATAAGGAAAATTAAGAATTGAACATACGGGAGGCGAAGGAGTAGGGAAGATTAATGTAGTTACTAATGGGATTTATTCAAATGATTAAAATCATTTTCAGGAAATTGTAATATGCATTTTTAGGAAATAAGAACTTGATATTTTAAATATTTCCGATCCACAGGTATTTTTTGGGATTACTGATAGTCATCATAATTTATCCTCCGAATATTCTGTTAATTTGAATCGAATTTTGAAAGTTAAACACGAAAACGATTTCGTGGAAAAAGAAAGGACTCATGAAAAATACAAAACCATTAACCGATCTTGAAATTGCCCACCAGGTAGAGCTTAAACATATCACGACCATTGCCAACAAGCTGGGACTGGATTCGGAGGAAATTGAGATGTATGGTAAGTACAAAGCAAAATTGCCACTGGACAAGATTGACAAGGAGAAAGTTAAGAAAGGAAATCTAATCTTAGTTTCAGCCATCTCCCCAACACCTGCCGGGGAAGGAAAGACCACAGTATCAATCGGCCTTTCTGAAGCCTTGAACCAATTAGGTAAACAAACTACGGTTGTATTAAGAGAACCATCCCTGGGCCCGGTCTTCGGAATAAAAGGGGGAGCGACAGGTGGCGGTTTTTCACAGGTGCTTCCAATGGAAGACATTAACCTGCATTTTACAGGTGATTTTTCCGCAATTGAAAAAGCGCATAACCTGCTGGCTGCCTTGATCGACAATAATCTTCAGAGTAAGACCAATAATTTAGGAATTGATGCCCGTACTGTTTCCCTGAAGAGGGTGATGGATGTTAATGACAGGGCACTTAGGAATATTGTGATTGGTATGGGAGGAACCGGTTCGGGTATTCCTCGTGAAAGTGGATTTGATATCACAGCCGCCTCTGAGATCATGGCAATTCTTTGTCTTGCCGAGGATCTTGATGATCTTAAAAAGCGCCTCGGAAATATTTTTGTCGGTTACACATTTGATAAAAAGCCTGTTTTTGCACGTGATCTGAATGCTCAAGGTGCGATGACTGCTCTCTTAAAAGATGCCATCAAACCGAATCTGGTTCAAACTATTGAAGGTAATCCGGCAATTATTCACCTGGGACCATTCGCCAATATAGCACAGGGAACCAACTCGGTGATCGCAACCAGGATGGGAATGAGCCTTTCTGATTATACGGTGACTGAAGCCGGATTCGGGTCTGATCTTGGAGCTGAAAAATTCTTCGATATAAAATGTCAGAGTGCAGGGCTTTCCCCTAAGGCTATTGTTTTGACAACTACTATTCGAGCCTTGAAATACCATGGAGGTGCAGCTCTTGACACATTGACAACACCGAATGTAGAGGCCCTTAAGAACGGTCTTCCGAACCTAGTGAAGCATCTTGAAAATTCAAGACTTTATAATGTTACTCCGGTAATCGCGATCAATAAATTCATAACCGATAGTGAAGAAGAGATACAGGTGATTAGAGATCTTGCAGAGAGAATGCAGGTGAGAGTTGCCCTGGCCGATGGTTGGGCTAAAGGTGGAGAAGGAGCATTGGAGCTTGCCGAAAAAGTGATCGAAATTGTAGAGCAGAGTACAGAAGAGTTCTGCCCGTTGTATGACTGGAATATGGATGTGGTTTCAAAAATAGAAACTATTGCTACCAGTATTTACGGCGCTGACAGGGTAGAATTTTCATCAAAAGCAAGAAAAGATCTAAAGACAATTTCAAACCTTGGACTGGATAAATTACCTGTATGTATTGCCAAGACTCAGAAATCCTTATCTGATGATCCTACATTACTGGGTCGTCCAACAGGTTTTACTCTTACGGTAAGAGAGATCGAGATCGCGGCAGGCGCAGGTTTCTTAATTCCTATTACGGGAGATATGATGCGTATGCCGGGGCTTCCAGCGCATCCTGCTTCAGAAAAGATCGATATAGATAAAAAAGGAAATATTTCGGGGCTAATTTAAGAGCAAGAATTATATCCTTTCATAAGAGCGGAATTCCATGAGGATTTCGCTCTTTTTATATAAAAAAATAAGCAGGAACTATTAAAGATCCTGCTTATTTGAGAAGTTAAACCCTTACGTAACTGTATAGGAGATTTTTTAAGTCCCGGCAAGCTAAACTGGTGTTCTCTTTCTCTCAAATTCAGATGACTTAAAACTAATTTTTGCCCCCCAGTAAAAATTAGTAGATCATCTAGTTTCAAAAATTTACAATTTTGAATCTTTTCTTAAGATTCTCATGCAATAACATATTCAAAAGTAAAATTAATTTAGATATATCAGATCAATAAGGTGTTGATTAACAGAAATTTGTGATTATTTAGGTTTTTTTATCAAAATTGCGTGAAAAATTTTTCCTCCTCGTTTAGTTGAAATTGTTAAAATTTTCCAGTCATTATTGTGTATGATTTTAAAATTTTTGTAGTGTTGGTCCTACCAAATTCTATTCTCCCAATTGAGATATTTTTATTGAGTTTACTGATGATACTGATAAAAAGTATAATAGTTTTCTTCTTTATTGGAACGTTTGAAAATACACCTATTACATACAGGAATTAACATAATGTCCGCTATATAAAGTCTGATTTTCAAATCCTTATTAGAAAATTTATTCTGCTTGAAACTTAAAATATATTTTACTTCTTACCCGTTTATTTTCAAAAAAGGGATTGTTTTTTCTTCTACATTTGAATCATATTTTAAATGTTGAATGAATAAATACCTTGTTGTAAATAAACCCGAAAACTGGAACATTCCGTTGGAAAATGTGGAAATCGTCTCAGCTCGGGAATACCTCACAGATCCTCGGTTCTCCAAGATCAAAAATGCCCGAATCTTCAATCTGTGTAAAGACTATTCGTATCAGTCCAAAGGTTATTATGTGTCTTTACTGGCAGAGGCCCGGGGACATATGGCCATCCCTACAGTGAAGAACCTCGTAGATCTCAGGGAGCCCAAACTCGTGAAGATCGTTTCTGATGAATTTGATGATCTCATCCAAAAAAGCCTGAAGTCTATAAAATCTTCGGAATTTACTTTGAGCATCTACTTCGGACAAAACGTGGCTCAAAAATACAAAGAGCTTAGTGCCATGTTCCACAGACACTTCCAAATTCCATTTTTGAGGGTGAAATTTCAGTTTACCAATAAGTGGAATATAAGATCTATAAAAGCCCTTTCAGAAGCCGAAATTCCGCAGGAACACAAGGAATTCATGCAAAGTTCTGCGGTACAGTATTTCGCAAAAAAAAGGTATGATACTCCAAAAAGTGAGAATTATGAATATGATCTTGCGATCTTAGTTCAACCTAATGACCCTGCACCGCCCAGCAATGCAAAGGCCCTCAGGAAGTTTTCTGATATTGCTGAAAAACTTGGGTTTTATGTGGAGTTTGTTTCGCCAAACGATCTATCCAGGTTATCGGCTTTCGATGCCTTGTTAATTCGACAAAGCACTGAGGTGAATAATGATGCATATGCTTTCGCCAGAAAAGCACAGCAGGAAGATATCGCGATTGTGGATTATCCCGACGCCATCTTAAAATGCTGTAATAAGGTCTTTATGGCAGAAGCACTTGAAAATGCAGGAATTCCAACGCCTAAAACGATGATCGTTCATAAGGACAACCGTAACAACGTTATTGAAAAGACGGGCTTGCCTTTAGTACTGAAATCTCCTGATTCTACTTTTTCTTTCGGTGTGAAAAAAGCGAAGACCGAAGAAGAATATGAGGAGCTGGTTTCAGCCATGCTTAAAAAATCGGAATTGGTGATTGCCCAGGAATATACACCTTCAGATTATGACTGGAGGATAGGGATCCTTGATGAAAAGCCATTATATGCCTGTCGCTATTACATGGCGAAGGGACACTGGCAGATCTATAACTGGAATGCGAAAAAGAAAGACGATCAGGATGGGAATGCAGATTCTATGGCAATTGAAGATGTTCCTAAGAAAATTTTAGAGGTAGCATTAAAATCTGCCAAACTAATGGGGAAAGGCCTTTACGGGATCGATGTGAAAGAAGTCAACGGGAAACCCCTTGTAATTGAGATCAACGACAACCCTAACATTGATCACGGAGTGGAAGATGAATTTTACGGCGACAGGATCTATACAGAAATTTTAATGGCCCTCAAAAACCGCCTTGAAAAAAAGTAACATGAGCTATCATCTATTTGAAGTATTTGGAATTGAACTGGAGTATATGCTCGTGCGTTCAGGCAGCCTTAAGATCAACCCTATTGTTGACAAACTGCTCACTAAAAAACATGGAACCCTTACCTCAGACGTTGAGAACGGGGCTATAGAATGGAGTAATGAGCTGGTCGCCCATGTGGTTGAGATGAAAACAAACGGTCCAACTCCCGATCTTGATTCATTGGGAGATTTGTTCGCAAAGAATGTAAGGGAAATGAATGCTCTTTTGCAGGAATTTGGAACCGAACTTTTACCATCCGCTTCACATCCTTTAATGAAACCGGATGAAGAAATGAAATTATGGCAACACCATTACAGTAAAATATATGCGCTTTATAACCGCATTTTTGACTGCAGAGGCCATGGTTGGAGCAATGTTCAAAGTATGCACATCAATCTTCCGTTCTATGACGATGCGGAGTTTGAGAAACTGCATGCGGCGGTTCGGTTACTACTGCCAATAATTCCTGGATTGAGTGCCAGTTCTCCGATATTCGAAGGTAAATATACCGGATTTAAAGATGCCCGAATGCAGGTATATAAGACCAACCAGAAGGAAATTCCTCAAATGACAGGAAGAGTGGTTCCTGAACAGGTCTTTACCCGGACTGACTATTTCGATCACATTTTTGCGCCGATAAATCAGGCTATCAAGCCTTACGATACAGAAAACATACTTGATCACCATTTTCTCAATTCCCGTGGCGCTATTGCGAGATTTGACCGTAACGCGATCGAGATCAGGGTGATCGATATTCAGGAATGTCCAAAGGCCGATATTGCTATAGCTGTTCTGATCATTGAAGTTTTAAAGCTCCTTGTAGGAGAGGAGTTGATAGCCCTGGAAGATCAAAAGAATTGGCATGAAAATGAGCTTTTTGAGATCCTTGACAGGGTTATAAAAGACGCAGAAGAGACTTTAGTTCAAAATGAGAGATATTTGAATGTTTTTGATCTCATGGGCAATGTAACGGTGAACGAGATCTGGAAAAAACTATTTGAACGGGTTAAGGAAAAAATATCTTCTGATCATCGATCTACTCTCGAATACATCTTGCAAAACGGAAGTCTTTCTAGCCGGATTTTAAGGTCAGTGGGAGAGGAACCTTCAGAAGAAGTTATTTTGAAAACCTATCGGCAACTTGCAGATTGTCTTCAGGAAAACCGACTTTTTGAAGCATGAAACTTGTACTCACATGCGAGCATGCCGGAAATTTAATTCCCAGGGAACACCAACGCTTATTTTCGGGTGCCGCAGAAGTATTAAAATCGCACAGGGGTTATGACCCCGGAGCTTATGATCTGTATACCTTTCTTCGGAATATTGCCAATTATCATAAGGAACATCATATTTCGAGATTGCTGGTAGAAATAAACCGGTCTCTTGGAAATTCACAGGTGTTTTCGGAATTTACACGGGAACTTTCAGATAGTCAGAAAAAAGACATTTTGGAAGCCTATTATTTCCCATATAGGAAAGAGGTGGAGTCGCAAATTGACGAGATCATTTCAAATGGCTATTCTGTACTGCATCTTTCTATTCACAGTTTTACTCCAAGTTTGAACGGTGAGGAACGAAATGCTGATATCGGATTATTATACGATCCTCGAAGAAGTGAGGAGAAGTTGTTTTGTAAGAATTTAAAGGAACGCTTGCTGCAGGAGGATAAAGATCTGAAGATTAGGTATAATTATCCATATTTAGGGAAGGCAGATGGATTTACCACGTTTTTACGAAAAAGGTTTCCGAAGAATTATTTGGGAATAGAAGTTGAAGTGAATCAAAAGTTTGCGGTTAAAAACAAGTTTCCTTCACATTTAAAAATGACCTTTCTGAAAGCTATTTCTGAAATATTATAACATCGAAAAAATACCTTTTCTCTCTACTGTTGTTTTATGTCTTTTTGATGTTTATCCTTTTGAATTTCAGTGAAATAGATTAATTTAAATACCGGGTCTTATTGTTTGAATCTGACCGGCATCAAAATGTTCTGGAACTTACAGAATAGCTCTCCAATTATTAGTTTCAGCAAAGTAAATTACCTAACCATAAACCAAGTATTATGGAAGCGAAAATCAAAGTAAGTAGTACCGCGTTTTCTGGGAATAGTGAGATTCCGGAAAAATACACCTGCGATGGTGAAAATGTCAATCCGCCTCTTAGGTTCGATCATCTTCCAGAAACTACCAAGAGCCTGGCTTTGATCGTGGATGATCCTGATGCCCCTGCGGGCACTTGGGATCATTGGGTTGTCTGGAATATTGAACCAGCCAAGGAGCTTGCTGAGAACAGTATCCCGGGAGAGGAAGGAAAAAATTCGTTTAAACAAAATCATTATGGAGGACCCTGTCCGCCTTCGGGAACTCACAGATATTTTTTCAAAGTATATGCATTAGATTCCAAACTTGATCTGGATAAGGATTCAGAAAAAGAAGACCTTGAAAAAGCGATGCAGGGTAAAATTCTGTCCTCGGGAGAATTGATTGGATTGTATAGTAAAAAATAGGTCAGGAAACTCATTTTGCTGTTTTGGAGGAACAAAGCTAAGTAGCTGATAATGACTTATGTCATTTCAATTTAGCGGCTGGTAGTTTAATTTGTAGTTACTAAGTTCCAAGATATTATGGCTATAAACCGTGATCCTGAGAAAACACCTGCTTCCGAAAAACGGCCAGGATTAGGTTGGTTGTATTTTATTTTCTTCGGAGTATTCATCTTCTTTTGGCTATTCAATACCCAACCGGAATTACCCGAGATCTCATGGAACAAATTTGAAAATGAAATTTTAGAATCAGGAAATGTTACCAGATTAGATGTGATAAACAATCAAAGGGTAGAGGTGTACCTCAAAAAAGATACGGTTCAAAAAAAAGAAGATACAAAGAGCATTTTTGAAACGCAATCCACAGTAGGACCAAGTTATTTCTTCAATATAGGTTCTGTAGAGGTTTTTTATGAGCAACTTCAGAAGGCCCAGGAAAAATTTCCTGATCTGGAACAGTTGAATGTTACTTACAGTACAAGGGAAAATTGGGGTGGGCAAATTTTATCCTGGGTACTGCCATTGGGCTTGCTTATTTTATTTTGGTTATTCCTGTTAAGAAGAATGTCTTCCAGAGTTCCCGGTGGCTCTACCTTGGCGAACTTTGGTAAAACAAAAGCCCGGGTAACAGAACAGGGCCAGGAGAGCGATGTTACCTTTGAGGATGTGGCGGGCTTAGAGGAAGCTAAGGAGGAGATATACGAGTTAGTGAATTTCCTCAAGGCTCCAGATAAATATTTGTACCTGGGAGCAAAAATACCAAAAGGGATATTGCTTTTAGGGCCACCCGGAACGGGAAAAACCCTCTTGGCTAAAGCAGTTGCCGGGGAAGCCGGGGTGCCGTTCTTTTCTTTGTCCGGTTCTGAATTTATAGAAATGTTCGTGGGAGTTGGAGCCGCCAGGGTAAGAGACTTATTTCAAAAAGCAAAAGCCCGGGCGCCAAGTATAATCTTTATTGATGAAATTGACACCATAGGTAGGGCCAGGGGAGGAACTTCCATTTTTCATGAAAATGAGGAACGTGACAGCACTCTTAATCAATTATTGGCCGAATTGGACGGATTCGGAGCTAATACAGGGGTGATAGTATTGGCCGCGACCAACAGGGGAGATATACTTGATCCCGCTTTACTGCGTCCCGGTCGCTTTGACAGGCATATTCAACTTGAACTTCCAAACCTGACCGAACGTAAAGCTATTTTTAAGGTCCATATGAGGCCACTTAAGCTGGCAAATGACGTGGTGGTAGAAGACCTGGCTGCACAAACTCCTGGATTTTCAGGGGCAGATATCGCCAATATCTGTAATGAAGCGGCTCTTTTCGCTGCCCATCGGGAACAAAAATCAATAAAGAAAAAGGATTTTTTGGATGCCATAGATAGAGTGATAGGAGGAATGGAAAAAAGAAGTAAGATCATTACTCCGGAAGAGAAAAAAAGGATCGCATATCACGAAGCAGGACATGTTACTACTTCCTGGTATTTAAAACACTCCCAGCCGGTTCAGAAGGTCACTATCATTCCCAGGGGAAAATCTCTTGGAGCTTCCTGGTATCTCCCGGAAGAACATCAGATCATCACAAAATCTGAATTTACAGATGCCCTGTGTAGCATGCTTGGAGGAAGAGCGGCCGAAGATCTTTTCTTTGATGAAATTTCCTCCAATGCGGTAGACGACCTTGAAAAAGCTACCAAACATGCATATAGCATGGTTATAAATTACGGTCTTAGCGATGCTCTAAGAAACATGAGTTATTATGATTCTACTGGAAAGATGAGTCAATCCTTGAATAAACCCTATAGTGAAAAGACCGCTGAGATAATAGATGAAGAAGTGCAGGCCATTATTGACAGGGCCTTTGAACAAGCTAAAGAGATACTCACAATCCATAAGTCTCAACTGGAAATTCTAGCATCGAAATTAATAGAAAAGGAAACTCTTCTAAAAGATGAAATTAAGGAGATCTTAGGAGAGAGAAGTAGCTTATAGGGACATATAAAACAAAGGCGAAAATTTATCAGTTTTCGCCTTTGTTCATTAAATCTTAAAGGAATACGATTTAGTTATTCAGGGTTGTTTCCACTGAGATATCTGCCTTCAATAATTTAGATATCGGACAATTTTCTTTGGCTTTTGTCACCAGTTCATCGAATAATTCCCTGCCAATTCCCGGAACTTTTGCAGTTAAAGTAAGGTGAGAAGACTTCACGGTACCATCTTCAAGGGTAACCTCAGCTTTGGTTTCAAGTTCTGCAGGATTATAGTCCTTTTCTGTTAAGTAGGCCGATAATTGCATTGTGAAACAACCAGAATGGGCAGCCCCGATCAATTCTTCAGGATTGGTACCTTTCTCATCTTCAAATCTCATTCTAAAATTATAGGGGGTTTGATCAAGAACCCCGCTTTGAGTTGAAAGGTGTCCTTTTCCTTCTTTTAAAGTTCCGCGCCAAACGGCAGTAGCTTTTCTTTTCATTTTATTGGTTTTGGTTAGATTATAAATTTATTGAATTTTCCCGTTTTTTAATGATTTCATATCAATAACGAAACGATATCTTACATCTGAATTCAGAGTGCGTTCATAGGCTTCATTGATCTGATCGATGTTGATCATTTCAACATCTGAAACGATCCCGTGTTTTGCACAGTAATCCAGCATTTCCTGGGTCTCCTTAATTCCGCCTACAAGAGACCCTACCAGGCTTCTTCTTTTCATGATCAATTGACCAGCCTGTACTTCAGAAGGTTCAGGCGGAACCCCTAATAATACCATTACGCCATTTACTTTTAGTAAGTTCAGGTACATATTGTAATCATGTTGGGCAGAGACGGTATTGATAATAAGGTCAAAGGAACCTGCCATTCGTTCCAGATTTTCTTGATTGGTAGTAAGTTCAAAATTGTGAGCTCCCAGTTTTTCGGCATCTTTTGCCTTTTCCGGAGAGCGGCTAAGCATTGAAACTTCTGCGCCCATAGAAGCCGCCAGTTTTACTGCCATATGTCCAAGGCCACCAAGTCCTACCACGGCTACTTTATCTCCTTTTTTGACATTCCAGTAGCGCAACGGGGAATAAGTAGTAATTCCTGCACATAATAAAGGAGCAACCGCATTTAACGGTAATCTATCTGAAATTGATAGGACAAAATCTTCCTTGACTACAATATGCGTGGAATAACCTCCATAGGTTGTTACCTCCTTTTCAACTCTTGAAGGGGAATTATAGGTGGCCGTAAACCCGTTTAAACAATATTGTTCCTGATCCTCTTCACAACTCTTACAGTGCCCGCATGAATCCACAAAACATCCAACCCCTACGGTATCTCCTTCTTTAAAGTTTTTCACTTTTTCACCAACCCGGGTAACTTTTCCTACGATCTCATGTCCCGGAACGCACGGATAGGTGGTACCTCCCCATTCATTTCGGGCGGTGTGAATATCTGAATGGCAAATCCCACAAAACAATATCTCGATCTCAACATCTTCAGGACCCGGCTCTCGGCGGTCGATCGTAAATGGTTCGAGGTCTTTTTCAGCAGCATGCGCCGCATAAGCTTTTACATTTTTCATATATTTTTATTTATTAAGTGGGGGAGGTTGTGAATCAAAAAATGGATCCTTAACAGGTTTTTTAAGTTCTGAGAGCAGTTCATAAGACCTTAAGCGTTTTTCATGATCATAGATATGTGATACGACCATGATCTCATCCACTCCGGTTTCTGAAATAAAATCAATTAATTTTTCTTCAATGCTCTCTTGTGAACCCACAAAGCTGTATTGCATCATTTGGGAAATTGCAGCTGCTTCTTCGGGATTCCAAATACCTGACATGTTTTCTACAGGTGGAGGCATAGGGTTTCGCTGATTCCGAATGATTCCCAAAGCAAATTGCTTTTGGCTACTTGCAAGGAATTCGGCTTCTTCATCAGTATCGGCCGCAATTACATTCACACAGGCTATGCTATAAGGTTTTTGTCCTCCTACATTTTTAAATTTATCTCGGTAAAGCTGAAGTGCCTCATGCAGATGGGCAGGTGCAAAATGGCTCGCAAATGCATATTTTAATCCTAACATGGCGGCTAACTGAGCACTGAAAGTACTTGATCCCAAAAGATAGATAGGAATTTCGAGTCCTTCTCCCGGAATAGCCCTTACGGGAGCATTTTTATTTTCTTTTGAAAAATACCGTTGGAGTTCCTGAATTTCACGTGGAAAATCTTTTACCGTCTCAATGTGCCCTCTTCGCAACGCCCCGGCGGTGTGATGATCGGTTCCCGGAGCCCTTCCCAGCCCCAGATCAATTCTTCCGGGAAAGAGAGTTTCCAGTGTTCCAAATTGTTCAGCGACTGTAAGCGGAGAATGGTTAGGCAACATAATTCCTCCCGACCCCACTTTTATTGAACTGGTATTGGCGGCGACATTTCCTATAAGTACTGCCGTGGCAGAACTGGCTAGACTCCCTGTGTTATGATGCTCTGAAATCCAAAAACGGGAAAAGTCAAGATCTTCGCAGTGTTGAGCTAATTCAATTGTATTTTTAAAAGAATTACCAATAGTATTTCCCTCAACAACCGGTACAAGATCGAGCACTGAAAATTTGCTGTCCTGGAGGATGGTTTTTCTATCATTCATGAATTCCTAAATTACGTTTTTTGGCCGGCAATTTTCTCAATAATCTGTTATAATCTTTTTAAAAAAATAACAGCCATTGGCGGAAGTGTAAGTAATAAGGAATGGTCTCTGTGGTGACCCGGAATATTTTGAGATTCTATAAGATCAGAGTTTTTGACATTACTGCCACCAAATTCTTCACTGTCGCTATTAAATATCTCTTTCCATTGCCCTTCTTCGGAAACACCTATCCTGTAATTTTCCCTGGGAACAGGAGTGAAATTACAGACTACCATCAAATTTTCTTTAGGGTCTTTACCTTTCCGAAGAAAACTGATAATACTGTTTTCGTCATCGTTAAAATCTACCCATTCAAAACCTTCATTGGAGAATGATTTTTCATAAAGTGCGGGTTCAGACTTGTATAGGCGGTTCAATTCCTTTAAAGCTGCCTGCACCTTTTTGTGTAAAGGTTCATTGGTTAAATGCCACTCCAGACTGGAATCATGGTTCCATTCTGAAGGTTGTCCAAATTCAGATCCCATAAATAGAAGCTTGGTTCCAGGGTGCGCGTACATATAGGCATAAAGTGTCCTTAAATTAGCAAATTTGTTCCATTCGTCTCCGGGCATTTTATTTAGAATAGAGCCTTTCCCATATACAACTTCGTCATGGGATAATGGCAGCATGAAGTTTTCTGAAAATGCGTAATTAGAACTGAAAGTGATAGTATTTTGATGATGACGCCGGTGAATAGGATCTTTACTGAAGTATTCCAGGGTGTCATGCATCCAGCCCATCATCCATTTCATTCCGAAACCAAGCCCACCGACATAGGTGGGTTTAGAAACCATTGGCCACGCGGTTGATTCTTCGGCGATGGTCACCACATCGGGAAATTCCTTATAAACTGTTTCATTAAATTCCTTCAAAAAACTGATAGCTTCCAGGTTTTCCCTACCCCCGAACTCATTTGGCTCCCATTCTCCTTCGTTTCTGGAATAATCCAGATAAAGCATGGATGCCACGGCATCTACCCGCAAACCATCGGCATGGAACATATCCAGCCAGAAAAGGGCGTTACTGATCAAGAATGCGCGCACCTCATTTCTTCCGTAATTGAAAATATAGCTTTGCCAGTCAGGGTGAAAACCTTTTTTTGGATCAGCATGTTCATAAAGATAAGTGCCGTCAAAATAGTGAATCCCATGAAGGTCTGAAGGGAAATGGGAGGGAACCCAGTCCAGGATTACCCCGATCCCAGCCTGGTGAAGCTTGTCAATGAGGTACATGAAATCCTGAGGCGTCCCGAATCTGCTGGAAGGAGCGAAATATCCTGTGATCTGGTATCCCCAGGATCCGAAGAAGGGATGTTCCATAACCGGCATGAATTCCACGTGAGTAAATCCCATTTCCTTCAAATAGGCGGGGAGATCCTCTGCCAGTTCCCTGTAGGATAATGATCTAAAGCCGTCATCGGGAACCCGTTTCCAGGAACCAAGGTGTATTTCATAAACCGAATATGGCTGAGCCTCTTTTGCTTTCTTTTTTCGATCCTCCATCCAGATGGTGTCGTTCCAGGTATTTTCAAGATCCCAGACCATGGAAGCCGTATCAGGCGGAGTTTCCCATGAAAATGCGAACGGATCCCCTTTTTCGGCTTCGTAATCACTATTTGAGCGAATAAAATATTTATATAAACTTCCTTTTTTCGCTTCAGGTATAAAAACTTCCCAGATCCCTGAATGGTCCCACCTGGATTTCATCTTATGCGTTTCGCGGTTCCAGTTGTTGAAATCACCAACCACAGAAACCATTTGGGCATTCGGAGCCCATACGGAAAAGTATACGCCCTTGGTACCCATGTATTCCATTAGGTGAGAACCGAATTTCTTATAAAGATGAAAGTGCTTTCCTTCTTTAAAAAGATGAACGTCAAAATCTGTTATTAAAGTTGCTTCAACAGGCTTATCTATTGACCCGGGTTGTTCTTCTTTTGAAGTAATAGCTTCCCTGCCTGCAGCCCTTAACCTTTCTGCCGCTTCTTCAATATCGTGCTGTGCGGGGATTATTTTACTCAGTAGCTCTTTAGTTTTTTCGGGAGCCCCGGAAAGACTCTCGGTCAATTTGTCAATAGCCTCTTTAAGATCATCGGTTTCGGGCACCATTTCCTTAACCATATCTTCGATATTCTTTTTGGTGTCCTCTCCAGCGGGTAGTTCACTTTTCAGCTTATTTGCCAGAAATTCGGCATTTTGTTTCAGGTCCTCGGTCACCGAAGTATTGGGTAATTTCATTTTTTCCTCGGCACTAATTGACGGGTCTTGTTTTTGGCGGGACATCTTACGAGGAACTTTTCTATCGCCATTTTGTTTTTTCTCGACTTCTTCGGTAGCTGATTCAGCCTTATCTCCGGTCATTTTTTTATCGGTGGTTTTAGCATCAATTTCCTTAGAAGGATTTAAACCAGGTTTAGACGCGGCTTTTTTTTCACCCACGCCTTTAGGTCCTTTAACGGCTCCCGATTTTGGCGGGGCTTCTTTTTTAGAATTTGAAACACGCCCTTTTATTGGAGACGTTGCCTTCTTTTTATTTCCTTTATCTGTATCGTTATTTTCTTTCTTCTTAGCCATGATTGTATCTGCTTACGATTGATTTAATTCCTCTAAGGGGGATCATTACCCAGTCAGGGCGGTTATTGAGTTCATAATTCAGTTCATAGATCGCCTTTTCGAGTAAAAAGGTTTCCATTAAGATCTCTATGTCGGCCTCATCCTCCGGAATAAAATTGTTTTCACCTACGTGGTCATAGTATCCTTTAAGGAACATTCGGGTGATCAGGTAATACCAGGTTTCAGCCCAATTGTCCAGTCCTCCCTCTTTTGTTTGTTGTTGAAATTCTGAATCTAAAAGAATGCTGTAGGCGGCATAATGAAAGGATCTAACCATTCCCGCTACATCCCTTAACGGGGACCTTTTTAAGCGTCTTTCACTGAATGATCTTGCGGGTTCTCCCTCAAAGTCGATGATCACGAAATCTTTTCCGGTCCATAAGACCTGTCCCAGGTGATAATCACCATGTGTTCTTATCTTCATAATAGGGATCTTATGGTCAAATACCCTTTTGAAGCACTTCAGTACATCAGTCTTCATTTCGAGGACTTCTTTGGCTTCGGGTTGGACATCTTCAGGAAGGTTTCGCATGTTCTTCTGAAGGTTCTGGAAAGCATTCCTCGTTAGTGACTGAAGGGAAGAAAATAAAGACCGCTGATAATGCAACGAAAACGGTTCGTGCTCGAAGTCTTTTTCTTCTGGGTGTTCTGCCAGGGCTTTGTGCATTTCAGCTGTTCGTTGTCCTAGCAAATAGATCCTTTCCGGAAATATCATTTCCAACAGGTCCTGCATATTTTCCGAAAGGTCTTCAAAGTTTATGGGAGTTAGATCACTGCCAATATCTTCAAATTCGTGTTCCTTGTTTCTGGTAAGTACTCTTTCAAAAAAGCGTTTTAAAGCATCTTTTGTGTAATCCCATGCATCCCCCTGATTAGGAATGAGATCTTGCATCATACCCAAAACAATTATATTTTTCTTCTCAGCCTCATATTCAATAGCACCTACAAAACGGGGTGAATTCTTGTATTCAGTTTTTTCAGTGAGATAACGGGTGATCTCCAGGTCAGGATTAATGGTATCATCCAGTTTCCGATAGAGTTTAAGAAAATATTTGTTTTCAAAAATTAGTGACGTATTGCTTTGTTCGGCATTCAGAATTTTGGAATGAATGATCTTGGGTTCGCCCTCCAGTTCATTTTCACCGTGATAAAAAACCAGGTTGCCCTTACCACTTTTAAGACGTCTACCTTTTCTAATATTTCTGAAAAGTACATTCCTGAAACTTTCGCTATACACCGCATCAAACAAGTAACCGTCTTTACCTTCGACTTCCAGTTTGGCAATGATACCTTTATTGGGGACTTCCCGGTATTCTTCCTCTTTTTTCTGGGAAATGAAACCTAATGGAAGCTGGTATATTTCCGGAAGGCCATCATTGTAGTTTATCTCAAAGGTAATAAGCATTGCCGGAAGATTCTTCACCGGTATCTTTACTTTGTTGACGATCGAAATATTCTGGATCACCCTGGATTTTCCGCCAAACCATCGGCATGTTTTTAAATAACCGGGCAGAACATAATTTTCCAGTCGGTCTTTGGTCTTATTCATAAATAATTGTTCCCATTCGGATACCTGTAATACCGGAGTTTCCGTTTTTTCTACATAGCCTTCTTCCTTCCGAAGCTGGAACCAATAGTATCCATGTGGTGCCATGGTGAACAGGTAAGGATGGTCGGTGATCTGCGGGAATTTGTTGTGACTAAAGACTTCAACCGGTACATATCCCTCATATGGCTCAAGATCCAATTCTGCTGCCTGCGGAAACCTGGAAAGGTTGCCCAGCACCAGGATATCTTCGTCTTCATAAGTTCGGGTATATGCTATGATCTTGGCGTTACTTGGAGAAAGGAAAATAATATCCCCACGGCCGAAGGCTTTGAATTTTTTACGCATACTAATGATACGTTTCATCCACCAGAGCAGGGAAGAGGAGTTCATTTGCTCAGTCTCCACATTGACCGACTCATATTTGTAAGACGGGTCTATGATCACCGGCAGATAAAGCTTATGCGGATTTGCTGTAGAAAAACCCGCATTGCGATCGGCTGTCCATTGCATAGGAGTGCGGACTCCGTCGCGGTCACCCAGATAAAAATTGTCTCCCATCCCGATCTCGTCTCCGTAATAGATCACCGGGGTGCCGGGAAGTGAAAATAAGAGGATGTTCAATAATTCGATCTTATTGCGATTGTTCTCCAGCAGAGGTGCCAGCCTATGTCTAATTCCCACATTGATCTTCGCTTGAGGATCTTTGGTGTACACTTTATACATATAATCCCTTTCCTCATCGGTCACCATTTCCAGGGTTAACTCGTCATGGTTCCGTAGAAAAATGGCCCATTGACATGAATCAGGTATTTCAGGTGTCTGGTCAATAATATCCATGATAGGATACCTATCTTCCATTTTTACCGACATGAACATGCGGGGCATTATAGGAAAGTGGTAGTTCATATGGCACTCATCACCATCCCCGAAATATGCCGCGGAATCTTCCGGCCACATATTAGCTTCTGCCAGCAGTAATTTATTGTCATAGTATTTATCTACGTGCGCCCTTAATTTCTTTAGAAACTCATGCGTTTCCGGAAGGTTTTCACAATTGGTGCCTTCACGTTCGAAAAGGTAGGGCACAGCATCTAACCTGAAACCGTCAACACCCATATCACACCAAAAATCCAGAACGTCAAATACCTCTTTTTGAACCTGGGGATTATCAAAGTTCAGATCGGGTTGATGGGAAAAGAATCGGTGCCAGAAATACTGTTTTGCCACCGGATCCCAAGTCCAGTTCGAAGGTTCGGTATCTGTAAAAATGATCCGGGTATCTTTGTATTTATTAGGGTCATCACTCCAAACGTAGTAATTGCGTTCGTCAGATCCCGGGGGTGCGTTTCTGGCTCTCTGAAACCATGGATGCTGGTCTGAAGTGTGATTGATAACCAATTCAGTAATGATTTTTAGTCCACGTTTATGAGCCTCTTTAATAAGTTTTTTAAAGATTTCCAGATCTCCGTAAGATGGATTGATGGTGTAATAATCTGCAATATCGTAACCGTCGTCCCTTAAAGGGGAAGGGTAGAAAGGCAGGAGCCAGATTGCAGTTACGCCGAGATCCTCCAGGTAATCGAGTTTCTGAAGCAGGCCTTCAAAATCGCCCACGCCATCCCCGTCACTGTCAAAAAAGGCTTTTACGTGTAGTTCATATATTATTGCGTCTTTATACCAGTGTTCCTGATCTTCTGAATATGTTGGTTTGACCATGGTGGATTAATTTTCTCAATGTTTTTTGGTTTCCAGTTTTAATATGTGCGCCGGGATATTCTGCGGATGCAATTCCACATAATTCCATTCATTTTTCCAGTTATATGATGCTCCGGTCAATAGATCGGTAACTTCATACAATGCGGGATTTCCAATTTTAAGGAGGTCAATCGGAACCTTTACCCAGCCTGCCTGGCTGTGATCAGGATCCAGGCTTACTACAATGATCAGCTTGTTGGTCTCTTCCTGATCCACTTTAGAGTAGCATATGATATTATCATTGTCTGTATCACAGAATTCAATATTCCAGGTGGTTTGTAAAGCGGAATTCTCATTCCGTACCCGGTTGAGGATACTAATGGCTTCTTTGATCCTGGTGTTGCGATGCCAGTCCCAATGATAGATCTGGTATTTTTCTGAATGCGTATACTCTTCCTTCCCGGGATATGCTTCGTTGAGCCCGAATTCGAAAACAGGACCGTAGATCCCGTAATTAGAAGAAAGGGTTCCGGCCAGGATCAGGCGTATCAAAAATGAAGGCTCGTGCTTATTTTCCAGGGAAATGGGAAGTATATCGGGGGTGTTGGGCCAAAAGTTAGGTCGGTAATACTCTCTGACTTCAGTTTTGGTAAGCTGGGTAAGGTATTCAATGAATTCCTCTTTTGTATTCCTCCAGGTGAAATAGGTATAAGATTGGTTAAATCCGATCTTTGCCAGTTCCTCCATAACCCTGGGCCTTGTAAAGGCTTCCGCAAGGAAAATGATCCCGTCATACTTCGCATTGATCTCTTTGATCATCCATTCCCAGAAGAGAAAGGTCTTGGTATGCGGATTATCTACCCTGAAGATTTTGACCCCTTTATCGATCCAGAACTCCACGATACTTTTTAATTCATCCCAGAGATTTTCCCAATCCTCAGTTTCAAAATTCACCGGTAGGACATCCTGATATTTTTTCGGAGGATTTTCAGCGTATTGTACTGTCCCATCTGGTCGCCACTTGAACCACTGCGGATGTTCTTTTACATATGGATGATCTGGTGAACATTGTATTGCAAAATCCAGAGCGATCTCAATGTTGTGACTTTTGGCTTTCTCAACGAGGTTCTTGAAATCGTCCATAGTTCCCAATTCAGGGTGAATGGCCTTATGCCCGCCTTCTTTACCACCAATGGCCCACGGAGAACCTGGATCTCCTTCTTCAGCTTCGGTAGCATTGTTCACACCCTTTCTATGGCTCATGCCAATGGGATGGATAGGAGGTAAATACACTACGTCAAATCCCATTTTTGCGACCTCAGGTAATACGTTCTCACAATCCTTGAAAGTTCCGTGTCGGCCTTTTTCAGGAGAAGCTGATCGTGGAAAGAATTCATACCAGGCACTGAAGAGAGTTCTTTTTCGCTCCACCCGTACTTCCAGGATCCTGTCATAATAAAATGCTTTATTAGGATCCCGACATTCATACATGACTTGCGACGCCGTATCACTCAGAGCATCTGAAATCGCCAGGCTCTCCTGTTCATCTTCCCTGAGTAGTTCGATCCAGTTTTCAAGTTTCTTTTTATTTTCTTCCGAAGCTCGTGTAAGTGCATCTTCCATGAATTCGGCCCCTATGAGTAATTCGGTTCGAAGATTTTGATTGGCAGCTGCCTTTTTTTGTAAACCTTCTTGCCAGGTCGCATAATGATCTACCCATGCTTCGATAGTGTATTCGTAGGTGCCGGTATTTTCGAATTGTATAGTTGAGGTCCAGTGATCATTTCCCTCAAAATCCATATGTTTTTCCTGCCAATCGTTTACGCTCTTGCGGCCTTTCTTTTTTTCCCTGAAAAGCAAGATGGCATCTACCTTGTCATGACCGTCACCAAAAATGTCGGCATGGATCTTTATTTCTTCATTGATTATTCTTTTTATAGGATATCTTCCGCAATCTATCTGAGGTAAAACATTTCTAATACTAACTCTCTTATGACCTTCTAGCTTCATGTAACTTTTTTTAATAAATCTAACTGCTAATTTACCTGACGCGGGGAGGGACATGTGTTCTGACTCAGGTTTTCTAAATCACTTAAATTTAGGCAAGTAGCTGTGATTCCTTAGTTAAAAAACTATTAAACATTAAAGGTTCCGTCTTATCCTTCTTAGTTTTGAAAGAGTATTTGGTGTTGCATTAATGCGGAAGGATTTTATGGAAAAGAAAGTAGGAGCTGAGCAAATTAAAGACGGTAAAATAAGATTCAGGGTCTGGTCACCTTTCGCGGAAGCAGTCCAGGTACTTCTGAAGGATCAAAACCAGCTACTCGACCTGCAAAAAGATGAGGTAGGGTACTGGGAAACCGAAACCGATAAAGCAGCTCCGGGATCCCTTTATAGGATCAGGCTTGATGAAGAAGATACCTTTCCCGATCCTGCTTCCAGATCCCAACCGGAAGGTGTGCATTCCTGGTCACAGATTCCCATTTCAGAATTTAACTGGACAGACGACTCCTGGAAAGGCAGGGAACTTTCTGAAATGCTTATTTATGAACTTCACGTAGGAACCTTTACTTCAAAAGGAAGTTTTGAAGCCATTATTGAAAAACTGGATCACCTGGAAGAATTAGGCATAAATACCATTGAATTAATGCCAATAGCTCAATTCCCCGGTTCCCGTAACTGGGGATATGACGGGGTTTACCCATATGCCGTGCAGGATAGCTACGGTGGCATTAACGGACTAAAAACCCTTATCGATACCTGTCACAAAAGAGGTTTCGCGGTCCTGCTTGATGTAGTGTATAACCACCTTGGTCCTGAAGGCAATTACCTGTCACAGTTTGGTCCTTATTTCACTGATAAATACCATACGCCCTGGGGCAGCGCGGTAAATTTTGATGATGAGTATTCAGACCATGTTCGGAGTTTCTTTATTCAAAGCGCCCTTATGTGGCTGGAGGAATTTCATTTTGACGGCCTGCGCCTGGATGCCGTGCATGAGATCATTGACCGTGGCGCAAAACATTTTTTAAAGGAATTAAGTTTAGAAGTTGATTCCCTGGAACAAAAGACCGGGAAACGATATATTCTTATTGCTGAAAGTGATCTCAATGATAACCGCCTGGTCACTTCTTACAAGAAGGGAGGTTACGGTCTCGAAGGACAATGGGTTGATGATTTTCACCACGCGGTTCACACCGTACTTACCGGGGAAAACGCAGGATATTATAAAGACTTCGGAAAAATGGAATTTTTGGCCAAGTCTTTTGAACAGGGGTTTATTTACGACGGTATCTATTCTGTTTTTAGGAAGAAAAAAGTAGGGAACAGCCCTAAAGGTATTCCTTCGGAAAAATTCGTTACCTGTATTCAAAATCATGATCAGGTCGGAAACCGGCTTCTCGGGGAACGGCTGGCAGAACTCGTCTCCTTTGAAGAATTGAAACTGGCAGCAGGCTTGCTCCTTTTCTCACCTTATGTGCCTATGCTTTTCATGGGAGAGGAATTTGGCGAGACCAGTAGGTTCCAGTATTTCGTAAGTCACGGTGATCCTGAATTGGTGAAAGCTGTCCAGAAGGGCCGAAAAAGGGAATTTGAATACTTTTTTCATACCAAGGGAAGTTTCCCAGATCCGCAATCTTCAGAAACCTTTGAGAGTTCCAAATTGAACTGGGAATTTGAAAAGGAAGATCCTAAAAAACACATTTTTGAATTCTATAAAGAAATGATCAGGCTTCGGAAAGAGGGAAATTTTAAGGCATTTTTGGAAGGCGAACGAAAAGTTGATTTCAGCGAAGAGAATAATTGGCTGCAGGTTACTTCCGAAGATAATAACGGAAAGCTGAAGGCGCTTTATAACTTTGGAAAGAGTACCATTCCTTTGAAAGAATCCGAAAATGATAAAATAGAACTAATAATTTCCTCGTCTAATAAAAATTGGGGAGGCCAGGAGGAAGTTAATTCGCGATCAAGTTCTGTCCCGGCAAGTTCTTTTGTTATTTATAAAATTTACTAAAGTCCTTGTCATGTTGAGGATTTAAATATATCTTTTATAGGGGTTTACAGGCCTGTAAAATTCCCATTTCCCCCTCAAAATATCATAAAAATGAGCAATAAATATATTTGTATTCACGGGCATTTTTATCAACCTCCGAGAGAAAACCCATGGTTGAACAAAGTTGAGATCCAGGAATCTGCGTATCCATATCATGACTGGAATTACAGGATCAACGAAGAGTGTTATCGAAGAAATACGGCATCCCGTATTCTAAATGATCACGGGAAAATAGAGGCTATCATGAACAATTATTCCCGGATGAGCTTCAACATCGGGCCAACTTTGCTGGCATGGATGGAAAATGAAGCTCCCGAGACCTATGCAGCTATTTTACAGGCCGACAAAGATAGTATGGAAGCTTTTTCAGGACATGGTTCGGCTATGGCGCAGGCTTATAATCACTTGATCATGCCATTGGCAAACGAGAGGGATAAAGAAACCCAGGTCATCTGGGGGATCGAGGATTTTAAATCTCGATATGGACGTCACCCGGAAGGAATGTGGCTGGGCGAAACTGCGGCCAATACAGAATCTCTGGAGATGCTGGCGAAACATGGGATCAAGTTTACGATACTTTCACCTTATCAGGCCAAAAGGGTAAGAAAATTGGGAACCAAAGAATGGAAAGATGCGACAAATGCAAAGGTCGATACAAAAAAAGCATATGCCTGCAAATTGCCTTCGGGTAAGGAGATCGCGCTCTTTTTTTATGACGGTCCTGCTTCTCAGGGTGTTGCCTTTGAAGGACTTTTGAATGATGGGGCCCTTTTCGCAAATCGGCTTAAAGATCTCCTCTCAGACAATGATGATCTGGAACTCGTACATATCGCGACAGACGGGGAAAGTTACGGCCATCATCACGGCCTGGGGGAAATGGCTCTGTCTTACTGTCTGGACTCTATAGATAAGCAGGAAGATGTAAACCTGACTGTTTATGGGGAATTCCTGGAGAAATTTCCGCCGGCATTTGAGGCAGAGATCATTGAAAATACCTCCTGGAGTTGTTACCACGGGGTGGAGCGTTGGAAAAGTGACTGCGGATGTAATACCGGTGGAAACCCCGACTGGAATCAGAAATGGCGTAAACCTTTAAGAGAGGCTTTTGACAAGGTGAGGGAAAAGCTTATTACGCTGTATGAGCAGCAAATGCAAGATCACACCTCTAATCCATGGGACGTTAGGAATGGATATATCAGGGTGATACTGGACCGCAGTAATGATAATGTATCAGGATTTCTAAAAGATAATTTTGGCGAAGATCTTTCCGAAGAAAATAAAGTGAAACTTCTCAAACTCCTGGAAATGCAATACCACTCTATGTTGATGTATACTAGTTGCGGCTGGTTCTTTGACGAGGTCACCGGTATTGAATCTATGCAGGATATATTTTACGCCACCCGTGCCATACAGCTTGCTGAAGAAGTAAGCGGCCTGGACTATGAAGCCGATTTTGTGGAATCGCTTCGGAAGATCCCGAGTAATATTCCGAAGTATGGCAACGCATTGAAGGCTTACGAACAGATAGTTAAACCTATGGAGCTGGATATGATAAGGATCGGGGCGCATTACGCGATCTCTTCCCTTTTCGAAGAGTTTCCTGAAGAGGTTACTCTCTATAACTTCAGTGCGGCGGTCAAATCCAGTCATTATTATGAGGCCGGTAAACAAAAACTGATCGTGGGCCGTACTGAGTTTCGGTCTGATATAACCTGGGAAAAAGTGGATATTTCATATGCTGTGCTTCATTTGGGAGAACATCACCTGTTTGGGGGTGTTCGTAAGTACATGGGGACAGAAGCTCTTGAGGAGCTGCACACCAAAATGGCTCAATTCTTCGAGCAGGGAAATGTGTATGAGATCTTTAACCTGATGGATGTTCACTTCGGGAATCACAATTACTCCTTCTGGCACCTGTTCAGGGATGAGCAGCACCAGATCATGAAATTAATGATGGAGAAGAACCTTACCGGAGCCGAGGGAGCCATGCAGCAACTCTATGACAATACGTATACTTTGCTGAAGACTTTTCAGGAAATAAATATGGAAGTGCCGGCAAGGTTGAAAATGCCAGTAGAAATGGCTGTGAATAACCGGTTGGTGACTGAATTAAAAAGAAAGGAACTTAGTTTCCGAAAACTTGACAAACAACTAAAGTCGGCTGTGGCTATTGACGCAAATCTTGATCTTGTTACACTGGATTATTTAATGGATCAACGTCTGACGGAGCTTGTCAAAAAACTGGAGGAAGAGCCTGAAAATCTGGAACTGTTACATACTATTAATCAATTATTGGGTCTTATAAAGGAAACTCCCCTGGATCCAGAAAAATGGGAGGCTCAGAATATCATTTTTGGGATCAAAGAACAACATTTAGCAGAAAAGATGAGCGAGGCTGACGCAGGAGATCAGGCTGCGAAGGATTGGAGTAACGCTTTTAAGCAGTTAGAGGAATCAGTTAACCTTGTAATAGAATGAAATGCCCAACGGCTACATACCGGGTACAACTCTCTCCCGAGTTCACGTTTGATGATCTCGAAAAGATCCTTGATTACCTGGAGCAATTCAGAATTTCAACCATTTATTCAGCTCCATTTTTCAAAAGCAGAACAGGAAGTACGCATGGTTATGACATAACCGATCCTTTGTCACTTAATCCCGAGATAGGAAAACTGGAAACCTTCAGAAAGATCAGTGAATGGCTTGAAAAGAAAAAAATGGGCTGGCTTCAGGATATAGTTCCTAATCACATGGCCTTTGACAACGAGAATCAATGGTTAAGAGATATTTTTGAATTGGGGCCCAAATCCGAATATTATAAGTTTTTTGATATTGACTGGGAAAAAGGCGAAAAACTGATGGCTCCTTTCTTAGGAGACCCTTTGAATGAAGTACGGGAGAAGAAAGAGCTGAAACTGCAACTGGCACAGACAGGACTTTGTTTCAGATATTATGACAATTCATATCCTGCATCGGCTGAAACATATTTTGAGATCCTTTCAAAGACCGAAAATGAAAAATGGATCGAGGAGTTTAGAAGTTATGAAGCTGGCGGTAAGGAATGGCACGATCTCAAAAACCTTTTTTTGATCAATATTCAGGCAGACCACGAATTGGACACGTCCATACAAAGCACCTTGAAAAAAATAAACTCTTCGCAAGAAGAGATGCAAAGAATTTTAGATCTTCAGTTCTTTAGACCTACAGACTGGAAAAAGACCGAAAAGGAGATCAATTACCGAAGGTTCTTTACCATCAACGGCCTCATTTGCCTGCGAATGGAAGATGAAAAAGTCTTCAAGGAATATCATGAATTCATTCATCAGTTAGTTGAAGCCGGTTTTATAAATGGTCTCAGAATAGATCATATTGACGGCCTTTTTGACCCTGTGAAGTATCTTGAAGATCTTCGGGAATTAGTGGGTTACGATTTTTACCTGATTATAGAGAAGATCCTGGAATGGGATGAAAAACTCCCTCGTAACTGGCCGGTTCAGGGAACCAGTGGATATGGGTTTCTTGCTGAAGTAAATCAGCTATTTACAGACCACAGCAAGGAAAAAATGTTTTCAGATTACTACGATAGGATAAATCCGGAACAGAACGAGTATGAGCAGTTGGTGTATAATCAAAAGCTTTTTATTCTCAAGGAACGAATGGGAGGAGAATTCTCAAACCTTTGGAGCCTCCTGGACGAACTTGGCCTTCTTGCTCCTGAAAACCGTACTGAGAAGGTCAAGGAAGCTCTCGGAGCCTTTTTAGCAGCATTTCCGGTTTACAGGATATATCCGGAGGAATTTCCTTTAAAAAAGAAGCAAAAGAAGTTCATCGAAACTGCTTGTGAGACAGCTTTGAAATATTCCGAAGATCTGAAGACCGAATTGAAGATATTAAAGGAGATCTTCCTTGGTGAAGCCTCGGGAGATACTGACAATATGTTCTACTTTCTACAGCGCTGCCAGCAATTCACCGGTCCGCTGGCGGCAAAAGGGGTTGAAGATACCAGTTTTTATATTTTCAACCGGTTGATCTCACACAATGAAGTAGGGGACTCTCCCCAGAATTTTGGATTGTCGATAGACGGCTTTCATGAAAAAATGGAACAACGTAAAAGAGAGTTTCCATTATCCATTAACGCTACGGCTACTCATGATACAAAACGAGGAGAAGATGCCAGGATGAGGATCAATGTTTTGAGTGAACTAGGGGAAGAGTGGCTGGAAAAAGCTGAAGAATGGAGTAAGGTTGCAAATAAGATCAAGAAAAATGGGATTCCCGATGCTAACGAAGAATATTTTATTTTTCAAATGCTGGTTGGGTCTTTCCCTTTTAAGATGGAGTTTGGGGAAGAGTTCATCAAGCGCACACATGCCTACCTTGAAAAAGCACTACGGGAAGCTAAAGTTCATTCTTCTTGGACAGAACCTGATGAGTCTTATGAAAAAGAGGTTTTTGATTTTGTGACAAATCTTTTGAATGAAAAAGAATTTCTGAACTTATTCCTGACTTTTCAGAAAAAAATAATGGGTTACGGAGCATTAAAGTCCCTGGGGCAGTGTCTTATTAAGCTTACGGCCCCGGGTATTCCCGATATTTACCAGGGAACAGAACTTTGGGATCTGAGTTATGTAGACCCTGACAACCGTCGACCCGTGAACTTTCAGCTGCGAAAGGAATATTTATATGAATTGATGATACTTCCTAAGGACAAACTTAAACAGGAACTCAACTCCCTCCGAAATAAATTCACCACAGGAAAGATCAAATTATACTGTCTTCACAAAGCGCTGGATGAAAGGCGAAACTTCAGCGAAGTTTTCTTAAAAGGAGAGTATTTGCCGGTAACTTTAAATGAAAAATTTGAAGATAAAGTGGTCGCTTTTGTAAGAAAGGAAGGGGAGAAATGGTATTTGATAGTGGTACCTGTTATGGTCACAAGCATTTTTAAAGATGACCTGGCTTTAAAAACCCCTGTTGAAAATGAGCCTGTTCTTTCAATTCCTTCATGGTATCCACGTAACTGGAAAAATATTTATACCCAGGCTACATGGGATAATCCGGCTGAGTTTTCTGTGAAAGATCTTTTCGGGGATTTTCCGGTGGCCCTTTTAACCAACTTCTATGAAGATGAAAATTGAAAGAAGTAGCGGAATATTGATGCACATCACTTCTTTACCCGGGCCTTACGGAATTGGAGACCTGGGGCCGGAGGCTTATAATTTTTTGGATTTCCTGGAGGCCTCGGGAAATCGCTACTGGCAATTACTTCCATTGAACCCAACAGATAAGATCTATAATCATTCCCCCTACAGTACGCATTCTGCATTCGCGGGAAACCCGTTATTAATAAGTCCTGATCTCATGGTCAAAACTGGTTATATAGACTCTCAGGACATTAATGCTCCTAAAAAAAGCAGACCTGAAAAGGTCAATTTTTCCGAAGTAGAACCTTTCAAAGAAAAGCTTTTTGCGAAAGCATGGAAAAAGTTCGGAAAACAAAAGCAGGAAGATCCGAAATTTGAAGAATTTCAAAAGGAACATGCCTATTGGCTGGATGATTATTGTCTATATCTGGCACTGCGAAATAAATTTGACGGGAAAAGCTGGCTTGAATGGCCGGATGAATTAAGAGACAGAGAGCCGAAAGCTCTGAAAAAGGCACATGCCGAACTGGAAGAACCTGTCATTAAAGAAAAATTCATTCAACACCTGTTCTTTTCACAATGGAAGGACCTTATGGCCGAGGCACATAAAAGAAATATCAAATTCTTTGGAGATGTACCCTTCTATATTAACCATGACAGTGCCGATTGCTGGGTAAATCCGGATCTTTTCAAGCTGGATGAAGATAAAAACCCAACCCATGTTTCGGGTGTTCCGCCTGACCTGTTCAGTAAAACCGGACAGCTTTGGGGCACGCCTGTCTATAACTGGAAGCATTTAAAAAGCAATGATTTTGAATGGTGGGTTGCCAGGCTCAGGCAAAATTTGTTGTTGTTCGATGTAGTGCGGTTTGATCATTTCAGAGCATTTTCAGCTTATTGGGAAGTCCGGGCAAGCGAGAAAACAGCGATTAAAGGGAAATGGGTAAACACTCCGGGAACTGACCTGTTCAGGGTATTGAGAAAAGAGTTTCCTGAAATGCCTTTTATTGCTGAAGATCTTGGTTCCCTGGATCAGCCGGTTTATGACTTGCTGGACAAGTTTGAGTTCCCAAAAATGAAAGTCCTGCAGTTTGCTTTTGGAGATCATTATTCAGAGAATCCCTATTTGCCTTTCAATCATTTGCCTAATAACGTGGTCTATACTGGAACGCATGATAACAATACCACCAGAGGCTGGTTTAAAACCACCGGAAAAGAAGTGAAACTACATGTTAAAGAATATACCGGGATCTTCGTCTCAGATAAGAACATTCATAAGGTTTTTCATAGAATGGCATTAGGATCGGTCGCGAGCCTGGCTATAATTCCCATGCAGGATATTATTGGGCTGGGAGGAGAGGCGATCATGAACGTTCCCGGAAGTATGGAAGGTAACTGGACGTGGAGACTCAGAAAATCAGAATTACCCGATGACAAACAGATCAAGGCTTTACATCATTTAAACATGGTTTATGGCCGGGCCGAAGAAAAGAAGACATAAAAAAGGAGGCTTTTGCCTCCTTTTATTTTTATTTAAGCCGCGTAATTTTTGCAGGCCTCAGCACATTCTCGACATGCCTTCGCGCATTGCTTGCAATGATCTGCTTCATGTTGCTCACATTCCTTAGCGCAGTCTTCACAAATTTGCCTGCAGTAGTCTACCAGGCCCTGAATATTGTCATATTTGGTTTCCATGATGTTGGCAAGAGCAGCACAAACATAAGAACACGCTCTGTCTGTTCTTATACACTTGACCATTTTCTTTACATCGGGTTCATCCAGGCAGGCATCTGCACACCAGTTACAATAATTGATACAATTTGAAAGACTTTTTAATAACTCCTGATTTCTCATCTTAATCGGTTTTTCTGGTTAGAATTTCTTTTTCTTAAGTTAAAAAAGGATTCCGATAATTTACCGTAAGACGCTGTTAAACAATGACTAATAAAGGGTTAAAAGTCTTTTTTTCTAGATTTTCTGTTAAGGTTAAATACCGGCAAGAACACCCAGAGAGATAAAACGCTCAAAGAAATGATCAATCCAAGATTTGTTCCGAAAAATTTCTGAAAAACTGCACCTGTATACCCCATTAATGCCGAAATATCCAGCTTCAATAAGATCAGGATGCGGGAGAGATCAATAGGATTGAACATAGTCGCGATAAGAGAAAATTTATCTAGCGGATAATCCTCAAAAAGCACTAATGACATCAGGAACAATCCGTCATAGATCACAGCCAGAAACAACCATAATAAGATGGCATAACTAAAGCCCTTTATCTTGTTCTCGTTATACAACGCAATATTAAATGCCAGGGCACTAAAAATGAAAGTCAGGAAAGTTCCGGTAATCAAAAGAAGTGAAAAATCCCAGATCGCGGCTGACTGAAAAAGCCCGTAAAAGATGAAGGGAACTCCAAGTCCAATAATGAGGCTTAAAGAGAGTGATACCGCCACCCCGAGGTATTGTCCCAAAAAGATAGAGCGGCGTTTTAAAGGTTGTGCCAGCAATAATTCGGTAAACTCTTTTGAGTTATAATAATACATGACCCCAAAAATGGTTCCTATTAGAGGTACCAGGATGATGATCACATTCATAAGAGTGATCACCGCTTTTGAAAGATCATTATTCAGAAATAATAAAACGACCCCCAGCAGCAGGTAAAAGAAGAAATACACATAGCTCCAGCGGCTACGCATTAGATCAAAGAAACTGTATTTTAATATTTTAAGCATAACTAGAAGATAATATTGAGGCTATGGCGTGTTCAAAATCAGGTTGTTCGGTCTTGGTTTTTAGTTGCTGGATGGATCCTTTGAAATAGATCTTACCTTCCAACAGAAATACGATCTCATCTGAAATTTCTTCCACAAAATTCATAATGTGGGAGGTGATCAAAATGGTCTTTCCTTTCGCTTTTTCGGCTTTTATAAGTTCCTTCAACCGTAGGTGGGAGATTGGATCAAGACCGGTAGTTGGTTCATCCAGAATGATCAAAGGGCTGTCAAACATGAAGGTAAGTACAAGGTTTACCTTTTGTTTGGTTCCTCCGGAAAGGTTTCCTAGTTTCTTGTTTAGAAAAGGCTGTAGTTTGAAAAGTTCAATGAGGCGTTGATCTTCATTGCCTTTAAAAGAACGCAGATCCTTGATCATTTTTATAAGTTCATTGACCGAAAGGTTGTTAGGGAAATTGGCTATTTGAGGCAGGTAATCTATCTCGTTGCGATATTTCCAATCTCCTTTAATGTTCTTGCCGTTTAGGCTGATGCTTCCTTTATCAGGGATCACCATTCCTAAAATACTTTTTATGAGGGTCGTTTTTCCCGAACCATTAGGCCCAAGAACCGCGAAAATCCCCCCTTTTTCGATCTCTAAGGTTATTCCTTTTAAAACTTTGTTCTTGGAATAACGTTTATGTAAATCCTTAATTTCTATCATGGTCGATTGCCTTCATTCTCGGTTCTTCATCCACTAAATTATCGGGTGTGAAAACCGGTGATACTTTTTCTGAAAAATCTATGATGTCAATAAATAAGCTACGTAGCAGGATAATTGTCTCGGGAGTCCTGTTCACTATATAGGAGAATAGTTTAACAGGACGGTAAGGAACATCTCCAATGCCATTCTTGTCCAGGTCATATCCGGTATAATTACTCCAGAAATTCTTAGAAAATTCGTTATCGTTCAATTTGCTGTTATAGGAAATATCAAAGGAGTTGTACAGGAAATTATTGTTCTTAAAAATATTGGTGTAGCAAGCCCCACGAACTTTTATTGCCCAGCCATTATTTCTGAAATCGTTGTTTTCATAATTGATCCTGTTTGAACCTTCAATATTGATCCCGACGGTGTTCTTTTTAAAAACATTTCCGACGATCTCAGCATCGTTTATTTCCTTAAGCAGCAAGCCGAATGCCGCTGTTCCCCAGTTTTCGCGGAAGATATTTTCTCTCATTTCTATATGCTTGGAGAACATGACCGCGACTCCCGCACCGTTGTTCTGGAAAATATTTCTGCGGTAAATGTCATTATTGGAGAACATGAAATGCAAACCATATCGCAGGTTGTCAATACTCTTGTTGTCTTCTATTATAATTCCGTCAGAAAACTCCAGGTAGATACCATCTCTTACATTCCTCACCTCATTTCCGGTTACGGTTATGTCCTGGCAATACCACAACTGGATTCCGTTACCGGAATTATATTCGTTCACTGCATCTCCAAAAATGCGGTTATTGAGGACCTTTCCGTTCTTAGATTTTTCGAGATAAATTCCGAAGAAAAGTCGTTCTAGAGTAAGGTCTTCCAGCAAAAAATCAGCACTTTTAACCACACGGACGGCTGCATAATCTGTGGTGTAACTGGTCCCAACGTTAATGATCTTAATGCCTTTTAACGTGACATGGTCTGCCTGAATTGTAATGATCTCTCCCTGATCCTTCCCGTCTATAATGGCTCCTTTTTCTCCAATTATCGTAAGAGGCTTGGTTACAGCAATATTGTATTCGTAATAAGTTCCTTTCTTAATGAAAATGGTATCGTATTCTTCCGCTGCTTCAATTGCTTTTGAAATGTTGGTATGCTCACAGGTTGCACAAACCTTCAGAGTCTTACCCCACATTTGAGACATCTGAAGCAAAATGACTGAGAAGAAGATATATTTAAGAAAGCGATCCATAAAGTTTACAATTTATATAAAACTGTAGTTTGTACCAATATTTGACAATAAGGTTCCAGGAGAACAGAAATTCTCTCCTTTATAAGTATATAAAAACAACGATAATTTATCTGATTATCAGGAATTTGGAGTCTTCCAGCGCTTCTATCCAGTGGGGGGTATCCCTTCCGAATTGAAAATGCTGGTGAGTGCTCAAATGATGAATCTTTTTATTGATGAAAAGATCGATCATTCCTTCCAGTACAATTATATGGGCTGCCCGGGAAGAACCTTTCTCTGTAAATTCGGCTCCTTTTTCTAAAAAGATGGAGAAGATTTCCGGAGATGAACCGGTTGTTAGTTTTTGAACTTTTAAAAGCTTAAATGATTGGTCTTTTATGGTGTCTTTGATAGTTTCCATCTTTCTATTTTTTTATATGGTCTTTGATCGAATCCCAGGAATATAATTCTCCTCCGTATTCTTCTTTTGTTTTTTCAGCAGCTGCTTCAGAATTAAATCCGGAGAGATTTGCGCCCATAGGGCTCGATATCTCCGGACTTATAAGATAACTGGCTTTAGTTGCATCGATGAGTTCCCCGGGCATCTTAAAATCGCTTACTAAATACATAGCAGCAGGCTGGTCGAGGTATTCTCTGTCATAGTGTATCATACATTCTATAGCATCGAATTTGTAGGATCTCCCTTTATCTGTTACGATCTGTGATGCATGCTGACGGTCAACGATGGTCATTTTGCAATACTCACAATTGTCGCTTCCGTACTCGATAGGCTTTGGAGCGATCTCACATGAAATAAATAAAACGCTGAGGATCAATATGAAACTAAAGGCTTTCATTCTAATATTCTAGGTAAATAATCTCTTATTCTTTTTTCTCTCTGTTCTTCCTACCACAAAAGCCAGCAGGGTAAGTGCCATTCCTGCGAACAGCATATATCCACCGGTATGCGGATAGGAATCTACTTCAAAATTCAACATTTTTTCGTGACCAAATAAAGGTGGTTTATAGGTCATTGGTGTACCATCTGGGTTAGTCATTTTCATAATAGCATTCGGGTCAAGGTTGGTTCCATATTCGGTTAACCAGGCGTTGAAATCATACATTCCCAGAATTCCAAGTACGGCCATCAACACGAACCAGCCAAGGAACCAGTTGGGGCTTATTTTTCCGAAAAAGCCCAGTAAACCAATGATAACTCCTAAAGCAGCCATTCCGCCAATAACCATCGGGAAAACTTCAAATTCCCACATCTCGTCAGCCTTAGGGATCTTTTGCATCCCTATATAGTGGTTTACTCCGTCAATATTTTGAATGTCGAATTCTTCAACCCCCTCAATCCCTGAAATATAGATGTTCATTCCAAGAGGATCTGGATACTGAGGTGCTCCTAACATGATATTCCATAAAGGGAATTTAAAGAGGCCTAAAAGTAGGAGGGACCCCAGGATCATTATTAGTCCGGCTTTTTTCATTTTAAATGTATTTAAAAATAAAGCGGGAGTATGAAAAACCACCCCCGCCTTAAAAAATCAGTTAAGTAGGGACTTATTCACCCAAAGACCAGCTAAGCTCAATATCAGAGTTTGCCGGAGATACGCGAACATATCCTTGCATTTCCTGGTGAAGCGCTGAACAGAAATCTGTACAATAGAATGGCCACACCCCAACTTGTTTAGGTTCCCAAACAAAGGTTTCAGTTTGTCCCGGCATGATCAATAATTCGGAAGTATTCGCTCCAATCATACTGATACCATGCGGCACATCATAATCCTGCTCGTGGTTGGTCACGTGGAAGTAAACCTTATCTCCAACTTTTATTCCCTCAATATTATCAGGAGTAAAGTGGCTGCGGATCATAGACATGTAGATGTGAACTTCATTTCCATCGCGTTCAACACGGGTATCAGCATTTGTAAGAGCCGCATATTTATGCTTGTTATCTGCCAGCTTAAAGATCTTCTTAGATCTCTCCTTTACTATATCGGCTGCGATCCCTGCTGCATAGTGAGGTTCACCAACTGTAGGGAAATCAAGTAATAATTCCATTTTTTCACCTGTAATGTCATACAGTTGAGCAGACTGGGTAACTTCAGGTCCCGTTGGTAAATAACGGTCTTTGGTGATCTTGTTCATCGCTAGAACATAATCTCCGAAAGGTTCTCTAGAATTTCCTCCAGGGATCATAAGGTGACCTACAGAGTAGTATGTTGGTTTACGGTCAACAACTTCCCAGCTTCCTAATTTCCATTTTACAACTTCCGAAGAAATGAAGAAAGTAGTATAAGCGTTTCCTTTACCGTCAAATTCAGTATGCAGAGGTCCAAGACCACCTTGTTTTACAGTACCTGCAAGAACGTCTTCGAATTTAAGGATTGGAATTCCGTAAGCCTCACCGTCAAATCTTTCGTTTTCGATAGCATCCAGCATTTTAGTGAATGAATGGATAGTAAGATCAGCAGAAAGTTTTCCATTACCAACAATATACTCACCAGAAGGGTCTACATCACATCCATGAGGAGATTTTGGAGTTGGAAGGAAGTAAACCGCTCCAGGTACTTCTGAAGGATCTACCACCAGAACTTCTTTTTTCATGGTAGAAGTAGCAGTATGTGTTTCTTCATCATATACGTTGTGAGCATAGTTAGCAGGCATCTTTTTACCGCCGCCATTGTTTACATACTCTTCGATCTTTTTCCAGTTAACGGCTGCAATAAAGTCCTTGTCATTTTGAGAAGCGTTCACCTCAAGTAAGGAGTTGGCTTCTTCAGTATTATATGTGGTAAAGAAGAACCATCCGTGAGATTTACCGCGACCAGGGTGAGAAAGATCATAATCAAATCCAGGCATCATAAGCTGGAATTTGATATCCATACGTCCATCTTCGGGATCTACGCTAATAAATGATAAAGCTCCTTTAAAGTTTCCTTTATACTCGTTGATAGGCATATCGCGCTGAGGCACAGGAACAGAGAAACGGGTTCCCGCAACTACATACTCAGTATTTTCGGTTACGAAAGAAGAACTGTGGTTTCCTGCACTGTTAGGAACTTCTATGATCTCAGTAGTTTCAAAAGTGGTAAGGTCGATCTTTGCGATACGAGGAGTGTTGTTACCATTGATGAAAACCCATCTACCGTCCAGTTTTCCTTCCGTTTGAGAAATATCAGGATGGTGAGAATCATCCCAAGGAATGAATCCGTGAGAAGTGTTTAACATCGGTTTGGTTTCCTCATTGTAACCCCAGGCTTTTTCAGCATCTTGTGAAAATACAGGGATAACTTTGAATAAGCGACCGGAAGGAAGCCCATATACGGCTAGCTGGCCACTGAAACCTCCCGAAACGAACGCATAATATTCGTCATGTTCTCCTGGAGCTACATATACTTTTTCGGCCGCCGAAGAAGATAAGGCTCCACGGTCGCCCTTTTTAGAATCGTCATCGTTACAGCTGGTAAATGAACCTGCAATAAGAGCGATCGATAATATACTAGTGATGAATCGTTTCATTTTTTTCTTATTAAATTATTATCGGAGGATTAATTTTCTGGAAGTATAACTTTGTCAACAACATGTACGATCCCGTTACCGGCAGGTACACTTGCTAAGATCTTAGCTCCGCCAACATATACATCATCACCTTCTACTGTAACAGCAATATTTTCATTGCTGGCCTGGCCCAGTTTTTTAAACTTTTTCAAAAACTCCTTATCATATTTCCCGGGGGTCACATGATGCTTAAGGATATAAGCAAGTTTTTCCTTGTTTTCCGGTTTTAAAAGATCTTCTACAGTGCCTTCTGGTAGGGCATCAAAAGCTGCATTTGTTGGAGCAAAAACCATTAAAGGTCCGGCATTCACCAATGCATTCTCAAGGTCTGCCGCCTGCACTGCCGCAACAAGTGTAGTGTGATCTTCAGAACCAATTGCAATGTCCAGAACGGTAGGTTGTGACTCATCGTCTTTGATGAAAGCCTGGCCTTGTTCTTTAGACGTCTCAACGGTTTCTGTGTTTTCTGTACTTGTTTCTGAAGGCTGATCTTTGTCTGATTTACAGGCAGAAACAAGAACAATCAATGAAAAAGATAGTAAGAGGTTGGTGATAGTTTTCATAAAATTTATTCTTTTAGAGTTCTGAAATATTCTAGTACAGCACGAGCCTCTTCTTCAGTCAGGTTCTGGTTTGCCATGGGCGAACCGTTGTGTTCTATTAACAGCTCTTTTGCTAGAGGATCTTTTTGGACCATTACCTCAGGATTTAAGATCATATTCATGATCCACTCCGGAGTACGTCGTTCGGTAACTCCTACCATTTTAGGCCCAATGAACTTCTTATCTGTTTTGTGACAAGCAGTACACATATTTTTGAAGATCTCCTGTCCGCGGGCTGCCATAGTTTGATCGATAGTAGAAGGAAGAGTAAGGTCAGTGATAGGACCAATCCCTTTATTCTCCAAGTCAACTTTTTCTGAAGCCTTCGTAGCTGGTTGCTCGGTGACTACTTTTTCCTTCGGCTCATTGTCGGAAAGTTTAATAGTTTCCTTTTCTTTTTCTTCCTTGCCTCCACAAGCTATGGTCATAAGAATTAGTAAGGCAGAAAGGATCTTTAATGTTAATTTCATGATAAAACTTATTAATGTTGTTGTACAAAATTACGATATTTATCTAATTAAAGGATAAAAAGGTCTTAAAATATTTTATGATTGAATAAGGATAAATTAATCTTATTTATGGCTGAATAAATATGACCGGAATCATAATCTGGTGAAATAGGTGATTCCTTAATCCGGAAAAACTTACTTTTGCCGACTGTAACTTACAACTATGCTATCAAGTTCAAGTAAATATGCCATTAACGCGGTCTTATATATCGCGGTTCATGCAAGTGCAGAAAAGAAACTCAGGGCTAATGAGATCGCTGAGGCCATTAAATTGCCTTCTCCGTTTTTAGCTAAACTTTTACAGAACCTTTCAAGGGAGCACATTGTTTCTTCCTCAAAAGGCCCTAAGGGGGGATTTTTTCTGACTGATGAAGCTAAACAGCTCCCATTACTGGAGGTTGTGAAATCGATTGATGGGGTGGAGCGACTTGAAGATTGTGTTCTGGGCCTTAAGAAATGTAGTGCTGAAAAGCCTTGTCCGGTTCATTTTTCAGTACAACCATTCAAAAAGAAATTCTTAAGAGAACTGGAAGAGAATTCTATTGAGCACTTTGCCGAAAAGGTAAAAAAAGGGGAGACCTATTTATTTATATAGATCTCCCGCTTTTAAATATTTATTTCAAACGCTTATTAGAGCATTTGAAAGGTTTGTTTTGCAATTTCCAATTCTTCGTTAGTAGGAATTACCATCACCTTCACTTTCGAACTTTCTTTGCTGATCGTTCTGTTTTCCTTGGAGCGTAATGAATTAGTTTCGTCATTCAATTCAATTCCAAGGTAATCCATATTATCACAAACCAGTTTTCTTATCACATCACTGTTCTCGCCGATACCTGCGGTAAAAATGAGTGCATCCAGGCCGTTCATTGTTGCCGCATAGGCGCCAATGTACTTCTTGATCCTGTAAGCATTCATATCTAATGCCAGTTGGCATTCACGGTTTCCTTTGGCAGCCTGCTCTTCAATATCACGCAAATCACTGTAACCGGTTAGCCCCAGCATTCCACTTTTGTGGTGTAGAATATCACTGACTTCCTGCGCCGAATATCCTAAATGTTCAACCATGTAAAAGATCACAGACTGGTCAATGTCTCCGCTTCGGGTTCCCATGATCAATCCGTTAACCGGTCCAAAGCCTAAAGAATGGTCATAGCTTTTCCCATTTTTGACCGCCGTGATGCTGCATCCGTTTCCAAGGTGAACCGTGATCAATTTTGATTCTTTTTTCCCTAGCAGCTCATTCGCTTTTTCTGAAACGTATTTATGACTGGTACCATGAAATCCATAGGACTGGATCTTATGTTTATCATAGAATTCGTTCGGAATAGCAAATCTGTTAGCTCTTTCCGGAATACTCTGGTGAAATGCCGTATCAAATACGCCCACTTGCTTGGCGTTCGGGAAGATCTTTTCTGCGACCTCAATTCCGTTCAGGTTTGGTGGGTTGTGAAGTGGAGCTAGTGAAAAAAGCTCTTTAATGGTGGCTTTCACCTGATCATTGATAATAATGGTATCAGAAAATTTATCACCTCCATGAACTACGCGGTGTCCAATTGCCGGTATATCTGCAGGATCCTGGATAACCCCGTAATCGCTGCTCATTAAGTGCCTGGTCACTTCGGTCAAAGCTACAGAATGGTCTTTGATCTCCATTTCTTCGGAAGTAGAGTAGCCTGCCGATTTATAGTGCAGTTTACCCATCTCCAATCCGATACGTTCTACCAGACCTGATGCCAGCACTTCTTCCGAAGGCATGCTGATTAATTGAAATTTTAAAGAGGAACTCCCTGAGTTTATTACTAAAATATTCTTCATGATTCAATTTTAGATTCCCTGTGCCTGTATGGCTGTGAGAATTACAGTGTTAAATATATCATCTACAGTACAACCGCGACTAAGGTCGTTAACCGGCTTGTTTAACCCTTGTAACATAGGGCCAATTGCCAGTGCACCAGTCTCACGTTGCACCGCTTTATAGGTATTGTTTCCGGTATTAAGATCTGGAAAAATCAGAACGCTTGCCTGTCCCGCCACTTCAGATCCCGGTAATTTACTTTGTCCTACGGTAAGATCTACCGCGGCATCGTACTGAATAGGACCTTCGATCTTAAGATCAGGTCTTTTCTTTTTCACAATTTCGGTAGCTTCTCTTACGCGGTCTACATCTTCTCCTTTTCCAGAGCTTCCCGAAGAGTAGGAGAGCATCGCTATTTTCGGATCAATTCCGAAGGCTTTGCTGCTCTCTGCGGAAGAAATACAGATCTCAGCCAATTCTTCAGCAGTAGGATTCGGGTTGATCGCACAATCTCCGAAAACAGATACCCGATCCTCCAGGCACATGAAGAACACCGAAGAAACTACTGATACTCCAGGTTTGGTCTTGATGAACTGAAGCGCCGGCCTGATGGTATGCTGAGTGGTATGTGCCGCACCAGAAACCATTCCGTCAGCATGACCTTTATAGATCATCATAGTACCGTAATATGATACATCGCTCATAAGGTCTCTGGCGATATCCATATTGATATTCTTATGTTTTCTGAGTTCGTAGAAGGTCTTTACATAATCTTCGAATTGATCTGAAGTAGTAGGATTTATGATATTCAGTTTTTCAAAATCCATTGGCAAGGCCAGTTTCTTGATCCTTTTAAGGATGGCCTCTCCGTCCCCAAGCACCGTCAGGTCTACAAGGTCCATGTCAAGCAACCTGGCAGCAGCCGTAAGTATGCGATCGTCTGTGCCCTCAGGTAAGACAATATGCTTTTTTTCCTGCTGGGCTCGTTTCACAAGGCTGTACTGGAACATTCTTGGAGTGATACCTGCCGGCTGGAAATTAACGAACCTCTCAATAAGTGGATCTATACTAATATACTTTTCAAAAGTACTCACCGAAGTTTCGATCTTTTGAGTACTGTCTGCGTAAATATTCGATTTTATGGCACCAACGCGATTGGTAACATTAAAAGTTCCGTCGTCTACAGAAATGATAGGGACAATCTGAGAAAGTCCTTCTATCAATTGAATAATAGAATCTTCCGGAAGAAGTCCTCCCGTAAGTATGATCCCTGAAATACGCGGGTAATTACTCGAAATATTGGCCTGAAGGGCTCCCAGAATAATATCGGCCCTGTCACCCGGAGTGATTACCAGACTTTCGTTCTTTAAATGTTTCAGGTAGTTTCTTAGCTGCATAGCACCTACATTAAAACTTCCCGATTGGTTATCAAGGTATTCCTCTCCAAAAAGGATCTTTCCGTCAAGTACCTGTACGATCTCCTTTAAAGTAGGGTTAGCCAGGGAGTCCACCAATGGAATGGCAAAGACCGCCACTTCATCCGGTAAAAATTCGCGCATCCCGTTTGTCGCGATAGTGAGGTTTTCCAGTTCGATCTTGTTGCTAACCATTGCCAGCACTCTAACATCTTTATTGCTGAAGGTCTGGTAAGCCATTTGCAGGCTTCCCATAAGACCTTCTTTAGTTTTACCGCGACCACTTGCAACGATGATCACAGGCAGCCCCAGGTTTTTGGCAATTGTTACATTTTCATCAAACTCAAAAATGCTTCCTTCGCCTGAAAAATCACTTCCTTCTACCAGAACAAAATCAAATGATTCTTCCAGTTTCTTGTATTTTCTAATGATAGTATCTAGGATCTCTCCCGATTTTCCTTCATTTCGTTTCTGGGTTACCTCGCTACGGGTAAAAGCAAATGAATCCTCGTATTTTAAAGGCAGATCAAAATATTTTAAAATGGTCTCAATATGATTATCCTTTGCGCCCGGTTTTTTGTCGTTAATAATAGGCCTGAAATAACCTACTTTTACGGTTTTTCCGAGCAAGGCTCTCATTAGTCCAAGTGAGATGAGCGACTTACCGCTGTGGGGCTCTAAAGTCGCAATATATAGTCCTTTGTTCATAGTTTTTAAATTCTGGAACAAAAGTAAAGTTATTTCAAAAGTTAGGCAGGATGTTTGGGTTAAAAATGCGGTAAATCTGACCAATATCAGCCATCGCCCATTTTTAGGTTACCTTCAATTTCTGTGATAAAGTTGTTTACTGATGAAATTCAGGTTTTTGAAGTTCAGGCTTTTTTTTGTGGTCTTTTTGGGAACAAATTTTTCTTGATCTGTTGTCTTTTTGAGATAAAAGAAGCCTATGAATCCTGCTATTATTGAAGCAAGGAAGATACCCACTTTTGCCTGGCTGGCATAAAGTTCATTGTCGAATGCAAGTTCCGTAATAAACAAGGACATAGTAAATCCAATGGCTCCCAAAAATCCAAGTCCGTAAATATGATTCCATTTTACACCGGTTGGAAGGACACTTAATTTAGTTGAAACCATCAATCTTGTAATAAGTACAATACCCAGGAATTTTCCGAGGATCAATCCTAAAACCACACCTATGGTTACCGGATTTAATACAGCATTGATCGAACTAACATCAATTCTAACGCCTGCATTAGCAAATGCGAAAAGTGGCAGGACCACAAAACTTACTAAAGGATACAATGCATGTTCTAATCTTTGCAGTGGTGGCGTGGCATCAATTGCCAGGGAAGTGAACTTTTCAATTGATTTTACAATATCCTCTTCGGTAGCTTTTGCTTTGGATTTCCTTTTAACTTCATTTGAGAGCCACTTAACTTTCCGTAGAAATACCGGAGTGTCTATTTTTTTGGTAGTGGGAATTGTGAATGCTGCAAGCACGGCTGCGATGGTAGCATGCACTCCCGAAAGTAAGATGGCCATCCAGAGCCCACCGATTCCCATAAGGGCATAAAACCACACATTTCTTATCCCCATTTGGTTAGCTGTTAACAGGATCATTAGGAAGAATCCCGCAATTAAAAGATTTTCTGTAGAGAGTTCAGCAGTATAAAAGAAGGCGATAACCAGGACCGCACCCATGTCATCGACGATCGCGATCGCGGTAAGAAATACTTTTAAAGGTAAGGGAACCCGGTCTCCCAATAAATACAGGATCCCAAGGGCAAAGGCAATATCGGTAGCCATGGGAATTCCCCACCCGGAAAGAGAGTCTGTTCCCGAATTAAATATAAAGTAAATAGCAGCCGGAACTATCATCCCGCCGGCTGCGGCTGCGATAGGTAGTACGGCTCCTTTTACACTTGCAAGGTGACCATGCATGATTTCCCGTTTTAGCTCGAGTCCCACCATAAAAAAGAATATGGACATGAGTCCGTCATTGATCCAGTGTAAAAGGCTTTTTTCGATCAAAAAATCTTCAAATCCAATATGAATATGCTGGTTCCAGAATTCATGGTATTGATGGCTCCAGGGAGAATTGGCAAATAGAACTGCCAGGATGGCTGAGAAAATGAGCAATAACCCAACAGAGGTTTGTTTCTCAATGAAATTCTTTAACGGTAACAGTAAGTATATTTCCAGGTTGGTTTTTTTCATGTCTGGAGTTTTGAGGCCGGTTATTGTTTTAGAAAATCTACCATTAATTTAACGATTTTAATTAGAACAAAGCTGATGAGGATCAGTTACTTGCCTATTTGTGAAATTTATTTGTTCATCCGATTCAGAACTATCTCAAAATTTAATATTTTAAGAAGGTTATGAAAGATAACTTCTCCAGGAACTCTGATAAATATGCTCTTTACAGGCCCGGCTATCCGGAAGAACTTTTTCAATACTTAAAAGGGCTTACGACACAAAAGCAAAGGGCCTGGGACTGCGGAACAGGCAACGGACAGGTAGCTTCAAAATTGTCTGAGTTCATGACCGAAGTTTATGCGACAGATATCAGTGAACAACAGCTCAGTCAGGCTATAAAAAAAGCGAATATCACGTACTCAAAACAACCGGCTGAAAGCACCAATTTCCCGGAGAAATGCTTTGACCTGATCACCATAGCACAAGCTATACACTGGTTTAATTTTCAGGATTTTTATAAGGAGGTGCGAAGAGTGTTAAAACCTACCGGTTATATTGCAGTGATAGGTTATGGACTTTTCAGATGTAATCTGGAAACAGAAAATATTATTGACCATTTGTACAGGGATATTTTAGGGGAGTATTGGGATGCGGAACGTCAATATCTTGAAGGCAATTACCAGGGAATTCCATTTCCGTTCCGGGAAATTAAAACGCCGGAATTCCAACTTTCTGAAAAATGGTCTTTTGAGCACCTTACTGGATATTTGAACACATGGTCGGCAGTTAAGCATTATGAAAAGGCAACTGGAGAAAATCCGGTATTATTTGTACGTGAAGAACTTCAAAGAGCTTTTGGACAAGAAGGCAAGGTGATATTTCCTACTTTATTCAGGGTAGGAATGCTTAGATAAAAAAAAAGGCGAATCAGATCACTCTGAAACGCCTTTACAGTGTAGGGTATATTGAGTACATTTTAAGAAAAAACAGCCCTAACTCTCTTTTTTCCTACCTAATCTGCATCTGCCATTATAGGGTCTTTCATGTACCTTTCCTCGATCACGCTGTCTTTTACCTTGTCATATCGCAGGGTTCTAAAATTCCCTAAAGAATCAAACCGTCCAAAAGAAACATTATCATTGATTGAACTGGTCATTATATATAAGCCGTCATCTGTAGTTTTGCGAAGGTCACCGAAGTCAATATTTTCAGAGTTCTGATTGGTTCTTATGTGAATACGACCTGCTTCCGGGGTAAAAGTAAATTGCTGATCATGTAACTTATATTTTGTGGGTTCAATAAGTTTGAAATAGGGATGATTATTTTGGTTTTCGGAGGAATTCTCTTTATTCTCTGTTTTTTGAGAGAATCCTGTCATGCAGAAAAGAAGGGAGAATAATAATACTAAGGTTCTCATTAGCTCATCTTTGAATATTATAAAATTAAGGGATACTCTTGTTAAGAGCTGATAAAGCTTCGTTACATTTTTATTAAAAGATGAGAAATCAGGGAAAAACCTTCTGAAATTTTTCAGAAGCACAACTGTATTTATTTCTCGATACTTATACTTATCTTTGCAGCCGCAAAAAACAGCACCAAACACTATTATATGAAAGCCGGAATTGTAGGATTACCAAACGTAGGAAAATCAACATTGTTCAATTGTCTGTCAAACGCAAAGGCACAAAGCGCGAATTTCCCTTTTTGTACCATTGAACCGAATGTTGGAGTGGTAAACGTACCCGATAAAAGGCTTGAAAAGCTGGAAAGCCTTGTGAATCCTGAAAGAGTACTTCCTGCAACTGTTGAGATCGTCGATATTGCCGGTCTTGTAAAAGGTGCCAGCAAGGGTGAAGGTTTAGGTAACCAATTCCTGGGAAATATTCGTGAAACTGATGCGATCCTGCACGTTCTTCGTTGTTTTCAAAATGATAATATTGTTCACGTTGATGGTTCAATTGATCCTGTTAGAGATAAAGAGACCATTGACATGGAACTTCAGTTGAAGGACCTAGAAACGGTTGAAAAGAAGCTGGATAAGGTAAAACGTGCTGCAAAAACAGGAAATAAAGAAGCTCAAAAAGAAGAAGCGGCTCTTTTAAAAGTGAAAGCCGGACTTGAAGCTGGAAACTCAGTTAGAGCGGTAGAGCTTACAGAATCTGAAAGAGAAGAATTTATCAAGCCTTTACAGTTCATTACAGATAAACCTGTAATGTACGTTTGTAATGTAAATGAAGAAGATGCTGTTTCCGGAAATGAATATGTGGAAAAGGTAAAAGAAGCTGTGAAGAACGAAGGCGCCGAAGTACTGGTGCTGGCAGTAGGAACAGAAGCTGATATTACTGAACTGGAAGATTATGAGGAGCGTCAAATGTTTCTTCAGGACATTGGTCTAGATGAACCTGGATCTGCTAAACTAATTCGAGGAGCCTATAAATTGCTTAACCTTCAAACATATTTTACTGCCGGTGTAAAAGAGGTGAGGGCCTGGACCATACCGGTTGGTTCCACTGCGCCACAGGCTGCAGGAGTTATACATACCGACTTCGAAAAAGGTTTTATCCGTGCTGAAGTGATCGCCTATGATGATTATGTGTCATTCGGAAGTGAAGCGAAGGTGAAAGAAGCCGGGAAAATGCGGGTAGAAGGGAAGGAATACATCGTTAAGGACGGTGATGTGATGCACTTCAGGTTTAACGTGTAAACCGAACTTCTCACTTTTAAATACTTCGCCCTCATAATAGGAGCGAAATCTTTTTCTTGAAAATTTCTGAAAAATAATAATTTCAGAAAATGAGCTTTTGAAAGGTATTTCTTACACACTCTTTTTCAGGCTGTAAATCAATTGTGTGAAACATTTGTTAATTATTTTGTGAGCGGAAGGTTTCAACTTTTTGGTGGAAATCTTATATTAGCCACATAACAGGAGGAAGAACCTATGAGCGAAGAAACAAAATATACCGAGGACAATATACGGTCGCTGGACTGGAAGGAGCATATTAGAATGCGTCCCGGAATGTATATTGGAAAACTTGGTGACGGCTCCAGTGCCGATGATGGGATCTATATTCTATTAAAAGAGGTGATTGATAACTGTATCGATGAATTTGTCATGGGTGCAGGTAAAACCATTGAAATTTCCGTTCAAAACCAAAAAGTGATCGTTCGTGATTACGGACGTGGGATTCCTTTAGGGAAAGTGGTTGATGTGGTTTCTAAAATGAACACCGGTGGAAAGTATGACACCCGTGCGTTTAAGAAATCTGTTGGTCTGAACGGGGTTGGTACCAAGGCTGTTAACGCGCTTTCTTCCAATTTTAGAGTAGAGTCTACCAGGGATGGGAAATCCAAATCTGCAGAATTTGAGCAAGGTAATCTGATTAATGAGGAAGAACTTGAAGAAACCTCCAGAAGAAGAGGAACCAAGGTTACTTTCACTCCAGATGAACTGATCTTTAAACACTATAAGTTTAGATCTGAATACATTGAAAAAATGCTTAAGAACTATGTGTACCTCAATCCGGGGCTTACAATAGTTTTTAATGGCGAGAAGTTCTATTCCGAAAACGGATTAAAAGACCTTCTTGCAGACAGCATCCATCAGGATGACAGGCTGTATCCTATTATTCACCTTAGAGGGAACGACATTGAGGTGGCGATCACCCATAGTAAATCTCAATACAGCGAAGAATACCATTCCTTTGTGAATGGTCAGAATACTTCACAAGGTGGAACGCATCAATCGGCTTTTAGAGAAGCGCTTGTGAAGACCATCAGGGAGTTCTACGGAAAGAATTTCGAAGCGAGTGATGTTCGAAAATCTGTAGTTTCAGCCATTTCAATCAAGGTAATGGAGCCTGTTTTTGAGAGTCAGACCAAGACCAAACTGGGGTCTACAGATATGGGGGGAGACCTTCCGACGGTTAGAACTTATATCAACGATTTCTTAAAAACACAATTAGATAATTACCTCCACAAAAATCAGGAAACTGCCGAATTACTTCAGCGTAAGATCTTGCAGGCTGAGCGTGAGAGAAAGGAATTATCTGGAATTAGAAAACTGGCAAAGGATCGTGCGAAAAAAGCCAGTCTTCACAATAAAAAATTAAGAGACTGCCGAATTCACCTGGGGGATAATAAAAAGGAAAGATATCTTGAAAGCACCCTTTTTATCACCGAGGGTGACTCTGCGAGTGGATCGATCACTAAATCCCGCGATGTAAATACTCAGGCGGTATTCAGTTTAAGAGGGAAGCCTTTGAATTCCTACGGGATGTCAAAGAAGATCGTATACGAGAATGAGGAATTCAACCTGCTTCAGGCGGCTTTAAATATTGAAGAGTCGATGGAAGACCTTCGGTATAATAATATTGTGATCGCGACCGATGCCGATGTCGATGGAATGCACATCAGGTTGTTATTGATCACCTTCTTTTTGCAATTCTTTCCGGAGTTGATAAAGGAGAATCACTTATATATTCTTCAGACGCCACTTTTCAGGGTAAGAAATAAAAAAGAAACCATTTACTGTTATAGTGAGTATGAGAGGAAAGAGGCAGTAGCCAAACTTTCCGGAAAACCTGAGATCACACGATTTAAGGGGCTTGGTGAGATTTCACCAGATGAATTCCAGCATTTTATTGGTGATGATATCCGCTTGGATCCGGTTATGCTGGATAAGGATATGTCAATTGAAGAGCTGTTGAGTTTTTATATGGGAAAAAATACACCGGACCGACAAGAGTTCATTATTGATAATCTTAAGGTTGAACTGGATCTGATCGAAGAGTAGGATGAAGTTCAAAAACAAAAAGGAAACAAGCATAGTTCCTTCGGTCTATATTTTAGTGTTGGTGGTATTTTTCACCAATACATTCGCTTCGATTGAATTGAAGTATGATGATGTTCCTTTTAATTACAGCAGTTTGATCCCAAGTGTGATCGCTGTTCTATTAGGAGTGTACATTTTTATAATTGGCAGATCATTCGAATTTGATAGTGACGGGGAAACCCTCAATTTACGCAGCAACGGACTCCTGCTTTCTAATTTTATGAGATACCGGGACCAACGAACTGAAATTCCGAAGTCTAAATTACAGGGGTTCAGAGTGGAGAATTACTTTTTTTTCAAGCAGCTCCACATTTTTATCAATTCAAGAAATCATAGAGGTTACCGCCATTATAAATATAACATTACTTTATTATCGGGAAATAAGACCCGGTTATTAAAGACTTCTTTAGCAAAAGTGTTAGAGAAAAATAAAGCAAAGTCTTAAATGGAGAACGAAAATCAGAACGATCCTCAAGAGGAACAATTTGACCAGAGTCCGGAAGTGCAAGGGGAAGAGCAGGAAGTTCTTACCCGGGTAACCGGTATGTATAAAGACTGGTTTTTAGATTATGCTTCATATGTAATTCTTGAAAGAGCAGTTCCTGCTATCGAGGATGGCTTTAAGCCGGTGCAGAGACGTATCATGCATTCCATGAAAGATCTGGATGATGGGCGCTATAACAAGGTTGCGAACATTGTTGGTCATACCATGCAGTATCATCCTCACGGGGACGCGAGTATTGGAGATGCGATGGTGCAGGTGGGCCAAAAAGACCTTTTGATCGATACCCAGGGGAACTGGGGAAATATACTTACCGGAGATGGATCGGCCGCAGCCCGATATATTGAGGCACGATTGTCAAAGTTCGCTCTGGATGTAGTTTATAATCCCAAGATCACCGAATGGCAGCTTTCTTACGACGGAAGAAAAAAAGAACCGGTAAACCTTCCGGTAATGTTTCCGCTTTTGCTTGCTCAAGGAGCTGAAGGGATCGCCGTAGGACTAAGTACCAAGATCCTGCCCCATAACTTTATTGAGCTCATAGACGCCAGTGTAAAACACCTTAAAGGAAAGAGATTTCAAATTTTTCCAGACTTTGCAACAGGAGGGATCGCTGATGTCACAAACTATAATGACGGACTAAGAGGAGGTCGTGTAAGGGTGCGCGCAAAGATATCTCAGTTAGATAAAAACACACTGGTTATAAAGGAGATACCTTTTAGCACTAACACTTCTACTTTAATTGATTCTATCCTTAAAGCCAACGAAAAAGGAAAGATAAAGGTCAAAAAAATTGAGGACAATACCTCCAGTGAAGTAGAGATCCTTATCCATTTACCGAATAATATTTCGCCGGATAAAACCATTGATGCCCTTTACGCCTTCACCAATTGTGAGGTCTCAATTTCTCCGCTTAGTTGTGTGATCATCGACAATAAGCCTGCATTTTTAGGAGTTTCTGAAATTTTACGACGCTCTACAGATCATACGGTGGCACTTTTGAAGAGTGACCTGGAGATAAAACTGGATGAATTTCAGGAGCAATGGCATTTCGCGTCACTGGAAAGGATCTTCATTGAGAAGAGGATCTATCGCGACATTGAAGAAGAGGAGACCTGGGAAGGTGTGATCAAGGCGATCGATGCCGGATTAAAACCGCATATCACACACTTGAAGCGAGCGGTGACCGAAGAAGATATTGTGAGATTGACCGAGATCCGTATCAAGCGTATCTCAAAGTTCGATATAGATAAGGCACAGCAAAAAATTGAGGCTCTGGAAGATGAGATCGCTCAAATAAAACATCATCTGGATAACCTTATTGAGTATGCTATCGCTTATTTCAACAGACTTAAGAAAGACTACGGAAAAGGTAAAGAAAGAAAAACAGAACTTCGAATTTTCGAAGATATTGAAGCGACAAAAGTTGTAATTCGAAATACAAAACTTTACGTGAACCGAAAAGAAGGTTTCGTAGGAACATCTTTGAAGCGCGATGAATATGTAACTGACTGTTCAGATATAGACGATGTCATCTGCTTTACCAAGGATGGTAAGATGATGGTGACCAAGGTGGATTCTAAAACCTTTATTGGCAAAGACATCATTCACGTTGCGATTTTCAAGAAAAAAGACAAGAGGACCATCTACAACCTTATCTACAAGGATGGAAAAGGTGGATCTTCTTACATCAAGAGATTTGCTGTCACTTCGGTAACCCGGGATCGGGAATATGATTTAACTCAAGGCAAAAAAGGATCTGAGATCCTGTATTTCACCGCAAATCCAAATGGGGAAGCAGAAGTGGTGATGGTTTACCTTAGACAGGTGGGAAGCATCAAAAAATTGAAATTCGAAGTAGATTTTGCTGATATGGCTATTAAAGGCCGTGCAGTAAAAGGAAACATCGTGACAAAATATCCGGTGAAAAAAATTGAACTGAAGGAGGAAGGGGTATCAACCCTGAAACCTCGTAGAATTTGGTTCGACGAAACCGTGAAGAGATTGAACGTCGATGACCGTGGTGAATTGCTGGGAGAATTTAAAGGCGAAGACAGGTTGTTGATCATTACACAGAATGGAGTTGCAAAAACCATTAAACCGGAACTAACCACTCGATTTGATGAGAATATTGTGGTTCTCGAAAAATGGGTTCCAAATAAACCAATTTCCGCGATCTACTGGGAAGCTGAAAAAGAAAAATTCTACGTAAAACGATTCCTGATTGAAAATGAGGAGAAAGAGGAAAATTTCATAGGGGATCATCCTAAGTCGTACCTCGAGATCGTTTCTACAGATTATTTACCGGTAGCCGAAGTAGTATACACTAAAATAAGAGGAAAAGATCAGAAACCTAATGACGTTCTTGAACTTGAAGAATTCATTTCGGTAAAGGGGATTAAGGCGCTTGGTAATCAGCTTACTACGGAAAAGGTTAAGCAGATAAATTTATTGGATCCTAAACCTTTTGAAGCTCCTGCCGAAACAGTTCTCGAAGAAATGGAAGTTGTAGATGAGGAAGATGTTAACGGTGAAGATTCTGATGAATCTCCGGATTTTTCCGAAGGGAAAATAAAGAAAAAGGGCAATCCTGATGATAAGACCCAAATAAAGCTTTTTGATTAATGGGATTGCTGAAGGAGTTTAAGGAATTTGCGATCAAAGGGAACATGATCGACATGGCTGTAGGTATTATTATAGGAACAGCCTTTAATAAAGTCCTCACTGTCCTGGTACAGCAAATAATCATGCCTCCGTTATCTATGATGACTGCGGGCATCAATTACGCCGATAGAAAATATATTCTGCGCGAAGCTTCCCCGGCAATTGACGGCAGCTCTAAGACCGAAGAAATATCCATAGGCTATGGACTTTTAATTGAGGTATTGATAGATTTTCTTGTTATTGGTTTCACCATCTTTTTGGTGGTGAAGGTCATGAATCGTTTCCGAAGAAAAGCAGAAGATCCCAATAATAAGGAGGTTGCACCAGCACGGAACATTCAACTCCTGGAGAACATCAATAAGTTGATGGAAGAACAAAATGATCTTTTAAAGAAGAAATAGATCAGTCAACCTTTACAGCCGTACCTTTCTGTTTTTGCGTTTCTCCTACCAGGCCGTATTCAAAAGTGTACGTATTCTTCTTAGTGGTAAGGATCTTCATGTGTATTGGTTTTTCCTCTGCGCGATTTTTGGGATTTTTATTTTTAACCAGGTATTCACATTCATTTATCCAGCGAATTGAAGAAGTATCTGCGTTTCCGCGGAAATAATCTATTTCCATCGTATCATTTCTAATAAACCTGGTTTTTACCAACTCCCCGTTAAGGTAAGATTCAAATTCAAAAGTACCGGTTTTAAAATCGGCACAATTTCTTTCGGGCTGATAGCAGGAAACTATGCTTAACGCAGCTAGTAGAAGTAGAAGGAATTTTCGCATACTGCAAAGAAATGGCATTTTTACTTCAGAATCAATTTTCAAATGCTTCAAAAGTTCCATCCTGGTAGAAAATTACAATTCTGCTGATTGGTTTTTTATAGTTTGACAAAGGAAAATCCTTTACACTCTCCGGTCGTGAATCTTCATGAGGCTGAAAAAGGTCAGGTTGAGGAGATCGGGCAGGAGCTTTTTGTGGAATGGCTTCCTGTTTTGTTTCTTCTTTTTTAGGAAAACTTCCTTTTCCATTCAACAGCCAATAGAGTTCCACATCTGGAAAAGCGTTTACGATCTTCATCACAAAATCCAGACTCGGTTTATTTCTTCCGGAGAGCAGATGGGAAATAGAGGAGCGACCAACATCAATTTTATCAGCAAAGGATGCTGCAGAAAGATCATGATATCCCATGATCTTATGGAGTCGTTCTGTGAATTCTGAAGTGTTTACCATTGTAAACAGAGGTTTAGAGTTTAACTATTTACAAATGTAAAACAATGTTTACAATAAAACAAGTTACAGTTGTAAACAGATGCGCAAGCCAAGTGGATTATTGAAGTGTTACTATACATAAAAGTGCATAAAAACCTAAAAAAGAGTAATTTAAATCATTTTTTAAGGGATTATGGATAAATTCCAAGCACGGAGATCGCTAGAACCATAAACATTAATGGCTTTTGTTTACAATCATAAACAATTAAGTGTAATTAACCTGTTTACAATTGTGAAATTGTATTTATTTACTTTTGTAAACATGGAAAAAGAACTCAGCATTAATAACTTTTTGGAACATTATCCATCGTTCGGAAATCAGGAAATTTCAGGGCGTTATTTATCATTTGAAGAAATTCAAAATTCCCTGGAGGATTTGAAATCTAATTTTACTGTTATAGAGATTGGTCGCTCTTTTTTAAATATCCCTATACAAACTATACGATTAGGATCAGGAAATATTAAAATTCTGGCCTGGTCCCAGATGCACGGGAATGAATCAACTACTACTAAGGCTTTATTTGACCTTTTTAATCTTTTTCGTTTTAAGGAGGATTCTGAATTGATTCAAAATATTCTGAAAAAATGTACCATTCTGGTAATTCCTATGCTGAACCCTGATGGTGCTGCCCGTTATACCAGGGAAAATGTAAACGGAGTGGACCTTAATCGTGATGCCCAAGACCAAAAAGAGGTCGAGAGTAAGGTACTAAGGTCTTGTTATGAAGACTTTCAACCGAATTTTTGTTTTAATCTTCATGATCAACGGACAATTTTTAGTGCAGGGGAAACAAAAATACCCGCTACCATTTCATTTTTAACACCTTCTATGGATAAAGATAGGTCCCAAACAGAGTCGAGGACCGAATCTATGCAAGTTATTGCTGCCATGAATGAAGTGTTGCAATCTTTTATCCCCAAACAGGTTGGAAGATATGACGATGCTTTCAATATAAATTGCACGGGAGACACCTTTCAGTCATTAAATACTCCTACAATATTATTTGAAGCAGGTCATTTTAAAGACTATTTAAGGGAGGATACCCGCAAATATATGGCACTAGCTATCTTTAAGGGTTTCCAGTCCATAGGAGACAGAACTTATTTAAATCATAAGATAGAAGAGTACTTCAATATCCCGGAAAACCAGAAGAATTTATACGATGTGATTCTTCGGAATGCTCAAAATGACGGGAAGGTAGTAGATATTGCAATTCAGTTTAATGAAAAGATTAAAGGTAAAAGGATCCATTTTGAACCCATAGTACAGGAAATATCTGGAAATATTTCCAAGTTTGGTCACAGAGAAATTGATTGTGCTAACAAGGAAGTAAAATTACCTACCGGAAAATTTATTAACGAAAACGATATAGTCGCTACGATTTTGTTAAATGATGAGCAGTTATCAATAATATCTCAATAAATTCCGGAAATATTGTTTATAATCCAACCATTTTGTAGTAATTTTGTAGTTCGTTGAAAATAATGAAGAATTACCGAAAATAAAAAGATATGGCAAAGTTTAGATTAGATGAAACAGATCACCAGATCCTGAACATGTTGATTGATAATACCAGGACTCCTTTTACTGATATTGCTAAAAAATTAATGATATCAGCCGGAACGGTGCATGTAAGGGTGAAGAAGATGGAAGAGGCAGGGATCATTCTAGGGTCTTCCCTAACCTTGAATTATGAGAAACTTGGATACGCATTTATTGCATATGTAGGGATCTTTCTGCAAAACACATCACAAACCAAGTTTGTTTTGGAAAGAATAAATGAAATTCCATTTGTAACTGTGGCTCACGTAACAACAGGCAAATTCAATGTGTTCTGTAAAATTCGTGCGAGAGATACTCAACATGCTAAGGAAATAATTTTTAAGCTGGATGATATTGATGGAGTGTACAGAACTGAAACTATGATTTCCCTAGAAGAAAGTATCAATGATAAAAAGCGTTTGATGCATTCTATTTTTGAGAATCTGTAACAATATTAAATTCTTATTAAAAGGCCCCTTAAACGCTGTGTTTAAGGGGTTTTTTTATACATTATAGTGAATTTCCATTAGGAGAGATATGAGGATAAAGCACAAACTGACTTCCTTTTGGAGCCTGATCAAAAAGACCTATTTTAATTGGAACCGTAATGATCCCTGGGCCAGAAGTGCCACCATCGCTTATTATGCCCTTTTTTCACTTCCTTCTTTATTAATCATAGTCGTTTCGGTAGCGGGTTACTTTTTTGGACAGGAGGCCGTTCAGGGAAGAATTACCACGCAGATAAGTGAGTTTATTGGAGTAGAATCTGCCAGGGCAATTGAAGGTATGATTGCGAATGCCGCGCTGAATGACAGTTCAACTCTCGCCCTAATATTTGGATTTGCTTTTTTGATCTTTGGTGCTACCGGTGTATTTTTTCAACTTAAAGCAGCCATGAACAACATTTGGAATGTGGCAGCCAAAAGAAATACGGTTAAAAGGATCATTATCAACAGGATAATATCCCTGGGGATGGTTTTTGTACTAGGGCTTTTAATGCTCATTTCACTGGTTATTTCAGCTATACTGGCTGCTCTTAATGATTATCTGGCCTCGATAGCGCCAGTAATTACAACCTTCATGCTGGACCTTTTGAATTTCCTTATCTCTTTTATCATAATAACCTCTCTTTTCGCAGCCATTTTTAAATGGTTACCTGACGTAAAATTAAGATGGAAGACCACTTATTTAGGTGCCATGCTCACCACAGTTTTGTTTCTCCTTGCAGAGTATATCATCGGATTCTATTTTGGGCAAAGTAACCCGGGATCGGTTTATGGGGGAGCGTCTTCTGTAGTTTTAATCTTATTGTGGGTTTATTACACCTGTCTCATCGTATTTTTTGGTGCCGAATTCACCGTTCAGTATGCTTTGCACAAAAAAGATAGGGTGGAACCTAACGAGTATGCAGAACCCGCCATCTACCGAGAATTGGAACTATTGGAGAGAAAGAAAGGTCAGTTAATTGATGAAAAACGCCTGTTGGACACTCTGCAATCTTATTCCGAGGAAGATGAAAGTGATTCCTCAAAATCTTCCAAATAAATTCCCGTTTCAGTTTATAAAGCTTTAACTCTATAGCAGCAAAAATTACCAGCTCTTTAATAGAGAATGTAGGAGGTGGTTCCTATCTTATTATTGAATGTTTAACCACAAAAATAAGAGAACAATGAATAAGAAAGTAGCTATTTTGGCGACCGATGGTTTTGAGGAAGTTGAACTTACATCTCCTAAAGATGCGATGGAAAAAGAAGGGTTTGAAGTTCATATAATAAGCCCTAAAGGAGGTAAAATAAAAGCTTGGGACAAAACAGATTGGTCTAAGGAATATACAGTTGACAAAAAATTATCTGAGGTCTCCTCAAAAGATTATAATGCACTTATGCTTCCCGGGGGAGTTATAAATCCGGATAATTTAAGAACCAATAAGGAAGCTTTGCAGTTTGTGCGGGAGTTCTTTGAACAGAAAAAACCCGTAGCCGCAATATGCCACGGACCGTGGACCCTTATAAGCGCAGGAGTGGTAAAAGGAAGAAAAATGACATCTTATAATTCTATTAAAGATGACCTAATTAATGCCGGTGCCAACTGGGTAGATGAAGAAGTGGTTGTTGATGAAGGTTTCGTTACCAGTAGAAATCCTGATGACTTGCCGGCTTTTAACTCCAAGTTGATAGAAGAGATCAAGGAGGGAAAACATGAAGATCAACATGCTTAATTGATATTTTATGGAAAGCATAAAAAAAGGAACCTTTTTGAAGGTTCCTTTTTTTATATCATAGGGAAAAGACCTTTAGTCTTCCTCTTCTTCATCTGTTTCTTCGTCGGCCTTCTCCGGAAGGTCTACAATGGGTTCATTGAAGTCTGAATCGTCATAATCTTCTTCGTCATAATTAGCCATAGTATTTTCAAGCCTTGTACTAACCTTTACAAGATAAATACTATCCTCTGTTCTCACTTCCACAGCTTCAACCGTTTCATTTTTAGCATTTTTAAATGAAATGATCTGGTCATCATCATATCCGTCAGGATACTTCTCAACTAACAGGCTTAAAATTTCGGGAGTAAGCTTCTTGTAATCAACAATGATTCTTTTCATAAATAATTCTTTGGTCATGCATCTAAGCGAAAATAATAATTCCTTCTTCCGCCGGCGTTAAATTAAATAAAAAATTTAATCTCTATTTTTTAAATTTAAAATCGTAGCAAGCTGTTAATCAAGGTAGTACTCAAACGCATTGAAAATGAGTTCGTTTGAGACCTGCCTGTCAATAACCGGTTCACCAATTTGTCGCAAAAGAACAAAATTTATCTTTCCGCCCTCATTTTTTTTATCAAATTTCATGAATTCTAAAATCTTTTCCTGGTCTGCAAGGGTGATTTCTACCTTGCCATAAATGGAGGTTATCACTTTTTTGATCTCGTGTAGAATTTCTTCGGAAAAATTTTCAGTCTTGGCCGAAAGATATGCTGCGAGCACCATTCCAATGGCAACCGCTTCACCATGAAGTAATTTTGGTTTTGTAGGTTCTTCCAGAAAATAAGATTCGATTGCATGGCCCAGAGTATGTCCAAAATTTAGACTTTTTCTAAGCCCCTGCTCATTGGGATCCTTTATTACAATATCTTCTTTTATTTCAATCGATTCCAGGATCAATTGGTCAAGATCGGTTAAATCCAGGTCTTGCAGGTTACAGAGTTTTTTCCAGTAGTTTTCATCACTAATAAGCCCATGTTTCAGCATTTCTGCTAATCCGCTGCGCATTTCGGCAGGTGGGAGGGTTTGTAAAAAGGAAGTATCTGTTACTATCATTTCGGGTGGGCGAATAACTCCAATCTGATTTTTTAAGGCATCCAGGTTCACCCCATTTTTTCCACCCACAGCAGCGTCTACCATCGCCAAAAGGGTAGTAGGCACGTGTATACATGAAATACCGCGTTTGAAAGTAGCTGCCACAAAACCGCCAAGGTCGGTGACTACGCCGCCTCCCAGGTTAATGACAAGGCTCTTTCTGTCTCCCCCTAATTCAGAAAGGGCATTCCAGATCCCGTTACAAGTCTCAATTGTTTTGTTTTCCTCTCCCGGTTCCATCTCTACCACTTCAATATTCGTAGTAGATTCCAGTTTTTGAAGAAAGGGGGATAGACAGTAATCGTGCGTATTAGAGTCAACAATTATGAATATCTTGGTGAAGTTTTTTTCCTTCAAAAAGGTATTAATGCGAGTATATCCCTTTTCGTTAAAAAACACCTGTATATCTTGTGGATTTTCGGTCATGATGGTATTCAAAAAACTGCGTTTGAGAGCCGAAAATAAGGAGAATTATCGTAATAATTTATTGACCAATAAGTATATTTGTATACTTAATCTACATTAATGATCACGAAAAAAATATTTAACGATACTGAGACGGCTTTCAGACTGAAATCCGATTCAGAATTGAACCGTGCTATCTTCCTTTTCGAGATGATAGACAGGCCTTTGTTAGTGAAGGCTGGCACGGCAGCAACCAAAGCTGCATTAACCCTACATCTACCCGTTGAATCTTTAATAAAAAAGACGATTTTCAACCAATTCTGTGGAGGGGTTACTGAGAAAGATTGTATGCCTGTCATTCAAAAAATGTATTCAAAACATCTTCATAGCATTCTGGATTATTCCGTGGAAGGAAAAGAGAAGGAGAGTGAATTTGAAAAGGCTATTGAAAGAAAGACGAATATTGTACATTTCATTGAGGATAAAGAGGCAATACCATTTGCGGTTTTTAAGCCTACAGCTATTGGAAGATTTGAGATCTGGCAGAAAGTTTCTGCGAATGCCAATCTTTCCCTGGAAGAAGAGGAGGAATGGCAGAGGATCAAAAATAGGGTAAACAAGATCTGTGACGCTGCGTATAATGCGAATGTAAGACTACTGGCCGATGCTGAGGAGAGCTGGATGCAGGATGCCGCCGATGTTCTCATGGAGGAAATGATGTTCAAGTATAACCGCGAACGTGCTATCATTTATAATACCCTTCAATGTTACCGTTGGGACAGACTTCAGTATTTAAAGGATCTTCACAGCCGTGCCATTGATCAGGGCTTTATTGTGGGAGCAAAGATCGTGAGAGGAGCTTATCTGGAAAAGGAAAACGAGAGAGCTGCAAAAATGGGGTATTTATCTCCTATTTGTGAAAATAAGGAAGCTACAGATGTGAACTTTAACGGGGCTTTGACCTATTGCCTTGCACATATTGATGAGATCTCGGTATTCATAGGAACCCATAATGAGGTAAGTAATTATCTTGCTTTGCAGGTCATGGAAGATAAAGGTATTGCTAAAGATGATGATAGAGTCTGGTTCTCACAGCTCTTCGGAATGAGTGAGCATATAAGTTACAACCTTGCTGAAGAAGGATATAACGTTGCCAAATTAGTGCCTTTTGGACCAGTAAGGGAAGTAGTTCCTTACCTGATAAGAAGGGCAGAGGAAAACACCTCGGTAAAAGGACAAACCGGGCGTGAGCTTGCCTTATTATATGAGGAGAGAAAAAGACGAGGTGGAGAAATAACGAAGAGCAACAGGGAGAGTGAATTGGCTAGCTAGGTTAATATATTTCAGGATAATGGGATGGGAAATGGAAGGTTCCTTGCCCCAGGGAGTAAAGAAATGTGTAATGATCGTTGTGCCGCATACCAGCTGGCATGATTTCTACATTGGATTGTTAGTTAGACGTATTTGGAATGTGGAGATAAAATTCCTGGCAAAAAAGGAGTTATTCAAGCCTCCTTTTGGCTGGTATTTTAGATGGATGGGAGGTACACCGCTTGACCGTACTCCCGGTCAAAACAAAGTGGAGGCCATTGCTGAAATATTTCATAAGAAAAAAGAGTTCAGGCTGGCACTATCTCCTGAAGGCACCAGGAAAAAAGTAAAAGACTGGAAAACAGGATTCTACTACATTGCGAGGTCAGCGAATGTTCCTTTAATAATGATCGCTTTCGATTTTGGAAATAAAAGAGTGAAGGTTTCAGAACCGCTTTACCTGACAGAAGACAAAGAAGGTGATTTTAAAAGAATCAAAGAGTTCTATAAAGATGTAATTGGAAAAGTTGCCCATTATACTTAACATAAAAACCTCTGCAAGTTTGCAGAGGTTTTTTATTAGTAAAACCCATTAATACCTGAATACGGCATTCATTTTTGAATCCTGTGCAGGCATGAATTCATTTTCCATTAGATAAACTTTTCCTCCCTGCTCAATTACCTTGATAGCAGCGAGGTTCATTAGTGACATGTTGGTAGAATTTGGTTCTTCATGAATATCTACACTAGCCATATTTTCATTGTAATTTCCCCAAATATCTTCCCTGTTTTCCAGGAAGAGGGTATCTACTTTCCCTTCAAAGATCGCCGGAATGATCTCGGAAACAGCCGTAGACGTTCTTCCGGGTTTTAACTCCCTGAATTGATTCATTTTATTTTCCTTCTCCTTGTTAAAGTGCGGATCTAAAACATCAAGAGTTGCCGCGTGTAGGGCCAGCATATTTTCATAATCTGAAGGATTCCCCGGTACCGATTTGTCATATAGATTTTTATAAGTGTTCGCTTCCTGATAAATTGGGAAGAAACTATCCTGGCAAGCTATTACTAAAGGTACTTTTTCATTGTGTAATACTTCTCTTAACCCCTCATCAACCGCTCTAAAGAACCTTAAGATCTCATTTTTCCGATCCCTTTCCGCTGCTCCCTGACCATGCATAATAGTATCACCGGTGGCAGGATTTTGACTTTTAAATTGCAATGCCTTTTCTTCATAATCATAACCAACCCGGTCTTCCAGTCGGGAAGGGGTAAGGTCATTTACGGCTACTTCGCCAATACTGTAGAGATTTCCTTCGTACAATTGAACTCTGTCCAACTGTAATGCCAATACATAAAAGCGGGTATTCCCAGAGAACATTGGAATCAATGGTTTAAGATAGAAATGGTCTGACACATAAGTAAAAGCTTCAAAATTAACAGGTAAGGTGAATTTTTCAAAGAAACCATCTGCCATAAAGATCGCAAGCCCATCTGACTGATGACGCCAAAAATCACTGTCATTTAAAAGATCATCCAGAGGTTTTGCAATGCTATTGATCTTATCCTGTGGTAATCCGAAATTTTTAAGTTTCTCATTTACCTTTTTCCATTGGCTTTTTAATTGGATTCTGTCTTTTTCCTCCAGCACATCCTTTCCTATTCTTTGGGTAGGGATAAAAATTGAAATACATGGGTTGTTGTCAAATTTGGCTAAATTTTCAAATTGATTTTTTGTCAATATAGGCATGATTGTTTGATTTTAAGAAGCATATCGCAGACTCAGATATGCTTGGTTATTTCAATTGTTAAGTTACTGTAATTGAGGTGTTTTGCAAAAGTAATTACTTCTGTCAACTCATAATTTTTCCTTAATTAGTAAGAAGCTCCCAGTTAATTTTTCTTAATAGGAGGAATTAAAAAATTTACCACCAGACTATAAAAAATCTTTCATATAAATCATCTCCTTTTTTCATCCAGACTAAAGGCGACTGCTCTCTGGATAGTAGCCCCGAAATTTTAGGAAGGACTTCTTCAAAGCTTTCCCATACCTGATTGTGTCTTGGATCTATGGGCCAGTCAGGTTTTTTAGGGGAGTGAAAAAGAGCATTTCCGTAATCCACTTTTGTGAATTCTGACGCCTTTATCCAAAAGCCGGATACCGCATCTGGGTTTATTTCTGAAAAATTCATTTTTTCATCCCAATTTTTCGGAAGGAATAAATTGGCCTTAAAACATATTTTTTGGGTCACTTCTGAGGGATCAATTTTTAACCGGTCGAGAAGAGGCAAGGTTTCCTTTTGGTGTAATAATGGGAATTGGTTATTCTGTAGCCTCTTTAATTTTTCAGGGAAACTATCCCTTCGGTTAGGGCCTATCCAGCAGGCTCGGTCTCCCCGTATTTCAGGATCAAACAAATAGAATTTATAGACCAATTCCACGTGTGAAATTTCTCCGGAAATTGAATTTTTCAGAATAAAGTCAAGTTCACCCAAGGTTTTCTTTTCAAAAATGACTTGTTCATTATGAGCAAGTACCTCTTCATGAGAAAAGTGGGTTACATAATATTGGAAGAAGAGTTCCATCCTTTTTCCTAAGACCATGGAGGGAGAAAATTCCAATGTCCTGGGTAATTTTGAAATAGGTGCTTGCTTCAGATGATATGGTTGATAAGGAAACTTATTTTCCTTCCAGATCTGCCGTGTGTTCAGGAATCCGGCAAATTGGAATAAGACTTTATTTTCCATCCGATTTATTTTCTTTACTCAGAAGATACCCAAAAGGCTGGAGGGGTTCCACATTTTGAAAAATGACATTTATGATCGCCAGGATAGGAATGGCGAGGATCATTCCGATTATACCCCAAACCAGATTTCCAACGATCACAGAGACGATAACAGCAAAAGGATGCAGATCAACTTTATCTCCCACCACATAAGGATTCATAATATAACTTTCAATGAACTGACCAATAAAAAAGGTAAGTGAAATTCCAACCAATACCATTGGATCACCTGATGTGAGATAGCCAAAGACCATTGCCATACCAAAGCCAATTACATTTCCTACATAAGGAATAATACTGAAAACAGCCGCCAATACACTTACCAGGATGAAATTACTAACCCCAGATAGGCCCAATCCAATGGAGTAGAACACAGTCAAAAAAGCAATAAGGATTAATTTACCTAGAAGGTACTGTTGAGTGACGTTGGCTGAGTTGGTGATTACATCTTCAATTTTTTGCCTTCGGTCATCAGGGAAAAGTTTGAGAAGAAAACGTTTAAAGTGTTTCCGGTAATTGAGCGTAAAAAAGATATATACAAAGGTTAGGAGGTAAGTTCCGAAGAAACTCATTACCGAATTGATCAAACCTGCTGCCTTTTTCCGGGGATTGGAACCAATGCCGATATATGGAAAGGAGGTGTTGCCTGAGGAGTCTTTGAGATCTGAAGTATTAAGAGGCGTTCGGTCCAGTACAAATTGTTCCAACTGTTCGATCTTGGGTTTCATGGTCTCCTTGATCTTTGGCCAATCATCTGCCAGGTTCTTTACCTGCATTGACAAGAGGGCAAAAAACCCGATAGAAATTAAGAATATTAAGATCGTATTTATTAGCGATGCCGTAGCCCTATTCATAAAAGATCTTTCCATTAATCTGCTGAGAGGGTAAACTAGTAACGCCAAAATAATGGCTATACTTAAAGGAGCTAAAAAAGGCTTAGCCTTGATAAGACCAGAAAATGTGAAATAAAGTAAGAGAATGGAAAGTGCTGAAAATTGAAGGATTTTCTTTCCGGATGCCATTTGGTTTTTGGTTTGGTTTATAGTGAATATACAAAACCCAAAGGCAAAATTTTCTAACTAAAAGTTAAAGAGGTTAGCAAGTATAGGTCTTTGAAATAATTACATTTGTAAGAAAGGGATAAAAATTTTGAAATCACAACGCTATTATTACCTTCTAGAAATCCAGTATCTGGGTTACCGTTTGCATGGCTGGCAAATACAACCCGGGCTTAAAACGGTGGAAGGTCTGGTCAAGAAAACCCTGAAATTCGTTTTAAAAGAAACAAAGTTCAAAATTTTGGGAGCCAGCAGGACAGATGCCATGGTATCTGCACATCAAGCCGCTTTTGAACTTTTTATTGACCATGATCCTTTAGAAAACATGGCCGATTTTTTAGTACTGTTCAACGCCAACCTTCCGCAAGATATAAGGGCGCTAAGTATTAAAGAAGTAGATGCAAAATTCAATATTATCCAAAATCCCAAACAAAAAGAATATTTATACTTGTTTGCCTTCGGAAGAAAAAGCCACCCGTTTGCAGCTCCTTTACTGGCAACGTTTTTAGATCATCTGGATATCGATCTCATGATGGAAGGCGCAAAGCTTTTTGACGGCACTCATAATTTCAGGAATTACTGCACGAGGCCTACAGAACATACCATCCTGGAAAGAGAAGTTTCTTTTTGCCGAATTGAACCCAATTCTGAAATAACCGCAAGTTTTTTTCCGGAAAAAACATTCTTGTTACGAATACAGGGACCAGGTTTCCTTCGTAATCAGATTCGATTGATCATGGGAACCCTTGTTATGCTGGGAAGAGGAGACCTGAGTTTGGAGGACATTCAAAAAAGCCTGCAAGCCGATGTAGATATGCCCATGAGTTATATCGCACCCGGGAGTGGCCTAATTCTGAATAGCGTAGATTTTTCCTGATTCTAATTAACCTTCCTTAGCAATAATTGCAAGAGCGAGTCTAATGGTCCAGTAATCTATTGATTCCTCAAAGTGCTCATAATAAGCTTTGAGAGTAGGATCCTTCAATTCCCCTTTTGCTTTTTTGACAGCTTTAAGTTCTTTCTTAGTTACAAAGTTATGGAGGTCTACGTCCTTGTCCATATCATATAATTTGGCAAGGTGTGAAAAAATGGTAGTGACAGCCAGTTTTCTCTTTTTTGAGATCTCTTCCACACTTAAGCCATCCTTGTAAAGCTCATAAGTTTCTTTATAAGTACTGCTTTTTTTCCGAACTTTTTTTTCTCGTTTTTCCTTACTAAAAGCAATGATCTCTTTGATAAAGCGATACCCGTAATTTTGCATTTTTTGACGTCCCACCCCGCTTATTTGCATGAAATCTTCATCGGTCATAGGGCGTTGTTTTTCCATTTCCTTGAGCGTCGCGTCGTTGAAAATAAGGTATGCAGGGAGTTCTTCTTCGTTTGCCAGTTCAAGCCTTAACTTTCTCAGTCTTTCGAAAAGGGTATTTTCAACTTTCTTTTCAGCTACCTGAGGTTCTTTTGTTATTTCTACATGACTTACATCTGCTAACCGCACTTTTTCTTTTTCAAAAAGCACCTTTTTAGCAAGACTTGTAAGCCTGAGTTTATTTTGGTCGTGAAACGCAATTTCCACATAACCTAAATTAATAAGCTGAATAAGGTATTGCTGCCAATCCCTCCAGGAAATATCTTTTGCGATCCCAAAAGTACTGAGTTGCTGGTAGCCTTTTTCCAGTACATTTGAATTATGTGCACCCCGTAAAACGTCTATAACCATTGAAATTGGCTCCTGTTCTTTTAGTCTGAAAATGGTTGACAAAGCCTTTTGAGCCGTGATGGTACCGTCAAAGAATTCCGGCGGATTCTTACACACGTCACAATTCCCGCAATCTTCGGTGATCAATTCACCAAAATAGCTTAGCAGGATCTTTCTTCGGCAACTCAGGGCTTCGGAATATTGCTTCATTCGATCCAGTTTTGCCAATTGCACCTGTGAGTTCCCGCCGGTTTCAGCAAACTTCTGAAGCTGGATCACATCGGCATAACTATGGAATAACAATGTAGAGGAGGGCAGACCATCTCGACCTGCACGTCCTATTTCCTGGTAATAGCCTTCTAAATTCTTCGGAAGGTTAAAGTGGATCACCCACCTTACATTCGATTTATCGATCCCCATTCCGAAGGCGATCGTAGCACAAATGATCTGATTTTTATCATTAATGAAATCTTCCTGGATCCTGGTTCTTTCGGTATGTGATAACCCTGCATGATAGGCTTCTGCGTCATAACCTTTACTTTGTAGTTTGGCAGCCAGATCTTCGGTGTTCTTTCGGCTTAAACAATAGATGATCCCGCTTTCATTTTTCCTGCCTTTTAAAAAAGCTGTTATCTGTTCAAATTTTTTGGTGCCTGGCCGAACATCCAGGCTTAAGTTCTTTCGGTCGAAGGATGCTATATGTCTTTTGGCATTGGGAATATTAAGCTGGTCACAAATATCTTTTCGCGTGGCTTTATCTGCAGTCGCCGTTAGTGCTATCATAGGAGTAGAGGGGTAGCGGTTCTTCAGATAACCTAACTGCGTATAGGCAGGTCTGAAGTCATGTCCCCAGCTGGATATACAATGGGCTTCATCAATGGCGATCAAACTTATGTTTCCGGAGGAAAAAAGTGCATCTATATACTGCAGGCTTTCCGGTGCCACATAGAGCAGTTTTATCTCATTTTTAGCGACCTTATCAAATATACCTTGTTGTTCAGCTTCGGTTTGGCTGGAGTTTAAAAATGCTGCGGAAATACCATTTGCCTGTAAGCCATCAACCTGGTCTTTCATTAACGCGATCAAAGGCGAGATCACAAGGGTGGTGCCGGGAAGCAGAATGGCCGGTAACTGAAAGCAAATTGATTTTCCCCCACCGGTAGGCATGATCACTAAGTTGTCATTCCCCTCAAATACCGAATCTATGATCTTACCTTGTAAAGGCCTGAAGGTATCATATCCAAAATATTCCTTTAGAGCTGTAAAAATCTGCTTTTCTTCCACCATGCTGCAAAGGAAAACAAAGCATCGGCAATAAACAATAAGAACGAAAATCTTTCCGAAGCAAAAGAGTCAGGTTAAATATTCATGTAGACTAATGGGATTATTTTTACTTTTATAGAAATTACCAGAATCTATGGGAAAGCGTAAAAGGTATTTATCAAGAAGGCCAACATCCAAAAAGTCATTGAATCAGGCACCGGGAACGGTAACCTATGTTGGGAGTAAGGAAACAGTAGAAACCAAACTTGATATTATTGATTATAATACCACTTCATATGAGCGATTTACTTCAGATTCTATAGAGGACGCCTTTAAGTTTGAAGAAGAAAATAATGTTACCTGGTTCAACATTGATGGACTAAACAACACGGGAGCCATCACCAAGCTCGGAAAATACTACGAATTACATCCGCTTATTATTGAGGATATAGTTAACACTAACCAGCGGCCTAAGATCGATGAATATCAGGATTATTTTTTCATTGTAGCAAAAATGCTTTATAGAAATAAAGAAGGGACTCTTGAAAATGAACATATAAGCATTGTTCTTGGTAAGAATTATGTACTGAGCTTTCAGGAAGCGGGGGGTGATGTATTTGACGGAGTGCGACAACGCCTGGCCGGTGCAAAAGGACGGATAAGAAGCAGGGGAGCAGATTATCTAGCTTTTGCCCTACTTGATGCTATTGTCGATAATTATTTTATTGTCCTTGAGGAGATCAGTGATAAGATCGAGGATATTGAGGAGAGGCTTTTAAGTGTGGAACCAAATGATGACATCACCTTTGAAATACAGGAACTTAAAAAGACCATGTTGCGCATAAGAAGAGCGGTTTTCCCACTTAGAGAAGTAGTTAGCCGTCTGGAAAAAGTAGATGGTGGTCTTATTGACGAACAAACCGTTCATTACATAAGGGATCTGTATGATCACATTTTACAGGTCTCAGAAAATATTGAGGTTTACCGGGAAATGTCCTGGGGTCTTATGGATATGTACATGACCACCATTAGTCACAAAATGAACGAGGTTATGAAGGTGTTGACAATTATGGCATCGATCTTTATCCCGCTTACCTTCCTGGCAGGTATCTACGGAATGAATTTCAAATATATGCCAGAGCTGGATTGGGAATACGGTTATCCAACCCTATTGATAATAATGCTTCTTCTGTTCATTGGTATGATGATCTACTTTAAACGTAAACATTGGTTATAAGCGACTAATGAAGCCAGAATTTATCATGCCAGTCATCGGGGTCCGGAGTCTCAATGGTATCTTCTCTCGCTTTTAGTTGCTCCAGCCTTTCTTCTGAAGCTTCTTGCTGAATCTCGTTGAATAAAATCCTTTCTTCAAAGCGAATGTGCTTCTCAAGTTGTTTCTCAATTTCAGAAAGTGATCTTATAATATTGGATTTTTCGTTGAACAGGTTATTTAGTAGAATATGTTCCCTTTTGGCTCTTTTTATGAGCGGATGGTCATTCCCCAATATTGTAAAGATCTCATCTTCTTCAAATTTAAAATGTGGAATGAGTTGAGATTTATAGAAATGATCTGTATATGCCTTAATCCGATTGTCAGAAATTTGTTTTTTTCGGCCTTCTCTTATTTTCCAGCATAGCAACAGTCCATGATGGTGCTCTTTACTTAGCGGTTTAAGTGCTTCATGTCTTTTTAACGGATGATTCATATTGCTCATTTTGAAATGAATATTTCCAAAGGTATAATGCATAGATTGGTAAACCTATGATTGGTATCATGTTTATTGTAAGGAGATTATGAAATCAAATTTATCAAGCCATTAACAATTTTATAATCGATTCTCATTTACATTTAATGGTTTTTAAATTAATGGAATGAGAAAATTGACTTTAATAATGTCGGTAGCCTTATTTTTAGTAAGCTGTGGCTCCAGTAATTACTCTTTTAAAGAGCAGAACGTAATAAGAATGGCCGTTGACACTCCGGAATATTTCGATAATCCAAAAATGCATTCCTTTGATAAAGAATGCAGGAGTCCTCTGACCGATCCCCGGGATGGTACGGAAATCAACTTTCTGAGAGCTTCCTGGCCGGTAGCTGATTACAAGGTGCCAACCGGTAAATATGGAGTAAGACAGGGAGAATTGTTACGAGTAAACTGTAAAACAGGTGAGGCCATAGGGATCGTGAAAAGATAAATGAAAAAAGGCGACTTAAATAAACAGTCGCCTTAACTTTTTAAGTTGGAAGTCATTTATACCTCCTGTATCACAAAAAATCCGTCATTGCCCTGAGATTGATATAATGGCATAAAAATATACGCATCCCATTCGCTTCTAATCTCCTTTCCATTGCTGATAGCTAATAATTCACCTTTTTCGATCTTTTGGAAATTCTTATATCCAGATTCCATTTTAAAAGAATCTCCCTCCTTGATTTCATGCCGGTAAATGATCTCAAAAGTCTTTTGTTCCGGTGCATTTTCCTTGGCAAATTTATCAACGCAGTCCGGATAACAGGATATTTTCGAAAGGTCTAGACCACAAGCTTCTTTTAAAGCCAGCCAAATTACTCCTTCATGATTTTCTACGGAAGCCGGACTGGTGTGCTGTCCTGCTTCAAACACAAAGCCTGTTAAGCCGGTTCTGCTCATGTAATGGTCAATAGCTCCATAAACGATATCACTAAATCCACGGACAATATAAGTGGGGAATTTATGGGCCCAGGGATCATTATCATTAACCTCCTGAACTGATATATAAGGCAGACTGTCAGAAGATGTTGTATGGCAATCCAGGAAATAGCGCTTTGAAAATTGAGATTCCGGAAACTGCTCCAGTACCTCAATGATCTCCTGCATTTCTTTTTGTTCGGTTGTATCCGGATCTTTATTTACATTTTCTTCGATCCAGGTCCTGTTGAGATCCTCATCAATATATCGCTGACCTTTTTCAAGAGCTGTAGTGTTTCCGCGTACCCCGACTATTCTTCCGTTAATTTCCGGTTGATTCTTTTCCAGTTCCTCGAATACTTTTTCCAGGGCTTTTACACCGCTGGGTTCATTACCGTGGACACCTCCCGTAACGAATAGGAGTGGGCCTTTTTTGTTACTGGTATAATTTCCTATAATTCTACTTTTCATATTTTATTCTATTCTATTCTATTCTATTCTATTCTATGGGCCATTGTAGCAAGAACTTTATTCTCTATTTGACCGCTATACATTTCTTTATATGTTACCTTTTTCTCAATGGAATCGATCACGATGTCTGAAAAATCTGGTAAGCCGATCTCTTCAAAGTGATCCATTCCACCAGGACTTAATACGTTGATCTCAATCAGTTTATCTTCTACTACATCAAGCCCTACGAAAAACAAACCGTCTTTGATCAATTTAGGACCCACGACATCTACGACTTTTTTTATGCCGTCAGTAAGTTCGGTTTTCCCTGCTTTTCCTCCCTGGGCAAAATTGCTTCGGAATTCACCTTTTCCACTAACCCTTCTAATAATTCCATAATTGCCGTCCTTTACCATGACCTCACCATTCAAAAGAAGTACCCTTACATCTTCTTTGGCCGCCGGAAGGAATTCCTGGGCGATCACGTACCCTTTATTGATGATGTTCTCAATGATCTGATTAAGGTTCTTTTCATTCTTGTCAATGAGGTATACATCTCTTCCCCCCGAACCTTCCAAAGGTTTGAGTACCATTTTCTTTTTATTGTCTTCAAAGAACTTGAGAATTTCCTCTTTATTTCTAGTGATAAGGGATTTAGGCTTGATCACACTAGGTAGTTCTTCAAAGTATAATTTGTCAATAAAGGCATTTGAAAGCGCATAGGCATCATTGAGTACCAAAACACCTTCCTGTTGCATCATTCTTCCGAAGGCTACACCGGCTTGTTCTGCCCATTGACGGGTAGAGCCTTCCTCGGTAGGATTGTTCCGAATAAATAGTACATCAAGATCGGTTGCAATGATTCTCTTGTGTTTTGCTTTATCACTTTGAAGCAGTTCCAAATATTCCTTTGGGGAACTGGCTTCGGCAGATTTAGAAACGTAGGTACTGTTAATACTTAACTTTTCGGTATTTGTAAAAGAGAAGTCTCCAACGCCCATGACATAAACGTCATGTTTTCGTTTCCAGGCTTCATAAATAAGATAGCAGGTTGTACCACAGGTTTCGGTATCAATGCCGTTAACTACAAAACATATTTTCATGTGTTGATCATTTGTGAAAGGGGAATTCCCTCTCTGATTTTTAGTAATTTATTTTTTGTTTCATCGGTATTCAAATATCTGGGCATGAGGTTCACCGGCTTTAAAACACGGCGTTCTCTTAGTTCAGTAATAATTGGAATGTGCTCCAGAGCAAATTTTCCGGTAAGAAGGGGAGCAAGCTCACCACCTTCTTTCAAATGTTCCCTTAATTGCAGCAAACCTTTGAGGTAGGAGATATCCTTAGTGAAACCTCCACCCTGCATAATACGTGAGGTTGTGTTGAAAGATCTGTGCGGGGAAAATCCGTAGTCCTCATGCAGTAATCTGAAGATGTCCTGAAATTCTGCCCCATGCATTCTTGCCGAAGCTGCTACAACCCTTCCGGCAAGGGTACGCATCCTGTTTGCCGTTAGCCCGCCTACCAGGTATTCTGCCAGAACGGCCAGGCCTTCCTGAAGGGTGTCATAATCTGTAAGTCCCACGGAAAGCAGACGTAATGGCTGTTGATTTCCATTGTAATAAGTAAGCACATGGGTTCCTATCTCATGTTGAATAAGGGCCTTGGTTTCTTCAGAATCCAGTTTGTAGTCACTTGGAATATAAAGCTCCCCCTGAGAGACCATTAATATATTGACATCATCTCTTACATGCACTTTTCCGGTAAATCGGGCGTCCTGTTGTCTGAAATATTCAAATTCAGCGTGGGCAAGAGTTTCAAAATCCTTGGCTTTCATAACATTGTCAGATTCCCGGGCATCTTCTTCAGGAACCTCCCGAAGCAAAGTTTCTGATTCCTTTTGAAGCTCCTTGTCAATATCACCATATAACATCATACTGTTATAAAAGAAATCCCTTGAACCCCTATCGGTAAGCATACTTATTTGCAGATCAAGTTCTTCTCTTTTTTCCCGGAAAATATACGAGAGGGCAGGATCGTCAATATCCTCCATTTTGAGGTTGTATAACCTTCTCTTGAGTACATCGGGGTCTACCGGAAGTAATCGATAATGGTGAGTGAGAACCTTTTCATAATTAGATTCAAAGAAAGTATCTTTTATATGTCTAATATTTGCAGGAGAGATCAACCATAGAAACTGGTAGGAATTTTCTATTTGCGCAAGTTGTTTATCAATTTCCAGTACATTTTTCTTCAGACTTTTTTGTCCTAAAGCCCTGTAACTTTTAACTCCGCTGGAGGTCTGGATTCTGATGAATTCATAAATGGTTTTATGGAGGGCTACCACAAGATCATCTTTAAAACTTCTGAAGAATACAGGGAATTCTTTACCAGATTGACTGCGGTACACCGGAGGAACCTCAAGAGATATTAAAAGACATCCTATGTCCCTGAGGGATTCCAAGGGGAGAAGTGGTTTCAAACCTTCAGGGTGGCGGTCTACGGTATCCTCTATTACACAGAAATCAAGATTCAGAACCTCATACTTTCCGTTTAAGTAATCTAATTCCTTTTTTAAAATTTTGATAGTAGAAGGAAGACGGTCGGCGGGGCCTTTGATTTTAAATTCTCTACTTTTTATGTCTCCGGCGTAAATTTCAAAAAGGAGGAAAGTTTTGAATTTGGAAGACATCGCCTCACTAAGTTGATACATGAGTCTCTGGTATCCCTCCCAATCCCGATCACCTATGATCAGGTAAGAAGCTTCACTTAGAACGAATCTTACAGTGGCTCTGTCTACATTTTCCTCATCCTTAGTTGGTTTATGACGATAAACTACCAGGTAGGGCAATTCGTCACTCATATGGATATAACCATCTCCGGGAAGGTGCTTTTCCAGTTCACAATCTTCCTGAAGTTTTTCGATCATCTTTTCAATGGAGGCCTCGCTCAAAGGTTGCATTTCATTAGATGTGCTAACTCCCATGTTTGAATTTAAATTTTTTGGATTGTCAGGTAAATTCCTTTACCAAGTGGCGTTTACGTAAATGTAACGGATTATAAGTTTTTTAGAGAATAGGCTAGAGGCTCTTAGGCTAATATTAGCAATACTTTAATAGTACTTTTAGAATTCAGAAAATGGTAAGAATTCTTTACCTGAAACGAAGGATTGGTCAATAATTGAACGAATTAAAGGCTGTAAGAATTTATTAAAAAAAGTTTGAGGGCTACTTGCTTGATAAATATATGATTATATAAACGTGCCGAATTAATTAAAATTTTTGCTTGTGAATATTGAAAACCTCATTATATTTGCAACCGCAAAAAGGGTCGAGTAGCTCAGTTGGATAGAGCATCTGCCTTCTAAGCAGACGGTCACAGGTTCGAATCCTGTCTCGATCACTGAAAACCCCTCATTAGAGGGGTTTTTTGTTTTTAAAGTAATAGATTAATCTGTAATTGAGTTTAATGCTATTCAGGCTCTAAAGCCAGTTTCTTCCACTTCTGTAGGGTAGGGTAAATTCCAGAAAGATCAAACCATTAAAATACTGCTTTCTCAAAATAAGGGTAACCACCCATTAATTCCTAGATTAAAAAGCTATTAATAGTAAGAATTAGCATGTTGTTTGTTGTGTTATCTTTGAAATTTCCTTAACATCGAGGATCATCAAGTTCATTTACTTTTGATGCTTCAGAAACAGAAATCATATGGATTATTCAAATATAAAATTGGTCGTAAGCGACATGGATGGTACTTTATTGAACAGTAACCACCAGGTGAGTGACCGATTCTTCAATGTTTATAAACAATTAAAGGAAAAGAACATTCGCTTTGCCGTGGCTAGCGGACGTCAATATTACAGCCTTAAGGAACGAATGGAGCCCATTAAGGAAGACCTCGTTTTCATTGCTGAGAATGGCGCCATAGTTATGGATAAAGAAGAACAACTCTTTATTCAACCAATGGAACGGAAAAAGGTTTTGGAGGTGATAGCCGAAGTACGGGCGCTAAACAATAAATACCTTATCCTTTGCGGGAAAAAACAGGCCTATATTGAAAGTACAAATCCTCAATTTATGAAGCCATTTTTGAATCACTATGAAAAATATAAGGTGGTAGAAGATGTGAGTAAAATAGAGGATGATGAAATATTGAAATTAACCGTTTGTGATCCTTCAGGAGCAGAGGAGAATACTTTTCCACATGTAAAGAAATTTCAGGATGAATTCCAGGTGAAATTATCAGGAAAGATCTGGATCGATTTTAATCATAAAGAGGCTCAAAAAGGGAATGCATTAAAAGCTTTACAGGATTACTATGGCATTGATAGAGAGGACACCATGGTCTTTGGGGATTTTTTCAATGACCTGGAGCTTTTTGAGCAGGCGGCTTATAGTTTTGCTGTTGAAAACGCTCACCCTGAAGTGAAATCAGTTGCTCGTTTTAGCGCAAAGAGTAATGATGATAACGGGGTAGAAGAGGTACTTGAAAAACTAGTGGAAGATCTTAAGGTAAAGGTGGAAAGCTTCAGTCATAAAGATGGTTTATAGCTGCCAAAAATTATCATTCAGAATTTATTTTTAAAGAACAATGTAAATCAAAATTCCCCCTGAAGCTTCAGAGGGAATTTTTTTATTACGTCCAATCGACTGACTTAGTATCTTGCTGGTTGACCAGGTTTCGGAAGGGAATTTTCTATAAAAGCCCTCAGGTCATTATTGGCCTTTTCGAGGTCTTCATTTCTTAGGTACATCATATGTCCGCTACGGTATCCTTTAAAGCTAAGCCTGTCTTTCATTTTTCCGCTGGTATCTAACTGCCACATGGTATATTTCGCATCAAAGTAAGTGGTCGCCCCGTCAAAATACCCGCTTTGTATCAATACGTCCAAATTTGGGTTTTGTGCCATAGCCTGCCTTAAGTTTTCACCCGTGTTGTTTTTAGATCTATCCCAGGGGTGAACCGGTCCAAACATGAAATAGGTTAAATCTGTTTTGAACTTCAATTCATTCTGCAGGTAATAGTTGATGGCCGGTGTAAAAGAGTGCAGCCATGAAGTTAATTCTGAATTATAATCAGGAGAATCTCCGGCTTCCTTTTTATCCAAGCCTAGGTACCTGGAATCAAGTCGGCCTATCGTAGAGCCATTTTCATCCCTAAGTAAGTCCTTCCAGAAATAACGGTAAGGTACTTCCAGGTTGTGTTGTAGAATCGTTTTTTCTGAAATACCAGAGTATTTGGACATGCCCGCAGCTATTTCTTTTCTTTTTTCGGCAGAGAGAAAGCCTCCTTTAACAAGAGCAGGTAAAACTTCGTTGATAGCGTATTCTTCGGCTTCTGGCAATAACTCCTCCAAGTCTTTTTTCTGAAGCTCCTGCGGAAGGGCATTGTGAAACCATGCTGCAGCCGTAAAATACGGAAGCCTATTAGCAACTTCGACCGGCCCGTCACGATCAATTCCTATGTCGGTAGGAGAGACCAGGATCACTCCATTCAGATACATCCACTGGCTGTTCTGAAGTTCCAGCGCAAGGCCTGAAACTCTTGTTGTGCCATAGCTTTCCCCAATCAGGTATTTTGGAGATAACCAGCGGTTGTTTCTGGTTACAAAAGTATTGATCCATTTTGCAAGATAAGTCACGTCTGCATTTACTCCGAAGAATTGTTCCCTGTCTCTTTTTTTATCACCCTCAGGTTCAATAATGCGGGAATAGCCCGTATTTACAGGGTTTACATATACTATATCAGCAACATCAAGGATTGAAAAAGGGTTTTCTTTGATACCGTAAGGCTGGACTGGAAATCCTTCCTCGTCAATTTCAAGTACGCGTGGTCCGGTGTAAGCGATGTGCATCCAGACCGAAGCTGAGCCCGGCCCACCATTAAAGGAAATGACCAAGGGGCGGTTTTTAAGGTCTTTAATCCCGGAGCGTTTATAGTAGGTGTAAAATAGAGAAGCTACTGCCTCCCTGTCTTCATTCCAAACCGGTTGCATTCCGGTAGTGGCGGTGTAAGATATTTTTTGTCCGTTGATCGTCACTTCATGATTTGAAACCACGGTGGTATCTACAGGGATGGGTATCTTTTGGCTAAAACTTGTTAGGGGAATAATACTCAGGAGGAGTAAGGCGTAAAATTTTTTCATGGGTGGTTTTAGATTTTAAAACCTAAAAATATGAATTTTGAACACACTCCTCCCAAATTCTGATTTTAAAAGCTGTAGTTAAGGCTTAGACCCTGGTAATCTCTTCCTGCTGCAGGATAAAGGCTTAGGTTGGAGTTTTCCTTTTTATGTAATTCAGGGATAAGAATCCCGGATACTGCCCCAATGCTGTACCCAAGAATGTTATCTGTCAAAAAGTGTTTCCCTGCTTCCAAACGTAAATAACCTACATATGCCGGCACCAACGCAGCAGCTGTCCAAACATATGGCCTGGCCCAGGAATCGGGGTTGAAATCGTTGAATATTTTTGCTGCGAAAAAGGTGGCTGCTGCAGTCGCAGCTGTATGTCCCGCGAAAAAGGAACGACGGGCCCCGCTTTCACGACGTTCATTGTCTGGTAAATCTTCGTTGTACACTAAAGGTCTGCTTCGGTTTATAGAACCGGCCGTGATGGTGTATAAGGCTCCTGTAGTAGCCATGGTTTCAATGAACAGAACAGAGATCTGTCCGGCATGCGGACTAAAATCCTCTGTGAGCATCATGGCAAACGGGACTGCAAAGGATCCGTAAAAAGGGTAATAACTGATTTTATCAGCATTCTCAGAATAATAACCAGCAGACCAGCGATCAATACCTGGAACATCATCTTTGGAGATCGCGGCTAATTCTTCCATTGTCAGGTCTTCTTTATCCTGGATAAGTTTGAAGCCAAGTGCGTTTAGGCCCAAACCGGCTCCAACCCAGGTACCGTCTTTTGCCCAGCTGAGTTCATATGGAGAATCATTCTGAGAAGAGGAGTTAAAAATTCCTGCAAACACCATTAATATTAGTAGGCTTATGTTCCTTGTCATAATTTCGTTTTTTACCAAATCTCGCTGAAAACAGTTGTAAAACCAGTAGGTTTAACCAAATTATAAGAACATTCTTACGATTTTATTAAGCCTTTCTAAACTTTTAACTTCACTTTTGTTTAAATAATTTATTTAAAACCTAGACAATTTATATATTTGTATAAAATTGCTATGAAAATTTACACCTTACATACGGTCCAAAAGCTGCCCATTTCTTTAAATGAAGCCTGGGAGTTTTTTTCCAGCCCTCACAATTTGAAGGTCATTACACCAGACTATATGGGCTTTGATATTTTATCAGGGGGAGACAGGGAAATGTTTCCGGGTCAGATCATACAGTATGTTGTGACTCCTATTGCCGGAATTAAAACCAAGTGGGTTACCGAGATCACGCATGTTAAGGACAAAGAATACTTTGTTGATGAACAGCGTTTTGGTCCATATGCTTTATGGCACCACAAACATTTCTTGAAAGAGATACCAGGAGGGGTTGAAATGGAGGATATAGTAGATTATAAACTTCCATTTGGATTCATGGGAAGAATGGTCCATCCTTTTCTAGTTGCCCCAAAATTAAAAGAGATCTTTTCGTATAGAAAAGATAAACTGGAAGATCTATTCGGAAAATTTATTCCAGAAACCGAAACTTCAGAGGACCCTGAGAAAGAAATTTCCATTGAAAAACAATTGCTATGAAAAAGAAAATTTTGATCATTGGAGGTTCCCATGGAATTGGGCTGGAAACAACCAGACTTTTGGCTAAAGACCACGATATTTATGTAGGCGCCAGAACGAAGGAAAACCTAGTGAATATTGATTGTAACTATTTCAACTTTGACGTTTTGAAGGATGATATAGCTTCTGTCGGGCTTCCAGATTCCCTGGATGGTTTTGTTTATTGCCCCGGAAGTATCAATCTTAGGCCCTTTAAAATGCTGAAGCCTGAGGACTTTCAGAAGGAATTGGAGTTGAACTTCCTTTCATTGGTAAGGATTCTTCAAGGGATCCTTACGAAGCTGAAGTCAGGAGAAAAAGCCAGTCTTGTATTTTTCAGTACTGTGGCAGTAAAAGTAGGCATGCCGTTTCATACCAGTATTTCCGCAGCTAAAGGTGCTATTGAAGGATTTGCCAGATCTCTTGCAGCCGAATATGCGCCAACCTTAAGGGTGAATGTGATAGCTCCATCTCTTACCGACACTCGATTGGCTGAAAAGCTGGTTTCCAACGAATCTAAAAGAAGTGTGATAGAGGAAAGGCATCCTCTAAAGAGAATTGGAGAAGCTTCAGATATCGCTAACCTTGTGGAATATCTGATCTCTGATAAAAGTAGCTGGATGACCGGACAAACCATTGGAATGGATGGAGGTCTATCTTCCCTGAACCTGAATTAGTGATTAGTAAAACAAAGAAAGCCGGAAATTTTTTCCGGCTTTCTTTGTTTTTATATTCTAAAATTAGGCTTTTTGAGCTTCTTTTTGTTTCTGGTGACTAAACAGGTTGTGTTCTTTGATCATTGCTGTGGTTTTTTCCGGAAGCATTTCTTCCCAGCCGGATTTTCCTTCAGCGATCATTTGTAGTACTTCTCGAGAATAAATATCAAGAATTTCAGGATCAAAGTTTTTAATATCTACCACTTTACCATTGTACTTAAAGAATTTATATAATTCCTTCATACGAGGGTGTACTTTCAGGTTCTCACTGGTGGTGATCTCTTCTGTATCCTTATCTTTCAACGGATACAAATAAACCTTAAGGTCTTTAAAGAATAGTTTACCAAAAGCTTCAAGGATACCACCACTCAAGTGACGATAGTATTTCTCATCAAAAATATCTACCAGATTATTAACTCCCATTGCCAGACCCATACGTTCTTTTGTGTAGCGTGAGAAGTATTCTACAACTCGATAGTACTCCTGGAAGTTTGAGATCATCACGGTTTGACCCAGAGAACAAAGAAGTTCTGCCCGGTCCATGAAATCCCTTTCATCGATTTCACCTTCAGCCCGAAGGTTTGACAGAGTGATCTCGAAAATCACTTCAGTATTATCTTCGGCAACGCGATTTTCCTTGATGAATAGCTCAAGAGAGCGTTTATACATGTCCATATTGACCTTGGTAACCGGTCTGAAACTTCCGCGAAGGGCAAGGATGTTCTTTTTGTACAGGATCTTTGCAGGAAGCACGTTATTTCCGTCAGGAGCAAACATCACCGCCTCGGTCATACCGTTCTTAACCAGCTGTAAACTCATTAAGCGGTTATCAACTTTTTCAAAACGCGGTCCTGAAAAGTTAATTGTATCGATCTCTATTTGATCCTTATCAATGTGATCATAGAGGTATCGAAGTAATTTTTTCGGGTTATCGTATTTATAATAAGCTCCGTAAATAAGGTTTACGCCTAAGGTTCCTAAAGTATTTTGCTGAAGCCTCGCGTCGTTTTCATGAAAACGTATATGCAGGATGATCTCGTTATACTCCTCTTCAGGGTGTACCTGATAGCGGATACCTACCCAACCGTGACCTTTATACTTCTTAGCGAAGTCAATAGTTGCAACGGTATTGGCATAAGTGAAAAATAATTTATTGGGGTGCTTCTCGCGGGAGATACGTTGCTCAATAAGGTTTGTCTCGTGATTAAGCATTTTCTTTAAACGCTCTTCAGTTACGTATCTTCGGTCGTCTTCGATTCCATAGATAGCATCACTGAAGTCCTTATCGTAAGCACTCATCGCCTTGGCAATGGTTCCGGAAGCTCCTCCCGCCCTGAAGAAGTTACGAACGGTTTCCTGTCCTGCTCCAATTTCAGAGAAGGTTCCGTAGATATTCTCATTCAGGTTTATGCGTAACGCTTTACTTTTTATGGAAGGGACATTTTCAAACTCCCGATCTCCCATTATAGTTATAGGCATAGCTCTTATTTTATTTTAAAAATGTAGTTGTGTAAGCTCATTTCAAAGGTACTAAAATGCAAGGCTAAACAAAAAAATAATACTTAGTTTTGTGGTAAATCAAAAGGTTTTGAAGGTAACATTTTTGGGAACAGGAACTTCACAAGGAATTCCGGTTATAGGGAGCACCCATCCGGTATGTTTAAGTGATGACCCACGCGATAAAAGATTAAGAGTTTCGGTGCTTGTTGAAGTTGACGACATGAACATCGTAATTGATTGTGGCCCTGACTTTAGGCAGCAAATGCTTACAAATCCTATCGATCATTTGGATGCCATTCTTTTCACTCATGAACACAGTGATCATACTGTGGGTATGGATGACATCAGGCCTTTCTTTTTTCAGCAAGGTGATATTCCCGTTTTTGCCCATCGTCGGGTTATGGAATCTCTAAGACAGCGCTTTGATTATATCTTCGCTTCAGATAATAAATATCCGGGTGCACCCAGTGTTCAGGAACACGAAATTGAGAATTCAGATTTTAAGGTCAAAGGCCTTACGGTAACTCCGGTGAACGTGATGCATAACAGGGTGCAGGTCTTTGGTTTTAGAATCAGGGATTTCGCTTACATCACAGATGCCAAGACCATAGAAGAGGAGGAGGCCGAAAAATTAAAAGGGGTTGATGTCCTGGTGGTTAATGCCTTGAGAAAGGAACCTCATCATTCTCATTTTAACCTCGAAGAAGCCCTGGCGTTCATCGCGAAGATCCAACCAAAAAGGGCGTATCTCACTCATATAAGCCACGTAATGGGATTTCAACAAGACGTACAGGCCGAATTGCCCGAAAATGTCTTTCTGGCTTATGACAACTTAAAAATCACTATTTAAATGCGAAGAAGCTTTTTACTTTATCTTTTTGTCTTTACTGCCTTGCTGGCTGTTTTCATGTATGTAACCGGACAAAAAATGCTCGAGTCAAAAGAGCAAAAAATTGAAAGTCTTCAGGAGGAACTGGCATTCGCCTCTTCACGATCTGATTCTTTATTGACTGAAGCATCATCTTCTACGGAAACGTTCACTTTGAAAGCGAATGAAGAGGCGCTTTCCTATCTCGAGAACAGAGGTTTTGTTGCTTCGGAAATAGCCGAAAAAGTAGAATCTCAGTTGATAGCTGGTAATAAGGCTGATGCTGATAATGCTATGGTACCGTACGAGGGAATGGACGGATTTTTCAGGATCAATAAGGTAGAGCTAATCAATCATAAATGGATACTTGCCAGTTTCACCGATGGTACTTACTGGGGAGAATTATTCCTTACTTATGAAATTGATGATGACGGTAAAATTGAAGTAAAGTCAGAAAAAGCTCTGATCTACCCTAAAAACTAAAGCCTTTTTTCCAGCCACTTTTTGAGCTCAAAGAAATTTTGAGGAGCCACACCATGACCTACAGGAAATTCTGAATACGAATTCTCGATCTTCATTGAATCCAGGAAAGGTTTTGTGTTTCGGGCCCAGGTTACCGGAATCACCTGATCTGAGCTTCCATGGGAACTGTAAATTGAAAGCTTGGAGAAATCATTGTTTTGATATCCTTCTTTAATGATGCCTGTATTAATATAACCGCTAAGCCCGATGACATTTTTCACCTTTTCAGGGTAGGATAGCGCTACTGAAAAACTTAGAATACATCCCTGACTAAAACCTAGTAAAGTGACATTTTCAGGATCTACCGGGTAAGTTTCAATAGCTTCATCGATAAAGCCGGAGATCTTTTCACGGGAAGCAACGGCCTGTACATCATCACTGAATTTGCCGTCATTATTATCCCAATGTATAGCATACCATGCGTTTCCGTAGGGAGGCATTGGATATGGTGCTCTAAGGGAAATGATGAAAAGTTCATCTGGCAATTCTTCAGCAAAAGAAAAAAGATCTTCTTCATTACTACCATACCCATGCAGCATGATCAATAAAGGGGCTTTTTCAATTGAGATTTTGGGTTTTCTTACTAGATGATATAGGGATAGGGTTTGTGTGCTCATTAATTAATTGTACTAAACCATTTTTGAAAATACTCTCCCAGAACCGGGACAAGATTGCGTTCACCCTGGATGGCTGCCACCAGGCCAAACCCCCAAAGGATAAGTATGAAAATATAGAATGCAGAGGAGATCATCCAGCTGTCAAAAGCTGAAACCAGCACCCCTAAAAGGTAAAAAGTAAGATGTACTCCTAAAGCCTGCCTGATATGAAATGACGCAAATGGATTCTTATTGTCATTGTTCATGAAATAGGCGAAGATAGTGCCAATAATAGTGATATAAGCGACGATCGCCGCAGCTTTACCTTGTTCAGCTTCAGTCTGCATAGTTTTGATTTTTACTCTGTAAAATTACGATTTTCTCTTATTTTACAGGTGCTTCCGACGGGAAATAATTTTTTCCGGCTAATACTCCGTAGACTTTTCCTTTCAATTCATGGCCTAAAAACAGACTGTTCTTAGAGCTGCTGAAAATGTGCTTTTCTTCGAAGGTAAAGCTTGCTTCAGGATCGAAAAAAGTGAAATTAGCGGGAGCTCCTTCTTCAATAAAGTTTTCGGGAATATTGAACCTTGTCTTTCCGGTGGTCAACATTTTCACAGCTGTTTTAAGGGTCACCAGCTGTAACAGGGCACCAAAAGCAGATTCCAGTCCAATGGTTCCATAAAGAGCATTGTCGAACTCAACTTTTTTGTGTTCCACATCCATTGGGCTGTGGTCGCTTGTTACCATATCGATGGTGCCGTCTCTAAGACCCGATAGCAATGCTTTAACATCTGACTTTGTTCTTAATGGTGGTAGCACTTTTGCATTGGTGTTGAAGTCCTTGAGCATGTCATCTGTAAAGTACAAATTGTGTATAGCAACCCCGCAGGTCACATCAAGGCCTCTTTCTTTGGCATCCCTGATGAGTTCAACAGCTTTCGCCGTTGAAATAGTGGGGATATGAAGTTTTCCGCCGGTATATTCCAGGATATATAGATCCCTGATGATATGTAATTCTTCGGCTAAAGCCGGAATTCCTTTTAGACCTATCAGCGTACTGTTCTCGTTCTCATTTACCTGCCCGCTACCCGCGATCTTATTTTCTTGCGGAAAGGATAGTACAAGTCCGTCGAAGTTTTGGGTGTATTGTAAGGCGATCTTTAGCATATTCGGATTACTGACTGCTTTTTTATAGTCTCCGAAAGCGATCGCACCGGCCTGTTGCATGTCATACAATTCGGCCATATCGATTCCGTTACTGCCCCTTGTTAAGGCGCCTATTGGGTAAAGTGCGACCGGGTGGCCTGCTGCCTTATTTTTAAGAAAGGAAACAGTTCCTTTGTTGTCTGTTACCGGATCGTTGCCCGGATTAACAGCCACAGCCGTAAATCCGCTTTTTGCGGCTGTATTTAAACCGTTTTCGATGGTTTCCCTGTCCTCAAAACCGGGCTCCCCAAAATTCACACTACTGTCAAACCAGCCTTGAGAGATATGAAGGTTCTCAAAAGAGATTTCTTGATCTACTTTTTTGGTTTTTATCTGTGGTGAGATTTCCTTGATCAGGCCATCTTCCACCAGGATATCCATAACCTTATTGTTGAACGGGCTCTCATTGTCAATGATCTTAGCAGATTTAATCAGTAGCTTCATTTAAAATATTTTAGGATGAGCAATTCAGTAAGTAAGAAAATTAAGGCAAAAATAACAAACCATTTCCAAAGAACATCTACTTTCCCTGCAGTTTGAATCTCATCAAATACGGTGGGGATTTTTGTCTGAATTTTTATGGCTTCGGAAGGTTTTAAGTCCATATAACGCAAATCGCTCTCAGACCTGTCAAGGTTAAAGCTTAAAGTTTTCAATTTGAAAGTATCTTTCAGTACTTCATAATGACCTTCTTTTTGGGGCATCTCCTCTAAAAATATTTCTACTTTATTGCTATAGCTTTGCTGCCGGGGAATAAATCCGGCTTCTGAAGACTGGAGTTTTAAGATCTCGTCCTGTTGCAAACTGGCCTGAAGGCTTACTTCATCATTTTTTCCTAATACAGAATAAAGGGATGGCGGTGATATAGCCATGTTCCCGATATTGTAAAAGGTTGGAACTATTAAAGGAGCTCCCTGGAAATTTGAATTTTGAAGGTTTAAAGGTGCAGTGAAAACGAACATATTTCCCCTTTGGAATAAAAAAGGATCATTATTCTCATATTTTAATACAGGAGTTTCCCTGCCTGTTACCCGAAAATAGCTGTTGACTTTCGGGTATTGAAAGTTTTTTACTTTTTCTTCAAATACCGGTTCATACAAGGGGTGCGCGTAAACAATTTCAGTGATCAGTTTTTCCTGTTCTATTTTCTGACTGAAATCCGGGAGGTTCAGGGTTCGAAAAAGTGAATTGTAATTTGAAAGCTCAGCTTCTTCGGAAGGAATGAAGATCAGAACCGTGTTTTCATCCTGCAAGCGTTTAATTTCTGTTGTAAGTGGTCCTGAAAGGTTCTTGGGTTCATTCAGAATGACCAGGTTGGCGAAAGACAGCTCATTAAAATCCACTTTATTTTCCGGGAAGATAATCAGTACAAATTCAGGATCGGTAAAGATCCTTTGCAGGAAGGAAGCATCGGCGTCGCCAATTGCCACTACCTTAACAGGATCAACAGGGTTGATGCTGAAATATAGTTCATTGTCAAATTGAAGACCCTTATCTTCAATTAGGATCCTTCCGTTCTCTATGGGGCCGGAAGTGAGCGTGAAAGTGGTGAGGACTTTATCTTCTTCAATCTTAACCGACTTTTTAGCTAAAAGATTTTCCCCGTTATAAAGAGCCACCGGAATTTCATTTTTTAAGGTGCCGTATCTTTTCAACGACACCGAAAGCTCGGTTTGGTCGACATTTTGAGTGCTTATAAAAGCTGAGTCAATGGAAACATTGCCTTTTTCTTCCGGTTCTAAGCGTACCAGATATGTGAATAGATCATGATTTCCAGGAATATTTTGATCGCCTGAACCTTGAAAATCTGAAATTGCAATGAATTTATTCTTGCTTTGAGCATTATCATGGCTCATCGTGTTCGCTTTCAAAAACACGGTTTTCCAGTCTAACTGAGATTGGGAGTAATCCAGCTCCTGCAGTTTTTTCCGAAAAGAAGAAGCTTCAATATCCTTAAATTCCGAATCATTCGTAAATAATGAAACGTTTCCTTCATTAGGCAGGCTTTCCAAAAGTTCCTGTACAGCTCGTTTTAAAAGGATCCCGCTTTTACCTTTAGCCTGCATACTATAGGAATTGTCCAGGTAAATGATCGTTTTTTCAGAGGTGTACCTTTCATTTTCGGAAGGGAAGTAGGGCTGGGCAAACGCGATAATTATGGAAGCGAGTAAAAACAGTCGGGTAAAGAGGATTAGCCATTTCTTGATCCTTGAGCTTTTCCGGGTCTGCAGGACCGCTTTTTTGAGGAATTTGACGTTTGTAAAATATTCGGTTTGGAACCTTCGCAATTGAAAAAGGTGGACCAACACCGGTATCACCAATAGAAAAAGCAGATAAAGTAGTTCAGGATGTTTAAACTGCATTTTGTCGCATTAATTCCTCTATTTAAAGGAACACGGCTATTTTAAACCGATGTTCATCCTGATAAAGATATTAAATATGCTTAAAACCAGGGAATCGTGGTTGAATTAATATTTTTCAAATACACCTAGCCCAAAAAGCGCGAAATCATATTTTACCGGGTCCTCAGCATCCATCTTTCTTAAAGCCGTATCTAGTTCCAGTAAAGCCTTAGCGTCATTTTGTTTTCTTTTAAGAAGACCCAGCTTTCTGGCTACGTTTCCTGAATGTACATCAAGTGGACAGGACAACAGGGAAGGAGAGATGTCTTCCCAAAGACCAAAATCTACATTTCCGGCATCCCGGCGAACCATCCATCTAAGGAACATATTTATCCTTTTAGCAGCCGAATTCTTAAGCGGGTCGCTAACATGTTTTTGAGTTCTGGATTGGTGCGGCAACTCAAAGAATATCTTTTTAAATTCATGAATAGCAAGTTGTAAACCCCGTTCATTTGAATGTTTGGTAAAGATCCCTTCCAGGCCATTATGATGTTTGTAGATGTTCTGTAGGGCCTGAATGAAATAGATAAGATCTGTGGAATTGAACGTACGGTGTACGAAATTTTCAAGGGCCTCCATATCCTGTTCGCTGTGTTCCATCACGAAATCAAATGGTGTATTTCCCATTAATTCCATGAGAGAATGGGCATTTTTAAGGATACTCTTTCGGTTTCCCCAGGCAATGGTAGCAGTTAGGAATCCGGAGATCTCTTTGTCCTCCTTCAGGCTGAAAAGATGCGGGATCTGTACCGGGTCTGAAGAAATAAAATCCGGGTTATTGTATTGGTCTACTTTAAAATCTAGAAATTCCTTTAATTCAGTAGCAGTCAAAAATTCGATTTTTTACGGTTATATGATCTTCCCGTCTACCATGGTCAGTTTTTTATCGGCCATGTCAGCGAGATCCTCATTATGCGTAACGATTACAAAAGTCTGGCCAAATTCAGCTCTTAGTTCAAAGAAGAGCTTGTGCAAATTTTCAGCCGATTCGCTGTCAAGGTTCCCAGATGGTTCATCAGCAAAGATCACTCCCGGATTGTTGATCAGGGAACGAGCTACGGCGACACGCTGTTGCTCTCCACCGCTCATTTCGGCGGGTTTGTGATCAGCTCTTTTAGAAAGGCCCAGAAAACCAAGTAGCTCTTTAGCTCTCTTTTCAGCTTGATCTTTCGGGGTATTGTGAATATAAGCAGGAATGCAAATGTTTTCCAGCGCAGTAAATTCAGGCAAGAGTTGGTGGAACTGAAAAATGAAACCAATATTCTCATTTCTGAACCGTGAAAGTTCTTTAGAAGAGAGGGAGTAGATATCAACCCCGTTCACGATTAAATTACTATCCTTTTGTTTATCTGGGTTTTCTAAAGTTCCAAGAATCTGGAGAAGAGTTGTTTTTCCCGCTCCCGATGCCCCGACGATAGAAACGATCTCACTCTTTTTAATATGAAGGTTTACGCCTTTTAAAACATGAAGGTCGTTATAGGTCTTGTGAATATTTTCTGCTACGATCATAATTTTATTCTCTGTTGCAATATTAACCTTTAAACCTGTTTTTTATGTTATTATAATCCAAATAATACACAATTCGCAGGGAAAGGGTATGTTTTGCGGGTTGCTGAAAGAGGTTTTCCAAACTTTCAGTATATAGAAGTTCACTTTGATCATCTAAGTGTAAAATGGAATTCCTGTAAAGCAGGATCATCTCACTTCCGGGAGCAAAACGCCATTGGTAACTTAGGTCAAGGTTCCAGATATTGAAATGCGCGTTAGGATCATTTTCTGAAGTTACCTCATAATCATAGGCTTCGAGATCACCGGTTTGAAGTAGTCTGCTGTAATCTCCATCGGAAAAATTGGCTGTTGACCAAAAGTTTCTAAAGCTTAAACTAAGCGCGTCCTTTGTACTGAAGTTATATGTTCCTTGCAACGAGTTTTCAATACTTTCCATATCCCTGTTTCCAAAGACGATCTCTCGTGGTTCAAGAGCTACGAAACTTTGACGGTTGATCTCGTTTGAATAACCAAAGGAATAGATCAATAAAAACCGATTATTGACCCTAAAGCGGGGAGAAGCGGTAAAATTCACCTGATTGTGAGCTGTACCCAGATATTTATTGAATTCAAGACGGGAATCTATCGCGATTCTTTTTCGGTAATCTGAAGAGATCCAGCCTTCTAAAAAGGCATTTTCGGGATATTCAACATACCGGTTCTTTCGGCGAGGTTCGAAGAAATCCTTAAAAACAGTGCTGTAATTTGCCGATCCTCCAAAAGCAAAACGATCCGTGGTAATTCCGAAGAAGCTGGCTCCAAAATTGGAAGCTACATTTTCATCAGGATCATACCTGCGCAGGTGATTCCCGAATAATTGTATTCTGTAATCATTAAAGATACCTGTAGGTTCAAAGATCCGGTAGGACGTCTTCCAAAAGAAGTTATTGTAATTGTTCATGAAATTCAGCCCGAGATCATTGATGTCATAGGTCTCATTGGCAAATTCATGACGCACTCCATAGCGGAATTTGCCCTTTGTCCTTGAAATATCCAGAACAGAAGCGAACCCGGTAAGATTCTCTTCTGGCAGATTCACATTACTCATCTTAGCCTCTCCCGTAAAGTTGAAAGAGCTGGATTTATTAAATACGTCAAAAAGGAATCCTGTCACATTACCATCCCTAAAATGCCCGTTTCGGGTAACATTTGTATTGATAAGGGAAATGGAAGATTTTTGGTTGAATTGCTGATCGAGTACAAAAATATTGTAGTTAGCGAAGGGTTCAGTGGTTATTTCCCTGGTTTCTCCGGAAATGGTGTCCCGGAAACGTGCTTTCTCTACTTGAGTAACGGCGTTGAAAAAACCAATTCCCAGGCCACTATCGGTTCTTCCGGAAATCTTTAAGGCATTCAAAAGATCTGTTTTGTCCGGATTTTCGATCAGCTCTTCATTTTCCTTTAGCTGTTCCTCAGCATTTTCATAACCGGTAGGTTGGTCTCCGATCCTTCGGGAATAAAAAAGATCACCTTTTGTGAACAGTTCGGTTCCTTCCGTAAAGAAAGCCCTGTTCTCCCCAAAAGTCTGCTCAAACGGTCCCAGGTTTAGTTTTACTTCATCATAAGCGGTTTGACCAAAGTCTGGAATAAGAGTGGCATCGAGAGTAAATGCATCATTAATTCCATATTTAAAATCCATACCCGCACTCAGTTTTGAATCATTGTCCCCGTCATAATTTTCTACCTGACCCGAGACATACGGATAAAAACTCAACCGTACCGGAGCATCGATGTCAGAGATTCCTTTTAAAAGTCCATTGTAATGGGTCACTTTCCCTACAGATTTATCAATATAGCTCCAAACGTAGGTTTCGTTGAGATGATTGATACGCCGTCCAAACTGGGTGCTCCATATTTGTTCTTTCTTATCTGGGAATCTCAAAGCTGAATAAGGGATACGCATTTCGGCATACCAGCCTCGTTCATCAATAGAAACTTTACCTTCCCAAACCACATTATAACCATAATCCTCATTTTCACCTTTCATCTTTGCATCGGCAAGTGTTCCCGCGGCAGTAATTACAAACCGGGTTTGGTTTTCTCCGTCATTATAGGTGTTCAGGTCAAAAACGAAATAGTCGGCAACCGGAAGGTTGTCACGCTGGGCGAATTCCCTGCGAATATTTTTGGGTTCATGGTCAAAAAGTAGCGCGGCTACATAGATTGCCTCATCTGTATAGGCAATTTTCACTTCGGTAGAATGAGTAGGGGGAGCGGGTGTCCCGTCACCCGGATCGATCATGACAAAATCTGATGCCACCGGTACCGATTCCCAAACCTGCTCGTCAATAATTCCGTCGATCTTAGGGGCATTTTTGATTCGTACTGCGTTATAATCTTTACTTTCTTTTCCGTAAGTATCGTTTTGGGAAAATAGGGATACAGAATGAAGAAAGATCATTAAAAAGATCGAAAATCTAGAGGGCATTATTAAAGAATATTTAAAAGAATCAATTTTATACTGCAATGTTACTGAAGAAAAGCATAATCTGAAAGTATCAAATCGGGTAAGTATTGATAATCTTGAATTATTCTCTACTTTTAACTTAAAACTATTGTTATGAATTTAAATGAACTTGAAAAAGCCACTTTTGCAGGTGGTTGTTTTTGGTGTACCGAAGCTGTCTTCCAACGTGTGGAAGGAGTGGAAAAGGTAATTTCGGGATTTACAGGCGGGAATATTAAAAATCCACCGTACCGTGAAGTGATAACCGGGAGGACCGGCCATGCCGAAGCCATTGAGATACAATTTGACCCTTCAAAAACCTCTTTTGAGGAACTCCTTAATATTTTCTTTGCTACTCATGATCCCACCACCCTTAACCGACAACAAAATGACGTGGGAACTCAATATAGAAGTGCGGTTTTCTATCATTCCGAAGAGCAGAAGCAAACCGCGGAAAAGGTTATTGATCAACTTGAAAAGGAGAAGGTCTTTGCTAATCCTATAGTGACCGAAATCGCTGCTGCCGGACCTTTTTACAAGGCCGAAGAGGAACATCATGATTATTATAATAAACACGGGTCACAGCCTTATTGCCAGATTATCATTGATCCTAAGGTGCAGAAACTCAAGGAGAAATTCGCTCATAAACTAAAATCCTAAAAAGGGATACCTCCTAAAAATGGCACTTTTCTTGCATTATTAAGAGAAAATATGAACGAATGAAAAACGGAAAAAATAGATTACTGGTTAAAAGTTTGGTGTATGATGCCATTGGTATGGCAAGTTCTTCTATTCCATTTGTTGGTCCTTTTTTAGACCTGTTGTGGGCACCATACGCAGCAAATAAAATGTCTGAAATGTTTCCCGGAAAAAGGGGAAAACTGGCTTCGGTCATCGTATTTCTGGAAGAGATCCTGCCTTTTACAGATATTATCCCAACCTTTACGTTGATGTGGCTTTATACATATGTTTGGAAAAAGGAGCGCGGTACCCAAGGCCTTGTTATTGAGGCTGAAGTGATTCAGTAATTTTAACTAATAGTATTAAATAAAAACGGCGGATAATTACTTATCCGCCGTTTATGTTTTTAGAAGGTAATTTCAGCGCTAACTGAAATATTCCTGCCCATATTTGGAATGCCTTCCGGCTTGAGCCTGGAAAGATGGGCGATATAGGTTTCATTCAATAAATTAGTTCCGGTAAGTTTTAATCCTATCACTGTAGAACTAAGTTTGAATTCTCCGCCCAGCCCCATGTTTAAAAGAGAATATCCGGGAGTGCTGGTTTCAAATTCGTCAGTTCTGTTCTGGTCAAAAAATGATTTCAGGCTTATTGAAAAGAAACCATTCTCTGCAAAATCCATCTTCGGAAGCTCTATCCTTAGAGTATTTAATAAAGACGGAGCAGGGATCAAAGGCAGATTGTTGCCATCCTCCTTTTCACCGATGACCAGTTCGAAACTGTTCTCAAAATGCAACCAGTCGAGCGGGTGAGGGTGGAAGTGAACTCCGGCTTCTCCGCCATATAATATTGCATTATTTTGAATGTAATTAAAAACAGGAGCTTCATCCTGAAAGTTTCCGGTTGGTTCCAGGTAGATGTAATTATTAATATGATTATAAAAACCATTAGTGAACACTTCAACATGCTCATTGCCGAATTCCAAGGCAAGATCAAGCTGATAATTTTGTTCGTTCTCCAGATCTGGATTTCCTATTTCATAGCGGTTTGCACCGTGATGCACCCCATTGGAAGTGAGTTCAGCAAGGTTTGGAGCGCGAAAACCGGACGCGAAATTTAGCCTGGCAGTAAGATTTTTAGCAACATTCAACTTTACCCCAAGTGAAGCATTATAGCTATCAAAATTTCTTTCCAGGTCTGCAATATAATCAGGCTCACCAAGAGAACCCATTTCGGAGGTTTTCAGATCTCTGTGATCATATCTTAATCCGGCCTGAAAATCTATTTTTTCAAGGTGGTAATGGGTGGTAGCCATTATTCCCAGATCTACCGTAGTAGCATCCGGGATCAAAATTTCTTCTCCCAAATTTCGATTCTCCTGAACCATTCCCTGTACACCCAGGATTGTTTCAAAGTTCGCAGCCTCCGGAAAATGGTATTTTACATCATAATTAATAGTTGACAATTCCATTTCAAGAGCGGCTTTTCCTTCTTCGTGAGCCTCATGTTCTTCCTCAGTCTCTCCTTCGTGATCTTCTTCATGCTCTCCTTCAAACTCTTTGCGGTTATTGAAAACATAGCCCAGTTTTAGATCAAGGCTGGAGTTGCTGAAATAGAAGTTATTATCCAGGCTTAAAATATGGTTCTGAATCTTTTGATATGGTTCCATAATTTCCTTGGAAGTTGATTGCAGGCCAATTTCTTCAGGAATTCCTGCTTCCCCGGAATTCAAGTTATACCGCAGATCTCCTTTATAACCAGAAGTTCTATATCCAATTCCTGATTTCAGGTCAAATTCATTAAATCTCGTATTAGTAACACGGTCTCCATTACCTGTTAAGTAATCACTGTGGACGGCATAATTACCACGGACAAGAAATTTCAGATTTTCTCCAGAAGTTTTAAACCCGGCATTGGCCTCCAGTCCCTGAGTATTGGAATAATAATTAATTTTTGCATCCACTTCGGTATCTTCTTCGGCGGCATATCTTTCCGGGTTTAAATAAAGGACACCACCCAGCGCATCGCTACCGTACAACAAGGAAGCAGGGCCTTTAATGACTTCAATACTCTCTGTACCGGAACTGCTTAATCCAAGACCATGTTCATCCCCGAATTGCTGATTTTCCAGGCGCACACCTTGAGTATATACCAATACACGATTTGAACTTAATCCCCTAATGACAGGTTTCCCAATTCCTGTACCGGTACTTATGGTTTCAACTCCTGCAAGATTTGAAATCCCTTCGGCCAGTGTTAACGTCCCGGTTCTGTTTATTTCTTCCATAGTTGCGCGGTCCACTTTCATGACATTATCACTCTGTAGTTGATGAAAGGGTGTGGAAACGATCACTTCTTCCATTTCAATGGCAGTAGGTGAGAGGAGTACTGTTAGAGGTTCATCAGAAGGTATTGAAACTTTCTGGGTTCTGGTGCCATAACCCAAAGATGAAACCACCAGAGTATAATTTCCTGAAGGGATATTGTTTATTGAAAAATTTCCATTGACATCTGAAATACCGCCTTTTTCAGGTTCCTGAAGGTAAACGGTAGCTCCAATGATCGGTTCTTCGGAATTGGCATCCAGAATACTTCCGGTTAGGTTATACTGACTATAAGATATTCCGGTCATAAATAAGAATGACCAGATCAATAATTTATGCATGTGAATTATTTTAAATACGTAATAAGGGCAAAAGCCCAATTGAAATAACTGTTATGAAGCTAATTCAGGCGGGCCACGCTGTTTGAAAGCGTGAATTGTTATCGTATTTAAAAATAGATAGGTAGTTTCAATTTCAGAAGATATTTCTTCAGGGAAAAACAGGGTATAAGAAGAAAAATCAGGATAGGAGAAACTTACTTTCTGAAAGGAAAATAATTCGCAATCCACATTTTTTCCGTGGAAATGAGAATCTGCATAATTATTACATACTTCGTGTTGATGTCCCACCAAAATATGAGCAAACTCTACCGTAGAGGGAAAGCTTAAAAGCCCAATAAGCAGTATTATACCAAACTTAGCGAAGGCTTTCATGATAGAACTGATTATTTTTTAATTCGAAGGAGTCCCATTCTGGCGAGCATATTCTTCTCGAAATTCCAGAAAAATTCAAACTGACCAAACAACCAACCATAACAGACCAACAGGATCTGGTAAGTTGGAAAAATGATCAAAATTCTTAGTGCGTAATAACTTAGCCCACCCCAAAGAAATTCAGAAGTGAAATTTAAACGGGTAATTCCCAGGTAGTCCAGGAGGGGTCTTGCAACAAATAATGAAGAAGAACCTGTAATACTGAAAACAAGGAGGATCAATAAAACTTGTCCGTTGGAAGAAATTCCCCAGCGTTTTTTTAATTTTTCCATGGCGCAAAGATAAAAAAGAAATCAGACAAAGATGTAAGATTAAATCACCTGAATGAAAAAATATATAAAAACCTAAATATCAAAGTTTTAATGAGTTAGAAGCGAGTTGAAACCGAAAACCTCTGGTTGTATTTTCGGGACAGGAAAACGAAGTAATTATAAAGCTTGTAATTCACCTCATATCCGTAATCAATAGTGGGATCATAGTTTATTTCCTGCACATAAATGTCAGGGTCATACCTAAAAGGTTGTTGGACACGTTGGTTATAATCGGTAACCAGGAAGCGGTTCTTGTTCTCAAGATAGTTTTGGGTATAATAACCTTCAGGTTGTGCTTCTGAAGCCAGAAAATATGAGAATCCGGGTTCAATGATGATGATCTCATACTCCAGTTCATCATTGGCTATGACCACTGTATCAATGACAGCATCATCATTGGAAGTTTTCATTTCCCGTGTTTTGGTTGAGGAGCAGCTGTAAATAAATAACCCCAGAATAAATACGTAAATCAGGTTTTTCATGATAATTGTTTTTTGGCGTGGGGAGCGACAAGGTTTTTAATTATATAATGTACGAAAAAATCAATATCACAACTTATAAAACCCTCTTAAACAAAAAAATGCTCCTTTTTAGAGGAGCATTTTAAATATGAATTGTTTCGGGTCTTACTTAATTAGATCAATGATCTGTTCTGCAAGCTCAACTCCGATCCTGTCCTGAGCTTCGTTAGTTGCAGCTCCAATATGCGGACTTAACGAAACATGGCTGTTCATTAACACTTTAATGGCCGGAGAAGGCTCGTGTTCGAAAGTGTCAAGACCGGCAAAGGAAACCTTACCCGTGTCCAGAGCTTCGATTAGCGCGACTTCATCGATCACGCCTCCACGGGAAGCGTTGATGATCCCGACACCATCTTTCATTTTCTTGATCTCGTCTCTGCCAATTACGGGCTCTTTTTGAGACGGAACGTGAAGGGTAATAAAATCTGAATGTTTGATGAGATCTTCAACAGGTTCGGTCTTAATTGGGATCTTGATCTCCTGGTGATTATAGAACTCCAGGGTGATCTCAGCTTCTCCTTCAGTACGATCACTGGCTATCACTTTCATTCCAATACCAAGAGCGATCTTGGCAACCTCACGTCCAATCCTTCCGAAACCGATAATTCCGAGGGTTTTTCCTCGTAATTCCTGACCTCCGGAATAACTTTTCTTGAGCTCTTTGAACCTTGAATCTCCTTCAAGAGGCATCTCGCGGTTAGCCGCGTACAAATATCGAACACCACTAAAAAGGTGAGCGAAAACAAGTTCTGCGACAGAACTAGAAGAAGCAGCCGGGGTATTGACCACGTGTAAGCCTTTGCTTTTTGCGTAGTCAACATCAATATTATCCATCCCAACACCGCCGCGACCAATAAGTTTAAGATCTGGGCAGGCATCGATTATGTCTTTTCTTACCTTGGTGGCACTGCGTACCAGCAAAGCATTGATCTTATTTTCCTGCAGGTAATTTTTAAGTTGCTCCTGCGCAACTTTGGTGGTAATTACTTCAAAACCGGCATTTTCTAAAACTTCTTTTCCGCTTGTTGAAATACCGTCGTTTGCTAAAACTTTCATGTATTAAATTTCTCTTTTATAAAACTTTGAATTTCAATTAGGCCTTGCGCTCTAATTCACTCATCACATCAACCAATACTTCCACACTTTCAAGTGGCAGCGCATTGTACATGGAGGCACGATAACCACCTACACTTCTGTGTCCGTTGAGGCCGTTGATCCCGGCTTCTCTCCATAAGTTGTCAAATGTCTCCTTTAAATCATCATCTGTAAGATTGAAGGTGGCGTTCATGATACTGCGATCCTCTTTACTGGCATAACCTTCAAACAATGGATTGATGTCAATTTCAGAATAAAGCAGGTTGGCTTTTTTCTCATTCATCTCTTCCATAGCTGCAATACCACCGTTCTTTTTGATCCATTTAAGGGTTAACAAGGAAACATATACCGCATAAACAGCCGGTGTATTATACATACTTGCCTTGTTAAGGTGAATCTGGTAATCCATCATAGAAGGAATAGATCGTTCCACTTTTCCTAAGATATCTTCTTTGATCACTACTAAAGTGGTTCCTGCTGGGCCCATATTTTTCTGGGCTCCGGCATAGATCAGGTCAAATTTGGAAAAATCCAGTTGTCTTGAGAAGATATCACTACTCATATCACACACCATTGGTTTTGGAGTGTTAGGAAATTCCTTCATTTGAGTTCCGTAGATCGTATTGTTGCTGGTGCAATGGAAATAATCTACATCTGAAGGGATGAAAAAACCTTTAGGAATATATTTGAAATTTTTATCGGCAGAAGACGCTACTTCGGAAACTTCCCCAAAGAACTTTGCCTCTTTGATGGCTTTGGTACTCCAGGTACCGGTATTAAGGTAAGCCGCTTTGTTCTTAAGCAGGTTGTAAGCAACCATCAAAAATTGGGTACTGGCACCTCCCTGGAGAAAAAGAGCTTTATAACCTTTGCCTTCCAGACCTAGAAGTTCCAGGGCAAGGCTTCTGGCTTCTTCCATCACATTTACAAAATCTTTGCTGCGATGAGAGATCTCCAAAATGGATAAACCTGAATTATTGAAGTCTAAAATGGCTTGAGAGGCTTCTTTAAAAACTTCCTGCGGAAGGATACAAGGGCCCGCGCTATAGTTGTGTTTTTTCATACTAAAAATTTTAACAGTTACAAATATGAGAAAACTAAAGCGGATTAGTTGTTATTAAAACGATAATTTAGGAGGGATTTCCTCCCGAAATATCAGTTTTTATACACTTTTGGTCAGAAATTCGAGAGTATCCACATTATCAGCATAATCCCACAATTCAGGATGCTGAGTTTTTCCGAAGTCAACTTCATGCTCGAACACATTTTTGGAAACCACACATTGAATATTCTCTTCCTGTTCTTGCAATTCATTTTTTAGAGCCTCGACATCTGAATATTGCTCATAGAACAAGGTGGCGATAGGGGAGCCAAAGGACTTGTCTTCCTTGAGGATCAAAAATCCGTTTTCCAGAAGTTTGAACTGGCTCATTAAATACACGGCCTTGTTATAATCGTAGTTATTAGCGTATTTCGCCTGGTTGATTATAGGGTTCCAGGAATACATGGCCTGGAAAAAGGCATCGAAATCATAATTTTCGGGAACGTATAATTTTGATACGTTGCGGCAACCCAGACCGTAGTATCTAAAAATATCTTCGGAAAGGGCTTCCAGTTCTTCCTTGGTTTCGTTTCCTGTAAGGATCGCTACGGAATTTCTGTTCTTCCTGATGATCGATGGTTTTCCGGCGAAATAATATTCGAAATAACGGGCGGTGTTGTTACTTCCGGTGGCAATAACAGCATCATAATTCTTCATTTTTGAAGCTCCTTCCGAAGATTCAGAAATAAAGGAAATAGAATCTTTCCATTTTGGAGCCAGGGCGATCAAGTAATCGGCCAGCACAGGAAGTATCAATTGATCATTAGAGGATTGCTTGACTAAAACTTTGTGACCACTCACCAGGACCGAAATAAAGTCATGAAATCCAACCAAAGGAATATTCCCGGCCAGGATGAGGCCTACGGTTTTTGGAGCGACCTCTGGAAAATCATATTTTGAAAGCCATTTATCAAGGTTCTCTTGAGTTAACGCCTTGCTCCATTCTTCGATTGAGAACAGCACATTTTCTTTTGTAAACCAGCCATTATAATGTACTGCCGACTCAATTTTATCAATCAACCGATCAAAGAACTGATCGTTATGTGGTACATCTTCATTTTTCTCAATTCCTGAATTAGAAAATTGCCCCAGGAATTTGCCAAGGTTTACTAAGTTTTCTTTTCGCGCTTCGATTGTCATTCCCTTATTTGTTTAAGAACTGATTTGGCTTTAAATTTGTGCAAATTTAGAATAAAAATAACCTATGGCAATTATAATAACCGACGAATGCATTAACTGTGGAGCTTGTGAACCGGAGTGCCCTAATACAGCTATTTATGAAGGTGCCGATGACTGGCGATATGCCGATGGGACCGATCTTAACGGAGACGTGGTTCTTCCAAATGGCAAAAGTGCCAATGCCAGTGAGCCTCAGGAACCACTTAGTGATGAAATATATTATATAGTTCCTGATAAATGTACCGAGTGTAAAGGTTTCCATGAGGAGCCTCAATGTGCGGCGGTTTGTCCTGTAGACTGTTGTGTGCCAGATCCTGCCAATGTTGAGACCGAAGAGGAATTACTTGGTAAGCAGTCATTCATGCACCACGACGATTAAATTTGGAAAAGTATACTAATAAAAAACCCTGCAATCTTGCAGGGTTTTTTTATTTCAAAGCTGTAAAGCTTATTACTTGATCTCAACTACTTCAAGGTCAAAAACAAGGTCTTTTCCAGCTAAAGGATGGTTTCCGTCTACAACGATGGTATCTTCTTTAACTTCGGTTACAACCAAATTCATTTCATGACCGTCAGGGCTTTTAGAAACAAGACCCATTCCTGGCTCAGGCTTGATCTCTTCCGGTAGCTGACTTTTTTCCACTTCCTGGATCAATTCCGGTCTTGGCTCTCCGTAAGCTTCCTCAGCAGGTATGTTGATGGTTTTTTTCTCATTTACTTTCATATCCAGCAGACCTTTTTCAAAACCTGGGATCAACTGTCCCTGACCCATAGTAAATTCGATTGGTTCTCTTTCCAAAGAACTGTCGAAAATCTGTCCGTCAGTTAGTTTTCCGGTGTAATGTACTCTTACTGTGTCATTTTGTTTAACCTGACTCATAATAACTTGTTTATCTATTAAAAAATAATGTGAAATGGAAATAAAACAGAAAATAAAAAGGGAAGACCTTAACAGCGCTGGATAAATATCCCACATTTCGGTCTGCAAAGGTACCAAAATATCTAGGAAAGCCAAAGATTCAGGCAATTAGTCTCATAAAACCGTAATTCAGAAAAAAATTGAGGCTCAGAAAATATTTTTCCTGTTGGTGAGTTTAAAATTGTATTTCTTTGAAAGCCTTCTTAAAAGAGGGTTAAGAAAACATCGAAATTCGGTGGATCAAATTAAATTTATTAAGTTGGTAATAATGATTTCAGAAAAGATCCTTTTAAAGATCCTTTTTATCCCCTTGATTTTTGCAGGAAGTTTGACTGCCTGTGACGAGGGAATATTCAGTGAAGAGGAAGAATGTGTTGACTGGGAGTCAATTGTGGTTACGGCATCGGCTTATAATTCTCTTGAATTACAAGGACAGGGAAATGCCAGGATCACTGCCTGGGGAGACACCTTAAAACCGGGAGTACAATCTATTGCGGTCTCAAGAGACCTTATTAAAAGAGGACTCGATTACAAGACCCCTGTTAAGATCGAAGGATTTGACGGGGTTTTTATAGTCAATGATAAAATGCACTCCAGGTGGAAAAACAAGATCGACATTTATATGGGGATCGATAAAAAGAAGGCGATGGAGTGGGGAAGAAGGAAAGTCGTGATCTCGTTTCCTGTTGAGGGAAAAGATGAATTTGAAGAAATAATCAACCAAACCATAAATTAATGAGAAAAGGTATCACACAGGCGATTAGTGATTTCGTGGATTTTATGAGGGAACATGGTTCGAGGAATCACCCTTATTTTCCTTATTACTTTTTGATAGTAATATCATTTATCGTCTTTGTTATAGGTACCAACGTATTTGTGGAGTTGAGTGGAGAGATTTCGGGAAGTGTCTTAAGGGAATATGATACAAAGGTCACAGATTTCGTAACTTCTTTCAGGTCGCCGGAGCTTAATAATTTCTTTCAATTCGTTACAGATCTGGGGGATCTGTATGCTTATATTGTCGTAACTACTATTGTCGCGCTGTTCTTCTTTTTCAAACTCAGGAATAAACGCTTTATTTTCCAGTTAGTGGGAGTGGTGATCCTTTCTGCACTGGCCAATATTGCCTTAAAACGAGCTTTTAACCGCGCTCGTCCTACCATTGAGCATTTGGTAGTCGTGAAGACCTTAAGTTATCCCAGTGGACATGCTATGAGTGCAATGGCCTTTTACGGCTTCCTGACATACCTTATTTTTCAGATCAAAATGAAACGCTGGCTCAGGGCAATTCTGGCATTTATCTTTATTTCATTAATAATATTAATAGGATTGAGCCGAATTTATCTGGGAGTTCATTTCCCTTCAGATGTTGCCGGAGGGTTTATTGCCGGGTTGATCTGGGTGGCATTCTGTATAGTCCTTTTTAATATTATAGCCCTGTTGAGATTACGCAAGAGGAGAAGAGACGGCACTTATGAAGTAGAGGAGAATCTGGAAGAATAAAAGTCAGACTCTGAAACATTTTCTTGCCTAATAATAACCTACAACAATATGAACTGTCGAAAGATCTATAATTCCATTCCTTTTTTGGTGATGGAATTCATATTGTTCTATGTTTTCGTTCCATTCATCGTAAACAAGTATTTAGATGGCTGGTATAAGATCATCCCTTTAATTTTGATTGCAGCGACTTTTACTATACTTCTTATAGGAGATCCTGAATTTGACAGAAGGGTTTTTTCTCGTTTTCGTAAAAGATATGTTGGCAAGAGTGTGGTGCGTATCGTGATCATTTCCATACTGCTGGTATGGTTCACTTTCTGGATCTATCCTGATCTTTTTCTGAAGTTTCCGATCCGCAATTTTGATGAATATGTACTGACCTTTTTCCTGTATCCTATAGCTTCGGTTTTTCCTCAAGAGATCATCTACCGGGTCTATTATTTTCATCGATATGAAACCCTGATTCCTGAAAAATACCTCTTGATGTTTAGCAACGCGGTTATCTTCGGACTGACTCATTTTATCTACGGAAACTGGGTTGCGCCTATAGCAACCTTTCTGGTGAGCTGGATTTTTATTTACAATTACTTACAGACCAAAAGTTTGCTGAATGTGAGCCTGGAGCATTATTTCTACGGAATCATCATGTTCACGATAGGCTTCGGATATTTTTTTCAGTAGGAAAGAAAAAGAAAGATCAGATCCCCAGATAGGATAATAGCCACCAAAGGATGATGAACACGATAATGATACCGAAGCACCCGCATCCACCACCAATTTTCTTAGCGCCATAACCTGCCAACAGGGCTCTGATGATCTTTCTCATAGCAATTTTTCAAAATAAAAATAGGAGAAAGCTGCGACCTGGAAATGCGCTTTATGAAAAGTTTAATTTAAAACAGGATTAACTTCGGCTCTTGATCTCGTTCATTAATAAAAAAGCCTGATTCACATACTGCTGTTCCAAAAAGATGGTGAAATAGTTGGAAGTTGAGATCACTTCATACACCGGAATCCCTTCATAAGCTAAAAGCTTGAAAATGTAGAAATAGAGACCTACCGTTTTAGTATTTTTCTCGGGTAAAGCAATTGTTATGGAGGATAATTCCTCTGAGACGTTTACCAGCTTTTCCCCTTCAAAAATCTCTTTTATTGTAGCTTTAAGACTGGTAGAAACCAGAAAAATACTTTCCTGGTAGTTGCTGGAATAATTGAGGTAAACGTTTGACTGATCTTTAACTACATTTAGAAGCTCTGCCTTTTTTGAGATAGTTTGCTGGGAATTGAGGTAGGTGAATTCGGTGATCCCTGAACGCACAATAATATCACCCAGTTCCCTGAAGTTCTTAGTCGTGAACTTATTGCGTTTAGGGTGATATCGTCGCAATGCCATAATGATGGAACCCTGCTTCACCGGTTTTCTCATTTCCTTCTCCACCTGTGGCTGCAGGTCGGCTGCCAGGGAGCTAAAATTGATAATATTTCTTGCCAGGGCATCATCCAGGAAGGGTTGATGCTTTATTATATCATGTACACAGGTACTTATCGTCTTCATTGTTAAATATTATACATTTTGTGCAAAGATATGAAAAAGAGTGTGTTTTTTTTAGCCTCAGGAATTATGGTGCTAATTATGCACTTTCTAAATTGCTTATGAAGGTTTTAAAATTTGGTGGTACTTCTGTTGGAACTGCAGGAAGTATCAAAAATGTCAAAAAGATTATCGCTTCCCAACGGGGGAGAAAGGTCGTGGTGGTATCTGCCATGTCGGGCGTGACCAATGATTTGGTGAGCCTTTACCAGCTTATAAGAGCTAATAAAGAGAATGATGTTTCTGAAAAAGTTCAGAACATCCGTCAGAAACACCTGGATCTTATTGCAGAGCTTTTTACTTCAGATGCTGCCCGAAATACCATTCAGCAATTTGAAAATCTTTTTTCACAGTTTGAAGAAACTGTTTCAGACAACAAAGATCTTTCCGAAGCTATGGTGATTACTTATGGGGAGAGTTTTCTGAGCCTGATCTTCTCGCGATACCTGGAAGCAGAAGCTCTACCAAACACTCTTTTAGATGCGAAAGACTTCATGCATATTTCAAATGTTGAAAATCCTGATATTGAAACTGTTCAAGATCTGCTTTTAGAGACCCTTGACCGGGAAGTATCTTCAGAAGTATACATTACCCAGGGATTTGTTAGAATTGACAGGAATAAGAACATAAATACCCTGAACAGGGGAGGAAGTGATTATACAGCAACTATAATAGGTGCTGCCCTGGATGCCCAGGAAGTGCAGATCTGGACCGATATTGACGGTTTCCATAACAATGATCCGCGCTTTGTAGAAAACACAAAAACCCTTCAAAACCTCACTTTTGAGGAGGCTGCCGAGCTGGCATATTTCGGGGCTAAAATATTGCACCCTCAAACCGTTTCTCCTGTAAAGGAGCGGGATATACCCATCTATTTAAAGAATACGTTCACTCCCGAAGCGGTTGGAACTAAAATATCCTCAGATATCACTGAAACTGGTTTAAAGGCCATCTCAGCCAAGGACGGCATTACGGCTATCAAGATCAAGTCAAACCGAATGTTGATGGCACACGGGTTCTTAAAAAAGATCTTTGAGGTGTTCGATAAACACGAAACCGCTATCGATATGATCACCACTTCAGAGATCGCTATTTCCCTTACCATTGATGACACCCGAAACCTGGATGATATTCTTTATGAATTGAATGATTTTGGTGAGATCACTGTTGATAGGGACCACAGTATTATTTGTATTGTGGGCGAGGGGGTGATCAATGATAAAGACACCTTTCGACTTTTTGAAATACTGAACGATTTCCCCGTTCGAATGATATCTTATGGTGGCAGCAGCAATAATATTTCCCTTTTGGTGGAGACCAGTAACAAGGTTAAAGTATTGCAATCGCTAAACCGAAAATTGTTTGTTGAAAAACTGCTAACGTGAGCTTTTTAACTCTTGTGTAACGTTGTTAGTTTTTTGTTTGGATTGTGGATGGCCCGCAATTTTGTGGGCTTTCCTATTTTTTGGCTGTCAGGTTCTCCAACCGGTTTTTCATCTCAATGTATTTTGACATGAATTTGGTACTTGCTAATTGATGGTGCTGGAGCATGGTACCGGTGAAATTAACTTCCCTGTGTTCCTGAAGATTACTTAAAACTGATCCAATTCTTTTCTGAAGCATCATTGAAAAAAGGCTTTTAGAATACCTTATTTCCAGGATCTCAAAACCTTCTTTTTGTGCTTTTTCCCAGGCCGAACTGTTTGAGTATAGCTCTACTGCGGCATTTGCAAATTCTTCAGGGTTCCCGGCTATTTTACCGCCCCAAATATTTGTTTCAGACATTCCTTCTGCTCCTAAAGGTGTGGTGACACTGGGTGTTCCGGTTTTCATGGCATCGATAAATTTACCTTTTAAACCGGCTCCAAATCGTAAAGGAGCTAACAGTACTTTTGAATTCCTTATTACTTTTTCTGCGGAATCAGCCCGCCCTTTTACGATAAAACCTTCCTTAACGTTATGCAACTGGCTGACTTTTGCTGTCGCATAGGCTCCGTAAATATGTAACTCTGCAGAAGGAAGCTGTTTTCTTATCAACGGCCAGATATTCTGTTTCAGGTGGAGTACCGCATCCCAGTTCGGATCATGCCTGAAGTTCCCGATACTTACAAAATGTTCCCGATCTTGAAAAGTGGGAAGTTTACTCCTTTTTTCTTCGGAAGGGATCTCCTCCATAAATGGTAAGTAGAGCAGCAATTCTTCAGGGAGCTTAAAAGTAGATTTTAGTAGATCCATTTCCATTTCAGAAATGATCAAAGAAAGGTCACAGCGATATATACTGGCGATCTCCCTTTTTGAAAGGTCATTCTGAAGCATAGAAACTGAAAGCGGTGAACCCTTCTTAAAAGCTTCCTGCCGTGCCTTTCTATAGAAGTGCAGATCTTCGGTATCCAGTATCTTTAAAGCATCCGGGCAAACTTCAGAAACCCGCCACCCGAACTGTTCTTCCATCATAAATCGGTCAAAAAGCACTATTTCAGGATTTAACTTCTTCAGAAAAATATCGAATTCGGGATCATTAAGTTTGATCTTCTCTGTTCTTATTCCGTGTAAGGAAAGATCTTCCATAACATCAGTTTCCGAAGCAGTAGTGGCAAAGGTGATCTCGAATCCTTCCGACTTAAAAAAGCTTAACAACTGCATCATCCTGGTGCCTGCTGCCGAAGATCTTGGTTCAGGCCAAACGTATCCAATAACTAAGAGTGATCTCATGTTTCAAAAATAGCGGAAAATGACGGGAATTGGCGGAAGTTTTTGATTTGTGCCGGGTTATTCAGATATTTAAGAAAACAATTGATTATGAGCCGAGGATTTGTAAAGGAAGACGACCAGGAAGAAGCGCCATTCATCCCGCCACGCGCGGCATTGCCGGCAGGAGTTACCAATTATGTAACTCCCGCGGGATATGAGGAGCTGATCGCCGAAAGGGAGGATCTGGAGGAGGAGCGCAGAAACCTGGATATTTCAAGTGATAAAGAAAGACGACACGCCCTGGCTATAATTAATGGAAAACTGAATCTCCTGAACGATCGGATCGCTTCGGCCAGGATCTTAAAACCTGAAGATCAGCCTGAAGAGGAAGTAAGGTTTGGTTCCACCGTAAGTTTTAAAAACCTGAACGGAAAACAAAAGGGTATCACCAGTACTTTCCAGATCGTTGGCGTAGATGAAGCCGATATAAAGCAGCAAAAAATAGCATTTTTGGCACCACTTGCGAAAGCCCTGACTGGCAAAAAAGTAGGGGAGACCACCCAGGTTTCTATGGCCGGGGAATTAAGAGAACTGGAAATTACAGGAATACGTTATTCCTGATCGATTATTTCTTCTTCTATCAGGATAGCTTTTAAAGCGTTCAGGGTTTCAGGCCCAAAGATCCCGTCGATCCTAATTTCAGCGTCATTCTGGAAATTCTTAACTGCGTCAAGAGTTCTGTAACCAAAAATCCCGTCAATTTCTCCGCTGCGATAGCCCAGTTCATTCAGGAATTTCTGAATCAATTTGATATTCTCATCTGTATCACTGAAGGCATAAATACCTCTTTCTCCCAGGTCAATTAAGAATAATCTTGGCTTTTTAGGAATTTCAGTCATGTCTGTCTCCTTCATCGAACTTTTTGAAACGGAATCCACTTCTGTTTCAGGATTAGGACGAATAAAGAATTCCATAGTATCTACGATATCCCCATATTTTGAGATCTCAATATTGAAAGGAATTTCTGATGGTGCAGCTTGGAAATCAAGTTTCTCAAGCTGTTCCGGATCTATTACAGCCCGGTAATGGCCCGGTGCAAGTCCCAGGTAGGTGAAATAACCGTCGCCTTCCGTTAGAAATTCAGCAGCTACGCTATCGTCCCTGTTGAGGATCTTAACCCTGATACGACCCTGCCCGCGCGTTCCTTTTGAGTCCTGCAGGTAAACCATTCCGCCGACTTCCCCCAGGACCTGGATGGGAACATGAATTTCCTGGAACTGGTTCGGTGTGGTATGCACTCCGATCTTCGGATTCGGGATCTTCCAGGCAATGTTATCCAGCCTTACAGGATCCAGTTGTAGTAACAGATCAACGTAAGGTTGCAGTTCAGTGATCCTAATCACGGTTCTGTCCTTGTTGTAAGTTACGTTTCCTGCACGGTTGCTCAACTCCAGGCCGGGGACTCCCGGTTCCATAGGATCTTTCTTGCCGTTCCAGTTCAGGTCCAGGAATGGAACAAGTGTTAAGGCAGCCCTGGTTACTGAAGTTCGGTTTCTGGCCATCACATAGCCGTTATTGTCATCAAAAAGTATACTTCCCTGCGCCGATTCTACAAAAGAGCTGTTATTTCTTCCGATCCTTGAGGAGAAGGAGGTTTGAGCCATATCAAAGCTGTATCGCAACCCGAATTCAAATATATGTTGATCTCTCCGGAAGTTATTCTCATAACCCACATTCGCGAATCCATTCTTAAAGACAGGACGTTCCAGTTCTACATTCAGGTTCGTGAACGTATTGCGGCTCACATCATATTGAACGCGTGGAGAAAAAATCAGTTTATAAGGTAATCTATAGGTTTGAGATAGGGAGCTGTAAATAGTGGGATCGTCAACCCTGCTATTAAAAACTCCGTAGGTCGTTAGGTTAGTACTAACGCCCATAAATCCTCCCGACAGCAGTAATTGGGCTGTAGTAAGTTTAGTGGCGGGCATAAGGATCTGGTTCACGCTCATCCTGCTGAACATATAGAACGCCTTGGTCCTGATAGGAGTAGATAAACTTATTTTACGTTCCTCCAGGTAATTAAGCCTGATAGCAGTTTGATCCTCATCATATTTGATATAATTCAGGTCTACCTGCAGACTTTTTGGGGTGTGATAGCTTAACAAGGCTTCACCCTTAACACCATACATGTATTCCCCGCTGAAAAGCAGGCCGGTAGCCACCCTCGCCGAGGCATTTACAAAAGGCATAACCTCGCCGCTGCTGACATCTGAAAGATATTCCACACCACCACCCAGCGTAATGGCATTATTGAGACCATAGTTCATATTAAGGCGTGAAAACCTGTCATTCTCAGGATTTTCAAGGATCCCTGCACTTAAAGTGTATTCGAATTCATTCTTCGGCACAAAATTGTAGGGTATGTTGATCATTCGTTCCTCGGTTCGCTCTTCCCCGTAAGGCCCGTAAAACCTAAGATCTACTGCTGTATTTCCGTACATTAAAGGCACTTCGAAAGTGTAAAATCCCGAAGCGTCTGCCACCGTAAAATCCACCAGGGCGTTATTCACGTATAATTCCACCGTCCACCTGGGCTCTGTAAAATCACTCAGGGTAAATGTTCCAAAACTTCGACGGTTCTGAAAAGGGCTGTTACTTAATTGTACTCCGTTAATGGGAGCAAAGAGCGAGGAAGTAGCCTGGGTATTGATCCTTCCGGCGCTAACCTGTTTAAAGAATTTACTGTAATTGTTGACCAGTCTCCATTGATAGAACTGGTTTCGGGAGTTAAAGGGTACCCGGGTTGAGTAATTCAATCGCACATTGGTTTCTCCTCCCAGGAACATGGTTCCCAGACCCAGATTCAACCGATTGTCATTCGAAACCTGGGTTTGTTGGGTCGAGGTAACGCCCCAGTCGAGGAAGCCAGGTTTAAAAAAGGGATAGCGGCGTGGCATGATGGTATCGGGATTCACGACACCCTTAACCCGGTTCAGGTTTTCACGGATCTCCTTTCTTTTCATTTCCCTGACGAAAGGCAGTTCTTTATCAGTTTCAAAATTCACCGAGAGACTCCGAAAAGAAAAGTTAGTATGAAGCCCGAACACTTTCCCGAAATAATCTGATTTTAAATAGTTTCCTGTGGGAGATTTGATCACATCAGATTCTTTTATAGGAAAGGTTTCATCCCTGTAAACGATCTCAAGATCTTTATAGTTTATATGATAGGTGGAGTCGGGGTGGATGATGAATCCTAAAACTCCTGTATTTATTTCAACATTTTTAAGCTGGAGAATATCAAACAGGTCTTGAACCGGTAGGTAAGCGTCATCGCCCTGAATCGCGACAGGAATTTCTACAACTCCCATTTTAGGGACCGACATTTCAACGTTTAGTTCGTCGTGGCCGGGTAAGTTTTGCTGGGCATGTAACCGGGGAATTGTGAGAAGTAATACAGACAGCAATAAGAAATTAGGAGTCCTTAAAATAGTTAATATCTTTAACCGGTCATCCATTAAAATCCTTATTGAAAAGTAAAGATTACGTCCACCGTTACGTCAACTGTCCCTGAATAAATTCCACTAGGATCTTCCGGTCCGCCCACGGTTAATGTTCCTCCCATGTAAATAGTTTTAGGTGTATTCTGGGGAAGAAAAAAATTATTGTCGCTGAAATTTAAAGATAATTCTAATATTCCCGTTCCGCCGATTAGTGTTGTTGGCAATGAAGTAATATTTACAACTTTGGCTGCATTCCCATTCCCGTTCCCATTTCCATTACCAGTAGTATTAGCAGTCGTGCTTATTTCAATACTAGCTACAGAACGGGGCTTCCCAAATTTTAATGGATAGATGTCTCCAGTTGAACTAACTGAACCATCCCCATTTAAAGTTATAGTACCACCGGAAGCTTTTGCAAAGGTTCCAAAATCTAAACTCCCAACAACTCCATCTATGGTTATTTGCTGAGCTAATCCCTGTGATGTTATTAAAATAAAGCTACCTAAAATAATAATCTTTGGAATCGATAAAATTTGGAAATGCATATTTAAAAGCTGTTTTGATAATTAGAGTTCAATTACAGCTACCGAAAGTTCCTGGTCAGTATCTGAAGTATAAGTAACTTTTAATTTACCTGATTTAAAATTTAATCCGTCTAATTGATTTAAAATCATTTTAAATTGCCTATTGGGATTAGGGGTATATACAGAAATTCCTTTTACCAAACCAACAACTGTGGTTTCGCCAGTGGATGAAATATGTTCTACGTTAAGATTTCCATAGACAGACATATTCCCGGATCGATTTATGATCATTGATAACCGCGGGTGTTCTTCTTCAAAATTTAATTTAACATCACTAAGACTAACCTCAGTAGTGGATTTTCCATGACGAATAATTACCGGTATGCTGATTCCAAAAATGGTTTTAATGTTAATAGAAATAGCACCTGAATTCATTTGTTCAGCTTCTCCTAAGGCAACCTGATTATCGACTGCCCTAAAATATACATGAGATCGATATTCTCCCTCCTCTAAATTCCCGGTTCGGGTAAGTTGAACCCTAATTGTTTGAGCTTCGTTTGGGGCCAGGGTCACTCTTCTTGGAAAATAGCGTAAAAAATCGGTTGCAAATCGTTGTCCCTCATCCGGAGTCTCAATTTGTTCAAATTTCCCGTCTTCAGTCATTCTATAATTAATAAAAGAGATGGCGTAAATGGCCGTGTCCTTACCGGTGTTTGCGAGATTTATTTCCTGGGATCGCTGGCTGCCGTCAAATACCAATCTTTTAGGCATAACCATTAAATCTCCTTGTGCGGATGCACTTTCTACAGGAAAAAATAGCACAGTTAAAAGAATACCGATAATAAAGGGGAGAACTTTTCTATTCATGGGGCTATATATAACATATTACAGGCTTCAAATATAGGGAAATAGCCGCAAAAAGTTAAAGATTTGTGAAAGTTTCAGTTATAAGAAACTGTCACATTAAAACCACTGGAATTCGTGTAAAACCCGGAAGGCTGATTGGCTTCCAAATTGAGAGTGGCCCCAATTTTCAATACGTCTAGTGTTTCACCAATTGTAGGATCTACCTTAAATTCATCAATAATAAGTATTTGACTCGGATCTTCCTGGCTGTATAAGGTGAATGAATTAGGTAATGAAATTGAATATTTATTATTTCCATGGTTAACAATCGCTTCTGCAGGAGCAACATTCCCCGGAAAAGTGCTTGAGATCTGCACCCCTTGTGCAATTCTGTTGCCATTGGGAGAGAGAACTACCTTACCCGGATTAAATGCGCTTATCACATTCCCAAAGTCCAGATCTACAGATTTTGTAATCTTTATAGGGTCTATAATTGTAGCCCTGCTATTTACCGTAGCCGCTGCAGAATTTTGAGAATTTGCGGTCATGGTAAAAAAAGAAAACAGAACTATAAATATTAGCCTAACCATATGAAGATAATTATATTTTCATAAAAAAGCCACAACACTGTTTATAAAACTAGTTTTGTGGCTTTTTTAGATAGTAATTAATTGTATGCTACGGTAACAGAAATTGTACCGGTATATGATCCCGTAGTTTGGGATGCACCTACGGTTAATGTACCTCCGATGTGTACAGTCTCATTCCCAGAAGCATCAAGAGTTTCATTTGCATCATGAGTAATACCTGTAACATCCATAGTAGCGGAAGATACAGATTCAGTTAAAGTAGCAGTTTCTCCTACCGTAATAGAGTAAGCTTCATCGGGTTCACCAGTTACGGTTAATTCAGCAGCCGAAACTACCCCTCCGGCTATTTGCGTTTTTGTTCCAGTTGGGGTTCCGGCATAATCAATAATGACGGTTCCTGCTGTATTGTCAAGTTTACCAAAGTTAAGGCCTGTGACCTCAGTAAACTTAATAGCTTCAATAATTTCTGCAGCACTGCTTACGGTAGTTTGTCCAAAAGCAGTTCCTGATATTAACATAAGTAGTAATAAAGTAATCTTTTTCATTAGGTCGATTTAAAAAGGGGTTAGTTCAAATTCGAACCAAATATTGGGTATATCGAAGAATCCTACAAATAAAGTCGGTGAACGTAAGAAATACTCGTTAAAGTGTTAATTCCGCCTTAAAAATTCGCTAAAATGCAAGAAAACTACTGTTTTATTAACGATAAAAGAATAAAAATCGACGTTAAACGATTGATTATGAAAGTAATGGAGAATTAAATAGGAATGTGCTTAATTGTAGTTTACCGTTACCGGAATGGAAGTCAGGGTTTTATAGTTTCCGGGGCGCTGACCGGCCTTCACATCTAGGGTGGCACCTACTTTTATCTCGGGAGTAGTTGAAGAGATTGTGGATTCTTGAAAGTTACTGGTGAAATCTTTTATTACGACTGTTTCCGTTCCGTCGCTTAAAAAATATTCTCCCTTGGGCAGGCTAAGAGAAAAAGAATATCCGTTCTCTCCGGTCACTTTAAATGAGGCCGCAGAGACCATTGCCCCGTCTGCCAGTTCTATACCGCCTGTGGTAATTCTGTCATTTTCGGGAGTCAGGATAACGGTGCCACCATCTTTAGCATCCAGGGCAGCAAAGTTCATATTAGAAGTGTTTGTGATCCCGATCGGTTCGATTATGGTCACCGAAGCCGTGAAAGTAGCTGTAGCCTGAGTTTGGCTATAGACGATACTTCCGTAGAAGAAAAATAATATGCTCACAATTAGGGGTCTCACTTCATGTTTTTTCTTAATGCCAATGTAATAAAATTTTTTTCTCAATATCGATGAAATGCACAATAATATCGTTAAAGTACCAATTTTAACATTCGGCTATACTACAAATATTTAGGAGGGATTGTTTAATTTACTGAAAAACCGTGACTTAATCCTAATTTTTAAAATATGATCATCATCATGTTTTAATTTTGTAAGAAAAGGCTTTCAGGAAAGGGACTTTATAAATATTTATCGAATTAATGGTATATTAAACCTCAAAACCAACCACATCATGAGAAAAATTTATTCTACCAATCTAAACCTTCCCAGTATTGATGCCGGTCTCCTGGTATTGAGAGTGGGTGTCGCAGCATTCATGCTTACCCATGGAGTCCCCAAACTTTTAAACCTTTTTGGAAGTGAGGAAATTGCTTTTGCCGATCCATTAGGATTGGGAGCCACAACCTCGTTGTTGCTTTCAACTTTCGCGGAGTTCATTTGTTCTATCCTTATTCTCTTTGGATTGGGAACCCGTCTTGCTGCTATTGTCCTGATATTTAATATGGCTGTTGCCTTTTTTATCTTTCACGCGCAGGATCCATTCAAAGGAAAAGAGCTTGCCGGAGTCTTTCTCCTTATATATATAGTAATACTAATAACAGGGGCAGGGAAGTACGCCCTCGATTATTACTGGCTTAAACGGACCAAGCATTCCTAAAACAAAAAAGGGTTGTTCTCTCGAACAACCCTTTTCATTTTTCCGGTCTAAGACCTACATATCGTCTTTCTCTAAAGTTTTATTATCAGCTTCCAACATGGCAAGGAACTTGTCCAGGTTAGGAATGATGACAATTCTGGTCCTTCTGTTCTTCGCACGATTTTCGGCAGTGTCATTAGGAGCTAAAGGCTTGAAGCTACTTCTTCCCGCAGCGATCAGTTTTTCAGGAGCCACATCAAAACGGTCCTGTAACAATCTAACAATTGCAGTTGATCTTCTAACACTTAGATCCCAGTTGTCCACTAAATAGGAATTTTCAACCATGGTTTGAGAATCTGTGTGGCCTTCAACCATTACTTCCATAGTAGGTTCAGAATTGATCACTTCAGCCAGCTTCTCAAGTAGTGGATACGCGTCTCTGCTCACCCTGTGGCTTCCGCTTCTAAAAAGAAGTTTGTCAGAAACATTGATCATCACTACAGTTTTATCAATAGAAATCTCAACATCTTCAGAGTCACCACTACTAATCTGGTTCTTTAGATTATGAGAAACCGCCAGGTTGATGGAGTCTTCGAGAGTTTCAGCTTTCGCTAATTCTGCCTGATCCACATTTTTCAGGGTCTCTCTCATTTTCCTTTTGTTGGCATTTGACATCACTGTCAATTCATTGATCTCAAGTTTTTGATCGTTTTCATCTTTCAAAGAATTGATCTTCGCGTTATAATCAGAAACACGGGCTTCAATTACGCCTAATCTTTCCTCAAGTTCTTCTTTTTCTACCTGGGTTTTCTGCAGACTGCTTCGGGTTTGATTATAGTCTTCCTCCAGGGCCACATATTTCTTTTTAGATACACAAGAGGTTAACATGCTTGCTGCCAATACCGTTACGGTAAGAATTCGTTTCATAATGTTTAATTTTTGTTTTAAAGTTCACTTTGATATTTGGGTTATCGAGACTTTAAAACGTGTTTTATAATGCGAAATTATATAAAAGGCATTTTTACTTCTTTGGTTTTAACGGAAGATTATTATCCTAATAAGTCAGTTGCTAAAAAAGTCTTAATAAACTGGCTGAATCACGTTAAATTTTTACCTTTTTGAAATATTTGAAGTATCGCTTTTCCCCTGATTTTATCAGGTTTTTTCGAAACATCTGAAGCACAGATTTTTACAGCTGCTTTACCCGGAAAAGATTAAATTTATACTCCTATCTTATATAAAACTATACGCTCAATAAATTGGAACCCGAAAAAAAAGAGAAGAAGAAAGATAAAAAGAAAGGCTCAGGGTTAAGGCTCTTCGGAAAGATCCTTTTAGGGATTTTTATTTTCTTGCTTCTGTTGATACTGTTTATCCGCAGTCCCTGGGGGCAGGGTATTATTGTTGATCGATTAGTTTCTTACCTTGAGGATCAAACAGGTACAGAGATCAAAGTGGATCGACTTTTTATTACCTTTTCCGGAAATATTAACCTGGAGGGATTATATATGGAGGATAAGCAAGGGGACACCTTGATCTATTCTCGTTACCTGGAAGCTGACATTCCCTTATTACCTATTATTAAGAAGCAGGGTTTTTCTATTGATAATATTGATTGGCGTGGGGTAAGAGCCAATATCCGCCGCGTAGACAGCGTTTCAGGGTTTAATTACCAGTTCCTGATGGACGCCTTTGTTAGCCAGGATACTACAGTCGCTGCCACGCCTGCCGATACGACGGGTGCCGGAATGGAATTCAGCCTGGGAGATATACAGCTCTCTGATTTTCAATTGAAATTTAACGATCAGGTAGGAGGGATCGATAGTCAGTTTAATCTTGGGGAACTGGAAGTGGAAGTTGAAAATTTTGATCTGGCTGCAATGGATTTTGATATCCGGGAGGCTACTCTTCTGGATACCCGTTTTTCTTATGTCCAGACCAAGCCATTCCCTGAAAAAGAGGAAAAAGATCCGGCACCTCTTCCGAAGATAGCTATTCATAACTTGAAACTCGATAATGTTTCCGGAGAGTATAATTCCATTCCTGACGGACTTTTAGCAGATGTTTCTATAGATGATCTGATAGTTGAACTACCTGAAGCTAACCTTTCTGAAAATGAGATAATTCTGGAGCGCCTCAGGTTGAAAAATTCCAATATCCTGATCCACACCACGACTTCTTCCGAAGTGAGTATAGCTAAAGAAAAAATACCTTCTGAAAAACCCATTTTTGAATGGCCTCAATGGGACGTAATTGCCGAAGAGATTACTCTGGTGGATAATCATTTTCAATATATCGTAGATTCGGCCACTCCGCAAAAAGGAGTTTTTAATCCCAATGCGATCGATATTCAGAACCTTACTTTTCAGGCAAATCATTTAGCTTTAAAGCCCGGTTCTGCCGAATCATTCGTTCAAAAATTGAATTTCAGGGAGGCTTCCGGCTTAGATCTTACAAGGCTGGCTTTTGACCTGGATGTTTCAGAAGAAAGCATGTCATTAAACAACCTAAACCTTCAGTTAAATGAAAATGTTGTTAGAGGTGACCTTGGTATTGAATATCCCGGTCTGAATAATTTCCTTAATGAGCCTGAAACGGGCAGGGTGGACCTTCAGCTACCTGAATTTAAAGTTAACCTGGAAGAATTATTCTTTTTCCAGCCGCAGCTAAGAGAGAATGAATATGTCAATGCTCTAAGCGAAAAAAGTTTATACGGAAGCCTTTATGCAGACGGAAAACTTTCCGAAATAAAGGTTCAAAATTCCCGGGTCAATTGGGGGCAAAATACTTCTGTGGCACTTAACGGAAATATTTTTAATGCTACGGAACCTGATAAAATAGGATTCGATTTTCCACAGTTCAGAGCTGTTTCCACGCGCAATGACATTTTGAAATTTGTAAAGGAAGAAGACCTTGGCATTAAATTACCTGAAAATGTTGAGATCACCGGAAATTTGAGTGGTACTCCTGAAAATATTCAGATCGATGCTAACCTGAGCTCTTCTATGGGAGATCTTCAAATAGCCGGTAAATTTGTTTCAGCACCCGGGATCGCCTTTGACGCCGATGTTCAGGTCACCGAATTCAAGGTAGGGGAACTGCTTCAGAATAAAAGTCTTGGTAATGTGAGCCTTGACCTTAAGGCTTCCGGAAACGGAGCAAATGTCAATGAACTGGATGTGGACTTCAAATCAAATATTTCCAGTTTTGGGTACAATAATTATACTTTCAGGAATCTGGATCTTTTAGGAGAACTCGAAAATGGAGAAGGTTATGTAGAAGCGGATTATAAGGATGAAAACCTCAATATGACCCTGGAAGGTTTTATTGAGATGGACAGTATCGCACCTAAAATTGCAGTACAACTTGATGTTATTGGGGCGAATTTGCAGGAACTGGGATTGTTTCAGAGACCTGTGAACGCAGCTTTAAAGTTGGAAGCTAATTTTAAAGGGAATGCGACCAATTATGATGTTTCAGCAAATATTACCGATGGAATCGCGGTTTATGACAATGAATCTTATCTCCTGGGTAATCTTGAAGTCACAGGCCATGTAGAAGAAGATACGACCTCCCTTGATATTCGCAACCGAATACTTAATCTCCGGTTAAGGTCCAATGCCAGCCCGATTGACTTCAGCAAGGCTTTAAACAGGCATTATGAGAGTTATTTCTCTACCATAGAAAGAACCGATACCGTACAAAACCCGGTTAATTTAGACCTTACCGCAGAAGTAAGTCCCACGCCCATGTTGGAGGAAGTATTCTTGCCGAAACTGGAAGGCTTAGATACCATAAAGGTTAAGGTTGATTTTCGGGAAAAGGAACGAAGCTTAATTGCCGATATTGATCTTCCATATATCAAATACTTCGGAAGTGAAATTGACAGCCTTCGCTTTAACCTGGATTCAAATAAGGAGGGATTAGCTTTTGACTTCGGATTAAAAAGTCTTGATTTTGGTCCGTTGGCCATTAAGCAAACTATTTTAAAAGGGGAGTTAGCCGATCAGAATCTAGAATTGGATTTTACTTCAAATTATGAGGATAAGAAATTAATGCATATCCGGTCCCAGATCTCAAAGTCTGAGGAGATCCTTAGAATTCATGTGGTGCCGGATGAATTTGTCCTCAACGCGGTGCCATGGAATATCGCCCCTGAAAATGAGATCTTAATAGGAAAAAATAATTGGGAGTTCAATGATTTCCGGCTTACCAGAAACGGCCAGGAGATGATCGTAAGCAACCAGGTTCCCGGTGTTCAGAAAGAGCATATTGGGCTGGAGTTTGAAAATTTCAACTTAGCGACACTATTTTCCTATCTGAACCCTGAAGAAGTCCTGGCGTCAGGAAGGCTTAATGGGAATTTTATTGTTGAAGAACCCTTTGGCAGCACAGGGATGTTAGCAAATTTAAGGATCAATGAATTTGCGGTCATGGAAGTGCCTTTTGGAATTCTCACTTTAGAAGGTGAGGCTGTAGGCAGCAGGACCTATGATTTCGATCTCGCTATCAAAGAAGGCGATGTCGACCTGGATCTTACCGGTAATTATCAGGCCGATGAAACTGCCGCTAAATTAAACCTTGACCTCGATCTTAACGAAGTTAAAATGAAAGTTGTAGAAGGCCTTTCCTCGGGTGCTTTGAATACAACTTCCGGAAGTTTTTCAGGAAATATTTCAGTCAAGGGAACTACTGCAGATCCTGTTTATGAAGGGACTTTGAACTTCAATCAGGCGGCATTTACGGTAGCTACTTTGAATGCCTCCTTCGTCCTTGCAGATGAGACCCTGAAGGTTACTAACGAAGGCCTTTTCATGGATAATTTTGAAATTAGGGACAGCAAGAAGAATACCCTGGTGCTTGATGGCGGAATTTATACGGAAAGTTTAACCAATCCTGAATTTGACCTGGATTTTACTGCTAAGAATTTCACCGCTTTGAACTCTACCGAGGAGGATAATGAACTCTTCTACGGAATCGCGGTTTTTGATGCTGAAGGTAGTGTTACCGGGAACCTCGAGCTTCCAAAAATAGATCTGGACCTGGACATCAAGGAAGAAACAGATATGACCTATGTGATTCCTTCTGCACGCCTCGAGATCGAAGAAAGGGAAGGAGTGGTTAAATTTGTGAACAGGGAAGACCCTGACAGGATACTTACCCAGACCACTGCCAGCGAGGATGCGATCACATTTTCGGGCCTTAATCTCAATTCTTATATAAACCTGGAAAAGAATGCGACCTTCACGATAGTTCTCGATGAAGATACCGGAGATCATTTTAGAGCTTCGGGGGAGGGAGATCTGTTGTTCAATATTTATCCTAACGGAAGAACCACGCTCTCGGGAAGAGTAGATATTAATGACGGATATTATGAAATGAGCTTGTATAATCTGGTAACCCGGAAATTTGACCTGATGGACGGAAGTAGCATTGTCTGGGCCGGGGATCCTTTGGACGCTGATCTTGATATTACAGCGGTTTATAGAGTAGAGGTCTCCGCTTCAGGATTAATGGCTCCGCAGATCACGGGAGCAGATGTAGATGTGAAAGACAGGTACCGTCAGGAATTACCTTTTTTGGTCTATCTGAATATTGACGGGGATATATCTCAACCTTTGCTGTCCTTTGGACTTGATATGCCTGAAGACGAGCAAGGCGCTATTGGAGGGCAGGTGTACGGAAGGGTTCAACAGATCAACACACAGGAAAATGAACTCAATAAACAGGTTTTTTCACTACTCGTTCTTAACCGATTCTTCCCCGATTCGGGAAGTGACGGAAGTGCAGGTGGAACACTCGCATTTGCAAGAGATAACCTGAATGAAGCCCTTTCAGATCAGCTGAATTTATTTTCAGATAAACTGCTGGGAGAAACCGGAATTGATCTCAAATTCGGTTTGGATAGCTATACAGATTACCAGGGAGAAAGTCCGCAGGAACGAACCCAGCTGGATATTACCGCTCAAAAAAGCCTTTTAGATGACCGATTGATCGTGAGTGTAGGAAGTGAAGTAGACCTTCAGGGTAGCAGCCAGGTGGAAGAGAGCAGCCCGGTAATAGGAAATGTGAGCCTGGAATACCTTTTAACCGAAAACGGCCGATTCAGACTGAGAGCTTTCCGAAGAAAATCTTATGAGAATGTAATTGACGGACAAATAATCGTGAGCGGTCTTTCCCTGATCTTTACCCAGGAATTCAACAAGTTCCATGAGATCTGGGACCAGGTGATTAAAGACGAAAAGAAAAAGAAAAAACAAAAGGAAGAAGAAGAAAGTGGGGAGTAATTATGAAATATAATTTTAAAAAGTTCGGTTTTTTATTATTTATCTCTGCGATAATAGTCTTGCAGGCCTGTAGTGTGAAAAAGTTCATTCCTGAAGAGGAATTGCTTTACACCGGGGCAGATCTAACCCTGGAATCAAATAATGAGATTGAAAATAAAAAAGAGCTTAAAGCCCAGCTGGAAAATCTTATAAAACCGGAACCTAATTCCAAGATCTTAGGATCAAGATTTAAATTGTACTTCCATTACAAAGCCCAGAAGGAAAAACCCGGTTTCATTAATAAGTTCATGAATAAAAAGTTCGGGGAAGAGCCGGTTTATCTGTCAGATGTAGATCCATACCAGACGGAAGATATTCTGAAGAACCGACTCGAGAACAGGGGATATTTTTACAGTAGGGTAAATCATTCGGTTGAAGAAAATGAAAAAAATAAAACTGCCAGGTTATCCTATACCGCTATTTTACCCGAGGAGCCTTACAGGCTTGAGAATTACAAGTTAGATAATGATACCTTACCTATATACCGCGAAATAAAAGAGACGCTTCCAAATGCCCTTTTAGAGCCTGGAATGCCTTTTAATTTTGCCATGATGAAATTGGAAAGGGAGCGAATTGACAGGGAACTTAAGAAAAGAGGTTATTATAATTTCAGTTCTAATTTCCTGATCTTCGAGGCAGATACGAATCAATATGACCAAAAGAAATTTGATCTCTTTTTAAGGCTCAAGGAGGAAGTACCAAAGGCGGGAATAAAACCTTATAAAATAAAGAGAATCAATGTTTATCCTAACTATGTGGTAGGCACTGATACCTTAAAAAAGGACACCCTTAGATATGAGGACAAAAATTATATACAGGCTAAGGAATTCTTTAAACCAAAGCGCCTTGATCCCTTTATAATTTTGGATGAAGGGCAGTTGTACGACCCTAAAAAATCGGCTTTGACAAGTCGAAGATTAACCTCAATCGGAGCATATAAGTTCGTAAACATTAGATATGATGAACTGGATTCCATCTCAACCGACAGTTTGGGATACCTGGAAACGAATATATTTCTATCTCCTCTTAATAAAAGGGCTATTCGCGCCGAAATTCAGGCTGTAACGAAGTCAAATAATTTTGCAGGACCGCATTTGGCTATTACCTACTCAAACCGGAATCTTTTTCACGGGGGAGAGATCTTGAATATCACCGGAAAAGTGGGTTACGAAAAGCAACTTTCGGGAGGGAATCAAACCGGTTTGAGCAGCACCCAATTCGGGATCGAAACGGCCTTGATCTATCCCAGAATGCTTTTTCCAATAGCTGTGAACAATGACTGGTTTAAATATTCCATTCCCAAGACCAAAATAGCCGCAGGTTTTGAGTATCTCAACAGGAGTAAGCTGTTCAGTTTGTTCTCGGCTACGGGAAGTTTCGGATATATCTGGAGAGCCAACAAATATGTGACGCATGAACTGAATCCATTCTCGGTAAACTATGTGAGGTTGAGTAAGACCACAGAAACATTTAAAGATATTTTGGAAGAAAATCCGTTTTTAAAGACCAGTTTTGATCAACAGTTCATTGCGGGGCTCACCTATTCTTTTACTTATAACGGAATGGTGGACCAAAATGATACACACCAGTTCTTTTTGAACTCCAATCTCGATGTTGCCGGAAATATTCTTGACATTTTAAGTAAAGGTGAATCACCTAAACAATTCCTGGGTCTCGATTTTGCCCAATACGCCAAAATAGATGCAGATCTTAGATACCATTTTAAAATTGATCCCAATCAAACTATTGCTTCCCGTCTATTTGCGGGAATAGGGATCCCTTATGGTAATTCGGAGATTATGCCTTTCAGCAGGCAATTCTTTTCCGGAGGTCCGTACAGTGTTCGGGCATTCAAGATCCGGTCTTTGGGGCCTGGATCTTATCAACCTGAAGAAGAAGACATAAATTCATATTACGATCGTACAGGTAATATTAGGCTGGAAGCTAACCTGGAATACCGGTTTCCAATTTATCAATTTTTAAAAGGTGCGGTTTTCACTGATGCCGGGAATGTATGGAACACTAAAGAGATCCCCGATGCCAGAGGGAAATTTGGTTCTAATTTTCTCAATGAAGTTGCAGTGGGAGTAGGTACCGGTTTGAGGATCGATATTCAAAGCTTTGTTATCAGATTTGATCTAGCGGCTCCCTTAAGAACGCCATGGCTACCTGAAGGAGAACGCTGGGACTTAAAATTGGATGAGCTGGTATTAAACTTTGCGATCGGGTATCCTTTCTAATGCTGCATCTTGGTCCCGTAACAAAGATCTCCGGCATCTCCAAGACCGGGAACTATATAACCACGCTCATTTAATTCTTCATCTATGGTAGCGATCCATAAATGTGTGTTTTCAGGGAATTCAGATTGCATGTACTCAATACCTTCCTTCGCCCCAATAACTGAAACCAAATGGATGTTCTTCGGAGTACCCATGCTCTCCAGAGCCTTCATGACATTGACAAATGAACGACCTGTCGCCAACATAGGATCGGCAAGGATCAAGGTCTTATTATCTAATGAGGGAGAAGCAAGGTATTCTACCAGGATCTCAAATTTTTCATCATTATCGGGGTGATGTCTGTATGCTGAAATGAAAGAGTTTTCAGCATCATCAAAGTAGTTCAGTAATCCATTATGTAATGGTAGACCGGCTCTTAAAATAGAGCAAAGTACTATGTCTTCAGCTGGTAACGGAACATTTGCCTGACCTAATGGGGTTGTTACCGACGTGTCATTATAATTTAAGTGTTTGCTCAGCTCATATCCCAACACTTCACCCAGTCTTTCTATATTTCTCCTGAAGCGCATCCTGTCAGTCTGGATATTTATGTCCCTTAACTGGGCGATAAACTTATTTGCAATGGAATTGTTCTCTAAAAGATGGTGAATGTGCATAATCAAGATATAATTGTGGGAGATAAAAACCCTTTAACGGGTTCAAATTTAAAAATTATTAAGCCACAACTCCGCAATTGTGGCGAAAATTTGCTGGTTTTTGGAATCTATTTTTAAGAATTATCGAATCAGGCTTTCCAAAAATGCAAATGCGCTACACATTTTTAGTTTTCTTATATGAGAAAATCGATAAAAATTGGTAAATTGAGATATATTGCACTGCAATTCAGATAAATACACGGATCTATTCCTGGAATTAAAGAAGATTACTCCCTTATTCTCAAATTTAATTGGAATGAACACTATAGAACAATTTATCAGGGAAGTCAATGAGGCCATTTCTGACGTAAATACAGACTATTTATTAGATAAAATCACAGATGATTTTTGTTGGACCATTATAGGTGAAAAAACTGTGAGCGGGAAAACAGAATTTTCCGAAGCTATGGATCAAATGAGAGGCTTGCCAAAAATGAAAATTAGTATTGAAAAGGTAATGACAGACCAGCAGTGCGCTACCGTAGAGGGAGTAGTTGTAGGCAAGAACCGTAATGGGCAAAAGAAATATTTTGCGTTTGCCGATATTTATGAATTGGAAGGGGCGAACGATCCTAAAATAAAAAAATTAACTTCTTATGTTATTGACGTAAGTAAACACAAACAATACAAGGAAAGTTTTTAAAAAAAGAGAGGATTTAAAACCTCTCTTTTTGCATTCCTACTATCTATTTTATTCGGATCCTTTTGACCGCCCCTTATATTTTTCGGCTTTATCCCCTTTATAAATGGTATCTGACTGCTCCTCCATGTTATCGTTGGAGTTTGCAGATTCCTTCGGCCTCTTTTTCCTTTCGGAATCATCGGGTTTATTACGGGTGGGGTTAAATTGTTTGTCATCCAATTCCGGGACATCCAGGTCTGCACCTGCATAATCTATAGGTTCATCCCGATCCTGAAAATATTCTCCTTTCTTTTCATCCTTACTTTGATTATTGAGAACTTCTTTATCTTCAGAAGTTATTTCAGGATTAAAAGGAAGGTCTTTAGATGATTTTTGATCTTGATCCTCATTCTTTTTTGGCATTTCTTCTTTCTTTGTCATAACTCAAGTTTTGTTTTAAAATAAGTAATAACAGTGCCTTAGGCAATTAGGATCGGGTTAAAGTGGAGTTAAATACTCGAAGAAGTGGACTATAGTTTTTAGAATCTATCAGAATTATTTCCGGAATTAGTAATTTAGGTCAAATTTTTGATGTCTGTGAGTTTGTATTATTGGACTCAAATTATTCGGGATGAAAAAAAATATTCTTTTTAGTGCCATATTTCTTCTATCTATGTCTCTCATGGGGCAGGTAGACCAATCAACTACTACTGTAAAAGCTCCTGATGGTTTATTGACCTCACCTCAAACAGGTGACGAGAGTAAAAGCCTATTAAGAACTAACGGTAACCACAGCCTGAGTAACAAAAGGGGACTTCTCAACTCCAGTTCGGTAAAACTTGGTGAAGAAAAAGAACCTTCCTTCAGTATGCGTACAGATAACGGTTTAATGACTTTTAAACCGAAAGATTTCGCGCCAAAAGCATTCACTAAAGACAAGGAGATCAAGGCTGAGTACCATAAAGATCAGTATTTGGGCGATCTAAAGACCGGTGGTGGTTTTGTAGAGCTTTACTGCAGGGATCATGAGTATGTTGACGGAGACAGGATACGTATCTATGTAAATGGAGAAATGATCCATAATAATATAGCGCTTGGTGCTGGTTATCATCCAATTTTGGTAAGGTTAAATATGGGGTTCAACAGCATAGAATTTGAAGCCCTTAACCAGGGAACATCGGGTCCAAATACCGCTGAATTAAGGATCTTTGACGAGAATGGAATGGAAATGGCTAAAAAAGAATGGAATCTTATTACGGGAGGAAAGGCTAATTTGATCGTGGTAAAACAGTAAAAAATAAAAAAAACTCCCGGCACTCGGGAGTTTTTTTTATACCTGACCGGTAGGAATATCTTCCATAGATTTGACATTTTCATAAGTTGATCTCATTTCTTTTAATTGTCTTTGAAGCACCTCTTTAATATGAGGCGGAATTTTATGTTTAGACAGTTTATCTTCATATTCCTCGATACTTTGCTTTTCACCCTGTAAACATTCTTTTAATAGCGTTTGATCTGTGTCCTTGCCAATTGAGCTTTTTAAGTTGAGCCAGGTTCTATGTAAGGATCCTGTCAAACTTCCTTTTTCTTTTGGTTTTGCGTTCAATGAGTGAATTAGTTTATCCAGTTCTGTGGTATAATGATCTCTTCTGACAACCTGTTTTTTCAGAAATTGCTTTAAATCATTGTTTTCGGCACGTTCCACTGCAATCTTATAATCTTTAGCTGCGTCATAATTCTTCTCAAGAAGGACCTGTAAACAATGTACTACTTGATCATGACTTCGTTCTTTTGCCGATTCTCTGGTAGTTTTCATGGCTTAAGAATTTAAAAAATAATTAATAGGAAATATACATTTTATATAGGCTAATTAGAATGATAATCGTCATTTTTAGCTTATAATTAACTGAAATACAGATAATAATAACCCGGCAAGTTTGAGGGGTTGTTCCAGATTAAATTTTGTAATTTTAATATAAAATCCAACTCATGAAGAAAGTATTGGTAGCCATTGATTACAATCCTGTTTCTGAAAAAGTAGCTCGTGCGGCACTTGATCTTATTAAAAATATGCCTGCTGAAATATGTCTGATCCATGTACTTGCGGATGTAAGTTATTATGGAGCGGAGTTTCCAACTTTCATGGGGTACGACGGGTATGCAGGGGCAGGACCCGATTTTGAAATGGCATTGGAAATGAGAAAAGTGGCTGAAGACTTTCTTGAAAAAGCGGCAGCGCATATTGATCACCCAAATGTATCCACCTACTTGGCCGAAGGAGGAACGGCAAATGCAATTTTAGCTTATGCTGAAGAATGGAAAGCAGACCTGTTGGTAATGGGCACACATAGCCATTCAGGACTGGAAAAGCTTCTCATGGGCACAGTAGCCGAAAAAGTAATAGAAAAAACAAAAATTCCGGTTTATCTGGTACCCGTGAAGAAAAATTAAACCTTCATTTTTGGAGACCTTGAGTATCTTCCATTAAATAATTGGCTTATATTCTGTGAAGTGAGAAAAGAAATCTTAACTTTGCGCATATTGTATCTACTGAATACTTTTTTAGGCAAATCTTCTTTCCGGTTTTTTTCCAATAAATTATTTAGTATTTTCAACTAAATCTATTCATTAATTAAAACCTTATAAGTACCGAATGGCTAAATCACAGCAAACATATAACAAAACCGAAAAGGAAAAGAAAAAACTGAAGAAGCGGGAAGAGAAGAAGAAGAAGAAAGAAGAACGCAAAGCCAGTGGAGGCACAACTTCAGAGTTTGCTTATGTAGATCAATTCGGAAATCTTACCGATACTCCACCAGATCCTTCTGATAAAGTTGAAGTAGATCCTGAAAGTATTGAAATAGGAATTCCTAAAAAAGAAGATTCGGAAGAAGAAGAAAACGACTTCAGCAAAGAAGGTAAAGTTTCCTTTTTTGACCATTCTAAAGGGTTTGGTTTTATTCTTGACGATCGAACTCAAGAAAAATATTTTGTTCACGTGACCGGTCTTATTGATGAGATCCAGGAAAATGACAAAGTAACCTTCGAGCTTGAGAAAGGCCAAAGAGGAATGAATGCCGTAAGAGTAAAGAAGCTATAGACCTCACGAAAATATAAAACAAAAAAAAGCGGTGGAATTTCCACCGCTTTTTTATTTTCAATAAAATTCCGAAACTAGGATTTCATCCAGGCATTTCTCAATTCGATTTGCACATCACTTGCATTGAGTATTTCAACAATGCGCATACCGGGAGCCGTAGGTTCTACTATTTTACCTTGTAGTTCTATTTCATCCCCATTCCTGATAACCAGCATATTGATCTCTTCACCCGTTTTCCACTGCATTGACGTAGTGATAAGGTCATAAATATTTTCTCTTGTATATCTTGTACCATTGATCGATTTGATCATATCACCTGCTTGCAGGTTCAGGGCATTATGGAAAGAGTTGAAATCAATATCATTCCTCATGGAAATGTTACCTGACTGGTTTATAGTGATATAAGGAGTTTGATTATCTTTTAAGAAATATCCGGTTTTCACCTGATCTTCCTTAAACTGAAGTCCCACTTTTTCAAGGAATTCATGATAAGGAATTGGAGTAGGCCCACTTACATATGTATCAAAGAATTCCCTTATCTCAGGATACGTCAATTTCACGATCTCATCAATAAGTTGATCATCTTTAAATGGTCTGTTCTTACCGTATTTATCGGTCAGTTTTTTCATTAAATCAAGGATACCCATTCTGCCTTCGCTTAATTCCCTTAGCCTGATGTCAAGGGCCATTCCGATTAAAGCACCTTTTTGGTACACATTGTAATAGTTACTTTCATATTTTTCCTCCAGGATATTTTCACTCATTAGAGTAAAAGGCATGGTGTCATCAAAATTCCTGGCGGTATTTATCTTGTCATTAATACGGTCATAAAAATCCTGTTGGTTTATTAAGCCCTGATTGACCTGGAAAAGATTTGCAAAATATTCGGTTACGCCTTCATACATCCATAGGTGCTTAGACATTTTAGGATCATTATAATCAAAATAATGGATCTCTTCAGAATGTACACCCAGAGGAGTTACAATATGAAAGAACTCGTGTGAAACGATATCGATAAGACTTTCTTCCAGCTCATTTGGTCCCATTCCTTCAGGAAGAACGACCACGGTAGAGGTGTGGTGCTCTAAAGCCCCAAAATTTCCAGCATCTCCATCACCCGGGGTTGGAGACAGGTACAAAAGGATCGCGTATTTATTAGTGTCGTCAATATCTCCTAAAAAGCGCTTTTGAGCAGATACCATTTTCTGCATGGCAGGTTTAATATCTTCTGCAGAAAATACTTTGTTAGGAGAATAAACGTCAAGTAAAACTTCCATTTCACCCACTTTGAAGCTGACTGTATCAGGAGTGGCATACATTATAGGGTTATCTGTAACTTCGAAATAACGGTTCAATTGGTAAACATCAGTAATGAAATTGCCATCTTCCGCAGGAATACTTTGGGAAATATTTAAAGCCGTGCCCGCAATTAAGTCAGCTGGTCTTTTGATCTCCAACCTGTATTTTTCCTCTTTCATGTCTTTGAAATAACCAACAAAGCCATGAAGGTTCAACAGGAAATTTTCATCCTCTAAAATATTGGTTCCGGCCATGGAATAAATTCCGCCTTCTCCGGGAATGTCAAAAGTATCATTAACCCAATAGGTTATCTTATCCAGCTTTTTAGCGTTTGGAATTGTCCAGCTATTCTCGTCAACCTGTACAACTTTCAGTTCATTTCCTTTGTAGTCATAAGCTTTTAGATCCTCAGAATATTTCCCGAAATTGGAAGTTGAGTAGGTTCCTGGAACAGTTTTGGGAATGTAAAAGGTGGTGCTTTCTATAGTGAAAGCGGCTGGGTCAATACTCACCATAACTTTATCGTCCTTAACATTTATGAGGTCAAGGGTAGTGATAATGGGCTGCTCTTCAACAATTCCCGTTTTGGAAGTTTTACAAGAATACAAGGTGGCCGAAAGTGCCAATACATACAGAATTTTCTTCATTTTTCTAATCATTTATTATAGGACTACTTTTTAGGCAGGCCGTTACAATTCCGTTTAAATAATCAAAATTTTCAAATTATCAGGTTTCCAAATATAGTTGAATTCTGCTTTATGATCTTCCTCATATTTTGGACGATAAAAGATTGAAATAGCAAAAAAACATATTAAATATTGATAAATTTATAAGAGTTATTTCTTAAATTTAAGAGACGCGTTAATTGGAAAAATATGGTATCATCTTCTATCCTAAACTATCCTGGTTTCTTTCCATATTTCTGCGGATTCTTTTTAACCCTTGTTCCACTTAAAATTCATAAAGATGAAAATTTACGATGATAAACACATCAAGAACATTGTCTTTGTCGGTGCTCACAACAGCGGAAAGACGACCCTGGCAGAAACCATGTTGTTTGAAGCCGGATTGATCAACAGGCGTGGTGCGGTAGAAAATAAAAATACGGTGTCAGATTACCACGAGATCGAACATGAAAAAGGGAATTCTGTATTTGCTACACCATTACATACCGAATGGCGAAATTATAAGATCAATATCATTGACACCCCTGGACTGGATGATTATATAGGAGAGATCATCTCTTCAATTCGGGTGGCCGATACTATTGTGACCGTTTTAAACGGGCAGTACGGCGTGGAAGTGGGAACAGAGATCATTTGGAATTACATCAATAAATATCATAAACCAACGGTTTTTGTAATTAACCAGATCGATCATCCAGGGATAAATTTTGAGGAAAGCTTTAAGAGCATTCGCTCCCTGGTGGGCAATAATGCCGTTAAGATCCAGTATCCTTTAATTGTAGATGGCGCACAGTGCATCATTGATGTCCTCAAAATGAAAATGTATAAGTTTTCTGCGGAAGGAGGGAAGCCACAAAAATTAGCTATCCCCAAAGACCAAATGGAAACTGCGAATACCCTGCACAACGAACTGGTAGAGAAAGCGGCTGAAAATGATGAGGAATTAATGGAATTGTATTTTGAAAAAGGCACTTTGAACGAGGATGAAATGAGAAAGGGGATCAAGGCCGGAATGCTGAATTACGATCTTTTCCCTGTTTTCTGCATGTCTGCTCTGAATGATATGGGCAGCGGAAGATTAATGGGCTTTATTGATAATGTGGCACCCTCTGCAGCTGACCTAAAATCTGAGCAAAGTGTGCAAGGAAAAGAAGTACTTCCCGATAAAGATAAATCTCCTGTTTTGTTTGTTTTCAAGACCGTACATCAACCAAACCTTGGTCAGATCACCTTCTTTAAAGTTAAAAGCGGAGAAGTTAAGGTAAATGACAAGTTGGTAAACCAGAGGAACGGGGAAACTGAAGTTTTGAACCAACTTTTTATCATGGACGGGAAGGAAAGAAACCCGGTGCAAAAACTTACGGTTGGAGACATAGGAGCAACCTTGAAGTTAAAATACACAGAAACCAATGATACTCTCGGAGTACAGGATGCGAATGTCACCGTAAAACCAATTCAGTACCCTCAAACAAGAATAAGAAGAGCAGTTTTTGCTGAAAACACCAAAGACGAAGAGAAACTAAGTGATGCTCTTAAAAAGATCAAAAGTCAGGACCCAACCGTAGAATTATCATTTTCAAATGAATCCAGGCAAATGATCATTGCCTGCCAGGGAGAACTTCATTTAGCCACTATTGACTGGCTTCTTAAGAATATCTACGGAGTAGAAGCGCGGTTTGAAAAGCCTAAGATCTCGTTCAGGGAAACTATCCAACGGGCTGCTGCTTCCAATTACAGGCATAAAAAACAATCAGGAGGTTCAGGACAATTCGGAGAAGTTCACATGAAGATCGAACCATGGGAAGAGGGCATGCCTGAGCCTGAAGGATTTAATATCCGAGGGAAAGAAGAAATTGACCTTCCATGGGGAGGGAAACTGGTCTTTTATAATTGTATCGTGGGAGGAGTGATCGATCAAAGATATCTGCCATCCATTATGAAGGGTATATTAGAAGTTATGGAAGAAGGTCCTTTAACAGGATCTTACATTAGAGATGTTCGCGTGATGGTCTATGATGGTAAGATGCACTCGGTTGACTCCAATGACATTTCCTTTAAGATCGCTGGGGCACATGCCTTTAAAGAAGCCTTCCTTAATGCCAATCCAAAGCTTTTGGAGCCAACACTTGACCTTACGGTAAAAGTTCCTGAGGATATGGTTGGAAATGTCATGACGGAACTACAGACCAGACGTGCGATCATCCAGGGGATTGAAAGCTCAGATAATAATCAGATCCTTAAATGTATTGCTCCTGAAGCTGAACTATATGGTTTCTCAACAGACCTTAGGTCACAAACCAAAGGTAGAGCCACATTCACAACTCAGTTTAACGGATACCAGGCAGTACCACCGAATATTCAAAACGAATTAGTAAACAAGAAAGAACTTGTGAAATAAACTTTTAAAGAATGGAATTTTTCAAAATACTTGACCTCAAAACTTCCGAAGAAGGAATTCAAACCCATTTGACCCTGGAAAATCTGGATACATATAGCAGTGATCTGTTTCCGCTTCAAAGCTCAGAATCAGACAGGGTTCAAATAGGAGGGATCTGGGGTGAGTTCACCCTTTTATACCAGACTATTGCCGGGGGAGTGCGTTTTGCACTAAAAGAGTGTCCTAATGCGCTAGCCTGGACTGTGACTACCGGTCTTCCACCTGAGAAAGACAAGGTAGTTATCCATTTAACGGTTAACAGGAAAGAAAGAGAGCCGGAATTCTTAGAAGAGATTCAGGATTTCATGGAAGATCTTTCCGAAGGCCTTTTAAAAACCTTTAGCAAATATGAAACTACGGTAACATCTTAAAATATCCTATACCTTACAATAGGATTTAATAACCCGTATCCTTGCAAACAAAGATGCGGGTTATTTATTTTCTCTAACTTCCCTCAAAATATAAATAAATGACTCTGAACTTAAATTTATTACAGGCTCAACTGAACGAAATGAAGCAATATATCTCTGAAAAGGATGTGAAAAAGCCCTCAGTTTCAAGTGCGCCGGTGGACTGGCATCTTTCTCACAGCCTCAAGGTGATCAACAATATTATCACAAATTTAGAATCATCTGATCCTGAAGATTTCAAAAAAGAATTCAGTTTTTGGAAAATATTGATATTCCTTACCCGAAAAATTCCGCGTGGGAAAGCTCGGTCCCCTAAAGTGGTACTTCCTCCGGATGAGATCACTGTCAAAGACCTGGAAAATGAATGGACAAAGGCAAAACAAAATGTTCACCTTCTAAATACCTTTCCCAGGAAAGCACATTTTGAACATCCATATTTTAAACATCTCGACAGGAATCAAACCAAAACCTTTTTAGAGATACATACCGAACATCATTTGAAGATCATAAGAGAAATTCTGGAAAAATAGATCAATAAAAAATGGCACCTGATAAAGTGCCATTTTTTAACTATTCCTTTTGGTGACTTAACTTGGGATTAAGCTTATAGAGATAAGACCAGGCGTCATCTACAGACGATCGGAATTTAGATCTCATTTGTTCCATTTTTTCTTTTCCGTGTGCTTTTTCATAAACTGACCACGGAGCATCAAATGGCTCATCCAGTTGTGAAAAATTCTTGTAAGGTGTGGCCACCATATAATCTGGTGAATCCATTCCGCCACCCACAAAGTCATACCAAACTCCCAAGGGTTGTCCTTTTTCATTTTTGTATGTACCGGAAACATCCTTCACAACATCCATAAAATCTGTGGAATTGTTGGTTCTGAAAAAGGTCACCCAAACAACCGAAGTGCTGTCTGAAGCAGTTCTACTGTATTCGGGCATGGTCCATGAAAGATTAAAATTCATATTCTCAATGTGAGGGAATACATCATTCTTAAAAATACTCATACAAGCTTTATCAGCTTCGGTTTGGCCTTCATCCATTTCTGCCCATTTATCCATGGTATAGGTAACTGCTACCACGCCCGATTGTCCCTGCATGCGATTCCACACATTCCACGTGTCGGTACCTTTATTTGAAAGGTAGCAATCCTTCCATTTTTGCATACCATCGTTGAATTCCTGTTGATGATTCATTTTGACGGTCAATTCGACCATGTTTAAAAGTTTCTTGTTTGTTTCCTGTCCTAGAGAAAGTAACGGGAAAAGGATCATTAAAATAAATACTCTTTTCATTATTTATAGGGTTTGGTTAATACTCAAATTACTTCGGAGGGAGGAAATTGGAAGGGCAGGGGGAGGATTCTACCTTTATAAGGTACTACAAACCAGTCGAAAACGGAAATTTTTGCGACTATAGACTAAAAAATCTGTTAAGTGGTAATTTTCAAATGGCGGCTGAGAGATTTCCATAAAAAAAGCAGCTCGAAAGAGCTGCTTTTTAAGGTTATTGGTTGAAATAGATATTAGAAAATATAACGTAATCCAACCTGAGCCTGCCATCTTGATTCCAGGCTAAAGTCATATCCAAAGGTTCTGGTTTGATCAGTTCCGAAGGAATAAACTGGAACATTATCATCTCCAACAGTAACACCAATTGGCTGATCGTTCACTGGCATTTCAATTACACCCCAATCAGAATTCAATAGGTTTCCGAAGTTAAGGATGTCTAAACTTAACTGGATAGTGTTTGTTTTTTGACCAACCTTAAAGTTGTAATCCTGAAGTAACTTCACATCCCATCGACCTCTCCATGGGCTAAGGATACCATACTTTTCAGCATAGTTTCCACGATTCTCGCTTAGGTAATCGTCTTGCTGGATGTAAGCCTCCATAGCCTGTCTTTGAGCTTCCTGCTCTGTAGCATCACCAGTGAAAGTATACTGCTGTAATTCAGTTGGAGTAGGAATATAGATTAGGTCATTTAAAACAGACCCGTCATTGTTGATGTCTCCTGAATATGTGTAAGTGAATCTACCACCTTTTGCATACTCATAGAAAGCTCCGATTGAGGTACTCCAACGGTCATCTTTTCCATAAGTGAACTGCTTGTTCAATTGTCCAACAATACGATGCTGGTCACCATATCTTGACGGAGTTAAAACTGCTGTGTTCACGTTTCCTAAAGCAGGGTTTCTGTCAAATGCGTCACTTGAGATCTCTGCATCTAAAGAACTGGCGTCTTCAGCTTTCAAATAGTTATAAGCGATACTTACGTAGAAGTCTCTCATAATGTTCTTGGCTGCTTTAACAGACCAGTTATAAGAGTATCCTTTATCTGTGTTGGTGAACACATACGCATTGGTTGTTCCTCCAAAGTCATTCACAGCCTTGTCTGAATCTAGGTAGATCAAGCGGTTATCAACACCTTCCAGGTTTCCGGTAGGAGTTCCTAAACCGTAATTTCTAACGATCTGAGCATTCGCGTCTTTCGTGTAGATATAATCTGAAGTAATGGTAAGACCATTGTCAAATCTATAATCAATTCCGAAGCTGGTTCTCCATACCTGCGGGTATTTGAAATCTGGAGCAGTGGTCTGGTAAAAATAGAATGCTGGGTTAGCAACCTGGTTTCCGATCCATACGAAAGGAAGTCTACCGGTGAAGATACCTGTTCCTCCTCGAACCTGAAGGCTTTTGTCTCCTAATGCATCCCAGTTGAATCCAAGTCTTGGAGACCATAAAAGGTCATTTGCAGGAAGTTCTAAACTGTTCAGTTTTACAGGCTCACCATTCTCGTTATAATAAGTGATGTTAGGCTGGTAATCACCTACACGATCAATATTTTCCTGGATCTTATCTTTTGTATCAAAGTACAATGGCTTGTCAACCCTCAGTCCGTATGTGAAAGTAAAATCCTCAGTCAATTTCCATCTGTCCTGTGCATAAAAAGCAAGCTGACCTACATTGGTTTCAGCTAATGCCCAGCTTCCTTCAGCGTTTCTGGTGTCAAACACATTTTGAGCGTTTGCAAGAGCTTCAGATAAAAGGCCATTTTCAACAGCTTCCTGGAAGCTACCTCCCAGATTTGCTGGGTTAGTTCTTACGCTTGTGAAATCAGGTCCAAATACACCAACGCCACCGTTCTCATTAAAGTAAGTATAAGCACCTAAGTTGAAAGAGTTATCAAACTCAAAGCGCTCAAAACTACCTCCCAAAGTAAAGGTGTGCTTTCCGGAAGTGATGGTCAGATTGTTTGTAACCTGGTAAACATTTTGCTCTAAGCGGTTATTGATAGAGAAAGGTTCATGACCAGCAATGATGTATCTTACACCATCTTCCTGAATGCTGATAGCAGGAGCAGGAGATGAAAAAGGATCACGGCTGTCGTCAAAGAAAGTATAACCAGCCTGGAACTTGTTTGAAACATTATTCCCTAAGGAAGAGTTCAATTCTACTAACCAGGAGTCAATGTTGTTATTAATGGTATATCCTGAATTTCTAAACTGAAGGGTAGTAAGGTCTGGACCTCTACGACCAATAGCTTCAGGGTTTGCCGGAAGATCTCTGGATGCATTCAGGAAGTTATAGATAACTGCCAAACGGTGATCCTGGTTGATGTTCCAGTCTAGTTTTATAATACCTTTAGAAGATTCTGTATTGTGAGTATACCCTTCGTAAGGACCTGTTTCATAACCTAAAGTTCTTAATTGGGTCGAAACATAATCAAGGTCTTCCGCAGAAACTCTTGAAACGTTTTCTCCGGTTAATCCCGGACGGCTGGCTACGAAGTTCGAACCAAGATCTGAACGGTCATCACGCTCATAGTTTGCGAAAACGAATAGTTTATCTTTAATGATAGGTCCTCCAACGCTGAATCCGTACTGAGCTTGTTTAAGGTCCGGTACAATGATCTCATCACCGGCAACTTCGTCTCCGGTCATTTGCTCATTACGGTAGAAACCGTAAACAGTTCCTTCTAATTGATTGGTACCACTTTTTGTAACCGCATTTACTGAAGCACCGGTAAACCCTGCCTGAGTAACATCATAAGGAGCAGTAGAAACCTGGATCTGGTCAATAGCATCCAAAGAAATAGGCTGCGCATTGGTTTGACCTCCAGGAGTAGCTGCATCAAGTCCGAATGGGTTGTTGAAAATAGAACCATCTAAACTAAAGTTGTTGAACTGGTCATTTCTTCCTCCAAAAGAACCATTACTGGAAGCAGTTGGTTCTAAACGATAAAAATCGGCTGCAGATCTTGAAATGGAAGGAAGAGTTTTTAACTCTTTTCTACCAATATTGGTTTCTGCTCCTGTACGCTCACTATTGATCACCTGATTCTTTGAGGTAGTGATAACCACTGCATCTAGCTCTGTAGCATCAGCAATCAAAGAAAGTTCAATATTATAGGTTTGTCCAAGATTCAAATTGATTCCTTCCAGAACAGCTGTCTGGAATCCAACATAACTTATTGTTACTGTATAAGGTCCACCAACTCTAAGGTTCAAAAGGTTGAATGCACCGTCAAAATTTGTTACCGTACCATATTGTGTTCCGGTAGGGGTGTGAACAGCAGTAACGTTTGCTCCGGGTAATGGAACGTTTTCCTGATCAAGGATAACCCCGCTAATTTCGGCAGTCGTAACCTGGGCTCCGGCTGTCAAAATGTTGATAAACGCTACTACAAATAGTAGGAGAAATTTTTTCATGTTTGCTGTGTTTGTTTGTGTTAATTGTTCTTAAAAAAGTTGTGCAAAAATACCTATTCATTACTATAATACAACCATTTAGAGGAATTTTTTTGATTGTCTGAATGCCACTATCGAAAATTACTATGATTTATGTCATTTTTTGATCTCTAAAAGTTAACATAATCGGTAGATGTTCATTTTTTTCGTATTTTAAAAGCCTGAAATACAACCGTTTAAAGAGGTTTCAATATGAGAGGTTTACTGATATTTTTTTTAGCCCTATTTGTAGGAGGATGCCAAAATAAAAAGCAGAAATCCTCCGGAAATGGTGCGGAGAAAATTAATGTAACCTCAAAATATTCCTGTGTACCTGCTATCAGCGATACTTTATGGTATACTTCCGAAAATAAAGCACCATTATTTAATAACCTCGGTGATCACCATTTTCCTATAACCACTAAAAGCGAATTAGCTCAAAAGTATTTTGATCAGGGTCTGGTACTAGCATATGGGTTTAACCATGCCGAAGCCGCCAGGTCCTTTTATTATGCTACCAAACTTGATCCCGATTGCGCGATGTGCTACTGGGGTTATGCTTATGTATTAGGACCTAATTATAATGCCGGAATGGAAGAAGGAAATTATGAGAGAGCCTATAAGGCCATTGAAAAAGCCGAAGAACGAGCAGGCAAGGTCACTGAAAAAGAAAGGTCTTTAATAAAGGCACTTTCCAAAAGATATGTAAAGCTACCTATTGAAGATCGGTCTTCATTGGACGAGGCATACAGTGCAGCCTTGAAGGACCTGTCAAAGAAATATCCAGGTGATACCGATATTAAAGTTTTATACGCTGAATCCCTGATGGACCTGCATCCATGGGATCTCTATGATAAAAAGGGAGATCCAAAAGAATGGACTCCGGAAATCGTGAACTTGCTGGAAGAGATTATTAAAAATAATCCAAGGCATCCCGGAGCTCATCATTTTTATATTCACGCTACTGAAGCTTCCAAAACACCACAACTGGCCTACATTTCAGCCGATGCTTTTGACAAAGATCTTGTGCCCGGTGCCGGGCATTTGGTACACATGCCTTCTCACGTATATATAAGGACAGGTGATTATCATAAAGGAACACTGGCGAACTTAAGAGCGGTAAAAGTTGACAGTAATTATGTTACGCAATGTCACGCCCAGGGTGCTTATCCTTTGGCATATTACCCTCATAATTATCATTTTTTAGCGGCAACCGCGGCTTTGGAAGGTAACAGGAAATACGCGATGTTAGGCGCTAAAAAGGTTTCCGAGCATGTGCATCCAGATCTTATGAAAGAGCAGGGATGGGGCACTCTGCAACATTATTATGTCATTCCGTTCTATGTGATGGTAAAAATGGGGGATTGGAATGGCATTTTAGACTCTGAACTACAAACCTATGACCTTCCATATCCTGAAGCAGTACGTCATTATGCCCGCGGAATGGCATTTCTAGGGAAAGATCAACCGGGGAGAGCAAAAATGGAATTGGAGGCCCTAGAAAGAATTTCAAAGAACCCGGCCCTGGCTCAAGTGAACATCTGGGAGATTAATAGCGTTGATCATTTGGTGCAAATTGCCCGTCGAGTTCTGAAAGCTGAAATTATTGCTTCGGAAACATCAGATTATGAAGCAAGTTTTGCCCTTCTAAAGGAAGCTGTTGAGATAGAAGATGCATTAAATTATGATGAACCTCCTGATTGGTTCTTTTCTGTTAGACATCACTTAGGCGCGGTACAAAATGAAGCGGGCAATTACGAAGATGCTGTAAAAACCTATTTTGAAGATCTTGAAAAACTTCCGAAGAATGGTTGGGCTTACCATGGTCTTGCGAGAGCCTATAAGGGATTGAATGACCCGGAAAAATTAACTGAAATTCAAGAGCATCTTAAAGAATCCTGGGAATATGCCGATATACAAATCGATAATTCCAGGATAAAATGAAGATCGCAACCTATAACGTCAATGGTATCAACGCGAGGTTACCCGTTTTACTTAGATGGCTGAAAGAATTTAAACCAGACATTGTTTGCCTTCAAGAGTTGAAAGCTCCACCCGAAAAAATACCTGAAGATGCAATTTCTGAGGTAGGATATAATGCCATCTGGCATGGTCAGAAAAGGTGGAACGGGGTTGCTATCCTTGCGAAAAATCTCGAAATTGAAGAGATCCAAAGAGCGCTTCCGGGTGATCCTGAAGATGAACAAAGCCGATATATTGAAGCATTAGTTCACGGTCTCCATATTTGTGGACTTTATTTACCGAATGGTAATCCTGCTCCTGGACCTAAGTTCGATTATAAAATGCTTTGGATCAAACGTTTCAAAAAAAGAGCTAAAGAACTAATAAAGGAGAATAAGCCGTGTATACTCATGGGGGACTTCAATATCATTCCTGCAGAAAAAGATGTTTATAAACCGGAACGTTGGGTAGATGACGCATTGTTCAGGCCAGAGGTGCGTAAAGAATTTGAAGAACTTCAAAAACAGGGCTGGATTGATGCCATTCGGTTTCTTCATCCGGAAGAGACAATATATACGTTCTGGGACTACTTTAGAAACGCATTTTCCAGGAATGCAGGATTAAGGATCGATCATTTTTTGCTGAGTCCCGGACTTGAAAAGCAGGTTAAAAGGGCAGGGGTGGACCTCGAAGTTCGGGGCTGGGAAAAGACCAGTGATCATGCTCCGGTATGGATGGAACTGGAAAAGAAGTAGGGGACGGACTATTCAAAACTTCATTGACCTTATCCTTCATCAGTCATAAATGGCCTTTTATCTTAAACCTTAACTTCCTGTAGTTTAATTGAAAGCATTACTCTAATTTTAAAATAGATTGTAAATCAAATGTTTAAAAAGCGATGCGATCTATTTAATTTCTTTTTACTCCCTCCATTTCCTCCCAAGTCCATAATATCCGGATCACCGATCCAAAATAGAATTATTGATAAAAATTTAAAAAAATGGCACAAAGAACGATTTACGTGAGCAGGTTAAATTCAAATTCCACTCAAATTAAATTAAGGGATAGCGAGGGGCACAATCCTGGAAATGACCAATTAACTACCCTTGTCGATACAAATGACACGGTAGTGTGGGAACTAGATACTAACAGTGGTTTAACTGCACTTACCCTGGTAAAGAAAAAATCAAATTCCCCTCATGATCTTTTATCAATTCATCCCCATCAAAATACTGATGGTACTTGGTCTGCTACAGTAAAGTCTACTTCACCTGGCATTGGAAAAAGAGAAACCTATAAAATAAAGTATACCATAGGTAATGAGGAATATAAAGATGATCCGGTCCTTCAAATGAAAAATTAATATATGTTTAAATGGAAAAAGGCCTGTTTGATTACGGGCCTGTTTTACTTTTTATTTTTTTCAGCAGCCTCCCAGAATAGGGAACGGGTCAATGAGCTTATTAATCAAATTTCTTCGGATAATGATCTGGAAGAATTAGTTATCCTGAAAGAAAAAACAGAAAAAGAGGTCAATCCTGACTTAAGACTTGAATATGCGGAATTACTGATTAAAAAAGCCGCTGAAGATTCACTGTTGAATTTCCTTCACAGCGGATATTTACAGAAAGGGAATGCCCTTCAGTTAAAAGGTGATTATGCCAAAGCGCTTGAAGCCTTCTTTCAAAGCCTGGAATTAGCTTACAAGATAGGTGAGCCTAAAGGAATTGGGGCCTTGATGGTATCCATTGCCGATACTTATAATATGTCGGGAAATTCTACGACCTCACAACAATATTATAAGAAAGCAATAGGCATATTACGCACCACAAATGATTCAGTCACCTTAGCTTCAGGCTTATTAAATGCGGGTGATGCTGCTTTTACTAATAAAGATTATGCGAAGGCTTTAGAATATTTTGAAGAATCGGGCCTGATTTTTAAAGAGATAAATTATCCATTGGGAATTGCATACAATTTAGGCAATGTGGGAATGGTGTATGCAGAGCAGGGAAAACATGAATTGGCGAAAAATAATATAAATGAATCCATAGCAATCCTGGAGGAACTAAAAGATTATTACCCCATCTCTGTTTTTCTAAGATATATGGCAGATATCTACGCGAAACAAAATGATTTACCAACCTCATTTTCTTATGCTGAACGCAGTTTGGATTTGGCCATCTCTAATGGTTTGAAAGATCAAATAAGTGAATCAAATCTGCTTTTGGCAAATCTTAGTTCACAGGCAGGAAATTATGAGAAAGCCTACAACTTTTTCAAAGACCATATCACATATAGAGACAGTATAACAAATGTGCAAACTGTCCAGCAAATGGCCGAATTACGTGCTGATTCTGAAGTGTCCCAGAAACAGGCAGAAGTAGACTTACTGGCACAGCAAAAAAGAACACAAAATATAATAGTATTGGCCATTGCAGTAGCCTTATTTCTTCTTTCACTTATTGCCCTGGGATTATATCGGCGTAATAAATTTGTAAATAGGACCAAGAGAGTTATTGAAAAGGAAAAAAAACGCTCAGATCTTTTACTAAGGAATATTCTTCCGGAAGAGACCGCTCAGGAATTAAAAGAATATGGAAAGGTAAAATCGAAAAGATTTGAATCTGTCACAGTCTTGTTCACTGATTTTAAGGATTTCACCATGTATGCCGAGACCGCAACTCCCGAAGAATTGGTAGAAAGTGTGGATTACTATTTTTCCAATTTTGATGATATTATAGATAAATATGGATTGGAAAAGATAAAAACCGTTGGGGACGCATATATGTGTGCCGGAGGTTTGCCGTTTCCTATAAGAGATCACGCATTGAATGTAGTACTGGCAGCACTTGAAATGGTAGAATTTGTAAGCCGTGCCAAACAAAATGTGGAAAGAAATATTCTAAAATTCGATATAAGAATTGGTATCAGTTCAGGTCCGGTGGTAGCCGGGGTGGTTGGGAAAAAGAAATTCGTGTATGATATCTGGGGTGACACTGTAAATATTGCCTCACGAATGGAATCAAATTGTGGTACCGGGCGGGTCAATATTTCAGAAAACACATTTGAATTAATTAGGGATCATTGTCAATGTGATTATCGAGGAGAAATAAAAGCTAAGAATAAAGGAATGATGAAGATGTATTATGTTAGTGGGATTGAAATAAAAAAGGATGAAAGCCATAGTATCCAAAGCCCAATAACGGCATGAAAGTTAATGTATACCCGGACACCCCTCAGGAGACTCTGGGACCAATAGGCCGGTCCCTTTAATTAAAAGACCTTTTTAGAGACCTTCTTTTAATACCAAAAACTACTTCAATTTTTATTTTTCTATTCTCAAAAATTCCCCTCAAAATGAAATGTAATACCCTTGGCCAAAAATGATCCTGAAATTGCCTGTAGATTGCATTTTAGCGGAAATGTTTAATAAATAGGATTTATAGCTACCTTTAATGATAATGGAATTTTATTAAAAATTAATAAATCAAAGGATCAGGTTATATGCTAAAAAATGTTTTATTGGAACGCGAAATATACGCATCAGAAGAACATAAAATGATGCAAAAGATGATCCGGGATTTCATCAATAATGAGATCCTGGATCAAACAGAAGAATGGGAAAAAAACGGTATGGTTAACCGAGAAATCTGGTTGCGAGCCGGAGAATTGGGTTTGCTATGTATCGATATGCCTGAGGCCTATGGCGGCGGTGGTTTGGATTTCAGTTTTAGCGCTTTGTTCATTGAAGAACTGGCGAAAAAGGGAGTTACAGGACCAGGTTTTTCATTACATTCAGATGTTGTTGCTCCATATATCTTAAAGTATGGTACAGAAGCTCAGAAGCAAAAGTATCTACCTGCCATGGCTGCCGGAGAGATGATTACTTCCCTTGGTATGACGGAGCCAAACTGTGGTAGTGATCTTCAGGCTATCACAACAGCGGCAGTAGACAAGGGTGATCATTATTTGGTGAATGGACAGAAAACCTTCATCACAAATGGTTATATGAGTGATATGTCAATAGTAGCTGTCAAAATCGGGAAAGGAACAGAGAAAGAAGGCGTGTCTTTATTAATAATAGAAAGTGATTCTGAAGGTTTTGAAAAGGGAAAACCCCTCAAAAAAATAGGGATGAAAGCCCAGGATACCAGTGAATTGTTTTTCGATAATGTAAAAGTTCCGAAAGAAAATTTATTAGGAGAAGAAGGATCCGGTTTTAAAATTATGATGAAAGAATTGGCCAGGGAGCGTTTAATCGTTGCGCTGAATGCTATTGGGGGTGCAGAAGGAGCTATAGAAAATACGGTTGAATACACTTCTACACGAACCGCTTTTAAACAACCGATAGCCGGTTTCCAAAACACACAATTTAAACTTGCCGAATGTGCTACACAATTACAGCTTCACCAGGCCTTTTTAGATCGCTGTACATTGTTATTATCAGAACATCAACTAACTGCCGAAAGTGCTTCAATGGCGAAATATTCAGCAACAGAAATGCACAGTAAGGTAGTAGATGAATGCTTACAGCTATTTGGAGGTTATGGTTATATGTGGGATTATCCAATTGCCCGAATGTATGCAGATAACAGAGTTGCCAGAATTTATGCCGGAAGCAATGAAATAATGAAGTTGTTGATTGCCCGCGGTTTGTTCAAAGAATTGTTTCAACAAATGAAAGCTAATAGAAAAAAATAAAGCAGGAATTAAACTACTTGTACATTTAATTCTGCATAACCACGTAACGTAGATCTAAGAAGACTATATCTATATTTATGTAAATGAGAACAGAAATTGTTCTAATCACCATTTTACTATATATCATGTTTGCACTATAATTTATATTATGTAAAATAGAATATTTAAGAAAACACCCACCACCGATAAGATTACCTTTGCAAACAGAATTCTATAACCTCCCTTCCCGGGTATATTTGCTCAAAATAAAATTCTTTTCAAGAATAATCCATTCTAAAGAATCATACCTGTGTAAAATAAGCTCAAAGAATATGAATTCTATTTCTTATTCTCTGGTAAGCTTCTCACAATACCTCTATATGAAATTGAATTACGGGCAGAACTGTTTACGCTGGTATTCGCGTTCCCATTTGAAAAAAGGACAATCCTGAAATCAAAACTCTCATTATCCTTAGACACTTTAAATTCAATATTAATTCTTTCTTTGACAGGATCTTCTTGAATATCCAGGTCTTCTACAGTTCCCTCATATTTAATTCCACCATCACGTCCTCCATAATCAACTCCGGAATGCTTAACACCAAAATACGGGAGATATATTTTGATACTGTCGGCTTCAAACCGAATTCGGTTCGTATTACCAATCAGATCGATCATACTTCCATTCAAAGGCACAGCCCATTGGTTCTCAATTTCATAGTCCCCTGAATTAACCAGGGCTTTCAGCTCTTCAAAATTATCAGGAGACTCCCCTCTCAAGTTTTGTTGTGTAGCGCAGGAGATGGTTAAAACCAACAGTATAATAGACAATAACCCGCTGTATTTCAGCCACTCACACCTTTTCATTCTGAGCCTTATCATAACTTTTAATTTTCTAATTAAGATACAAAATATCAAAAAGACATAAAACTATTTGATTTATACAGGATATTAAATCCTTCATAAACATAAACTCCACAAGCCTGTTTCTCTTTAAAAATTGTAATTTCAATAAAAACTAATTTTATGGCAGCAGGTGGATCTAACATTGCAATTTATGGAGCAATAGGAGCAAATACTTTAATCGCGATTAGTAAATTCATCGCAGCAAGTTTTACGGGCAGTTCTGCTATGATGGCTGAGGGAATTCACTCTTTGGTTGATACCGGGAACGGTCTACTGCTCCTACTGGGTATAAAGAGATCTAAACAAAAGCCTGACAAAATGCACCCTTTTGGATATGGTAAGGAGGTATATTTTTGGAGTTTTGTTGTTAGTGTGCTGATCTTCGCACTCGGTGGTGGATTTGCCTTATATGAAGGTATTCACGCTATACAGGATCCTCACGTGATCCAGGATCCGACCTGGAACTATGCTGTTTTAACCGCTGCCATTCTTTTTGAAGGAACCGCTTTATATCTTGCCCTGAAAGCCTTCAATAAATCAAGAAAAAATAAACGTAACCTGGTTCGGAATATTATAAAAAGTAAGGATGCGGCTACTTTTGCCGTTATTATTGAAGATACCGCTGCGTTAATGGGACTTGCCATAGCCTTATTAGGGGTGTTCCTTTCTCAGCAACTTAATAATCCGTATATAGACGGTATGGCTTCTGTAGTAATTGGCCTATTGCTTCTAAGCGTAGCAACTTTCCTAGCCAGAGAAAGTAAGGGATTATTACTGGGTGAAAGTGCTACTCCCGAGACCATATCTGAAATAGAAAAGATCCTTTCAAAGAACATAAATATTAAGGATTGGAATTTGCCTCAAACAATGCATTTTGGACCCAATAATATTCTTCTTGTTGTTGAGATAGACCTTATAGATAATCTAAACCTGGAACAGGCTGAAAGAACCATGGAGAGTTTGCGTTTAGAAATAAAACATAAACATCCTAAGATACAGCAGGTTTATATACAAACCACAGATCTCGCAGTCTAAAAAAGGCCGGTAATTACCGGCCTTTGATACTTCAAAATTACTTTATTTGTTCCCGTTCGTTTCCGGTAACTGTATTCTTGTCAACAGCATTGACTTCTTTATTCTTTAATTGTTCTTTGAATTCATTGATAATCCCACCTTTTAAAAGAATCTGTATTTGCCGGTCACTTAAGGAATGCTTTGTTTCGATTTCTATACATTTCTTAGGATCATCTTTCTTTTGAATGAGCACTTTTATATTATTTCGGTTAGTTATATCTTCTCTTAAGTTCTTAAAGTGCACCTCGTCCCCTTGATCTATTTTCTCATAATCAGCAATATCTATGAACTCCAATGGTAAAATTCCGAAGTTTACAAGGTTCTGCCAGGCGATCCTCGCATAAGAATTTGCGATAACCGCTACCTGTCCCAGGTATTTTGGTGCTAAAGCCGCATGTTCCCTACTTGAACCCTGCGCATAATTATCTTTTGCAACCACAATATGACCACCGTAATTATCTTTCGCCTTTTGAGCCCTGTCATAAAAAGAATCATCAATTACGGAAAAAGAGAATTTACTGATCTCGGGAAGGTTACTTCTGAAAGGTAGTACCTCTGCTCCTGCTCTCAGGATCTCATCGGTAGAAATATTATCTCCCATTTTTAAAAGTACGGGTACATCGTAACAATCATGGAGCGGATCAATATATGGCAATGATTTGATGTTTGGTCCCTTTTTTAATTCTACTTTAGAACCATCCTCTGGCGGTTTAACTAACATCATGGAATTAATGAGTTCGGTTTCAGGATACTCATATTTTGGATACTTCATATCATACAGTTTCTCAAGATCTCTGGGATCAGTGATCTTCCCTGTTAATGCTGAAGCAGCTGCCGTCTCTGGACTACATAGGTAAACCTGGTCATCTTCTGTACCCGACCTACTTGGAAAATTACGTGGCATGGTCCTTAAACTGATGGTATCTGATGCCGGAGCCTGTCCCATTCCTATACATCCCATACATCCGGATTGGTGAAAACGAGCTCCCGCAGTGATCAGGTTTGCAAATGCTTTATTGGCGATCAAATTTTGAATAACCTGGCGTGAAGTTGGGTTAATATCAAAAGACACTTCTTCTTTAGTAGCTTTCCCTTCTACGATAGCACCGGCTATCCAAAAATCCCTTACTCCGGGGTTGGCAGATGATCCAATCACAACCTGCCCTATTTCCTTTCCGGCGACTTCACTTACAGGAACTACATTTCCCGGGCTGGTTGGTAAGGCTATTAAAGGAACCAGATCATCCAGAATTATTTCATCTTCCAGATCATAGGAACAGCCTTCATCTGCTAATAATTCCGTCCAATCTTCTTCTCTTTTCTGACTTTTGAGAAATTTCCGGGTTTCTTCATCACTGGGGAAAACGGTTGAAGTGGCACCAAGTTCGGCTCCCATGTTGGCAATAACATGTCTGTCCATAGCGCTCAATTCCTTTAATCCGGGGCCATAATATTCAATGACCTTCCCTACTCCTCCTTTTACGTCATATCGCCGAAGCATCTCCAGGATCACATCTTTTGCGCTTACCCAATCAGGTAACTTTCCGGTAAGTTTAACTCCCATAACCTGTGGCATTTTCACAAAATAAGGTTGTCCTGCGATTGCTGCAGCCACGTCCAAACCACCGGTACCAATGGCTAGCATTCCCAGGGAACCGGCTGCCGGGGTATGACTATCTGAACCAACCATGGTTTTTCCGGGTTTCCCAAAACGCTCCATATGTACCGGGTGACTTACTCCGTTTCCTGGTCGACTGTACCACAGTCCGAAGCGTTGTGAAGCCGATAATAAAAATGCGTGATCATCGGCATTTTTAAAATCTGTTTGCAACAGGTTATGATCTACATATTGTACAGCCACTTCTGTCTTAGCTTTGTCAAGGCCCATTGCTTCCAGTTCCAATTGAACAAGGGTTCCTGTAGCATCCTGAAGCAACGCCTGGTCTATCTTGATCCCTATTTCTTTTCCGGGAACCATCTCCCCGCTCAATAAATGCTCTTTTATTAATTTCTGAGTTACGTTTAATTGTGACATCTTATGTTATTTGTTTTCAATAATTTATCAAAATTCAGACAGAATGCAGGTTGGTTTAACAATATCTTAGCCTAATTTAAAATGGAAACTTCTAATTTCAGGACACTAACCAATTTCAAGGAGATCTATGACCATAATTAAAAAACGAGCTATCCTTGGCGGATCCATTTCGGCTGTTATAATGTGGGCGGGAACTTTTATTTTAGGTGAGGTTTCAGGATATGAAGCAAGAGCCTTGTTATCCTCTTCCTTGTCTGGAGTTAATATGCTTTGTAACACCATTATTCTGGGCTCCTCAACCATTTTGGCCTTAATGCTTACCTTAATAAGTTTAAGCCGGTCTGCGGAATCAAAACTTTCCAAAGCACATTACAAGCACGTTCTTATGGTAGCCCGAACAGATACGGTCCTGATCATCGCTACGGTCATTACTTTTTTATTGTTGAATTTACCTATAACAGAGTCTAAAGAACTGCCTGCCTCCTGGTTTTCAACCATCTATTATATTAGCCTTGGTATGGCTGCACTTCTTGGTGGAGCATTTATAACGGTGATAACTTTACTATACGGTACCATCGAAAATGTCATTCAGATCATTGGTTTTAGAAGAACAGATCACCCTTTGGTAGAACAGGATGACAAACAAAATGATTCTGAAGAACCGGAACCCAGGGATGCATCGAAAAGATTTAAATAAAAAAAGGACTATCCGAAAAGCAATTTCCTGGCCGCTGGCCGGGGTTCTCCTCAAACATTTCCGAAGAAACTAAAAGACCGAAGTCAACGCGAAATTACTTCAGGGATAATCCTGTTCGTATATCCATTAAAATACCCGGAAATATTATTTACAGGTTTCCGGAGATTTTAAAAGAAAAAAGATAGGGGCTTATATCCTGCTGTATTATTTATTATTACCCAACCTCAGAATGAAATCTGTTTGTTCACCCTCTTCCAGGTTGAAAACAGGTTTTCCTTTATAAGGAAAAAAGTACCTGAACTCCCTGGTATATGTCCTCCAGGCTTCAGCCAGGCTTGAATTTTTATTTTCGCTGCCGGCATCGGTAAGTTTTACCTTATATCCATCCTCGTCATAAGAAGCACCCGTAGCACTGTTGGCCGCGAATACCATCCCCTCATTAATGTCAGTAAAGATCACGGTATTTTCACCAGAAGCAGATGGAAAATCATCCAATTCTATTGAGAAATGGTCGAAAATCTTGTTTTTAGAGGTAATATCCTTAACCGGGAAACTGGAATCATTTACGTTCATAGGATGTGAGAAGATCGGAGCTCCCCCTGCATCTTCAGAAATTGTCTTGAGAGTATCATAAGTATTTCTCATGGCCTCCTTGTTGGTGACTAGGATAGCGTTGATCTTATAGCCTTCTTCCACGAGATGTTTCACTCCTTTTTGCGCCCCTTTTCCAACGGTGTCAATCAATATAAAGTCTTTTCCATTCAGGTGCCTGATAGCATAGCCCTGCGCACCATTTTCCATTTTAATAATGAATGTATCGGAGATCATCTTCAAGAACTTCCCTTCTTCTCCTTGTTGAATAAATTCGGCCGACTGGCTGCTTATTACTTCTTTCTTATCTACTGACTTCATGTAATGTGATTTTTCGGTTCAAATTAAATATACGACCACCCCAAAACCTGCCCAAAGCTTTTAGGAGTGTTTAACCTGTATTTAGGAGATTCTTAACGACACCGAAAAACCACTGTATCTCCCGTGGTCACTGAAAGAAAAATCTGTGAAGAAAGATTTGTTTTTGTACTGTATATAAGGGATCCCAAGCTTGTTGCTATGAAATGAAAGTTTTGAATAGTGAACTGAAAAATGATCGCTGATTTGTTTAAGAAGTTGCTTTTTAGCTCCTTCGGAAGGACCTTCAAAAAGCACATTTTGAAGAGGTGTCTTATTGTCTTTTGCTGCCGTAGTATGAATGTATTCTGAAGTGATCAAGGAAGAAGTAAAATAGTTTTTACCATTGATATTCACTTCACCGGAAGCTGAAAATTTGGTAAGGGAGGTAAGCTTGCATTTTTGCCGAAGCCAATTCAAAATAGGCGGATGCCCATATAAGCGTTGATGAGCCTTGTAGGCCGCTTCTTTAAAACTCCACAGCAACCAAACCATCTGACCGCTGTTTTGAGCTGTAAGGACCATAACTTGTTCTTCCCTTGAAAACACCTTTTCGAGGAATCCTTTTCGTTCCCAGTTACTTTCGCGACCGGCTAAGGAAAGATCAATTATGTCATTACCTATCACTCTCCTCCTGCTTAGATTTTATAATATTAACCGCATCGTCTACCGTGACCATTTTGTCCATAGAGTCATTATCAATAGCTATATTGAATTCATCTTCTACATCCAGGACGATATCTACCAGGTGAGCCGAATTGATCTCAAGGTCCTTGATGAAATTCGTGTTTCCATCAAAATCCTGTAAAGCGAGGTCATTTTGAACGTATGGTTGAACGATCTTTTTCAAACAATAAATAATTTCTCTTGTTTCCATGTATTAATTTGATTTAAAGGGCTATTAAAGATACTATTCAAATTTTCTAAATACAACTACCGCGTTCACATCACCAAATCCAAAACTCGCTTTCACTACGGTATTGACACTTCGCTCTAATGAAGTCACCGGAACTTTTTCTCTGGTGATCACTTTTTCAATTTCAGGATGAAGATCTTCACAGTTAAGATTCCCGAAAATGAAATTCTTATTGATCTGTAGTACCGAAGCTACACACTCTATACTTCCGGAAGCACTAAGGCAGTGACCTGTCAGACTTTTTAAACTATTTATAACAGGAAATTCGTGTCCTTTTAAATCCAAAGCCTTGCTCCAATTCATTATTTCGGTGGGATCCATTTGGGTGGCTGTCAAATGACCGTTAATAGTTTCAATTTCTGAAGGCTTTATTCCCGAATCCTGAACAGCTTTTGTTATGCAATTTCTAACCCCTTCTGAATTTGGTGCCGTCATACTCCCACCCTGCCGTTGCCCGCCACTATTGAGGTGTCCTCCCAGGACTTCGGCATAGATCTTGGCTCCTCTTTTCTGAGCAGATTCCAGGTCTTCCAAAACCATTGCTCCTGCTCCACTTCCAGGCACAAATCCGGCGGCCGAAGCACTCATTGGTCTGGAACCAGCTCCTGGGTTTTCATTATATTGATGCGGAAGGATCCTCAAAGCTTCAAAACCACCCCATACATAAGGCCCGCTGTCACTACAACTTCCTGAAAGTATCCTGTCAGCCTTTCCTGATTTAATGCGTTCATAGGCCATTAGAACAGCTTCTGTTCCGGTTGTACATGCTGAAGAGTTGGTGGTAACTATATTTCCACAGCCTATTTTAGAATTCAAATAGGCGCTCACCCCGCTGGACATGGTTTGAATAACAGCGGTGCTTCCTAACCTGCGGGTCTTCCCTTCGTCAATTAAATGAATGGCTTCCCTGAATTTTTCTACTCCCAGGGTTCCAGCTCCAAAGATGATCCCACTATCCCAGTCTGTTTCTTCAGTGTCAAGCGGTATTTCTGCATCGCTCCACGCTTCGAGACCGGCCAAAACTCCATAGATTATTCCGGTAGACCGAAGTCCGCGCAATTCCAGGGAAGTAAAACAGTTTTCCAAATGAGCATCGGTTATTTGGGGCTCCCCGGCAATCTGGCAGCTAAAGTTCAGTGCCTTCAGCCCGGGCTGGAATTTAATTCCGCTAATACCATTCCGCAGGGAATTTTCAAACTCGGAAAGCCCCACCCCATTAGGTGCTGCCACGCCCATCCCTGTTATCACTACCCTCCTACTCATTGGCCTTTATCATTCCTGAAATTTCACCTTTACATACCAGTTTGCCTTCTTCATTACGCATCTGGACTTTACACTTCAATTTATCGAACCTGAAATACTCTTTTTCTGAAGTTACCGTGACTTTTTCCCCCGGAAAAACGGGGAGAAAAAAATCAATATCCACATTGCTCATGGCAATTTGAAATTTGCCGAGATCCTGTTCCTTCAAAAGATAGATACCCAGAGATACGACCCCTATCTGTGCCATACACTCTGTCAGGATCACCCCGGGCGTTACCGGGTTATCCTTAAAATGACCCTGGTAATAAAAAGAACTTTCAGAAAAAGTATAATGGCCCTTAATTCCATTTTCATGAATTTCTTCCAGGTCATCTACGAACAAAAAGGGATAAGAAAAAGGTAATTTTTGAATGATCTCAGTAGGTTCCATATAAGATCTGGTTTATTTTAAATGTTCCCCGCCATTGACCGGGATCACGGTACCGGTGATCCAACTTGCTTCATCCTTGCTTAATAAATATACTGCGTTCGCTACATCTGCAGGCGTGGTCAATCTTTTAAACGGATTTCTTTTAATGGCATGTTCCCTTAAGGTTTCATATCCTGGAATCATTTGAAAGGACCGGGTAACGGTAACCCCGGCCTGGATGCAGTTCGCCCTGATACCTTTGGGAGCAAACTCCAGGGCTATACTGCGAGTGATAGCTTCTAAAGCAACTTTTGCAGCAGAAACGGCCGCGTAATCCTTCCATGCCTTTGTATTCCCTTCACTGGTAAAAGAAAGTATTCTTGCATCTTTTGCGAACAACTCCTCGTTATAGATCAATTTGGTCCAGTCATAAAGACTGATTGCCATTGCATCTATTGTTTGCTGAAAATCATCGTTTCTAAGAGTTGGTTCTTTACCTAACATCGATTTTAAATTCCCTTTGGAAATGCTGTGCAAAAGTGTTCTTATTTTCCCTTTTTCGCCCAGAAGGGCTTTAATTTCATGAGCCATTTCCTCTCTTTTATCCTTTCGGGTGGCGTCGACATTAAAAGTGTGGATCTTGACGCCAAGCTCCTTGATCTTGGAAAAAGATTCCTTGATCTCCGGCAGGTCATCTTTGCGATCCCTGTGAACGATAATAATATTCATGCCGTGCGTGGCAAGTTTCTTTGCTGAAGCGAATCCCAGGCCACTACTTCCGCCCAGAATAAGGCCCCAATAATCTGAATTTTCAAAGTCTTTTACCATTCTAACAATATTTTTTGTGCAGAAAATCCGGGCCCAAAGCTTAACATGAGACCTTGTTCTCCTTCCGCAATGTCTTTCTCCAAGAACCGCTCTAGGACATACAGTACCGTCGCGCTGCTCATATTCCCGAATAACCGAAGGATTTCCTTCGTATCATCTATATTCTTTCCTAAGTTACCAAAAAGATCCTCAACAGTTTGCACTATTTTCTTTCCGCCGGGATGAAAGATCAAATGCTGGAGCTTTTCAATACTACTGCCGTGTTCTTTGAGGAAAGGATGGACGATGTGTGGAAAATGATCTGCTATGGTTTGTGGGACTTCAGGAGCCAGCACCATTTTTAAACCGGAATTGGAAAGTTCAAACCCCATCATATTTTCGGAATTAAAAAAATGATACATGCCTTCTCCTATTATTTCGGGCCCTGGGGCATCTTCTTCCGAAGAAAGCAACACACAGGCCGCGCCGTCACCAAAAATAGCAGCACTCACCATATTGGCCATAGAAAAATCATTCAGTTGTAAGGTAGCGGTAGGGCTTTCTACAGCGATAACTGCAGCACGTTTACCTATTTCGGTTTTCAGGAATCGGTTAGCATAGATCATTCCTGAAATTCCTGCAGCGCATCCCATTTCAGTTACAGGTAATCTCACTATATCCTGTCGCATTTCAAGGGAGTTAACAAGGTAAGCATCTAAAGAAGGGATCATGATCCCTGTGCAACTAACAGTGATAATATAATCTATAGAATCTGCTTCCCAACCGGCCTTATTTAGTGCTTTTTGAAGTACCTTTTTGCCCAATTTCTTAACCTCCCTGGAATAGATCGCGTTTTTTTCTTCAAAAGAAGTAGCTGTAAAAACCTCTTCAGGGTCCATTATTGAATACCTTTTGTCAACCGCGGCTCCCTCAAAAATTTTGACGACCTTTCTTTGAAAACGCTTCTCCTGACCTTCGAGCCAGGTTTCCACATATGGAATCACTTCTGAAGTTTGCCGGGTAAATTTCGGGTTTTGGGTGGCTACAGTATTAACTTTTACACTCATACGATCATTCTATTTTAAAAGTATCCATTGGTATCTAAAAGCCCATTTCCAGGTGATCATTTGATCCCGTACATTGAGATCTCTACCGTATTCTATAAGATCCTTTTTCTTAAAGCTTCTAAGAATAGAAGTAAGTCCGTCTTTCCTGGCGATCTCATTATCAATAAAAACAGTACAGAACGCCTTAAAAAGATAATAAGCGATCCTGGTCCTATGAAGATCGTTGATCACTATTCCCATCATAGCATTTTTCACAAAATTCCGCAGAATCTGTTTTATCTCAGCATCTGTAAAATGATGTAAGGTCAAGTTACATAAAATTAGATCAACTTTTTGAGCCCGAAACTGTTCCGAAAAGATATCTAAAGCCTGAAAGGTTATTTCAGGAAAATCTATTGTATTCTTCCTGGCCAGCTCTACGGCGTGATGATTTGCATCGATCCCTAAAAGCCGCATTTTAATACCATTTTTTCGCCCGTATTCCGCAACTTCTTTTAACAGGCTGCCATTTCCGCAGCCCACATCCATGATCGAAACGGGCTGGGCATAACACGCACTTTTAAGCACCTTCTCTACTCCTTCAAGGGTCACCTTATTTCCACCCAGCCATTTATTCACCTTATCAAGGTCTTCAAGGGTCTTTTTAAGTTCTTTTCCCTGAAGTTCAAAATCATCCATGATCTCGCGTTGGCTACTACGTATTTTGGTGTTCATAGGATTCAATTTATGGCATGACCATGGGTTTGCTTAATGATAGCCGGTAATAAGAACGGCATTTTTGTAATGATTGATTGAGATATTGAGGTGAATGATTCATTTAATAATATCTTCTGAAGCCATTTCCCCACCATCATTCTTCTGTGGAATTGAGTTTTCCAGGCAGCGACATATTCTCTTTCAAGATCTTTTCGATCTGTTTTTAACTGAAGGTGTTTCAGCAAAGATTCAGAAGCGATTTTGGCACTGTGAATAGCCATGGCCATTCCGTTTCCGCATAAAGGATGGATCAACCCTGCGGCATCTCCAAGCATAATTACATGGTCTTCTACCAGGCTCTTTTGACTGAAGCTAACCTGTGCGATCGTCAAAGGTTTGTCAAAAAGATCCTCCGCCTCGGTAAAGAACCTGTCTAAAAAGGGATTTCTCTGGAGTACAGATTCCTTAAAGATTTCGGGGTTTTTGTGTTGTTTAAAGCTTTCATAAGTAGCCAAGTAGCAAACGTTTACTGCCTCGTTCTCTGTTTTTGACAAACCGCAATAACCTCCTTTGAAACTATGTAAGGCTACGAGATATTCGGGAAATGATTCATGATGATAATGGCTTTTAACTGCCACCCACGGGGAAGGTTTTCTAAAGAATTCCCGGCCTAAATCATTATCCAGAACGGCTCTTTTCCCATATGCACCCAAAACATACGACGCCTTATAGGTTCCTTCTGAAGTTTGGATTTCATGAAGGTCATCGTTATAAGAAATTGAATGAACCTTTTCATGTTTGAAAACCACTCCTTGTTCCTTTGCCTTTCTATATAAGATAGTATCCAGTGCATACCTACTGATGCCTAAACCTCCAAGGGCCAGAGAATTTTCTAAGTATTTACCGTTGTGGGTTGAAAAAAAGAGTTTGTCAATCATCTTTGGGTTATGCTCTAAAACCGGAATTTCTAAACTTTCCATATATGGCAACACCTCCCTTGACAAATATTCTCCGCACACCTTGTGATGCGGATAAGTTTCCTTTTCAAAAAGAGTGACAAAAAGATCATTTTTGGCCAAATGTATAGCTGCTGTCAATCCTGCTAATCCACCTCCAATGATTATGACCTCTTTTTGGTTCATCAGTTTTATATTAGGGTACAAAAAAACCCGGCGAACCGGGCTTTAATGATTACCAACAACAACTTATTCTCCAGTTTTTTGTTTAGCTTCTTCGATCAGTTCTTCATTAGCTACGATCGCAAGCTCTACCCTTCTGTTTTTGGCACGGCCTTCAACAGTAGAGTTGTCATATTTCGGCTGGCTTTCACCATACCATTTAGTGGTGATCCTTCCTGAGGAAATACCTTCATTCACCAAAAAGTTGGTCACTGCCTGAGCTCTGTTTTTTGAAAGAGTCAGGTTATAAGCATCACTTCCGGTACTGTCTGTATGACCTTCCACAAGGATATTAGTATTAGGATATTCCTTAAAGATACCTGCTAATTTCAGCAAGGCCTCTCTGGATTGTCCTTCGATATTATACTTTTCGGTGGCGAAATACACACCGCTTTTTTCATCAAAGGTAACGTTGATCCCTTCTCCTACTCTTTCCACTTCAGCTCCCGGGATCTCTTCTTCTATTCTTTGGGCTTGTTTATCCATGCGGTCGCCAATGTAAGCTCCAGCTGCTCCACCAACTACACCGCCAATAATGGCTCCCAGTGCAGTATTACCTTCACCAACCTGGTTACCTACTACTCCACCAACCACGGCTCCTCCGGCAGCTCCAATTACGGCTCCTTTTTGTTTGTTACTTGCATTCTTGGTCGCTTCACAACCAAATAACATGGTTGAAGCAATTAATACGGCAAATATTCTGTTAATCGATGTTCTCATTGTTTTCAATTTATTATTCTATTGTTTATAAAAGTTCATTCTGATTGTAAAGGGCTCTCCTTCAAAAGTTATAGTTTGCTCCCAGACCATCTGGTTTCCATCAAGGTTTGTAAGATTAATTCTGAAACCTTGATCTGTAGCTGATTTATAATCTTCATCTGTTGGTTTCAGCATAAAATCATAGTTTCCTGCTTCAGCGTTCACTTCTTTAATGGACCACCTGAAAAATCTCGTTTCATTTCCGCAGTTCATCCCAGAGAGAACGTATGAACCAGTATTATTATTGGACACAAATTTCCAACTACTGTTTTCAAGACATTCTGAAGAAACATCATTGAACAAAGTCACTTTGAAAGCAGTTTCATTTCCGGGATAAGTAATACTACTTAATACCCAGTCTCCTTTCATCGTGGCATTTGCTTCTTTTACTACTGCGCTGGTACCACAGGAAACCAGGGCTCCCAGCATAAATAACATTAAGGCAATTTTTTTCATTTTTTTGATTTAGGATTTAAAAAAAATCCAATGCCGGTCCTACTTAGTAAAGCCAACATTGGATAAGGTCTTTCTACAATTATCTTCTGAATAGTCGGCTAATTAAGGCTATAACAAGTAGGACAAGGAAAATGTAGAAAATGATCTGTGCAATATCTGCGGCTCCTTCGGCAATTCCACCGAAACCAAAAATGGCCGCAATAATAGCAATGATCAGAAAAATTACGATCAGACGTATCATAATACAAAGTTTTTAGTGATTAGTTACTCTAAATTACATTTCGAGTTTCCGCCAGACAAAAGATTATTAATAATTTAACAATCTTTTTGTAAAGGATTACCAACAACTTTGAATTAGGCTTAAATTTTTCTTAATACTGCAATAAATCCTGTAGAATCGCTGAGAACCGGCTCTTCGGCAAATACCCGTCTTCCAGGGCTTTCGCAAAAGGAACAGGCGTCTCCAAACTTCCCACTCGTTTCACGGGTGCATCAAGATATTCAAAACACTCCTCATTGATCATGGCTGCAATATCTGAACCAATACCACCAAAGACGGAATCCTCCTGAAGAATGATCACTTTTCCGGTCTTTTTGACCGATCTAAACATTGCCTCTTTATCCAGAGGCTGAAGGCTGCGAAGATCCAGTAGATCGGCATCTATTTCAGGATTCTCCTCAAGAGTTTTTAGAGCCCAATGCACGGCTGCCCCAAAACTGATTATGGTAACATCATTTCCCTCCTTCATTAATGCAGCTTTGCCAAAAGGAATGGTAAAATAATTTTCAGGCACTTCCTGACGTATGCTTCTATATAATGCCTTATGTTCAAAAAACAACACCGGATTCGGATCATTGAAAGCGGTGTTCAGCAATCCTTTTGCATCATAAGGAAACGCCGGATAAACCACTTTTAAGCCCGGAGTCTTGGTAAACCAAGCTTCATTAGTTTGGCTATGGAAAGGACCTGCACCTACCCCAGCTCCGCAAGGCATACGTATTACCACATCGGCCTTTTGGTTCCATCGGTAATGCACCTTTGCCAGGTAGTTCACAACTGGATTGAACCCTGAACTAACAAAATCGGCAAACTGCATTTCGACCATAGATTTCATGCCTTTTATAGATAAGCCCATTGCAGTTTCTACGATCGAAGATTCACAAATTGGCGTATTTCTAACTCTCGACTTCCCGAATTCTTCTACAAAACCTTCGGTGATCTTGAAAACTCCTCCATATTCAGCGATATCCTGTCCCATTAAAACAAGGTCTTGATGGCGTTGCATAGATTGTTTCAATCCTTCAGAAATGGCATCAATCATCCTAAGCTCTTTTGAAGTCTCTCCGGGATAAAACTCCTGATATTCAAAAGCATGGTATACGTCACCTAATTCTGTGCTTTCATCGAATTCGATCGAAGCTTCTAAATTCGCTTTTTTCAGGTCTTCATTAATTTCAGTCTTAATTTCCTGTCTGTACGCATCCTCGATCTCTTCGGAAAGTATCCCTTCAGAAAAGAGGAATTGGCGATAATTATCGATGGGATCTTTTTTAGCCCATTCCTCCATGAGCTCATCCGGTACATATTTAGTACCGCTGGCTTCCTCATGACCGCGCATTCTGAAGGTCTTAAATTCGACCAGAACTGGCCGCGGATTTTTTCTCATGTCCTGAGCCAGTTCAGAGATCGTATTGTACACCTCCAAAATGTTATTTCCGTCGATGATCACAGATTCCATTCCGTAGCCTTTAGCGCGATCGGCAATATTTTCACATCTGAATTGTTCTGAAGTTGGCGTGGATAGACCATAGCCATTATTTTCAACACAAAATAACACCGGAAGATCCCAGACAGACGCCACATTCAGAGCTTCATGAAAATCGCCTTCACTGGTACCTCCTTCTCCGGTAAACACAGCGGTGATGTTATTCTCTTTCTTAAGTTTATGCGCAAGGGCAATCCCGTCGGCCACACCCAATTGCGGACCCAAATGGGAGATCATTCCAACGATCTTAAATTCCTGTGTTCCAAAGTGAAAGCTACGATCCCTGCCTTTGGTAAATCCGGAAGCTTTTCCCTGCCATTGGCTAAACAACCTGTAAAGAGGAATATTACGACTTGTGAATACACCCAGGTTTCGGTGCATGGGTAAAATGTATTCTTCCTCTAAAAGGGATTTTGTAACCCCTATAGAGATTGCTTCCTGTCCTATTCCGCTAAACCACTTTGAGATCTTACCCTGCCGCAACAGTACCAGCATTTTCTCTTCGATCATTCTAGGTTTAAGCATGGACCGGTAAAGATCCAGGAGTACTTCAGCATTTAAACCTTTGGTGTTATAAGATATATTTTGAGCTTTTTGAGACATTTCTACTTCCATAAAACAAAAATTTCTTCTTCAAATGTACTTAAAATAGGTTTCCTGTGTATTAAGAAATCCATAATCCGCGCACAACTCTTAAGAAATTATTTAACTTTGCTTTGTAATAAATAAAGCAGTTATGGAAATGAATAATATTCCTAGCGTGAACTTGGCAGATTTTCTGTCTGATGACCCGCAAAGAAAGCAGAAGTTTGTAAATGAAATTGGAAAGGCTTACGAAGAGATAGGTTTTGTAGCTTTGAAAAACCACTTTTTAAGTGATGAACTGGTAGAAGAACTCTATAAAGAAGTAAAAGCCTTTTTTGAACTTCCGTTAGAAGTAAAGGAAAAATACGAGATCGAGGGTCTTGCTGGTCAACGCGGTTATATTTCCTTCGGAAAAGAGCATGCCAAAGGAAAAAAAGAAGGGGACCTTAAGGAATTCTTCCATTTTGGACAGGAGCCTACTGCAGATGCAAATCTAACCGAAGAATATCCTCCAAATGTACATGTAGATGAACTGAAGGATTTCAACCATATTGGAATGGAAGCCTACAGGATGCTTGAAAAGACCGGTATTTATGTGCTTAGAGCTCTTGCTTTATATATTGGAATTGATGAGCACTATTTTGACCATTGGGCCAGTAATGGGAACAGTATCTTGAGACCTATCCACTACCCTCCAATTACCGAAGAGCCTAAAGGTGCCGTACGTGCAGGAGCTCATGGTGACATTAACCTTATTACTCTATTAATGGGAGCTTCTACAGGAGGTCTTCAGGTATTGAGAAAAGATGGGGAATGGATCGATGCTATCCCGCAAGAGGATGAACTGGTGATCAATGTTGGAGACATGTTAGAGCGTCACACAAATAATAAACTCCGCTCTACAATTCACCGAGTAGTGAATCCGCCAAAAGAGCAATGGAGCACCCCAAGGTATTCAATTCCTTTCTTTATGCACCCACGCAGCGAGATGCCGTTGAATTGCCTTGAGGAATGTATTGATGCAGATCACCCAAAAGCATATCCAGATATTACAGCTGGAGAATTCCTTCACCAACGTTTAGTTGAGATAGGGCTTAAAAAATAAGCTTATGGCTAAGAAAAAACTTGGACTTGAAGATCTGGGTGGATTTGTTTTTTCTACAGATAATGATTTCGACCCTGATCAATATTCCGATGGTGACCGACAGGAAACTTTAAAACCTTCGGAACAAAGACTGGAAGCCCATTATAGCTCAAAAGGCCGTGCAGGCAAGACAGTAACCGTGGTTAAAGGTTTTGAAGGAACCGACGACGACCTGAATAGCCTTGGGAAAGAACTCAAGAAAAAATGCGGAGTCGGAGGATCAGTGAAAGACGGTGAGATCATAATTCAGGGCGATGTAAGGGATAAAGTAATGACCTATCTTACAGAAAAAGGATACAACGTAAAACGCGTTGGAGGTTAAACCAACTTACAGTTTATGGAAGAGAAAAACTTATTGCATATCGCCAATGGAGATGACCTGTCTGAAAAAATAGGGGAATTAAACCTTTCCGGTGATATTATCACATGGCGGGAAATGTTATGTGAAGGACCAACTTGCAGAGAAGTTGGCAGTGATGAGTTTTTTGATCTTCGTCAAAAATTTCTGAAATCAAATTACGGTATCTCATCTGAAGAATACCGGGAAAAATTCATTTCAGAACTTAATAAGCTTGCAGCAATCAACACATATGACGAGATCGTTCTCTGGTTTGAGTTCGATCTCTTTTCTCATATGAACATGCTGGCATTGATAGCTTTTTTGGGGCAGCATAAAAAGGATTATCCAATGTCCCTGGTTTGTAGCAGAAAATTAGAAGGAGAACTGGAAATGATTCCACTTTCCGAACTTTCAGAAGAGCACCTGGAAAAACATTACGAAAACAGGATCCCACTTACCGATGAGGACGTGTATACCGCCGAATTCATCTGGGACCTTTACTGCGGTAAGAACCCAAAGAGACTGATTTCGGAAATTACCAAGACCACCAATTTTGAATATCTTGCCAGCAGTATCCGAGCGCATATCGAGAGATTTCCCAATGCGGAAACCGGCCTCAATAGCCTGGAAAGAAATGTTTTGAAATTGATCGATCAGCACCAGATCACCTCTGTTCATCATTTACTGGGCTATGCCCTCAAATACCAGGGGTATTATGGTTATGTGGCTGCACAAATGCAACGCGTGATCGATAAACTCCAGGATTTTTACACCGTAAGTGAAGATGGAGTTATCCTGAACCAGGAGGGGCATAATGCCCTGGAAGGCTCCAAAAATTACTACCAAAAATTAAAAGACCAAGAACACTTGGGGGGCGTTGGGAAATATGATTTCCTGTATGACGCCGCCGGTCATGACCTACTAAAATTATAATATGAATCATTTAGCAGCTTCAGAATTAATTCTGAACGAGGACGGAAGTATCTACCATCTTAATTTACGTCCTGAACAAATAGCCGAAACCGTAATACTTGTCGGCGATCAAAACAGGGTCGATAAGATCACCCAGTATTTTGACACTATAGAACATAAAGTTCAAAAAAGAGAATTCCATACACAAACCGGTACTTACAAGGGAAAGAGGATCAGCGTTCTTTCTACCGGAATTGGAACAGATAATATTGACATTGTATTGAACGAACTTGATGCACTTGTAAATATTGATTTTGAAACCCGCCAGATCAAAGAAGAGAAGACCAGTCTTAATATAATTCGTGTTGGGACATCAGGTTCTATCCAGGAAGATATTCCTGTAGATTCTATCGTGATAAGTAACCTGGGAGTTGGGTTTGATACTGTGATGCATTTCTACCAAAGTGAAGAAATTCAGTTACAGGATTTCAATAAGGCCCTGGAAGAGCACCTTCAAATAAACCCACGAAACAGCAAACCTTATGTGATTGAATCTGATGCTTCATTGGCCTCTCATTTCAATTCTTCTGAAGTTTATGAAGGCTTCACAGGTTCAAATGTTGGATTCTATGCACCGCAAGGCCGGGTGTTGAGATTGCCTCTTTATGACAACTCCATGAAGGACAAGATCAACTCTTTCAGCTTTAAAGGAAAGAGGATCACCAACCTGGAAATGGAAACTTCTGCCATCTACGGACTAAGTAAATTATTGGGTCACAAAGCCTTATCGGTAAACGCTATTATCGCGAACCGTGCTACCGGTAATTTCACTAAGGACGGAGCCAAGGCTGTAGACAACACTATCAAATACACTTTGGAAAAGATCGCCACGTTTTAAAGATTTCATTTAACAGAATATTAAAATCAGGAGTACTTCATATTTGTATTTTTGAGTAAATACCGCTCTATGCTGAAGCCTGAAGATATACAAACAAGGCACCGTGATCTAAATTGGTTAAGTTTTAATGAAAGAGTACTACAGGAGGCACAGGATCCTTCCACTCCCCTATATGAAAGATTGAAGTTTCTGGCAATTTTCTCCATGAACCTGGACGAATATTTCAGGGTTCGGGTTTCGCAATTGCGCCAGATGAAAAGGGTCAAAAAAAGCATCCGTAAAAAGCTTGCTTTAAAACCCAGCAAGACCGTAAAGGAGATCCTGGAGATCGTTAAGGAACAACAGAATAGATTCGGAAAGGTCTATACTCAGGAGATCATTCCGGAATTGGAAAAAAAAGGGATCTTTCTCGTTCATGGAAAGGATTACGATGAAAAACAGAAGGAGTTCGCCAGGAAATATTTCCATAAGATAAAAGAATGTGTGAAGCCTGTTCTTGTGGAATATGAAAATGGTGGAGATTTGTTCCTGAAGAACAACGCTTTATACCTGATGGTGACCTTTGAAAATGAAGATAACTTCGGGATCGTAAATGTCCCGGTAGAAGAATGTAACAGGTTTATTCACTTCACCACTAAGACCGAAGACCACAAGATCACCTTTCTGGATGATATAATTAAAGCCAATATGGCTGATATCTTCTCAGACCATAAAATAGAAGGTATTTTCGAGATCAAACTGTCCAGAGATGCAGAATTGTATATAGACGACGACCTGGACGGAATCCTTGCCGAAAAGATCTATGAATCCCTGAAACAGCGTACAGATGGGCAACCAACCCGTTTGCTGTATGATTCAGATATGCCAAAGGATGATCAAAGGATCTTAAGGAAAACATTAAACCTTGGTAAGATTGATATGATGCCCGGCGGAAAATATCACAATTTCAGTGATTTTTTCTCCTTTCCCGATCCCACAAAGAATTCCGAATTACATTTTGAACCTCTTCCTTCAATAAAGCATAAGGTTTTAGAGACCTCCAAAGACTATTTTGAGGAGATCTCTAAAAAGGATCTTTCAGTGCATTTTCCATATATGCCATTTGATTATGTAGAACGATTTCTTCAGCAGGCAGCTGAAGATAAGGATGTGAAGGAGATCAAGATCTCAATTTATCGAGTTGCCGAGGAATCGGTAGTAACCACTGCCCTACTTTCGGCATTGGAAAAAGGCAAAAAAGTAACGGTTTTTATTGAAGCCAAAGCCCGTTTTGATGAAAAGAACAACATTGACTGGGGTAGGAAATTTGAGGAACACGGCGCAGAGGTCATTTACAGCTTTCCGAAGATAAAAGTCCACTCCAAGATTCTGTTGGTAACCAGGGAGGAAAATGATAGTATTAAGAACTACGCATATATTGGAACCGGAAATTTCAATAGCAAGACCTCCAAGATCTATTGTGATCATGCCATTTTTACGGCTCATGAAAAGATCACCGCAGAACTTGCACGTGTTTTCCAGGTTTTAGAAGGTGAATTGATCATTCCACGTACCAAACACCTTTTGATATCGCCCTTTACTACAAGGAAAACCTTTAGTGATATGATCAATCGCGAAATTGAAAATGCGCGACTTGGGAAGAGTTCAGGGATCACGGCTAAAATGAACAGCCTCGAAGATAAGGAGATCATCGAATTATTATACAAAGCCAGTGAGGCTGGAGTTAAGATCAGGTTACTGGTAAGAGGATTTACCTGCCTTATTCCCGGAGTTAAAGGCATGAGTGAAAACATTTATATTACCAGTATTGTAGATCGTTTCCTTGAACACGGAAGGATCTATGTTTTCGAAAATGACGGAAAAGAAGAGATATTCTTTGGAAGTGCCGACTGGATGACCCGTAACCTTGACCGAAGAATTGAGGTGATCGCTCCTATTTATGACAAAGATATCGCTAAGGAATTCAAGGAAATTTTAAACCTGCAGCTCAATGACAATGTCAAAGCCAGGATTCATGACGCCGAAGAAAGCAATCAGTTTGTGCAGCGAAAAGATGATGAACCTGCAATAAGATCACAATACGCGATCTATAATTATCTTAAAAAGATCCATTCATGAAAACGATTCGAGTGGGCGGTGTCCCGGAACATTTTAATCTACCATGGCATTTGACCATTGAAGATGGTACTTTTGAAACCAGGAACTTAGATGTGCGGTGGCGCGACTTCCCTGATGGTACAGGTGCCATGTGTAAGGCTTTAAGGAATGAAGAGATCGATGCGGCGGTAATCCTTACAGAAGGTATCGTAAAAGACATTCTGAATGGAAATAAGGCCAAAATAATTCAGGAATATATTGCTTCCCCGTTAATTTGGGGAATCCATGTTGATAGTCATTCAGATTATCGCGAATTGAAAGACCTGGAGAACAAAAAAGTCGCTATAAGCAGATATGGTTCGGGTTCGCATCTTATGGCCTACGTAAACGCTAAAAAAATGGGATGGGACACTTCAAAACTCCAGTTTGAAGTAGTGGGAGATATTAACGGTGCTGTGGAAGCTCTTCGTACTGGTAAGGCTGATTATTTCATGTGGGAACACTTTACCACAAAACCACTGGTTGACAATGGTACTTTCCGTCGGTTAGGAGACTGTCCAACACCCTGGTCATGTTTTGTGGTTGCTGTTAGGGAATCCTTTTTAGAAGAAAATAAAGCTTCCGTCCAAGGCATGATGGAGACTCTCAATATGGTAACGGAAAAGTTCAAAGACATTCCCGGAGTCGATATCGCATTAGCCAGCCGCTATGATCAAAAAGAAGAAGATATTGAGCAATGGCTTAAGATTACCGATTGGAGTCAAAAGCAAATCTCTGTCATCGAGATCGGAAATGTGCAGGAGAAGCTCTATGAATTGGGACTTATCACAGAAAAGAAACCTAACTCTTTCTTTCTGGCAGATTATTAATTACCACTCAATAGGCTTTTCTCCTATTGATTTCAGGTAATCATTGGTCTTACTGAAATGTTTGTTACCAAACCAATATCCTCGATTCGCTGATAAAGGTGACGGGTGCCCGCTTTTAAGTATGTAATGTTTGGAAGCATCGATCTTTCTACCCTTTTTTTGGGCTGGACCACCCCATAAAAGAAAGACTATATTTTTTTTCTCTTCTGATAGTATGTGGATCACTGCATCTGTAAATTTCTCCCAGCCCTTCCTGAAATGTGACCCGGCCGCCCCAGTTCTCACTGTCAAAGTAGCATTTAAGAGTAAAACTCCCTGTTCTGCCCAGTGAATTAAATTTCCATGATCAGGAATAGGTTTCCCAAGGTCTTCGTTAAGTTCCCGGTAAATATTCTTTAAAGATGGCGGTATTTTCACATCGGGCTGAACCGAAAAACAAAGACCGTGGGCCTGCCCTTTTCCGTGGTAAGGATCCTGTCCAATAATGACCACTTTTGTCTCTTCAAAAGGGCAAAGTTCAAAGGCCTTAAATATGTTTTCCTTTTCAGGATAACACTCGTTATTAAGGTATTCGTGCTGCACAAAGCTTAGAAGTTCCTTAAAATATGGCTTTTCAAGTTCTTCATTTAACTTTTTTTTCCAATCTGAAGGTAGGTAGGCCGTCATAATATTAATTAAATTGCGGGTTCCCAAAAGTAGGGATTTATTATATGATTAAAATTACACCTAAAACTCTTTCTGACCTGGAATTTCCAACCGTTTGCCAACAGGTAAGCAAGTATACCGTAACGGGACCGGGAAAGGAAAAAGCCCTGCAGATCACCCCATTTCCCAGTTACGACAAAACCCTTTTTGCTCTTAGACAAACCAATGAGTACGTATCTTCCTATCAACAGGAAAGCAGGATTCCAAACCACGGTTTCGATTCCATCGACATGGAAATAAAGATGCTGGGCATAGAAGATACTCTCCTGGAAGCTCCAAGCTTAAGGAAAATAAGCGCTATTTCAGAAACAACGAATATTCAGATCAAATTCTTTGAGAAATTCGAAGAAATTTATCCTACACTAAGGGTAACCACTCAGGAAATTGAATATACTTCTTTATTGATCGAAAGGATCAATAAGGTAATTGATAGGTTTGGCGAGGTCAAGGATGATGCCTCTCCCCTTCTGGAAGGGATTAGAAGAAAGATCAACCACGTTAAAGGACAGATCAATGCCAGCTTCGGAAGCGCGCTCACTCATTACAATAATCTTGGTTATCTAGATGAGATCAGGGAGACCGTAGTTGAGAATGTGCGTGTACTTGCGGTGACAGCAATGCACCGAAGAAAGGTCAAGGGGAGTATCTTGGGGAATTCCAAGACCGGAAGCATTGTCTACATTCAGCCGGAAGCCACCCATAATCATACCCGGGAACTCAACAACCTGGAATATGAGGAAAAGGAAGAGATAAAACGTATCCTTAAGGAAGTCACAAACTTCATAAGACCATTCAGGACACTTTTGATCGAGTATCAGGAGCTGTTAAGCGATATTGACGTGATAGCGGCAAAAGCGAAATACGGAATGGATATGGACGCAGTAATGCCTAAGGTATCCAAAGACCGGGAGCTGGAATTGATCGACGCGTATCACCCCTTACTGCTTCTGAATAATCGCAAAAAAAAGCAAAAAACTTTTCCGCAGACCATTGAACTGACTAAAGAGAAACGCATAATCGTCATTTCAGGACCTAATGCCGGCGGAAAAAGTATTACCCTTAAAACAGTTGGCCTTTTACAGGTGATGCTGCAAAGCGGGATGCTTATTCCTGTTCATGAATACAGCCGGGTTTGCCTTTTCAATAAGATCCTTACAGATATTGGTGATAACCAGAGTATCGAAAATCACCTGAGTACCTATAGTTACCGCCTGAAGAACATGAATTATTTTCTTCGGAAGTGTGACGATAAAACCCTCTTTTTGATAGATGAGTTTGGAACCGGTAGTGATCCGGAACTGGGAGGTGCTTTAGCTGAAACCTTTCTGGAAGTGTTCTATGAAAAGGAATCTTTTGGGATCCTTACCACTCATTACGCGAATTTAAAGATGCTGGCCAATGAGCTGCCAAATATTATAAATGCCAATATGTTGTTCGATTCCCGCACTCTGGAGCCTTTATATAAGCTTCATATGGGAGAAGCGGGAAGTTCCTTCACCTTTGAAGTAGCTCAAAAGAACGGAATTCCTTACAGTCTTATCAATAGATCGAAAAAGAAGGTTGAACGGGGTAAAATAAGATTTGACAAGAGTATTGCGGACCTTCAGAAGGAGCGCTCTAAACTTCAGAAAACTACCACTTCCTTACAAACCAAAGAGCAAAAAGCCGAACTTGAAAAGAAAAAGCTGGAAGAGACCAACGCGAGAATTCAGCAAAAACTGGAGAACTTTCAGGAGTTATATGACAGCAACCAGCGACTGATCTATCTTGGGAACAAGATCAATGATATCAGCGAGAAGTACTTTACCAATAAGAAAAAGAAGGAGCTTATCGGTGAATTTTTGAAGATCGTGGAAATGGAGAATTCCAAACGCAAAAAGCTTTCAGCTAAAGAGAAGAAGGAAGTCAAAGCTAAGGAAAAGAAGGTTCAGCAAGAGGCAGAGAAGAAAGTCGAAATAATAAGAAAAAAGAAAAAAGAAAAGCAGGAAGCTCAGAAAAAAGAAGAAATTGCTAAACCAAAACCTGTTCTGAAGGTTGGGGACAGGGTACGAATGCAGGATGGAAAAGCTGTTGGAAGTATTGACAGTATCGAAAAGGGAAATGCTAAAGTGAATTATGGCATTTTCACTACTTCTGTATCTGTAGACCAGTTAGAGCTTGTGCAACGAAAGAAGTAGAAAAAGAAAATTATGGTGAATTTCCCAGAAAACAAGAAAATTATCCTATTTGACGGCGTGTGTAATCTATGTGACAGAACCGTCCAGACCATCATTAAGAACGATAAGGAGGATGTCTTTAGATTTGCTCCCTTACAAAGTGATATTGGCCTCCAGATAGTCAACGAAAGAGGAATCGATACTGAAAAGCTTGATTCGGTAATTCTCATTGAACCGAGTGTGGCCTATTATAATAAATCTACCGCGGCAATCGAGATCGCTAAACATCTTAAAAAATACAGGTGGTTACGATTTTTCAAACCCTTACCGGAAGGCTTCAGGGATCTTGTTTATGATTTTATAGCAAACAACCGCTATAAATGGTTCGGAAAAAAGGAAAGCTGTATGATCCCAACCCCTGAACTGAAAGATCTTTTTCTAAAATAACACTTAAAGCTTTACTTTAGGTTGCTCAGCATAAACTCCAGCTTATCATTGGTGTTCTTGTTTTCACGGAAAGAGTGTGTGTAAAATTTATTCTTTTCAGCAAGCCCTTTTGCCTGAAGATGTTTGATAAGATCTGCATCTTCCAAACCAACCTTTCCGGTTAGCAAAACCCCCATCTCTTTTCCTGAGGTGTAATAATCATATACCTTTTTAAGGCCAGAGAGATACTGATAATCTTTTGTGAACCCTCCCCCGCGGTGTGCCCGCAAAGTGATGGACCATGCAGTTTCCTTATCCAGTTTATACTGGCTGAAAAGAAGGTCGAAGGTATCTGAGAAAGAATAGCCCTTAATAAGGCTGTCTGCTGCAAGAACCCGGTATGCAAATTCCTTCATTCGCTTAAGCGTCAAACTGTCGCTCATATACTCGCTGAATACCGCTAATCCTGCCTGGGTGATGTTATTGTTAGCAAATCCGTGGGAAAATATGCGTAACGGCTGATTAAGTCCGTTAAAAGTGGTTAGCATATTCACTCCTATCTCGTGATTTGAAAGTATTTTAAGGTCGTTATCACTGAATTTCCGGTTCTTTTTAACCACTAAGGTCTTGGTGGTGTTTAGGGCCATTGCCGCAGCAGTGATACTGTTGCTTTGTTTTATTTTAAACTGGAATGGATATTTCTCCCCAAATGCCTGAAAATATGCCTGTGCCTGATCTGCATTATAGCGAGGGACCATTTCTTCGGCGTCCTCTTCTTTGTGAAAATGAAGGATGAATTTGGCATTTTTGACATCCTTTTCCTGTGGAGTTCCAAAAACACGTAAAGAATTATAAAAAAATTTATTCTTTTGTCCAACAGATGCTATACACTGAACCAAACCTGAATACTCATAAATAGTATCATGGTACAATTTTCTGATCTCCTCGTCTGGAATATCCTCAAGTCTCTGACTGAAGAATTGACGCTGAAGATTAAAAGGGTTGAACTTAACTTTTCTGTAATTAAAAACCGGATCTATTGAAAATTTAGAAGCGAAAAACCGCTTTTTCTCCAACTCAATATTTAATGGATTGAGGTAGTTTAAAACATCTATCTCCCTGACAAGACGATCAAGGTTCTTATCGATCTCTAAAAGGCTGGAATACGGGTTGCGCTCTTTCTCACTCATCACTATCAACTTTCTAAAATACTTGCAAAAATTTCAGGCAAATACACTTAAATAAATTCACCTATCCAAAACTTTCCACTATTAAAAAGAACCTATTTAGAGGCCTTAGGCATATGGTCGTTCCAGTTCTTTGCAACCGGTTCTCCAAGTTTGTCCACAGATTTTGCCACCATCATGGAAACTGCAGCATCTCCAGTAACGTTTACCGTAGTACGGCACATATCAAGCGGGCGGTCAACAGCAAAGATCAAAGCAAGTCCTGCTTCAGGAATTCCCGCTTGAGCCAGAACAATAACTAACATTACCATTCCCGCGCCGGGAACCGCAGCAGATCCTATCGAAGCTAAGGTCGCAGTAGCAATGATCCCTAATTGAGCCGATAGACTAAGATCCATCCCGAAGGCCTGAGCGATGAAAACTGCAGCCACTGCCTGGTATAAACTTGTTCCATCCATATTAATGGTCGCTCCAATAGGAAGAACAAAACTTGCTACTTCTTCTTCCACGCCAAGGTGCTCTTCTACCCTTTCCATAGTAACCGGAAGGGTTGCTGCACTGGAACTGGTTGAAAATGCAAGTAATTGCGCCGGTGCCATCCCATTCTCAAAGAATGCAGGGGACTTCCCGGTAAATATCCAAACGATCAATAAATAAACTCCAATCATAATTGCCAAACCACCAAGAACGGTAACAGCATACATAGCCAGTGCCTGGAAAAGGTCTGTACTAGGTGATTCTACCACCAGGGCTGCCAATAGTGCGAAAACGCCATAAGGAGCAGCCAGCATGATAATATCTATGAGTTTCAGAATCACTTCATTAAAGCCGTCAAAAAAAGCTTTTACGGGTTTCGCTGTTTCTTCGGGAATAAGGATCAGGCCAATTCCGAAGAAAATAGCGAAAAAGATAACCTGTAACATATTAGAATTGTCGCCTGCTGCCGCAAAAATATTACTTGGTACAAGATCTTCAAGGGCTTGAAGCGGACCGGCCTCTTTTTGTTTAGCTGCATCAGCGATCCTTACCGAAGCATCTCCTTCATAACTCGCGATCAATTCATTTCGGGTTTCTTCAGAAATGGCACTTCCGGGCTTTATCAAATTTACCATACCCAGTCCTATAGATACAGCGATCACTGTGGTTGCAATATAAATTAGAATGGTTCTGGTCCCCATTTTAGACAGTTTCGAGATGTCCTTCAGGTCAGATATCCCTTTGATAAGAGAAGCCAGGATCAACGGCACTGCTATCAATTTTAAAGCGTTGATGAAGATATTCCCGAAAGGTTTTATCCAGTCGCCAATAAATTCAGCTCCCCATGAAAAATTGGTCATTAGAAGGGCGAAGATCACCCCGGCAGCCATTCCTAATAAGATCTGCCAATGCAGTGCGAGTTTTTTCATAATTTAAATAATCTGTAAATATTAAATTTTTGAAGTTTTGTTCAGTAAATAAAAGTCAGCCAGAACCAAAGCAGCCATTGCCTCAACAATAGGTACTGCCCTGGGCACAACGCAGGGGTCGTGACGTCCTTTGCCTTGCATCTCCACCTTTTCCCCTCCTGAGTTGATCGTATCCTGTTTTTGCATGATGGTAGCAACGGGTTTGAAAGCTACTTTAAAGTATATATCCATTCCGTTGGAGATTCCACCCTGGATCCCGCCACTATAATTGGTTCTGGTAGATCCATCCTCGTTAAAAAGGTCATTGTGTTCACTCCCTTTCTTTTCCGCACCTTCAAAGCCACTTCCGTATTCAAATCCTTTCACTGCATTGATGGATAACATGGCCTGTCCTAACTTCGCGTGAAGTTTATCAAAGACCGGCTCTCCAAGTCCGGCGGGCACGTTCGTGATAACACATTCAACCACGCCTCCAACCGTATCTCCCTGCGAGCGTATCTCCTTGATATAGGTTTCCATCTTTTCGGCAGTTGCCCCATCAGGACATCTTACCGCATTTTTTTCTATTTCATTAAAATCGAGTTCACTATATTTTTTTTCAAGCTTAAGCTTCCCCACTGCCGAAGTAAAAGCGGTGATCTTGATGTCTTTTAATAACTGCTTGGCAATTGCCCCGGCTGCCACACGACAGGCGGTCTCTCTCGCAGAAGATCTTCCGCCTCCTCTGTAATCGCGGTTGCCGTATTTTTGGTCATACGTGTAATCTGCGTGAGAAGGGCGGTAAACATCCTTGATGTGTGAATAGTCTTTTGACTTTTGATTGTCGTTCTCGATCACAAATCCTATCGGGGTGCCGGTAGTCCTGCCTTCGAAGATTCCGGAAAGGATTTTTACCGTATCAGATTCTTTTCTTTGAGTTACAATAGATGACTGGCCCGGTTTTCTCCTGGCCATCTCTTTTTGGATCTCCTCCAGATCGATCTCTACACCTGCGGGACACCCGTCAATAACACCCCCGATGGCCTCTCCGTGAGATTCTCCAAAAGTGGTAAGTCTAAAAAGTGTTCCGAAAATATTGCCGGCCATAAGGTGGGATTTTGAGCAAATGTAATTTTTTAAGCCAAGATTAGAAAATGTTTATTCCTGTTACAGAAGCGCTTCAGCCATGATCTGGACCGGATGAAGGGCTTTTCTGCCTGTACCGTCAAAGATCTGGTGACGACAACTTGTCCCGGGTGCAGCGATCAAAGTTTCTTCGGAAGCTTTGCGTACCGCCGGAAACAACGTCTGTTCCCCTATGGCCATACTCACCTCATAATGTTCTTTTTGATACCCAAAGGAACCGGCCATCCCGCAGCATCCGGAAGGTATTATGGTTACCTCATAATTCTGCGGAAGATTGAGCATTGCAAATGCATTTTCCATTCCCGACAAGGCTTTTTGATGGCAGTGCCCATGCAGCTTGATTTTTTTCTTTTCAGAAGAAAATGAAGAAGCTGAAATATTTCCTGCCAGGATCTCCTTTTTGAAAAACTCTTCAAACAGCAGAGTGTTCTTAGCAAGCTGTTCAGCGGCCGGCCTGTCATAAGCCAGCCTTAAATATTCGTCCCTGAAACTTAAAATTGCCGAAGGCTCCAGGCCTATTAGCGGTGTATCTTCTGAAATGAGACTTCTAAAAGTGGTGATATTTTCATTGGCTACTTTCTTTGCCTGCTCCAGAAATCCTTTGGAAAGGAAAGTTCGGCCGCTTTCGGAGTGGTCCAGTATCTTTACGTTATAATTCAGGGCAGTAAGTAACTTCAGCGCCGCTTTCCCTACTTCAGAATCCAGATAATTGGTGAACTCATCATTGAAAAGATAAACCGTTTTTATAGGATTGGTTAAAAGCTCATGGTGTTTACGGTAATATTTTGAAACTGTTTCCTCGGCCACCAAAGGCATTTCCCTTTCAGGAGCAATATTCAACGTCTTTTTTATGAGACCTGAAGTAAATTTATTTTTAAAAACTGCATTTGAAACATGCGGAAAATGAGATGCCAGTTTATTTAGTCGGGTATTATAGGCAAAAGCTTTGGTACGTAACGAAGAGCCATTCGCTTTTTGATATTGGTATTCAAATTCGGCTTTATAGGCTGCCATGTCCACATTTGAAGGACATTCACTTTTACAACCTTTACAGCTGATACATAATTCCAAAACCTGTTTTAACTCTTCCCTGTCAAAACGATTCTCTTTATCCGAATGCGTTAAAAACTCCCTTAAAGCGTTCGCCCTGGCTCTTGTGGTATCTTTTTCATTAAGTGTCGCTCGATAACTGGGACACATGGTGCCACCGGCTTCGGCTGGTTTGCGGCAATCTCCGCTCCCGTTGCAGTTTTCAGCTCCTCTCAGGATGCCCTGAGAATCTGAAAAGTCCATTAAAGTTTGGATTTCCGGCTCCTGTCTTCCCGGTTCATAACGCAGATCCTCGTCCATTGGCGGCGCATCGATGATCTTTCCGGGGTTGAAAATGTTATTAGGATCAAAGATATTTTTAACCTTTTTAAGCAGGTTGTAATTCTCAGCACCTATCATAAACTCAATAAATTCAGCCCTTACCCTGCCGTCGCCATGTTCTCCGCTAAAAGAACCACCGTATTTCTTCACAAGTGCAGCAACATCTGCAGTGATCTTTCTGAATAAGATCACATCTTCTTTCTTCTTAAGGTTTAGAATAGGCCTCAAATGAAGTTCCCCTGCCCCAGCATGAGCGTAATAAACCGCTTCCTGCCCATAAGACTTCATCAACGCGGTGAACTCTGTAATATATTCTGAAAGATCTTCTACGGCCACGGCAGTGTCCTCTATACAGGCAACAGCCTTCCTGTCCCCTACAATATTCCCTAACAGCCCCAGCCCCGCCTTTCTAAGTTCAAGGGCAAGGTCAATAGTGTCACTACGTAGCACAGGTAAAGCATAAGCAAGCCCTGACTCATTGAGCGTCTTCAAAAGTTCGGCTGTTTTATCTGTCAATTCAAGTTCTTCTTCGGCTCGCAGTTCCAACATCAAGATCGCTGCAGGATCTCCTTCAATAAAGAACCTGTTCTCTTTATATTTCAGACTGTTCTTAGTACAATCTAAAATAACTTTATCCATCATTTCACAGGTAAATAAGGAATGTCGCATTGCAGGAACAACAGCCTGCAGGCATTTTTCAACGGTATCAAAATGAGCCGCGATCATAACGGCATTTTTCGGTGGAAGCTTGTCCAATTTTAAAGTGATCTCTGTGGTGAAAGCCAGAGTTCCTTCACTTCCGCACAGAAGATCGGTCATACTGAATTGCTCGGTAGAGTCAGAGAAAATTTCCGAATTGATCAAACTGTCAACAGCGTATCCGGTATTTCTGCGATGAATGTCCTTTTTAGGAAATCCAAGGTTGATATTGTTCTGGACTTCTTCCGGAATTAAAACATTATATAACTCGCTGTAAATACCTCCTTCCCTGGAAGTTGTATTTTTTTTAGATTCAAATCCTTCCGAAGAGATCTTTGAAAAAACGGCTTCGGAAGCATCTGACAACAACACCTTCATTTGCTTCACCTTATCACGGGTCACCCCGTATTTTATAGAGGTGGTTCCACTTGAATTGTTTCCAACCATACCCCCGATCATACACCGATTGGAAGTAGACGTGTTTGGACCAAAGAACAAGCCATAGGGTTCTAAAAACCTGTTGAGATCATCCCTTATCACACCCGGCTGAACGGTCACTGTCTTCTCTGCCTCATTCACTTCGAGAATCTCCGTGAAATATTTTGATACATCTACCACTATCCCTTCTCCTACACATTGTCCTGCCAGGGAAGTTCCTGCGGTTCTAGGGATCAAAGAAGTTTGATTTTCAGAAGCAAATCGAATCAAATTTTTAAGATCATCTACATCTTTTGGGTAAGCAACAGCGAGAGGAAGGGATCTATATACAGACGCATCTGTAGCGAAAATGCTACGCCATAGGGAATTAGTATGCAGCTCCCCTTTTAAGCTCCCGGCGAGAGCTTTTAATTTTTCTTTCATCCTTGTAATAATCAACTAATAATCAGACCACTTCACGATTTATGCAGAATCTTAACATTATATTAATAAAATCCTTAGATTGTAGAATCGCAGAAAATCTAATTTTGCGTAAAACTAATTAAAAGAGAACATATGAAAAAATTGATTTTACTGACCATTTGTGTATTTGGTCTTGGATTTAGCTCCCATGCTCAAAGCATTGCTAATCATGCCCTTGGATTACGATTAGGAGATAATGACGGATTTGGAACAGAGATCTCTTACCAACACGGACTTTCAGAAAACAATCGTTTGGAATTGGACCTGGGATGGAGAAGCCATGACAACGCTGACGCTTTCAGACTTACCGGATTATATCAATGGGTTTGGAATATTGACGGCGGTTTCAACTGGTACGCCGGTGTTGGTGGTGGTATAGGTGCTGTGGATACAGACTATACAGACAGTGAATTCTTTGCACTTGTTGCAGGTGATGTAGGTATCGAATATGATTTTGATTTCCCTTTATTACTTTCACTTGACTTTAGACCTGAAATAGGTTTTAATGACTATTATGATGACCTGGATTTTGATATCGCCTTGGGGGTACGTTACCAGTTCTAATCAATTTTAAAATAAAATGAAGAAAGCTGCTAAATTAGATTTTAGCAGCTTTTTTTTGTTCTTTCAGGTCCTCTACAGCCTTTTTATAAAGGTTTTCATACAGAGGGACAATTGTTTGAATATCGAATGTGAATGCCTGGTTTCGGGCGTTTTCTTTAAATCTGGCAAGATTGGTTTTATCCTTTAAGATCGAGATCGCATTCTTTGCCATTTCAGAAACATTCCCCACTTCACTTAAATACCCCGAGAAAGCCTGCCTGTTAACTTCCGGAAGTCCGCCGGTGTTGGTCGATATTACAGGTACTGCGTTAACCATGGCCTCTAAAGCTGCAAGTCCGAAACTTTCATTTTCTGAAGGCAACAGGAATAGATCTGAAAAGCTTAGAACCTTATCTATTTCATTCGATTCTCCAAGGAACAGGACTTTATCTTCTATTCCAAGTTCAGCCACCAGTTCTTCGGCCATTTCCCTTTCGGGTCCCTGCCCAACCATGATTAGCTTGGATTTTATTTCTTTCTGGATATTATAGAAGATCATCACCACATCATCGATACGTTTCACTTTTCTGAAATTACTCACGTGTGTAATGATCTTTTCATCCCCCGAGGCGAGCATTGAACGCTGACAGTTACTTACAGAATTAACGTACTTAGAAGTATCTATGAAATTCGGGATCACCTCGATCTCCTGGCGTACTTTAAACAGTCTAAGCGTGTCTGCCTTCAAGCTTTGGGAAACCGAAGTCACCACGTCACTATTGTTAATACTGAAGGTAACTGCCGGTTTATAAAAGGGATGATTTCCTACCAGCGTAATATCGGTACCGTGGAGGGTCGTCATCATAGGAAGAAAGATCCCTTCTTCCTCCAACATTTTCTTAGCCATGTAGCCCGCATATGCATGAGGAATAGCGTAATGAACATGAAGCATCTCGATCTTATGCAGCTTCACCATATCCACCAGCTTGCTACTAAGAGCAAGTTCATAAGGCTGATAATGGAACAAAGGATATTCCGGAACATTTACCTCGTGAAAATGAATATTTCCCGATAATTGTTCCAAACGAACCGGCTGTTTGTATGTAATAAAGTGAACTTCATGGCCTCTTTTTGACAGGGCCATTCCCAATTCGGTGGCTACTACTCCACTTCCGCCGAAAGTGGGATAGCAAACAATAGCAATTTTCATATTTTAGTCAACTATAGCTTCGTAAATAACTTCCTGAATCTTAGTACGAATCCCTTCCGTGATCAATTTTTTTTCTTCCGCGGAAGGATGTACACGATTGGATAAAAATACGTAAACTATTTCTTCATGAGGGTCTGCCCAGGTTAAAGTTCCTGTGAAACCGCTATGACCGAAGCTTGTCATGGACACACAACCACAAGTGGGGCCTACTTCTTTTAACTGAGGTTTATCAAATCCTACACCTCTACGCACCTCGTCTTCACAGTAATAGCAGGTATTGAACTTATCTATGGTTTCTTGTTTCAAATATCTTTTCCCGCCGTATTCACCACCATTTAAATACATCTGCATTATTTTGGCAACATCATTGGCATTTGAAAAAAGTCCGGCCTGTCCACCAATTCCGCCTAACATAGCCGCTCCCTGGTCATGGACATAGCCGTGCAATAACTGTTTTCGCCAGATATTGTCATTTTCTGTAGGTACGATCTTTTCCTTCGGAAATTTATTCAGAGGCAAGTAGGTAGTGTTATTTGCGCCTAAAGGCTCCAGAAAGTGATCCTGGGTAAGATAATCTAAAGAAGTTCCGTAGGTGTTCTCCAGGTAAGCTTTTAAAAGGTAGTATGGTAGATCACTGTACTGATATTCCCTTTTCTTATTCAATTCACTTTTACGGATCACATTTACGATAGAATCGCGAATATCATTACGCACGTACATGCCTTCCGCAATTTTGGTGTTATAACCAGGAAATTCCTTATCCCGTAGATACCTTTTGTCCTCTTTGCCTGTCTCATCGTCTATGGTGAGATTATGGAACGGAATCCAGGCTTTGAAGCGCGCATAGTGGGATAGCATTTGCAACAAGGTGATATTCTCCTTATCGGTCTTTCTGAATTCGGGGAACATCTCCCCAAGGGTGGTATTGAAATCAAGTTCGTTCTTCTCTACCAGTTCCATCACAAGCGGCAAGGTCGCTAGAATTTTAGTAAGAGATGCGATATCATATACGTCTGTACCTTTAACTGGCGTTTCTTTTTGATAAGTATGGTGTCCCGCATAATTTTCATAGATCACCTTACCTTTTCGGGCCACCAAAACCTGTACTCCGGGTGCCATTTTTTGATCGATCACTGCATTTACCAGAGAGTCGATCTTTTTCAATTTATAGGAGTTCATCCCAACCTGCTCGGGAAGTCCATAAGACAACCTTTCCAGGTCACGTGTATAGAAACCGCTACCTACCGGAAACTCTCTTCCTGCACGTACCGGTAACTTTCCTTTCGCGCCAAGAGCACCAAAAATTACTTCTGCAGCCTTTTCCTGTCCCAGACGGCTATTTTGATATGCGATCTGTATGGCTTCAAAATTAGCAGTGGTCTTCAGGTCTAAAAGCGAATAAGGACTGGTAAAGACATTCAGAATTACCCTGTTTTTGCGGGCGATCTCATACAGCCAGGATTGATCCTTATTACTCATTTTATAATTGCCCCAGGGAGAATCATTGGATTGGTGATAACCGATAATGACCAGATTATAAGATTCCAGTTCATCAAGCAGTTCATTTAAATTTTCAGCAGAAACCTGGTCCACTTTAGCATAACTATTCAGTCTGCTGAAGAAATTATCTCCACTATCTTCTCCAAAATGAACATAGGCGATCTTATTCTTTTCAAGATCCTTCACAGGGAACAAGCCTTTGTCATTTTTAATAACGGTCATCGCCTCCTCATAAAGCTTTTCTGAAAGAACATCATTGTTAATGCTATTCAGGTCTTCAATCAAATAAGTATCATCTATAGCTTTGTACTTATGAAGCCCGGCTTTATACTTGGCATAAAGTATCTTTCTAACTGAATGTTTTAGGCGGTCTTCAGTGATCAAGCCTTCATTATACGCCTTTAATATTTTCTCTGAAGCCTTCGGTACATCTTCAGACATTAACAGGATATCATTACCCGCTAAAAATGCGGCCAGGTCAATTTCCCCGGGCTCGTCAAAATCTGACACTCCTTTCATATTAAGGGCATCAGTTATTATAAGTCCGTTGAATTCTAATTCTTCTTTTAAAATTCCCGTAACGATCTCATGTGATAAAGAAGAAGGAAAGTCAGAGCGTCTCTCCAGACTTGGTACGTTCAAATGTCCAACCATTACACTACTAACACCTTCATTTATGACCGATAAATAGGGATACAGTTCCTCACGATAGATCCTGTCTTTGGAAAAATCAATAGTAGGAAGCGTTTTATGAGAGTCCTTTTCGGTATCCCCGTGACCCGGAAAATGTTTTGCACTGGATAGAATATTGTATCTCGACATACCGCGAACAAAGGCAGATGCCTTTTTAGCAACATTCTCTTTATCTTCTCCAAACGAACGATTCCCGATGATAGGATTTTCAGGATTGGTATTGATATCTACAACAGGAGCAAAATTAAGGTGAACCCCTAACCTTTTTGAATGTTTGGCTATTTGTGCTCCTACCTCTTCGGCCAGTTCCTCATTTTGAATAGCCCCAAGGGTCATATTCCATGGAAAAGCATATGTAGAATCCAATCGCATGGCAAGCCCCCATTCGGCATCCATCCCAATCAACAAGGGAGTTTCAGAAAGCTCTTGAAATTCGTTGGTAAGATGTGCCTGGCGTTTTGGCCCACCTTTAGAAAAGATAAGACCTCCAATTTTTTCTTCCCTGATCAGGGTTCTTATCTTTTCAAAATCCCGGTCAGAACCATTGGAAAAAATATCAACCATGAATAGCTGGCCTACTTTTTCTTTTAAAGTCATCTTCTCATAGATGCTATCCACCCACTTCTTTTGAAGCTCATGATCATCCACGATCAACGGCCGACTCTGGGAGTGAGAAAATTGAAAGAATAAAAAAAACAGGATCAGTAAAAGGTAGAAATTGGAGCTCTTTCTTGAAATCATTAATTAAGGAAACGCTTATGCCAGCTTTCAGAAGCGGGCACTTCCCAATCTGAAAGATATTCGGCTTTGTTAGTGACTAAATTGTTGAACACGATCGTCTTTGGTGATACGGCACGATCTTTTGCCATCTTTCGGAAATCTGTAAGGGTCTTATACGCGACAAAATCTCCTTGTTTATAGGAAACATTCATCTTGTCTAAAAGATCAACACCATACTGTTTTTCCAGTTCTTGAATAAAATGAACCGAAGCATCAATCGAGCAACCTGTGGCAGCATTCATTTCCTGATCAAGGGCCAGAATTATAAAGCGTTTATACCTTACTTCAAAAGAAGCTTTCAGGTCAGCACCGTGGGCTGTCCATTCTTTAATGAATTGTTCCAGCTTTTCCTGGATTTCAATTTGTTCCTGCTCTGTGAATGAGCGGTTAGCCTGATAGATCCAAACTCGGGAGCTATCCGGTAGACTTTCAAAAGGGACGAACATTTAAATGTGGAATTTTAATTTCTACAAAACTAATTGATTTGCAGCTTTGTTCAAACCGCAGCTAGTTAAAACTTAAATAATATATTCTGAAAATGAAAACCTGACGAACATCATAGCACAGCACTCCCCTGTCCTTAATTTTGCAGTATGAATCCGGATTACATTAAACTTTCAGAATTAGCCAAAAAACTGGGTTGTAAAGACACCGGAAACAACATCTATTCGGTGAGAGACTGGCTGCGGGACGAACACCAAATTCATGTTGAAGTAGGAAGTATCTGGAATGAAAAGACCAATTTTGTGGAATCTTATTTCTACAATGTTACCGCCCCTATTTATATTTATTACATCGAACCTGTTTATTTCAGTTCTTCCGATTCTCATTCTCAAGTGCTTTATCTGGGAGTATGGGAAGGCTTAAAGATCCTGAATGATTTCAGAAATCAACAACATCTAAAACCAGAGGATGATGACCTGGTGGTAGCTTATTTAAAAGGCTACGCCGATAAGAATAAAAAATCCTCAAAAAGCCCTTATAGCTCCAATATTGAGACTTATGCTTATCTAATGGGCAAGCAGGGAGATTATATCGAAGAAGGTTTGACCGATGATGACATCGCAGAACTGGTCAGAAATTATCCTGAAGAAAAAGAACAATACAGGTTAAATTAAAAAAGGCTGTTGAATTCATATCAGCAGCCTTTTTAATCTTATTATTTAATGGATCTATAGATCTTCAGCGTTGGCGATCATCTCAGCAATATCCATTACCTCAATTGCACCTTCCTTATTTTTAGCTTTAACACCGTCTGTCATCATGGTGTTACAGAAAGGGCATCCGGCGGCTATCACTTCCGGTTTAACTTCAATCGCCTGCTCTGTACGAGCCACGTTAACTTCTTCCTTGCCCGGTTCCGGCTCCTTGAACATTTGAGCTCCCCCGGCGCCACAACACATGGCATTGGTCTTGCATCTTTTCATTTCAACGAGTTCCACTTCCAGCTTTTTCAAAAGGTCACGAGGAGCTTCATAAATGTCATTTCCGCGCCCCAGGTAACATGGGTCATGGAAGGTAATTCGTTTTCCTTTGAATTTACCACCTTCCACAGTCAGCCTTCCCTCTTCCAGTAAGGACTTCAAAAAGGTAGTGTGGTGCATAACTTCATAATTCCCTCCAAGCCCGGGATATTCATTCTTGATAATGTTGAAACAGTGCGGACAGGTGGTTACGATCTTCTTAATCTCATACCCGTTCAAAACTTCAATGTTACCCACTGCCTGCATTTGATAAAGAAATTCATTTCCGGCACGTTTTGCGGGATCTCCCGTACAACTTTCTTCAGTTCCCAGAACGGCAAAGTCTACGTTAGCTTTATCTAAAAGTCTTACGAATGCTTTGGTGATCTTTTTGGCACGGTCATCAAAACTTCCGGAGCAACCTACCCAAAAAAGAACTTCGGGTTTCTTGCCTTCTGCCATATATTCTGCCATGGTTGGCACTTTGATATTTTCAGCCATGAATTTTATATTTTAAGAAGCCGGCGGCTTTCTATTTTTAAATAATTTGATAGATTAGTTTTCGTTTGCCCAGTTTAGACGGTCCATTTGGTTATAAGGCCATGGGGCACCATTGTTCTCAATATTGCTCAGCGCGTTATTAAGATCTGCAGGACCGGCACTTTGCTCCATCATGAGGTAACGTCTCATCTCCATAATAATGGATAGAGGGTCGATCCCAACCGGACAGGCTTCCACGCACATATTACAGGTTGTACAAGCCCATAGTTCTTCTCTAAGAATATAGTCGTCCAACAGTTGTTTTCCGTCATCCTGAAATGAACCATTCTTATTGATATTTTCGCCCACTTCCTCTAAACGGTCACGAGTATCCATCATGATCTTTCTTGGAGAAAGTAATTTCCCTGTATTATTTGCAGGACATTCTGAAGTACAACGTCCACATTCAGTACAGGTATACGCATTTAGCAGTTGTACCCTGTTAAGGTCAAAAACATCTGAAGCACCAAATTTTTCGGGTTCTCCTTCTTCCTCTTCCGTTTCAGTGGGAGCTGCAAAAGGATCGGCATCAGGGTCCATCATCAACTGTACTTCTTTGGTAACCGCATCAATATTGTCAAATTCACCTTTAGGTCTAAGTTTTGAGAAATAGACATTAGGGAAAGCCAATAGGATATGAAGATGTTTTGAATAGTATAGATAATTCAGAAAGATCAAAATACCGATAATATGCAACCACCAGGCTGCTCTTTCAATGATTATCAAAGTAGATGTTTCCATCCCCTCAAAAAGAGGCAACAGGAAACTACTTATAGGAAAGGATCCTGCGATCTCTCCACTTGCCATAGCATAATGCTCGGCACCCGTTAACTGTAACTGATGATCTGCCGCATTCATCACAAGGAAAAGCAGCATCAACACCATCTCGAAATAGAGAATATAGTTGGCGTCATTCTTAGGCCAGCTAGTCATTTCACGGGCCATGAAGCGATAGACGTGAAGTACGTTTCTTCGAACCCAGAAAATGATCACTCCAATTAATACCAGGAATGCAAGTATCTCAAAAGCGCCAATCAGGAAATTATAGGTAATTCCCGCAAAGGCAAAAATACGGTGTGTCCCAAAAATACCATCAATGATGATCTCCAGAACTTCGATATTAATAATAATAAATCCAAGGTAGACTATAATGTGAACGATCCCTGAAACAGGTCTGCGCACCATTTTATACTGGCCCAGTGCGATCTTGGCCATTTTCTTCCAGCGTTCGGCCGGGTTGTCATTACGGTCGATCTCTCTCCCCAGGTTAATGTTGCGGATCATTCTCCGAACATTACGTACGAAAATGCCAATTCCCACTATAAAAGCGAGAATGAAGGCTATTTGTGCGATAATCTGCATGGTTGGTTAGTTGGTTGGTTACTTGGTTACTTCAAAGAATCCTTTGGTGGCGAATATGGTCCAGGATTTTTTCCGAAGATAGAAAAATGAACATATCGCTTAGGATTAAGTTTCACATCCTGAATTAGCTCATCTAATTGATTTGTTGCCCTTTCCAGGTTATTATACACTGTCGGATCATTGATCAATTTTGCGGCGGTACCTTCACCATTGGTGAGTTTATTGGTCACATCTTCAAAGTTGGCTACCGCTTGCTCAAGATCATTGGTCATTTTCTTGATGTTCACCTTAGAAATGGTATCTGAAATATTATTGAGATTGGTTGACATCTCGTCCAGATTGGTAAAAGTTCGTTTCAACTTAGGAGCGTTCTCAGAAAAAATATTATCGGCGCTCTGGGCTGTACTCTTCAGTGAAGCAACAGTCAAAGAAAGATCTTTAAAACTCTTTCGAAGATCCTTGCGAGCCTCCTCATCCATCACCTGATTAAAGGCGTTAATTAAAGAATCTGTACTTACTATCACTTTTTCTACCTTCTCCTGAAGTGGAGTCAGGCGTTCATTTACAAGTTCCAAAAGCCCTTCTTCAATCTCACCTTGTAAGGTGTCACCGGATTTGGCTAGATTTCCCTGCTCATACTCTGGAAGTATAGCAAGTGATTTACCACCTATAAGTCCCCCGCCGTAAACTTGCGCGATACTGTTTTTTGAAAACGGAAAATCGTTCTCCACACTGAAGGTTACTAGCAACTTTCCTGAAGTATCCAAAAATCCAATACTGCTTACGTTCCCAACTTCAAGACCATTGATGGTCACCGGCGAAGATGGAGTAAGTCCTTCCACGTCATTATATACCACATAAAATGTCCTACTGGAATCAAACCAGTTTTTTCCTTTTAAGAAACTATATCCAAAAATGAAAAGGAGAATGGCGACTAGAGCCAAAAGAGCGGTTTTAACCTCTTTAGTATATTTCACAAAGAATTCTTATTGATGAAGCACAAATTTAAAAATAAATATAGAAAAGAGCCTTTAATTGACCTTTGTTTTTAGCGCCTCATTAACACTGATCTTATCATCGTTCTTAAAGGCAACGATATAACTAGTATCATAGCCTTTCTTCTTCGCGATCTCATGCAACTCCTGGATCTTCACATAACTGGAAGTAGCGCCATAATAGTACTTGTAAAGCTTACCCTCTTTATTCCTGAAAATATTATTTAAACCTTTGAAATTCCGGGGGGTAGGATCCAACTTTTTACCCGAAGCAGCTAATTGAACCCTGAAGGTTACGTCCTTATAATGATCATTTGGCTCAAGTGCCTTTCCGGAATCTACTTTTAACGGAGGTTGTTCAGCGATCCCTTCAAGGATTTCAAGATTGATACTGTTTTTATAGTGTTTTACAGCCTCGACGATAGCCGCCGACATTTTATCCTGGCCACCACGACTATTCAAAAAGGTACCTTCTCCTCTATTTGTAAGAAATCCTGTTTCAACCAGAACACTTGGCATATAGGTTTGTCTAAGAACCAGGAAACCGGCCTGTTTCACGCCTCGATTTACTCTTTTAAGTTCATTGGTGAAATTCTTCTGAATAAAATCAGCTAAAAGTATACTTTGGTCCAGGTATTCTTCCTGCATTAATGTAAGTCCAATATAAGATTCCGGGGAATCGGGGTTAAAACCACCGTAAGTCACTTCATAATCTTCCTCGAGGTAGATCACCTGGTTTTCCCTCATCGCTACTTTTAAGTTGTCCTCGTTACGGTGAAGTCCCAATACGAAAGTCTCAGTTCCAGAAGCCTGGGAGCTATGAGCATTACAGTGCACCGAAATAAAAAGATCGGCTTCGGCTTTGTTGGCAATCTCTGCACGACCTGCCAGGGTGACAAAAACATCGGTTTTACGGGTATAGATCACCTTGACATCTGGCAATTTTTCCAGTTCAGCACCAATATTCAGAACAATATTCAGCGCAATATCTTTTTCATAAAAACCATTTCCGCGGTTACCGGGATCCTGACCTCCGTGACCGGCATCGAGCACCACCACAAATCGCTCGCGGGGCGGCTCACAGTCTGAAGCGAATGCTTCCGAAGAAATAATAACTGAAAAAATAAAAACTAAAAGGCTAAGTAAGTTCGTTCTCATACTGAAATAACGATTCATAAAGGCGGTTATTTTATTTTTTGATAAACCCAAAAGGTAGCTTAAAAAATATATGTAATTTTGAGACTTCAAAAAACAAGCCACACTCACAAAAATAGAACATCTGGGATTGCGAACAAATATACTTTACATACTTTCCTGCAGTATTTTTTTGATCATTAATTTCACAAAAATCTCTGCCCAGGAGATCAAGACTAAAGAAGGTATGCGCATTCCTGCCGAAAGGGATAGTGTGGCACCGGTTCAGGATTCCCTGAAGATCACCGCTCCCGTTCCCGAACTGACTGAAACGACACATCAAACGGCGCAGGACAGTGTCAAACCAAAGAATAAATTCCTTACAGACCAGGTTACCTATACAGCTGAAGATTACATGCGGCTTAGTCCTCGTGAGAACCGTATGTACCTATATAATAATGCCGAAGTGACTTACGGTGATATTAATATCACAGCGGGGAAAATAATATTAGACAACGAAAAGAACGAAGTGTACGCTTACGGAATTCCGGACTCTACCGGGACCTACACTCAAAAACCAGTTTTTACTCAGGCTCAAAGCGTGGTTAGGCCCGATTCCATCAGGTTTAATTTCGAAACCGAAAAAGCCCTTGTGTTCAATTCACGAACCGAACAGGGAGAATTCAAGGTTTTCGGAGCAATTACGAAAAGGGAAAATGATTCGGTCTTCTATATGAAGAACGTGAAATTCAGCACTTCTGAAGATGAAGAGAACCCCGATTATTATTTCTATGCCCGAAGGATAAAGTTCGTTCCGGACAAAAAGATCGTTTCAGGATTGGTAAATATGTATATCGCCGATGTACCCACTCCTCTTGGATTACCTTTTGGATATTTCCCGATGACCGATGAGGAAACATCAGGATTTATTATTCCGTCTTTTGGAGAAGATAATAATCGTGGTTACTACCTTCAGAACGGAGGGTATTATTTCGCAATCAGTGATTATGTTGACCTCACCACCTTAGGAGATTATTACACGAACGGTAGTTACGGTTTGCGTCTGGAATCTTCTTATGCCCTTCGGTACAGGTTCAGAGGAAACCTGAGTTTCAGGTATGAAAAGCTTATAACCAGTGAACGGGGGTTCCCTGATTATGCCGAAGGTTCTGTTTACAACCTTAGATGGTATCATACACAGGACCAAAAAGCCAATCCAAGTTCAAGATTTTCGGCTTCGGTAAACCTGGGAAGCAGTGATTATTACCAGGCTTCTACTAATCAAAGTAACGCCGGAAGCAGGCTTACCAATACTTTAAGTTCCTCTGTTTCCTATTCCAAAACGTTCCCTATCGAGCCGCAGGTCAACCTAAGTATTACCGCGACTCACAGTCAGAACACCAATACAGAACAGATCAATATGACCCTTCCAACGGTACAGGCCAGCGTCGCAAGGATCTATCCTTTTGAACCCAAGATAGGTGCTAAAAAAGGAGTTTTTGAAAATATTAACCTGCAATATAATTTTAGAGGGGAAAACAGGTTCACCACCACCGATTCGCTTTTCTTTACAAAGGAAATGTTTGAAAATGCTGTCGTGGGCGCTCAACACACCGTACCATTGACCACTAACTTCAAGGTTTTTAATTACCTGAGTGTAAGCGCCGGAACCAATTATACCGAAAACTGGGTTTTCAAGACTTTTGAAAGGTCGTACGATGAAGAGCTTCAGCAGGAAGTTGTCGACACAATTAAAGGTTTCGACTCCTTTAGAACCTATAACTTCAATGCAAGCGTAGGAACCACTATTTACGGGATGGTTAACTTCGGAAAGGACAGTAAATATCAGGCGATACGGCACGTGATGCGTCCTTCTATCAGCTACAATATTAATCCCGGATTTGATCATTATTATGAAACCTATCTGGTTCCTGAAACTGCCGGAAGAGAAGAAAGGGAAGTTGAATATTCTCGTTTTCAAGGAACACTTTACGGCCCTCCGGGAAAGAATTTCTCAAGTTCCTTAGGGTTTTCTCTTAGCAATACTTTTGAGGCCAAGGTTAAGGATTCTACAGATGCCGAGCCGCGAAAGGTGACGCTATTAAATAACCTGAATATAAGTACTTCTTATAATCTCGCGGGAGATTCATTAAAGCTTTCACCTATCAGCGTTCGAGGGACTCTTCCCATAATAAAGAGTAAGCTGGATATTAACTTCGGAACCAACCTTGATATCTACGCCCTGAACAACGATAACCGCAGAATTGATAAATTGAATATTAATAACGGTGGAAGTCTTTTCAGGATGACAAATGCCAACGTGAGTTTTGGTTACTCCTTCTCCAGTCGAGATTTTACGGGTGGAAAGGAAAACACAAACCGAATGAGCAACGAAACCTTCAGAAACGGAGGTCGACCTGATGATCTTTTCGGAAAAGGAATGGAGATGGACGGCACTTTCTATGACGAAACTGAAGAGGACGTAGCCAATGAAGAAGAAGGCCCTGAAAATGCGTGGTACAACTTCAGTATTCCCTGGGATCTAAGACTGGCTTATACAATGAATTATTCCAACAATGCAAGGCAGAATGATATCTCTTCGCACTCCCTCATGTTCTCAGGTGATATTGAACTTTCACCACGTTGGACGGTTGGAGCATCTTCGGGTTATGATTTTGTAAACCAGGGATTCACTCATACCCAGCTGCGTTTCGCTCGTGATCTTAAGAGTTGGAGAATGACCTTTAACTGGACTCCTTTCGGAAGATATGAGCAATGGAATTTCTTTATAGGTATCAAATCAGCATTATTGCGTGATATCAAGTATGAGAAAAGAAGACAAAGAGACAGACAACTTTAAATCATTCGCTATGAAAAAGATCATACAAACAGACAACGCCCCTGCCCCTATTGGTCCATACAGCCAGGCTGTACTCACCGGAAACACTTTATATACCTCGGGGCAGATCGCTATAAATCCTGTGAACGGAGAGCTTGAAATGTCAAGCATCCAGGAAGAGACCGAGCAAGTTATGCGAAATCTAAAAGCTGTTTTGGAAGCTGCGGAAATGGACTTTGAAAATGTCATTAAATCCTCCATTTTCATCAGTGATATGAACAACTTTAGCGAGATCAACGCTGTTTATTCAAAGTACTTTGATGAGGCGACTGCTCCTGCAAGAGAAACTGTAGAAGTTGCCAATCTTCCAAAATTCGTGAATGTGGAGATCAGTATGATCGCTGTAAAATAGTTTTCTGAAAACTTTTTTTGAAGCTTAATTATCCTCTCCGGGGAACCTGATATAATCTGGAGCCAGATTCTCTACTGGCTCTTCTTTTTCTTTTTCGTCTTCCCTTGCCGAGACCGAAACCTGCTTATCCGTTATCTTTCTGATCAATTCTTTGAAGGTATCAAAATCCACCTGGTAAGATAATCCAACTCCTTGCGTAAAGCCAAGCTCCTCGCCTATATACTGAATGTTGTTCTCTCTGTTGAAGATCTTCGCCCGAAGATTTCCCTCTTCGTTCAATAAAAATTCAATCTCAATATTCCCTACAATTACAGTTTCCGTGACTCCTCCAACCGGAACTCCCACCTGGCCGTTTATGAGTACACGTTCACTGATCTGGGTTGATAATGTAACACCGAATCGGTCGGCTGTGGATTGTTCAGGGGTTCTCGAACCTTGCTCATAGTTCAGTCCTACTTCAAAGACGCCACTTTCATCACCCAATAAACTACTAAACAGTCCTGATGACGCGCTCTGGAAAACTCCTCCCAGCAAGGCGCTTCCCGCATTCCCGCCAAATACATCGGGGGTATAGAATTGGCCTAACGCCAATAATGAGAAAGCCTGAGCTTCGGTATTTCCGGAAGTTCCGATCTTATACTCTAGTTCAGAACGCACCGCTGATGTAACATTCGGGTACTCCAGATCAAAAGAAATATCGGGTTGCACTAATTCCCCTTCAAGATTGATTACAACATCTACAGGGATTCTTCGGCTTACACCTGGATTATCAAGAATGATTGCCGGGTTAGCATGGGCCTCATACACAGCGCTCATATCAAGATCTGCCTGCGCAGGGCTTCCACTCCAGTTTATACTTCCACCGGGTCTTACCGCGAATCGCTTCTGAAGGGCTCCATAATTAAAGATATATTCTCCTGAGTTGGCGATAAAGTCACCCCACATATTGAATTTCCCAAGGGTATTGATCTCGATCAATAATGTACCTGCTCCCCTTCCCCGAAGGATACTTCCGTCAACGTCAATTTCCACCAGGGCATCACTTGTAACATCCAGGTCAAAATTAAGTTCCAGACCTTTTACTTCCTGAAGTTCAATTTCCTGACCGGCCAGTCTCGCAGCTTTTTCTTCCGGGCTTAAAAAGTGAATAAATGAATTATCCCCGATCGCTTCGGTGTCTGAAATTGGAATTTTAAATACCGTTCCCCGGCCGGTTGTACCAACCACATCAATTACCAGTTCTGAAGTTGGCCCGTAAATAGAAGCGTTACCGCCCATAAAAGCGGTTCCGTAGTAAAGTGCGTCTTCATCTTGCTCGGTATCAAGAACAAGCAAACGGTTAGTAGAAATATTAAGACCTAAGATCCATTTTTGAAAGTTCTGATGAGAAATAACGCCGTCCAGGTTTCCTTTTGTGCCATATTTTGTATCAGTCAGTTCTATATCGTCGAAATTAAACTGCTGTTCGGTGAGATTGACAACCGCATCTTCTTCAAAAGCGTAATCCACCTTTAAATAAGGAATGCTTAATCCTGCTTTTTTCAAGCGTAAACGACCTGAAATATCAGGGTTTTTGTAATTTCCGGTAACATCGGCGTTCCCGGAAACCAAACCGCGAATATTTGTGATCACTTCACCCCCTATTGGACTGAAAGCAGACATGTCAAAATTCCGGAGACTAACCTCCAGATCGATCTCTGAAGCATTTTTTTCGACCACGATCTCACCAATAGCCGACAAGGATTCAAGGCCTTTATTTCTCAACGTTGTATTTACGTTATAAAAACTCAGATCCTTATTCCCCATTACGTCAAGATTCAGGTTCCCAAGCGGAGTGTCGTTGATCACCAGATCCCGAATAGTAAGCGAAGTATTAGGATAATAAGCCCCTTTTTGCTGAAGAAGATTCAGATTCCCGTTGACGATACCTCCCATGGCCAGTTTGTCGATATCCGGAGTGATCTTATACAGATCCACATTCTCAAACTGCATTTTAAAATCCTTATAAGTGGAATCTCTCATTTCCCCTGTAAGTCTTATTTCTTCTTCCTGGTGGCTTAATACTAATGAATCAACACGTACATTTTGGAAGCCTTTATCAAAGATCACACGATTGGACCTGTTGTTCGCCTCATTTAAGTGCCAGGTACTTTCCTTGAACTTGATATCTGATTTTTGTAAACCTACCACAGAATTATTATTCTCATTGATCGTGTGGTACATGTTCAAATTAAACTCATCGTCATTCTTAGGCCCTCCACGGAATTCAGATCTTATGAACAAGGTATCGTTGAGAGTTACGTTGATCAGGTTGAAATCTGAGACGCTATAAAATCCGGTTGACACACTATCGATCTCTACGAACGTATTAAAAAGCGGGTTGGAATTATCCACCTGAATATTGACCTCTTTAAAAAGGTTTTTGAATGCCTTGATCTCTGGCGATTTGAAAGCAAGCCTGAACTCAGATTCATCAGATTCCACGCTTCCCCGAATTCGGGTATTTGGCGCAAGCGTGATTTCAGGAAAGAAAACTTCCACTATCTTGTTATAAATGTCAAAATCGAATGACAGATACTGATTTGTCGTGATCTTGTTAGGGCGATAATTGGTGTACAGGCTTCCTACCGCATTTTCTACCAATGCCGGAACTTCTTTAATATCAAATACACCTTCCACGCTACCATTTATGACATCAGGAGAAACAACTTCAATTGTTCTTACGGGCCCGTCAAAAGAAGAAGTTACTTTTAGATCTCTGAAAACATAAGAGTCACCTTCATTTTTATATGAAGTATTCAAAAGAAGGATAGTTCCTGCTACATTGTTCAGGTTACTTCCTTTCATGTTCATGATCACATCACCCATAAAAATGGCCGTGCTGTCACGCTGCACCAAATTCAAGGCATTCAGGTCGGCATATCCCACCGAGGCTTCAAAATCATAAAGGTAGGTTTCCCTTGAAAAATCTGCTAACCCGTTGAACTCCATTCTAAGGTTAGGATCCAGTGAAATGAAATTTCCATTGAAAACAGGTGCTTTCAGCGTACCTCTTAATTTCAAATTATTATACGCGTAATCTTTATATACCAGTTTTGATACACTTCCACGAACCTCGGTATTAAGGCTTTCACGAGTCAACCCTTTCCCGTTAAAATTGATATCAAAGGAAGTAGTACCGAAAGACGGAGAATTGAATAATTTTCCGAGGTTAAAATTATTAGCTACCAGTTTTCCTTTATAACTTGCTCCTGAGGTTTCAGAATAATTGGTCATCTCCAAATCAACATCAGCCGTGCCTAACTGCGAAAAAAGATCAGCTTTCACATTTAAAAGATCGGCTGAAAGCAAAACATCTCCACGTATTTGAACATTACCAAATTCCTGTAGTTCACTTGGTAATTTCTCTCTTAATAGCCCAGGCAACAGATTTATGAGGTCATAATAATTTGTAGCAAGTTCATCAAGATCAGCGTGAAGGGAAAACCTGCCCTCTGCCCCCGGCATGGAATTTTCAATAGTTAGTTCGCCATTTAGCCTGGTGCGATCCAAACCTTCCATTTCTAGATCTGAAAGGGTAAATTCATTCAGGCGGCCTTTAAGCTCAGTAGAAAATTCAATTTTTTGATCAGATCCAAATTCAGAGTAAAAAGGCTGAAGATCGTTAGTAGAAACCCGTGCCAATTTAAAATTGGCTGTAACCGGTACCGAGTTGGCAAAATCAGAAAAACCTTTACTGGTATCGAAAATTATATTCATACTGACCTCAGACTCCGGAGTTCTTAGTTCCAGGTTGTCCAAAACCATATTTTCCTTTGTATAAGAGAAGTCAGTACTTAAAAAGTCTATTTCCAATCCTCTTTTTTCAAGACCTGAAAGTTTCCTTATGTCTACATAGATATCAGAATTCTCCAGAAGGAAATTACTGGCATTAAGATTTAAATTATCAATAATTACAAATTCAGGATTTGAGGCATTCTCATTTACATAACTAAATTTGCCCCCCAGCACTTCAAGATCATCGATAGTCAATAAGAAGGATCCTGCTTCCTTCTTTTTTTCTGACTTTAGTTTATTAAGGAAGATATTTAAGTTATCTCGGTCTTCTCCTTCATAGATCTTTAAATAAAATTGAAGATTTCGTGCGTTGGTAGATCCTAAAGTAGGATTATTATTGAGCAAACTTCTAAAGCTGGTAAGCGATGTAGCGACTTGCTGGGAGTAAATAAGAGTATCTTCGTGATGATCCCTTATAAGTACATCTCTTAGGTCCAGCTTTCCTCCATAGGTGATCCCTACCTTCCCAATCGTGATGTCTACATCCTTGGATTCCCTAAGGGAGTTAGTGATTTTTCGGGCTACTGAAGTCTGGACAGCAGGAATAGAAAATACTATCAGTAAAATGATAAATAGCAGCAACAATGCAAGCACTGTTTTACCAAGTATTTTCCAGAATTTTTTGATAGGTTTTTATGTTATAACTTTGCGAACAATATTAACAAATTTCAGGCCTAAATCATAAAGATGGCTTCACAAAAAATATATATTCTCGGCATTGAATCTTCCTGTGATGATACGGCCGCAGCTGTTTTATGTAACGGCGAAATTTTATCTAACGTGGTTGCCACCCAGGAGATCCATAAAAAGTATGGCGGAGTGGTACCAGAATTAGCTTCCAGGGCGCATCAACAAAACATTGTGCCCGTGATACATGAGGCTCTTAATCAGGCTAATATCACTAAAAATGATCTTTCCGCTATCGCTTTTACCCGAGGTCCCGGACTTATGGGTTCACTTTTGGTAGGAACTTCATTTGCTAAATCTTTGGCCCTGGGATTAAATATTCCCTTACTGGATGTCAATCATATGCAGGCCCATATTCTCGCACATTTTATTGATGAAGAAGGCTTCGACAAACCTGAATTTCCATTTTTAGCCCTGACAATAAGTGGTGGGCACACTCAAATTGTAAAGGTTTCCGACTATTTTGAGATGGAAGTTATCGGACAAACGCTTGACGATGCGGTAGGAGAAGCTTTTGATAAAAGCGCAAAAATACTCGGACTTCCTTACCCGGGCGGACCATTGATCGATAAGAATGCTCAAAAAGGTAATCCCAAGGCTTTTCAATTTCCGAAACCTAAAGTGGGAGATCTTGATTTTAGTTTCAGCGGTTTAAAAACTTCTATCCTCTATTTTATTCAGAAGGAATTAAAGAATAATCCGGAGTTCATTAATGAGAATCTGGAAGACATCTGCGCTTCCATCCAACATACCATTATTGAAATTTTAATGGATAAGCTGAAAAAGGCCGTTAAAAAGACGGGAATCAGGCAAATCGCTATTGGCGGTGGAGTTTCAGCAAACAGCGGAATTCGTCAAACTCTTAAAGAGGCGGAGAAAAAATACCAGTGGAAAACTTTTATTCCGAAGTTTGAATACACCACAGATAATGCCGCCATGATCGCCATTGCCGGGCATTACAAATACATTTCGGGAGATTTTGCAGACATGGGAATCACCGCGAAAGCACGAATAAAAATGTAATTCTATGCAACTGTTCTATCATCCGGAAGTTTCCGAAGGAGACAAGGAAGTAGTATTCCCAAGAGAGGAAAGCAAGCATATCTTTAAGGTGCTTCGGAAGAAGGAAGGTGATCAACTTCATCTTACTAATGGTAAAGGGTGGATGTTTGTTACCGAGTTGATATCAGCCGGACCAAACAGTTGTGTCGCAAGGATACTTAGTTCGGAAAAAGAGGAACCTGCCCCTTATTTCCTGCACATGGCGGTGGCTCCAACCAAAATGAACGATCGTTTTGAGTGGTTCCTAGAGAAAGCAACTGAAATTGGGGTTCAGGAAATCACCCCTGTAATTTGCGATCACAGTGAACGCAAGGTGGTTAAATTGAATCGATTTGAAAGGGTATTGCAAAGCGCCCTGAAACAATCTTTACACACCAGGTTTCCTGTGCTGAATGAGCCTCTTAGTTTTAAAGAGTTTCTTGAAAAAGATCATTTGGGGCAAAAATTCATTGCTCATTGTGAAGATGATGCCCACAAGAATTTGCTTTCAAAAAGATTGGAGAGTAAATCTCAAGCTACCATCTTGATTGGTCCCGAAGGTGATTTTTCTTCCGAAGAAATCAATCTGGCTAAAGAAAAAGGATGGGAGCCGGTAAGTTTAGGCCATAGCCGCCTACGGACAGAAACCGCAGCGATTGTCGCTTGCCACACCGCAGCCCTTATAAATGAAAGCGAATAAAACAAAACGGCTTTTAATTTCTTATTTTTAGCAAATGAATAGGGTCTTTTTATTCTTACTTCTATCTCTTTTCTCCTTGTCAGCAACAAGCCAGGAAATCGCTGTTCTTAAGTACAAGGGCGGCGGCGATTGGTATGGAAACCCTACAGCCCTACCAAATCTCATCGTCTTTTGCAATGAAAACATTTCAACTTCAATAGAAACAAAACCAGAAGTGGTTGAACCGGGAAGCATTGATATTTTCCAGTTTCCGTTCGTTCATATGACAGGTCACGGGAATGTCTTTTTTAACGAGGATGATGCCGAAAATCTGCGGAGATATCTCTTAAGCGGCGGTTTTCTTCATATTGATGACAATTACGGAATGGATCAATTCATTCGGCGAGAACTGAAAAAGGTTTTTCCGGAAAAAGAATTAACCGAACTCCCCCCCTCCCATCCAATTTTTAAAGCCGAATATTCTTTCCCTAAAGGATTGCCCAAGATACATGAACATGACGGTCAAAGACCACAGGCATTTGGAATTTTTGAGAACGGCCGGTTGGTGTGCTTATACACTTATGAAAGCGATCTGGGAGACGGATGGGAAAATGAACAGGTACATAACGACCCCCTGGAAGTACGATTAAAAGCGCTTCAAATGGGAGCAAACATCATTAAATACGCATTCGAAAATTGATACAGTCCACCCACGATAATTCAGGTTTTAAAGAAATGAAATTCCCCCTCACCCTTGTTCTGGATTCAGTGACGAGTCCTGCAAACCTTGGAAGTATTTTTCGGTTAGCCGATGCTTTCAATGTGGAAAGAATCATTTTCTGCGGGCCTACACCCCCAGACCTCGAGAGTAACCGGTTAAAAAGAACGGCCAGGTCTACCATAACTTCTGTTTCACACGATTATAAAGAAGATATTCTGGAAACCTGCAAACAACTAACTCAGGAAGATTACCGACTGTTTTCCCTTGAAATTGCTTCCGGCAGTAAAGCCATTAACAGCCTTAGTTATTCAGGTTTTAAAAAGGTCGCATTGATCCTAGGAAATGAAAATGCGGGAATACAGGAAGAAGTTTTGAAAATTTCAGATCTTAAACTCCATATTAACATGTTTGGAAAGAACAGCAGTATGAATGTGGCGCAGGCAACAGGGATCGCCCTTTTTGAAATAACAAAAAGCCTGCAACCAATTGCTGAGAATTAATATATTTACTTCGTGAACGAAAAACAATTATCCTACGGAATTTTAAGAGCTATTGCTATTTTATTGGGAACAGCATTTTTGCTGTATTTCCTTTATGAGATACAATCGGTTCTTATTTATATCGCAATCGCGGGAGTTATCTCGTTAATTGGTCGCCCGGTCGTGATCTTCCTTCGCAATCGCTTGAAAATTCCGAATAAGATTGCAGTGGTAATTGTACTTTTGTTAGTGGTCTTTATGTTCATCGGACTAATAACCATCTTCATACCTATCGTTGTAGAGCAAAGCAAAAACCTTGGACAAATAGATATGGATGCCTTTACCCGTGATCTAAATGAGTTGAACACGCAGATCAACAATTATCTGGGGGTGGAAGAAATCGATATTATTGAAGGTATCAAACAAACAGAATTTGTCAGAAACTTTGATATCACCACGATCCCAAGATATCTGAATCACTTCTTCGGAATATTAGGTGCAGCGGCGATTGCCGTTTTCTCTATTATCTTTATCTCTTTCTTTTTCTTAAAGGACAGCAAATTAATGCTGAACAGTATTCTGGTTTTTGCGAACCAGGGGCATGAAGATAAGTTCCAAAGGGTTTTCAACAAAATTAAGGTCCTGCTATCCCGTTATTTCGTCGGGTTAACGCTGCAAATCACTGTACTCTTTGTGCTTTACAGTATCCTGCTATCCATCTTTGAAATCGACAACCCCATAGCGATCGCATTCATTTGCGCATTCCTGAACATTATTCCATACCTGGGCCCAATAATCGCAGGAATCCTGGTTTCTCTTTTTGTTATCTCCAGTAATCTAGGAGCAGACTTTCAGACCATTATCCTGCCGCAACTCATCTATGTGATGTCTGGATACATAATTTGTCAGTTGATCGATAATTTCGTGAACCAGCCATTAATATTCGGTGCGAGCGTTCGGTCTCATCCATTAGAGATCTTCCTTGTAATTCTAACTGCAGGTCTCCTTTCCGGAATCACAGGAATGATCGTGGCTGTGCCGTTCTATACTGCCATAAAAGTGATCGCCAAGGAATCGTTGAGCGAATACAAGATCGTAAAACGCTTAACAAGGGATCTCTAAGTTGAATAAAGCACTTCTACATAAAGAAGTACAGGATTTCCTGGAGACGAACTACAAAGAGGAGATTTCAAAAATACTTTTTAAAGGAAGTCCTTTTCCAGAGGTCACTCCTCAGGAACTCGGTATCCAGTTAAGTGGAAAAAAGAAGGTTGAAAAGAAACTGCCCACCTGGTTTAATACCCGTGGGATCATTTACTCTCCAACGCTGAATCTTGAGCAGACTTCTTCTGAAAAAACAGCTGATTACAAGGCTTCATTGATCAGCGGAAACTCTATAGTGGATGTTACCGGCGGCTTCGGAATTGATTCCTATTTTTTCTCGAAACGTTTTGAAAAGGTAGTGCATTGTGAACTCAATGAGGAACTTTCAGAAATAGCGTCTCATAATTTCGAGGTTTTAGAAAGACCAAATGTTCAGAATTTTTGCGGTAATGGAATTGAGTTTATAAAGAACTCTTCGGAAAAATTTGACTGGATCTATATTGATCCTTCCAGAAGGGATGACGCCGGTGGCCGTGTTTTTCATTTGTCCGATTGTCTCCCCAATGTTCCTGAACATCTCAACATGCTTTGGGAAAACACAGATAATATACTCATTAAAACCTCTCCTCTCCTCGACATTACAGCAGGGATAAGGGAGTTGGAAAATATTGCGGAAATTCATGTTGTAGCCGTAGAAAATGATGTCAAGGAACTTTTATGGATTTTAAAGAAGGATGCTTCCCAAGAAATAAAGATCAAAACGATCAATTTCAGAAAAAGCGGGGATCAGGTATATGAAAACAGGCTTCAAAAAGCCACTCAGCCGGCTTTGAGTCAACCTTTGAGGTTTTTGTACGAACCTAATGCCGCATTGATGAAGAGCGCGCTATACGACCAATTGGCTAGCGAACTTGACCTATTCAAATTACACCCCCATACACATCTTTACACTTCTTCTCAGATTACAGATTATCCCGGAAGGCGATTTGAGATCATTGAAACTATCCCTTTCAAAAAGAAAAGGATCAAGGCTGCACTAACAGTCAAAAAAGCACATATAGCCACCAGGAATTTTCCCGAAAGTGTAGCCACTTTACGCAAACAATTTAAACTGAAGGACGGTGGTGAAAATTACCTTTTCTTCACAACTTCATTAAATGACGAGAAGATCTTGTTGATGTGTGAAAAGGTATCAAACTAACCGCGATCTCTAACTCAAACTAGAAACAAGTATATGGTCTGGATCAAAAAAAAAGCCCTTCACTTTCGTGAAGGGCTTTAATTGGTCGGGGTGGCAGGAATATCTCCCTGCGGTCGGTGATCCTGATTTTGATGTTGCTCATCAAAATCCAACCAGGCTTCGCCCTTTGTCTTTTTTGTTTGTTTCGAATCCCGAAGTAAACTTCGATTTTCTCCAAACGAAAAAAATCCAACCACTTTGTGTGATTGGATTTTAATAGTCGGGGTGGCAGGATTCGAACCTGCGGCCTCCTGCTCCCAAAGCAGGCGCGATAACCGGGCTACGCTACACCCCGAAAACAACAATCGTTGTTTTGCTAGCGGAGAGTGTGAGATTCGAACTCACGCGACAATTGCTCGTCGACAGTTTAGCAAACTGCTCCATTAACCACTCTGGCAACTCTCCTTTAAAAATATATGAACTTGCAAATATTTTGCGGTTGCAAATCTATGCTATCTCATAGTTCTATGCAAGCCTTTTTTAGGTTTTTTCCTGCACTTTCGGCCAAGATATTTTGCATCAGTTCATTAGAAAAATAAAAAAAATGAATAACCATAGGATCCTAGTTTTCTTCGGAAAAAACCCTGCACATTTGAACTTTTACAGATATCCTATTAATTCCTAAAATATTCCTTAAAAAACAGGGCTTTCCGAAGCGAATAAATACGAATTAATTATCTTAGAAAGTAATTCTTAAATCTAACCACTATGTCCCTTCTACCTGAGAATCTAGTTCGCTATCAGAAATTTTTGAGCTTTATGCTTAAATATTGGAACAGTGATCTTTTGAACGATACTACTTCGCAGGCGATGGATGAAGAAACGGTTAGTTCATTTTCCGAATACGATCAAAGTCCTGAAGAATTGGTGGAAGATCTAAAGCAAATGGGGCCAACCTACATCAAATTAGGCCAATTGCTCTCTACAAGACCCGATCTTTTACCAGATCGTTATTTAAAGGCCCTGGCAAGCCTGCAGGATGATCTCCCTCCTATTCCTTATGAAGAAGTAAGAGAGATCGTGGAATACGAGATAGGAACAAAAATTTCAAAGGCTTTTAATTCTTTTGATGAGGATCCTGTTGCAAGTGCTTCCATTGGACAGGTTCATAAAGCGGAATTAAGATCTGGTAAACAAGTTGCCGTGAAAGTTCAAAGACCGGGAATCAGAAAAAAATTTCTGGATGACCTTAAAACCCTGGAAGAAGTAGCCGCGCTAGCCGTAAAGCATACCCAAATCGGGAAACAATACGGTTTCGATGATGTCTTCGCCGAACTGAAACGGATTATGCTCCAGGAACTGGATTACCTAAGAGAAGCGAGTAATCTTGTCACTTTAGGAACAAATTTGAAAGAATACAGACGCCTGATCGTACCACAACCTATTCCCGATTATACGACTTCTAAAGTGCTAACCATGGAGTATGTAAAAGGTAAAAAGATCACCTCGGTTTCTCCTTTGAAAAAGACAGAGAACGATTATACTCCCCTGGTAGATGAATTGGTACATGCTTATTTAAAACAAATTGTGTCTGATGGTTTTGTACATGCAGATCCTCATCCGGGAAATATACATCTTTTAGAAAATGATAAGATCGCGCTCATGGATCTTGGAATGGTGGCAAAGTTTTCAAATAAAATGCAGGATTTTCTTTTACGTTTATTGCTGGCATTAAGTAAGAATGACGGGGAAGAGATCGCTGATATTTTACTGGAGATGAGTGAGCAACAAAAAGATTTTTCTGAAAGCGCTTTTCGGAAGGACATCTCTGTTATTGTAGAAAACAATCGCAATAGTACAGCCAAAGACCTTCAAACGGGGCGTTTACTTATTCAAATGAACCGCAGTGCCGCTAAAAATGGCATTTATCTACCGGTTGATGTGAATATACTCGGAAAGATACTATTAAATATGGATCAGATAATCGCTTTTCTAGCCCCTGAATACGACCTGCAAGAGGCTGTAAGGAAATATATGGATAAGCTCGTTCAAAATAAGATGATCAAAGAATTGGCTCCTGAAGAGCTTTTTAGTGTATTACTGGAATCAAAAAATCTATTGGAGCATTTGCCTTCAAGATTCAATAAGATCTCAGAAAACCTTGCAAACAATGAGTTTAAGGTGATTGTCGACGCGATTGATGAAAAACGATTTACAGATGGTTTTCAGAAAGTAGCCAATAGGATTACATTAGGGCTTATCATAGCTTCCATGATAATAGGAGCCGCTATGCTAATGAGCATCCCTTCCTCGTTTACCATTTTTGGGTATCCCGGCCTTGCCATCCTGTTCTTTTTGCTTGCAGCGTTTGGTGGAGTTTATTTGAGCTATACGATCCTTTTCAAGGACGAATGATCAAAATTGTTTGCTCACCCGTAACCCGACTCCCAGATTTGAAGTTTCATTTAAATCAATGTCGACTCCTACAAGAAGGTCCACATCAACTACATCTTCTAAAAGTTTAGTGTTCAAAAATGTGGAAATAATCTGTTCCTGGGGTTTATCTGTTCCGCCCTTAGCACCATAATTCTCCCTGAAGCTTAATAGAAATTTATAAGGGTACATATAAGCTAAAGTACCTTTCAAACCAATATGATGAACCCTTATGCTGTTATGTTCAATTCTGAATCTATCTTCATCAAGCATAAAAAACGGAGCTCCAAGGATCTTTTTTTGATAGGTCCACCCTGACCTATATAGATTATTATTGAAATAATTATCCTTGCCATCTCCGGTTGGAGTATTCTTACTTTGATCACGCGTATAATAGAACTCATACATGAATGCTTCCACCATTTTGAAATCATCGTCCTGATCTTCAATATAGACACCATAACGACCATCTGGGGTATTGCCAAGAACTCTTCCGGAATTATCTTCGAAGAGCGTATTATAGATCAATTTTACATCATAATGAGAAAAGGAAGTATTCAAGTATACTTCATAACTCCCCAGATGATTTCCAAGGGCGTTAGCCTCCTGTCCCTGCACATCATCCCTGCCTTCTTTTCCCACAAAAACATTCAGGTAGTCATGAAATGTCTGGGGCAATTGTCCATAATCGGGAGAAGATCCTCCCCACTGGGCAAAATGCTGTAGTCCCACGATCAATTCCCAGTTCCTTATCTTATTAAAAACTAAGTAAAAACTCTTATGATGCACCTTCACGTTCTCAACGTAGCGTTCCTCATCTAATAAATATTCTTCCCAACTGGCTTTAAATCCCAAACCACCTTCTTTCCATAGCACAATAGGTCTTTTAATCTTAAACCCCACTCCCGGCATAGGACCGGTATTCAAAGACCATAAAATATTCTCATTGGTTGCGCTTAAACCTGAATACAGTTCTTCACGCTGCATTTTCCCAATAAAGACAGATATTTTCTCATTTTCGAAGTTCAGGAAATATTCATCTAATTGAAATTTATCATCATACCCATCCTGATAAAATCCACCAATTCCCCCAGTAAAAGATTTATTGGAATTAATGCTGTATTTCGCAATAGTATTGATCCAACCGCTCAAATGGGTGGTTTGATCCACACGGCCTCTTTGGTTGCTATAAAGCCAGAATGGCGATGATTCTTCGGAAAAATGCACACCCTGAACACTGATATCAGCCGAATATTCCATGTTCTGTGCATGCATAATCGGAAAGAGTATCAAAAAAAGCCAGGGTAAAATTCTCCTCATAGAGTTTAAAATAGTTAGATTTAGAGCAATAAAGTGGTTAACAGCCGTTATAGAATAATATATTCTGTAATTTTACATCCCAAAAATTATCATAAATAATGTTTTCCATTTTTAAGAAAAAATTCTTTCTTCAAGACCTTCTTGAAGGAGCAGTTGATATCCACAATCATATTTTACCAGGCATTGACGACGGCGCTTCAGAAATAAAAGATTCCCTTGCTCTTATTGACAAATTTGGAGAATTGGGAGTCAAAAATTTCATAGCTACTCCACATGTTATGAATGACTATTACCCCAATACTCCAGAGACAATCAATAATGCCCTCTCAAAACTTAAGGAGGCTCTTCATAACTCAGGTAAAAATGACATCAATATCAAAGCTGCAGCTGAATATATGATGGATCATTCTTTTATGGAATTAATGGAAAATGAGGATCTCCTTTGTCTAAATCAAAACCTGGTGTTGGTCGAGATGTCTTATTTCCAGCCACCCATTAACTTGAATGAGATATTATTTAAACTTCAAACCAAAAAATACAAACCTGTTTTAGCTCATCCTGAGCGATATGCTTACTTCCATTCTAAAAAGCTTGAAAAATACCATGAATTAAAACAACGTGGGTGTTCTTTTCAATTGAATATTTTAAGCCTGATAGGTCATTACGGGAGCAATATCCAGGAGGTTGCATTGATGCTTCTAGATAACGACATGATAGATTTTATTGGTTCAGACACCCATCAACTTCGTCATTTAGAAAAGCTTTCTACAGCAAAAATTTCAGAAAAGAGATTCAATACATTAAAACCTATTATTGAAAATACAAAACATGCATTTATGCCTGCTTTTTCCTCTTAAAAAATTTTTTTAGTCCCTTTTCTTCATCGACTCCATAACCATATCCGTAGCCATAGGCATAACCATATTTGGCTCCATATGAGAATTTCTTGTAATCAACATCATTTAAAACGACTGCCAAGCCTTTTAATTTACCCTGCTTTTTTAATTCAATTGGAAACTCTAATAATTTTTTCTCAGTGTACCCTGCCCTGGTTACATAAATGGTAGTATCGGCCTGGGGACTTATCAGTAAGGTATCTGTCACTATCATTGTCGGCGCTGTATCTACGATCACGTAATCATAACTTTCTTTCACCTGGTCGAGGAATTTCGTCATCCGATCATTCATGAACAATTCTGCCGGGTTTGGCGGAATAGCTCCTGAAAACACCACATCTACCGGAATATCATCCTGGCGTGTTGATAGTATAATATCACCAGGTTGTGTATCAAAATCATACAGAAAATCTGAAAGTCCCTTTGTTTCCAAAGTTTCCTCTGAGTATTTATGAAGCTTGGGATTCCTGATATCCCCACCAATCAGCAAGATCTTTTTACCTGTGCTCGCAAGGGTGCGGGCCAGGTTAAAGGAAACAAATGTCTTTCCTTCTCCTTTAATCGTCGAGGTGACAAAAATTACTTCGGCTTTTTCACGATTTCTGGATTGTACAAAGTATGCAAGATTGGTTCTTAATATTCGGAAGGATTCTGCCAGAGGAGATCTATCATTCACCTGAATCACTTCATTTTGATCACTTGCGACCCTTGGTATTTCTCCCAAGAAAGGAATCTGATCTGTAAGTGGTTGGAGATCTCCTTTGTGATGCACTTTTGTATCCAAAAAGTTTATGACGAAAACTACCAACAGGGGTATTAGAAAACCAATTACAGCTCCACCTGTCAAAATCACCCATGGTTTAGGATCTACCGGTTGGTTATAAGTAAATGCAGGATCAATCACTTTAGCAACAGGCGAAGTTGCAGCAAAGGAGATCGCAGATTCCTCACGTCGTTGAAGTAAAAATAAGTACAGCTGCTCTTTAATCTGCTGTTGTCGTTCTATACTTCTTATACCCTTTTCCAGCCCCGGAAAGGTACTGAACTGTCCATCAGCGCTTCTTTCCAGCTGATTTAACTCTCTTAACTGGATTTGAATAGACCTCTTGGTACTTTCTATATTTTCAAGTAAATTTTCTTTTAAAGCGTCTAATTCTTCAGTAATACCAATTATTACCGGGTTCTTTGGTGTAGAAGTCTTCAGATAGGCATTCCTTTCCAGTACCAAGGTGTTGTATTCTGAAATAAGAGAACTTATACCACCTTCAGATGTTCCCATGTTCGATGGTAGCAATCTATAAGGTTCAGCTGAATTCAGTGCATCCTTAAGAGCATCCAGGATCATCCTTTCAGTTTCCAATTTAAAAATCTCTCCTTCTGCCTGATAAGATTTGGACATATACTCTCCTGCACTACTGGAAACGTCCATAATTCGATTCTCCCTTTTAAAATCGGCTATTCCTCCCTCAACAGAATCAAGTTCCTGAGAAATGATTTCCAGCCGTTCCTGAATAAAAGCAGCCGTGTTTTCTGCTACCTGACGTTTATCGGCCACACCATCAGCATTAAAATGGAACATTAGGCTATTCAGGAAATCCTGTGATTTTGCCGGGACCGCTCCGTGAATAAACAATGTTAGGATATCATTTGCCTTACCTTTTGGGTAAATTGTCATTTTGTAAACCAGTTCATTTGCAACATACCTCAAAGGTTTTACCTGGATATTCAAAGTATTCTTTGTTCTAACCTCCTCTTTTCTGGGTTTAATTACAAATTTCAATCCGTTCAACTCAATAGGCTCTCCATAATTATGAACTTTCGAGTATTCAAGATCTTCTTCTACAAGAGTAAACGTGTCAGCCGTTTCGGGAGTCACATTAATATTTAGGTAAGATTCATGAACTACTTTCTCTGGAGATAAAAATTCGATTATTAAAGGTGAGTTCTTATATACCTCTACGGCGATAACGTTTCCTTCTTCAAAATACGATACATTGAGATCCAGTTCATCAACAACTTTTTCTACCAGCCGTTTAGACTTCAAGGTCTCTATCTGGTTATCTAAAGTATTCTCGGAAAAAGCTAAAACTGAAGCTCCCCCGGAAGGCAAAGCGCCTACAACATTATTCTTTTCATTGCTAAGTACCATCATAGAAGATTCTGTAGCAAATTCAGGAATGGTGTAGCGATTATATAAATATGCAATTGCTAAACCCAATAGACAGCCTAATACCAACCATTTCCAATGGGCCAGATATTTATAAATTTCAGCCTTTAAGTCGAAATTTGATTCTTTCTTTTCAGAAAATTCATTTAATTCTTCCATAAACTATCTTGTAAAAAGTACAACCAAGCCAAAAGCTGTAGTAACAATTGAGACAATGCCCTGCCAACTTGTGATAAATCCGGCTGATTTTACTTTTCTATATGTAGGTTCTACGTAGACAATATCGTTTTGTTTTAAATAATAGAAGGGGTTTTTAAAGACATCTGCACTGGTGAGATCAATTCTTCCGTAAGATAATTTCCCATTGTTGTCTCTAATTATAAGGATATTATCACGTTTTCCGTCATAAGTGACATCTCCGGCCATTGCAATGGCTTGCGGTACAGAAATACGTTCATCTGGTACATCTATCACACTACTTCCCGTTTCACCAAGAACGGTGATTTTAAAGTTTACAATGCGCACCCGCACTACCGCATCTGTGACATACTCTCTTAATTGGCGTGTGAGGTCTTCTTCTAATTGGCTTCTGGTTAAGCCTTCAACCTTGATCTTCCCTAAAACAGGAAATTGAATACTCCCATCCACATCTACTAAATAGCCTTGAAGTGAGGCATTATTATTTCCAGTATTCCCAGCGCCTGATCTATTTCCAATATCCATTCTAAAGGGTTCGACAACTTCATCATTTAATGAGGAAACATTGATGTTAAGCACATCGTTCACCTCAATTCTAGGTTCAAATTGCCTGATGGAATCAAAGCTTTTAATCCTATCAACATCCTGGAAATAGACAATCTCTTTACGGGAGGAACAACTTGCAAACAGCAGGAGGCTTAAAATAACATACAAGAATTTCTTCATAATGGTGAATTGGTAGCTAACTTTAAAGTAGGTTCTAACTTATTTTTTTCTGAGGTTCGACATTTGACGGCTCATTCTCGTTTAACGGCTCATCATCTAAACTTTTGGTTTTATCCAGTTTTTCGAAAGTTGAATTATTACTTCTAAATTCGGGTACAAGACTTTTTAATTCAGCTACTACTTTTTGAGCTTTTAACCTTTCTGCAGCACTTATGATTCCTTCAATAGAGTTTTTAATTTGCTCATAATTACCCGGGTGGTCCTGCGCGATCATAATTTTCTTATGATGCGTAGGAAGGGTTTTACTCTTGTCGCTCAGTAATTCTTCATATAATTTTTCACCCGGACGTAATCCTGTGATACGGATGCCAATATGTTTATTAGGAGTAAAACCTGCCAGTTTTATCATTTTTATAGCAAGATCCATAATTTTCACTGGTTCTCCCATATCAAAAATGAAAATCTCTCCTCCATTTCCCATAGCCCCTGCTTCCAGAACTAACTGGCAAGCTTCAGGTATGGTCATAAAATAGCGAATGATATCTGGATGGGTTATGGTTACCGGTCCTCCTTTTTCAATTTGCTTTCGGAATAACGGAACTACAGAACCGTTCGACCCAAGTACATTTCCGAAGCGGGTAGTGATAAATTTTGTCTTTATATCACTTCCGGAGTAACTGTGATAAAGAGATTGAACATACATTTCAGCCGCCCTTTTAGAGGCTCCCATCACGTTACTTGGATTTACGGCTTTATCTGTAGAGACCATTACAAAATGTCCCACATCATATTTCACTGCCAGGTCTGCCATATTCTTGGTTCCCTGAATATTTACAAATACCGCTTCGTGGGGATTCTCTTCCATCAAAGGAACATGTTTGTAAGCAGCAGCATGGTAGATCACATCAATTTTATACCTTTTGAAAAGGTGATCCAGTCTATTCCTGTTCCCTACATCACAAATTATACACTTGAAATTTAATTCCGGGAATTTTGCCTGGATTTCAAGACGAAGATTGTGTAAAGGAGTTTCAGCCTGATCCAATATCAACAGTTTCAGAGGCTGGTAATCTGCAACCTGCCTAACGATCTCACTTCCAATAGAACCTGCTCCCCCCGTAACTAAAATTGTTTTCCCGGTTAATTGCTGGCGTTTATTCTCTTTATTGAGTTGGATGGGCTCTCTATCCAAAAGATCCTCAATCTGGAGGGATTTTACCTTATTCGATAATGTAGCCTCATCTTCGTAATTGGAAACAATTGGCGCATTATAGACCTGAATATTATGTTCAAGGCAATCTTCAACAATAGAGAATTTTTCTTCCGCAGTAAGCGAATTTCCAGAAAGAATTAGCGCTGTGACGCCCAAGGAATCCAATTCCTTACTAACTTTCAATCCGTTATAAATCACCGGTTTATCAAGGATTCTCACATTTCCACGAGAACTATCATTGGTAATAAAACCTTTAATTTTAAACCGTTTGGGATGCTCAATTTCAAGTGCCCCGGCAATAGAGATTGCGTTCTCATCGGCTCCAAAAATAAATGCGTCTTGGAGATTTCCTTCTTCCTGGGTACGTTTAAAGTATTCATATACCTGCTTCACTGTTAGCCTAAAGAGAAACAGCATTGAGAATGATATCAGGAAATAAAATATGAGAGCAGCTACCAGATAAATTTTCTGTCCTATAATAGCGTAGGTAGTATAATTTATAAATAATAAGCTTAAAAAGGTACAGAAACAAGCCAGCATGATCTTTAAGGCATCCAAAAACGAGGAATGTCTTATAAGACCGGCATAAGTGTGAAATACAAAGAAATAAAGAATGTTCACGAAAACTACTAGGGACATTCTCACAGGCAGACTCAAAGTGTCATAAAACCGTTCCGTAAGGTCATTTAAGGCTATAACCGTGAGTACGGCTGATAGGATAATGATCGAGGTGTCGATCGCTAAAATAGACCAACGCGGAAGATACTTGATGTTTCTTATGTCAAGCTTATTCTCCTTTGCTAAGATCTGCTGTATAGCTGAATTAAATTTTCTTCCCATCCCTCCTATGTTTGTAGCCCTACTTTTTTCTGTTCAAAATAACCGTTTAAAGCTTTAAATATCCGGTCCTTTTCTTCCCTGGTCAGATTGGAACCTGATGGCAGGCAAAGACCTGATTCAAAAGCTCTCGAGGCTACATCTCCTCCATAATATGGTGCCTCTTTAAAAACCGGTTGCATATGCATAGGTTTCCAAAGCGGTCTACTTTCAATGTTCTCTTTTTCTAGGAAAACTCTTAAACTTTCCGCAGAAAATTCATTGTTTTCTGAAAACCGTATCACCGTAAGCCAATGATTGGAAAAGATCCCTTCCTCCGGCTCTGATAGTACTTTAACATTTTCTGAAGTTATAAAAAATTCTTTATAAAGGTCGTGCATAGCCCTTCGCTTCGCTACATGATCATCAAGAACTTCCATCTGACCCCTCCCTATTCCGGCACATATATTACTCATGCGATAATTATAACCAACCTCACTGTGCTGATAATGGGGTGCCTGATCTCTGGCCTGTGTAGCCAGGAAGATCGCTTTTCTTTTGACCTCAGGATCTTTGGACACTAAGGCTCCTCCTCCGGAAGTTGTAATTATTTTATTCCCATTAAAAGAAAGAATGGCAATATCACCAAAGGTTCCACACTTTCGTTCCTCATATGAACTTCCAAGAGCTTCGGCACTATCTTCTATTACAGGTATCTCATACCTAGTTGCAATCTCCTGAATTTCCTTTACTTTATAAGGCATTCCGTAGAGATGTACTGCTATGATCGCTTTGGGCTTTTTTCCTTTACTTAAACGATCTTTAATAGCTTCCTCTAAATAAAATGGACTAATATTCAAGGTGTCCTCCTCACTATCTACAAAAATGGGAGTTGCTCCCTGATAGACTATTGGATTGGCAGAGGCCGCAAAAGTGAGGCTTTGGCAAAGAACTTCATCCCCTTCTTCAACTCCCAATAGAATAAGAGCTAAGTGCAAAGCAGCGGTACCAGAGCTTAAGGCGGCTATTTCCCCCTTACCGTCCTGGAACAAATAATTTTTTATATCCTCCTCGAATCCGTTAACATTAGGACCTAAGGGAGCTATCCAATTTTGCTTGAATGCTTGATCTATATAAAATTGCTCTTTACCCCCCATATGTGGAGACGACAGCCATATTTTTGGTTGGTTCATTCCCATTAAAATCTTCTTTGAAAATTATAGATATTTTTCACTCTTCTTCCTCTTTTTAACAATTCGTGCAGGTACCCCATAAGCGACAGAACCGTCTTCAACATTTTTGTTGATCAATGCCCCTCCACCAATTACACAATGGTTCCCTATAGTTTTGCAATGAAGGATATTGGCTCCAATTCCTATAGCTGAACACTTTCCTATACTTACTCTTCCACCAGTTGTAACGCCTGGACTTAAGCTAGAGTAATTTCCGAGTGTAGAATCATGATCCAATGAAGATCGTGTCAATAATATACAGTGGTCGCCTACCCCGGAATTGTTATTTAGTATAACACCCGGCATTATTAACGAACCTTTACCAATCCTCACATTATTTCCTAAAATGACCGAAGGATGAATCGCATTTACAAATTGAAACTCGGGATACAAATTTTCGATCTCTTTCACCACTTTGCGCCGTGTAAAATTATCACCTATTGCCACTATGCCACCAATAAAATCATCATTGGCCAAGAGATCTTCAATGACCTCCAGGTAGCCCAGGATAGTGTATCCGGCAAACCGCTCCCCTTGAGAAAGGTTTTTATCCAATACACCCAGGATCTCATAAGTCTTAGACTGTTCAATAACATCTATTGTACAGCGACTTTGGTCTGAAGCTCCAATGACAACAATTCTCTTCATGGATTAGTTAAATAATCAATTATTGAATTTATTCGGTTAATTATTTCCGTTATATGGTTCTGTGGTTGCAACGTTATCCATATTTATACCTTCTGATTTAATAACTTTTAGAATGGTTTTTCTTATTATTTTAAGATCCAGAGAAAAGGAAATATTCTTCACATACCATACATCATATTCAAACTTCTTTTTCCAGCTTATAGCATTTCTACCGTTTACGGCAGCCCACCCTGTAATACCCGGCTTTACCTGATGTCTTTGTTTTTCAAAATCATTAAAGAGATCAAGATATTCCGGCAACAGAGGTCTTGGCCCAATTAAACTCATATCTCCTTTCAGAACATTTAATAATTGAGGAATCTCATCTAAAGAAGTCCGTCTAATAAATTTCCCTATCGGGGTTAATCTATCTGAATCTGGCAATAAAGTCCCATTTTCATCTTTTTCATTGGTCATCGTTTTAAATTTGATGATCTTAAATAATTCTCCATCCTTTCCCGGTCTAACCTGTAGGAAAAAAGGGTTTTCTTTATGCACTATAAAGAGTATTACAAAAACAAGGATGAATACCGGTAAAAACACAATAAGTGCTATAAACGCTACCGTTATATCCATGAGGGGCTTAAAAAACTTTTGATACACTATTAACGCTTTAAGACAAAACTAAGGGATTTCTTACGAAGCCCCCACGTAAAGTTTTGTTAAAAATTCTTACAGAAATTCAAGTTTACAACCTAATTTACAGAGGTTTATATTTTAGATTTATCGGGAAATAATGGGATCTATCTTATTCTTTCTGTGATGGTTCGGTCCTGATGTTTGAAGGCAAAATTATTTCCTGGAGACTCCAATATTATGTTAAGAGTGATTTTTGGTATGTTAATTAAACTTTAATCAAGAATTTCGAAATTCCCAATCTTAAGGAATTTCATCCCCTGGTTTAGTATTTTCAACTGATTTAACCTCTTTTATGCAGGATAAACTCCAAGTTCTTACTTTTTCCGAAATCCCCTAATAGGAAGTCAATAATCGCCTGCCATTGGACCCTGAAGTTTTGTTTACCGTAAGATAGTCCATGTCTGAAACCGGCTATTGATTTCAAAACAGTTTTGAAAAACAGGAATGTAAAGGCCATAAAAAACTTATTGTCTCTATAAAGTAAAAACAAATTACGCGTACTGTAATAGCTTCTCCACAGTGTTTCAGGGTTACCGAAAGAGGAACCTCTCCACCTGTACTCTGGCGAAAGATTACCTGCCTCTACATGATCTTTGATCCATTCTTCGGTATCTATCACTATACTAAACCCGTTATTTTGAACTCTTAAGCAAAAGTCAAGTTCCTCAAATCCGAAGAATAATTTTTCATCAGGTAAAATTTTATTCTTAACCACCTGGGAATTCACTATCATGGTATGTCCTCCCGGCACATAATCTACTCCCACTAAAGAAGCTTTTTTAAGCTGTTTGTTATTAAGTGACCTGATTCTGCCAGTTATTTTGTTTAGGTTTCCTCCTCTACCTCCAATTACGCCAATTGGATATTCCAGCTCATTGGAATGTCGTTCCATCTTTGAAAAAAGGTGCTCAAAGAAGGTATTATTTTTTGGAGGGTTATCATCATCACCCCAATAGATCCACTCAAATCCCTGAGATACCAGTTTTTCCAAACCAAATTTTGCCGCTCCTGCAGGACCTGAATTATAGCCTACTCTATAATACCCAAGGTTTGGATCTTCTAATTTCTTTATCAGGTTTTCCGTGTTTTCAGTTTCACTATTGTCGATTATCAGAATATATTCCGGAGGAAAACTTTGATTTTTTAAGTTCTGAATAGTGCACTTTAAAATTTCGGAGCGCTCATAGGTCATAATGAACGCACCAAAATATTTTGTCTTATTTGCCCCCTTATAATTCAATTATCCTAAAGATTTTGAAGTGCCGTCATTTCTTTGAACTCTTTCGATCTTTCCATCAGATCTTTATAACTACCAACCTCTTGAATCTTACCATTTTTAAGAATTACAATTTTATCGGCATTTTTTATAGTTGCTAAGCGGTGAGCAATAACTATTATGGTAAGACTCCCTTTTAATTTCTCAATATGTTGCTGAATAATGGCTTCGGTTTCCCCGTCAAGAGCAGATGTTGCCTCATCCATTAGTAAAAGATCGACTTCTTTATATAATTCTCTGGCAATCGCTAATCTTTGTTTTTGTCCTCCACTTAGATTAATCCCATTATTTCCGAGAAGAGTTTCTTCTTTCATTGAGAGTTCATTAATGAAGGAATCTATAGCCGCCTTTTTTACAGCGGTCTCATATCTTTTAAGATTTTCGGAGGTCTTCTCTGCCCAAAAGGTAACATTATTAAAAATGGTATCATTAAAGACATTAACATCCTGAGAAACATAACCTATCCGTGATTTTAAGGAAGATAAATTAAGATCTGTGAGAGCAGTCCCGTCAATTAAGACCTCACCTTTACTGGGTCGAAGTAATCCGGAGATAAGACCTATAAAAGTGGATTTTCCTGAACCACTCGGCCCAACTAAAGCTACTGTCTCATTTTTATCAATATTAAGGTCAATGTCATGAAGAACTTCTTTTCCGTCGTAATTGAAAGAAACCTTATTGAAGGAAATGGTTTTTTGAAGTCCTATAAAATTAAGGTTACCATTAATTTCTTTTCCGGCTTTTAATTCTTCGGAAAAATTTTCCATATTCTCCAAAGATCCCGAAACTCCCAGGAAGAAATTCCATTGTTCCTGAGTGCTCATAAAAAATGTCAATGCCCTGTATAAAAGGAGTAAGCTTAAGATAACAAGGCCGGCATCATTTGAAAAATAACCCACCTGTAGATAGATAGCTATGGCAATAATTAAAACCACAACAGGTTCCCGAAGTGCAGCAAGAAGGGAATCAATTATCCCGATACGCAATTGCAATCTTTCCAATACTTTCACCTTATTTTTGAGCATTCTTCCGAAGGCATCATTTAATCCGGTCGTTTTTAAATATTTAAAAAATGCCACTTTTTGGATAAGAAGATCCTGGAATGTGTGATTTTGAGAGGTTAGTTTCCTGGAAAAATATTTGGTTCTTTTATAAAGTTCCTTAAAAAGAAAATTGACGAGAATCCCTCCAGCAACCACCATGAAAGAAAACAAAGGATCGGCTATGAAAGCCATGATCACATACACCAGTACCAGCACTCCATATTGAAAAGACTTAAAATAATATCTCAATGCCGTATTCACTTTACTCACCTCCCCGGTGAAGGTATTTTGAATTCTACCAACATCTGCCTTAACGAAATGTTTAAACTCATACGAGTTCAAAAGATCAATGTTTGAGATCCTTAACCTACTCATAAAGTATTGCTGATATTTCACCCTGATATACCCTTCCAGAAATTTAGCAATCCCTTTTAAAGAAAAAAAGATTAAAATCAGGCCAAGAATATTGATCAAAGTAGGAAAAACCCCTAAATAGCTCACGACAAATTCACTTACGGGGTCTTCTCCCGAAGGATCGCCAGTTTCACCATTGGTCACCAACTTCAATAAGGGTAAAAACAATGCCAACCCAATTCCATCCAGAAGACCCACGAATAAACTAACGAAAAAAGTAATCCAGAGGCGGTACCCCAAATACTTGTAGAAATAAGAAAAATACCTGAATTTGTTTTTCACACGAACCTTTGTTTGGAGCTGTTGTTTCTCAAATCTACGAAATTACAGCAGATAACGATTTTCTCTTAAATAAGTATATTGATAAACTACTTGAAAGACAATACTCTTAGGTAGACTTAAGTTCTTTTTCCAAGACTTGATACTCTTCCAAAATGGCTTTCCAGATCACATCTCTTTCATAATCCTCTTTGATCATTTTCCGGGATTTTGATTTCATGTATTCCCGCTTCTCCTCCTTTAAGATCATCATTTTCATGGCATCGTAAAGTGCGGCTTCATCCCGAATCGGGATAATCGTCCCGTTCTCTCCTTCTTTGATTATTTCGTTACATCCGTTAATATCTGTGACGATAGACGGTAATCCCATTGCTCCAGCCTGCAAAACAACATTCGGAAAACCTTCCCGATAGCTGGGAAAAGCCAGTACATCTGAGCAGGCCAGAAAAGGTCTCACATCATTCTGATATCCTACTTCGTGGATATGAGGATTTATCTTGATTTTTTCTAAAGTTGAATCTTTAAGGGGGTCTAGTCCGGCTTCATAAGGACCAACCAGTATCAAAGAAGAGTTTGAGAACTCTTTGTTCAGCTCCTGAAAAGCTTCTACCAGTTCATTAATTCCTTTATCTCTTACCAACCGGCCTACAAATATATACACTAAATGTTCTTCAGGAATATTGAGTTCTTTTCGAAGCCTAAGTCTATCCTCTTCTGTATATAATTCAGGATCAAAATATAAAGTATCTATACCATTTGAACTTCCTTTACCTATAACCTTGAATTTTTTAGATGGCCCGAAATTATTTTCAATAAGAAATTCCTTTATTTTGTGAGAGTTAGGATAAACTTTAGTTGCGCTTGCAAATGTGATCTTTTCCACCGCCTCCAGCATCTTCCTGGTAGTTCCTTTTGCCTCAAGAAGTGGCAAACCTGCTACAGTATGCAACCTTATGGGTACCCCTGCCATTTTAGCCGCAAGCATCCCTGCAATCCCTGCTTTAGGGGTATGAGTATGAACGATCAAAGGTTTTTCCTTTTTAAAAAGCTTAAATAGTTTAATTACCGAACTGAGGTCTTTAAAAGGAGTTATTTTCCGGGTCATTTCTACGGAAAATGTTTCGACCCCAAGAGATTCACCCAACTTTTTAAGTTTTTTTTCCTCTGAAGCAACTGCCAGCACCCGATAATGATCCTGCATAAAATTCAATTGCCCTTCAAGTAATTTTTCAAGTGATAATGGAATAGTAGTTATGCGGATTAAAGTATTCATTCAATTAAGTTTGGTTATGGTTAAAAGTTGGGACTTACTAGTTTACTAAGGCTGAAAGATCCTTCATGGAAAGAGATTTAAAGCCATACTTTTTATTGCATTCCCTGTAACAGGAAACGATCTCTTTTAATTCTTCCATACTTCTTTCAGGGTCGCTTCCAAAATTATGAGGATGCCACCATAAATGATATATCTCCTTATTTTTTGCCGCGTGGATCATTTCAGATTTAATTCGCTTAATTTTAAGTTCGTTCATAAATGAAAATCCAGATACCGGTCTTAACAACCTACTTGCAGGCTGCTCAAGAGGTTTTCCGGTTACTTTTTTGATCCTGGAAATTGGATAGGATTTGTCATTTTTCCCAAAATAGGCGTCTCCACTTCTAAATAGCTTTTTTGAAAAGGTAGAATCCTCGGTATCTCGCCAGTACCAGCTGGAAGGATTGGATCTAACCGAGGTTATCCCAAGGTTATGACATATCTTCAAATAATCTTCGTTTAACTGGTTCCTGGGGAAAACAAGAGATTTTAACTCAATACCCATCTCTCTTGCTTTAGAAATAGCCATTTCCAGGTCCGCTTTAAAAGCTTCAGGAGTTTGACCTTTTTCTGAACAATAATAATGGCTATAGGTATGGGTCGCTAGTTCTTGCCCGGGGGTATTACTGATTTTTCGGATCAATTCCGGAGCAAAGCACAATGAAGCATTTTCATTGGAAGCTATCGACCTTCCGAAGTCATAAGCATTAAGGTTTGCATTGTCATAAGAAGGTAATTCTTGAGGAAAACTTTGGGACCATTCATTCCAGTTCTTATTAAATAACATTCCAACGGTAGCCCAGGTGCAGGAGATCCCATTCTCAGAAAAAACCTCTAAAATTTGAGGAATCACCTCCCGTGTATTCTTAAAATAAGTCACTTTTTCCTTGTGATCGACCTTATCAAAAACTCCCCATAAGAGTTCAAAATCAAGCGAGATCACTAAGTTACCGTTATCCATTCTGGCTTTATTTATATAATAATTATTAGCAAGCTTCAGCTTTTAGGGCTTCCTCTTTTGCCTTTTTCAACCTTCTCAGCTTCATGATCCTGTCATATTTCTGCTGTGCCAAATAATAGAAGATCACAAAGAATAAAAAGTACATCACCATCGATTTTTGACGCATGATAATCCCCAGATTAGCCATGACAAAGGTTAATGCCAGTGAGGAAAGGAAAAATACCGTCAGGCTCATTTTTACGCTAATTGGTGATTTTCTGATAAAACTGATGAAATCTTTCTTCAGGATCTTAAAAAATAACAGTAGGTAAATAAGGTTTTCAAAAGATACGATGATCCCCAGAAATCCCGGAGCATCAAAGAACAGAGGCCTGAACCAGAAAGTAAATAGTTTAAGAGGTAAAGGATAAGATGCCATGTCTACTCCTGATGTTGATTTACTTAATTCTGAAGACCTGGTTTCTGAAAAATTCTCAAATTCTTGTATGATATCCCCGGACCCATCCAACCCAGCCATTTGTAAAATAGTGTCTTTTGCCAGTACCAACCCGATGATCATTACTGATGTGATCATCAATTTTCTGGAAAGGGAAATTTGTTCTCGCCCGGTCAAATAGCCGAGAATAGTTCCTACTGCCACGAAAAGAAATACGTGAGGCCTGATAAAATAGATGAGAGCTGATCCTAATGTCAAAGTGAACCAACGCGATTTTGCATCTTTAAGAGCATAGGCATACATCATTAAACCCAGAAAAATAGGTGCGCCTTTTCCAAGGGAGGCGGTCCAGAAATGCATATTGGGAAGGAACATGAGAAGTACTAAAAGATCAACTTTAAATACCTCGATTTTAATAGGAATATTTTCTCTAAAAAATAAATACGCATATACAAACCCAAGGAAGCCCATATACGCATACAGTAACATCATCATTTCATAGTTGAAACCAAGGAAATTGATGAAAGGATAAGATAGAAAATCTATAAAGGTAGTACTGGTTCCGAAGTAATCTGTCCAGGCCCAGCCATCATATTGAGGTCTTTCAAAATATTTCTTGGAATCGGATGGGTTAAATAAAGCATAGGTATAATAAACAATCGCAAAAAAGAGATGGTAGAAAAACAACGTATTCATTAACTTTTTAGAAAAGAAACCATGCTTCCTTTCAAACCCGTTAAAAATTGCCTGGGTTACCAGAAATAAAAAGATCAATAATACGAGGGCTCCTATCATTTAAAATAATTCCAGGTCCCCTGTGCTATATGCCCAGGAATCCAGATTTAAAAATTTCTGTTTATCATTTTCGGCTAATGCCATATCACGAAAAGTAAGCACCGGTCCAAATTTACCCGTTATGGAGCATGTGAAATCCAGCCCTGAGTCCGGACTGCAACTAATAACCTGTACGCCATATTTCTTTGCCCAATTCTTCACTTCCCGACGAAGTATTTTCTCTGGCAATCCGGGCGATTTTAAAGCTTCGGAAATACGCAACTCCCTGAATTTACCCTGATCCTTTACATATCCTGCCAGAAAATAATCGGGAGTCGCTTCCACATGATAGTCCTGTAACGGATTTTTCACATAGCGCCAACAAAGATATTCTAGGTTTTTGGGAGTGAATAATTGTCCCGTCGCGGCTTTCTCTTCCTGCAAAGCTTTCAGAAAATCCGGGGAACCGGATTTATTCCACTTTGTTGGATAAGTATATTTACCGTTTCTTCCTTTCCAAAAGAATGGATTTACGGGCCTCAAAGAGACTTTCAATTTATCAACTTCCTTCCAGCCCATTTTCAGATATCCAGGTTTGCTCTGGGAGTTTGGGGTATTAAAAACAAAATTATCTCCGCGTTCTTTCCCGATCTCCAGGGCTTTCAACGTTAATTTCTTAAAAATACCTTTTCCCTGATGGTCCGGATGGGTAGCTGTATCTACTGCTCTAAAAGCTGAAAATACCTCCTCGCCTTTCTGCCATTGCCAACGCATAAAGGCTCTTACACCAATGACTTCCTCATTCTCTAATGCCAATAAAACCAGGGATTCACCAAAAGGATTATCGACATGTTTAAAACGCCAAACATTTTCAGTTTTCCTGGAGGAAGTCTCTCCCAGGCTTGCTTTCAATACCTTTAAAATACCAGGGATATCCTTATTTGTACCTTCTCTAATTTCCATGTAGTTCTGAGGTCTTAATTGGTTACAGTTGGTTCAATTCGAATTGATTTTTTAATATTTTGAGCATAGGTTGTATAATATCCCTCCAACTCCTCTACCATACGTTGTAAACTGAAAGCCTCCACTACTCTTTCTCTTGCTGCAATTTTCAGTTTTTGTAATTGCTCCGGGTTATTTATTAGTTTCTCACATAGAGGAACCAGTTCTTTCCAATTTTCCACTTCGCAGGTCAATCCATCCACTTCATTTCTTATCACCTCTTTAATACCTCCCGCATTGGTAGCAACCACAGCACACTCCATACTCATTGCTTCTAGGAGAGCTATGGGAAGTCCTTCAAACTGGGAACTCATCATGAAAATATCCATGGCTTCGAAGTAAGGCCTTACCTCGGTTTGCAATCCCGGGAAAAAAACTGAAGATTCCAAGTTCAACCTTTGCAGTTCTGCTTTTATTTCATCTTCCAGGGGCCCAGCTCCGACTATTATTCCATAAATCGATGGATTGTCTTCCTTTAGTTCCTTGAACACCTGTAACCATTCCACCAATCGCTTCTGAAAACGGAATACAGCCACATTGCCAATTACCAGGGCATCTGCAGGTATTCCCAGTTCACTGCGCACTGCAACACTCTCGTTTCGTTTAAAACGATCCGTGTTGACCCCGTTCAGGAGTGTTTTTACCGGGATCGAAGGTTTTATATTCGTATTAATTGAGTCGGTCACATCTTGAGAAACCCCAAATGCCAATGTTTGGGAATTAAAACTTAATTTATTGATCGTTTTGGTAGCGACATGATAGCGCTCTTGCATATTATGTTCAGTGTACAAAACAGGTATACCGGTTTGCTTATGAACCCATCTTCCTAAAAATCCGGCCCAGGGCAAATGACAGTGGATTAGATCTATCCCATGGTCTTTACAGTATTCTATCACTTTATTTCCCTGAAGGATCAACCTTATGTTGTTCTTTGCTTCAAAGCAAGTGACTTCTCCTCCGGCTTTTTGAAGGCTCTCGACCATCTGATCTTTCCACGGAAGAAAATAGATATAATGAAATTCGAAATTGTTCTTATTGTGAAGCTGAAGAGATTCTGGCAATAACATCTCTGCACCACCACGGCCTAAGGATTTTATAATATGTAAAATTTTGGTTTTTACCATAATAACATTAAAAAGGTCTAAAATGAATCAGATTACATCGTAATAAGATTTGATGAATTTGTCAACCAGGTTTTTATTCAAAAAATGAGTATTTACCTGATCTTTTGCCAGGGTGATTTTTTTAATGGGATGATTTTCAAAAATATTTTTAATTGAGTTCATAAATTTTTCCTTATCTCCATAAGTTACAGGAAATCCTGTATTTTCATTTAAAATTTCACTTATTCCTCCCACTGAATAGGCTACTACAGGAGTTTTATAAAACATAGCCTCCAGAATGACTGCAGGCAGGCCCTCAATCATACTTGGGAGCACAAGGATATCGCTGTATTTTATAAAATTCACAGGATCCTTAATCTCACCATGAAGTTTAACTTTATCTGTGAGCAGGAGTTTGTTGATTTGAAATAAAATTTCCTTTCTTAATGGTCCTTCACCAATTATATGCAACCTTGCTTCCGGAAAGGAATTCACTACCTCTTTAAAAATTAATAAAAGGTCTTTATGGTTCTTTTCCTTGGTCAGGGAACCCACATGAACTATATTCTTGGATTCGGAATGATCAAAAGGATCATGTAACTCTCTGGTATCCTCTTCTACTCCAATCGTAATAACCTCACTTTTATTGCGGGTAAACGGGAAAAACTTGTTAAGGTCCTTTTTTGACCAATGTGAGACAGAAATGATCTTATCTACTCTTTTCATAAGCTCCCGGTTCCACATTTTGGAAGCGACATCTTTGATGTAATAACTGGAAACACTGGCATTCCTATATACAATTGGGGTTTTCCAACCAAAAAATGTCTTGGAGAAAACAGTATATTTTAAAGTATCAGAAGCATTAGCCTGGACAATATGGGGATTGAAATCTTTAACTACCTCGGCAATGGATTTCCAGCCTTCCATATCTATATACCTGCTGGTTTTATCCCTATTAAATGAATTAATTTCACCTTCAAAAGGCAGTTCTGCCTGCCCGCCATATATACTAAATACTTTTACCTCGTGGCCTTTTTGAATTAAATGATTGGATAACTGACAGCTAAATATTTCAGCTCCTCTGTATTGTTGTTTTTGAATGATTTGAAGGATGCGTAACTTTTCCGGTTTTTGATCAACCGGCAACTTCCCTGAATTTTCCCGAATTAATTGATTATATAAACTTTCGAATTGAACGGCATTTTTTCCTGAGTCAAATTCTTCTCGCACCAGATTATATGCATTCTTCCCCAGCCTGTTCCTAAGTTTTTCATCCTCAACTAATTTAAGAATGCTCAATCTAAATTCTTCTTTATCGAAATCATCAATAATAATTCCAGTTTCATTTTTCCTGATAACTTCAAGCACTCCACCCACATTGGTTGCAATCGAAGGCTTTTTCTGTACTGCAGCTTCCAGGATCACTCCCGGTACACCTTCTACAAGGCTCGAAAGAACAAAACAATCACTTCCTGCCAGCAGTTGAGGAATGTCTTTACGGAAACCTAAAAGAAAGACAGTATCTTCAAGATTACGACCTATGATCTCTTTATGGATCACAGAGAAAGTGATCCCGTTTCCAACACATACCAGTTTAACATTAGGATGTGATTTCTTTATTTCTGAAAAAACATCAAGTAAAAAGGAATGATTCTTCTCAGGACTAAAATTCCCAACATGAATGATAATATGGTCTGTTGGCTCTAATTGTAACTCTTTTCTCAATTTTGCTCCTTCAACCTGAGGATCAAACTCTTTAAAAGGAATTCCTCTTCTTATGACTGCTGTTTTATCTTTTGGATAATTAAAGGTGTCAATAAGATCATTTATTGATTCATTTCCAACTGAGGTGACAAAATCTACCTTTTTAAATATCTGTCGGTAAATTTCCTTTTTCAAACCGGAATTCAACCATTCACTTATTGTACTAATATTTCTATAAACAATTGGGACTTTGGGGACAAAATATGACGCAGAGACCATATATTTTAAGGTGTCGCTACCATTACACTGGATCACATCAGGCTTTTCGGTTTTGATTAGTTCAATTACCCGAGAAACTAATTGGGGAGAAATTCCTTCACTTTTTTGTTCCACCAAATCAATATTGGTCGCTCCTTCAACAGAAAGGATGTTGTCACCATTGGTATAAAGACCGGCAAATATTATCTCATGATCCAATTTAAGAAGTTCTTCACTTAAATTCGCCGCAAAAACCTCTGCACCTCGATATTGCCTTTTAGTAACTAGTTGAAGGATCTTCATTTAAATTATCGATTTATAGAAAAATAGAAATCTTCATATTTTTGAGCTATTCTAAAAATATCGAATTCGTTTTCTGCTGTTTTCCGTGCGTATTCTCTTAAGTGCTTCAATGAACTTTCATTGGTTACAGCGTAATTTATCTTATCACTTATATCTGAAATATCACCCACTTTAAAAATCACTGCCGATTTATCATTCACACATTCCATATTTTCAGGAATGTTTGAGCAGGATATTAATAAGTTACCCATCATGGCTTCTATCAAAGCCCCCGGAAGGCCTTCAAAATAAGATGGAAAAACAAACACATCGGCAATAGAGATCAATTCCGGGACATCTTCCCGCCTGCCAAGAAGGAAAACATTATTTTCTAAATTTAGTTTTTGAATAGTGCTTTCTAATTCTGTTCTAAATGGTCCTTCTCCAACAATGAATAGCACAGTATTAGGGTGTGCTTTCAAAATACCGGGCATTGCATATATTAAGTCCTTTTGCCCTTTTCTCTCTATTAATCTACTAACATTGAGGAGGATCTTTTTATTTTCTGCTTTTAATTCCTTCCGTAAAGAAGTTGTTCCGCCATTAGAAATATCTCCATTGAACCGACTAAGATCACGTCCTCGAGGAATCACTTTTATCTTATCAAGGGGAACATTCGTTGCTTTTGCTTTTGCTTGCTTAATTGTATTAGAATTGGATATAAAATAATCAACCTTTTTGGAAGAAACCGTGTCTATCTTTTGAATGAATTTGAGTTTTATGCGAAGACCCAAACCAGATTGTTTAAACCTCATTGGATGATATGAATTGTTTACGAAACTACTGATAAGAGGGACTTCTGGAAAAACCTTTTTCAATCTCCTGGTTACCAGATCTGACCTGAACAATGTTGAATGAATAATATCCGGTTGTTCCTTCCTGTATATTTCTGCAAGTTTTTGTTCGGCTTCTTTAAAATTCCAACTTCCAGAAAGATTCAGTGAGTATGTAGGTATACCCTTTTGAATAAATTCATTCTTAAGGGAATCTCCTTTATAAAGATGTACAAAAACAGGATCTATCTGGCTGAATTTACTGGTTATTTCTAAAAGACTTCTTTCCGCCCCTGATTCTTCAAGGGTGTCTATTACATAAAGTACTTTGGGGTTCTTTTTCATAATGGGGGTTCAAGATAATTTTCTATGAAGGGAGATCGCTTTGTCTCGTTTAAAGACACTAAAAAGCAAAAATAAAAAGGATGGCTTTATACTGGAAAAGATAATTTTCCTAAAAGCCTTGTGAGCTAATCTTTGATCACCATCATATAAAGACAACCAAAAAAGTTTATAGTACCATTTAAACCTTAAAAATTTATCTTTATCTATCACATGTTTGTGTTTAGCAATTATGATGTTATACGATTTCTTTTTTTCAGAATAATTGGTTCTAACACTACCTTCCTGGGAGTTTATGGTAACAACAATATCTTCTAATACTGTATAATTATATTTTTGGCGCAACCTGATAAGAAAATCTGTATCAACTGCTGTTCTAAGGTTTTCGTCAAACCTTAAATCATCAAAACATTCTTTTTGAATTAGGAATCCTCTACCAATTCCCACATGCAATTCATATAAAAACTGATTGGGTACTTTTTCAGTTTTGGGGATCCATATAAAATCAGACTGGGATCCATCAACGGCTACAGTTTTTGTTCCTGACCATAAAAATGCTGTGTCTTTCCCCGCAGAATTCAAGGTTTTCAATGCCTTTTCCAGATAATCAGGGTGATACTCATCATCACTGTCTAAAAAAGCTATAAAATCACCTTTAGCTGTATCCACTCCAATGTTCCTGGCAACAGCATTGCCACCATTTTTATCACTTTGAATAAACTTAATTCTAGGGTCAAGATAACCTTTGACAACCTCAGGAGTATTATCTGTAGAAGCATCATCAACTATTAGAAGTTCCCAATTATCATAGTTCTGATCCAAAACACTGTTAATAGCATTTGCAATTAAATGTTCCCTGTTATAGGTTGGTATTATTATGGATATTAATTGATTGTTCATGTTAATTTTTTAAAAGAAGAGTTTAATAAGCTTATCCAAAATATTCTACTTTTTTTGGACCGCACATTTCCTCCAAAACTTTAAGCTGATCATCTGTATATTCAAATTGAGTATAATTTTTCTTGTAACGTTTATGAGCTTTATTTTTATGCTCGGTCTTGAAATGAAAATCAGAAATACCTATAAACCTTTCCAATCTTTCATTCTCACTACTTAACTTATCAATATCAATCTTTATCCACCTGTCTTTATCCAACTTTGATAGTAGATTTTCAATTTTTGCATTCCAGAAGCTCCAGTACCAGCAACACTTTGCAAAAGCATCGAGGTCGTTCCATTCTGTTGTGGTAAATTCACCCACTTTATCACCTTCAACCCTACAAGCCCTGGAAGAATATAGAGGGTCCATTATCAAACGACCTTTGTTATCAAATTTATTTTTCTCCTGATACCAGCCACGAGTGAAAGCAGACTTTACGAATTTCTCAGGTTTTCTGATACACCAGATGAATTTTGAATTCGGGAAAATTTCATTAAGAATTGGAACTAAATTTGAAAGTTTTTGGTCAGATTCTGCATAAATATGGTTCACCGGAATTAAACCAGGTTTACTATAAATCTCTTTTAAATAACCGGTAAGTTCTTCCTTAGAAATTATACCATATTCATATTCCGTACTTAACTTAAATAATTCCCAATGTGGTTCATGTTGTCCTTTAATTTTAGGATGTTGGTCTAAAACGGTAGCTATACTTTGTGAACCCGCTCTTCCTGTAGATAAAATAAAAACCTGTTGTTGACATTCAGAAATTGGAACAAAAAAATCATTTACTATTTCCTCTGAAAGCTTGATCCCACTTTGGCCACCATATATTTTTTTAGCATTTAGATTATCATAATGTTCGAAATTACGTGTAGAGACCTGTTTAAATCCCGTCTGAACTATTATTGATCCGGGTTCAACACTTTTATTTAATACTACTCCTATCCCTATTATTGAACCTTCCCCTATTGTAACTCCCGGAGCTATTGAAACATTCATTCCTATCCATACGTTTTTACCTATTACGACCGGTTTGGTTTTCAATGTTTGGTCATAAGGCAATGCTTCCCCTTCATAATTATGAGATGAACTATAGATTGAAACATTCCTGGAAATATGAGTATTGTCACCTATTATAACTCCTCCTTCGGCATTAATAAACGAAGTTCCACCTATATGCACATTATTCCCAATGGTTAACCCTCTAAAATTAGAGACCTTTATTTTTCCGTTGATTTTAACGTCTGCGCCAATATTAAACGCTTTCTTATATACAAGACTTGTATAATATTCCCTGATAAACCTATTAACATATAAGTTTTTAAATTCTAAGAAGATGAAAACAATTTTTTTTAAGATCCTAAATAATAATGATTTCATTGTGTTTTGATTTGGAGTTGGAATTTTATTCAATAAGCAGGCGCAATTCTATCCACCTCCTTTACGAAGTTTCAGAAAATAGAATATTTTATTTTTGTAAAAGAAAAAAGTAAAAACCGAAATTAGTATTAATAAAAGCACAATTTTTAATATCAATGCCTCCTTTAGCACATTAGACACCATTAAAAGGTAAATCAACGCAGCCGCCAGGAAAGATGGCGCTAGACCTTTTATGAATTCTAATAATACCTGGCCAACATTAAAATTAAGCACAATTTTCATCAGGGAATAATCCAGGATTAATTCTATTAATCTAAATGCAACCACAGCAATAGCTGATCCGACAATCCCATATTTTATTATCCCAAAATATACCATCGGCAAGTAGAGAACAAGAACCTTAAATAATTGAAATTTGAATTCTATGTTTACCTTATTGTTTGCTCTCAAAACACTTGTGATGTTTATAGAGCCGCCATTAATAATAATAGAAGTTGCCACAAGCTGAATGATAATAGTACTTTCTACCCATTTTTCCCCAAAAATCCTGGGGATAATGTCCACTCCCAGAATGAAGGCAACCATAATAGGAGTTATTAGTAAAGCATTAAAAAAAACATTATTACTGTAAATGAATTCTTGTTTCTTTTTATCAGATTGGAATTTCGAATATATAGGATATAATACCTGATTAAGAATCGATTTCACCTGAGCTCTGATAGAGTCGGTTAAAATAAAACCAAAGGAATAGAGCCCTAATTCCGTTTTCCCAAGTAATTTCCCAATTAAAAAATAATCTCCCTGTGCCATTATTTTACCAACCAATGCTGATAAGGTTGTAAAAAATCCAAATCCGAATAAATCTTTAAAATATTCCCTTTTCCACACCCACTGAGGTGTCCAGCCTGTTGCTTTAAAAAACAAGGGTACAGCTATAAAAGTGTTCGCTACACTATTAAATACAAGTGCCCATACTCCGGCACCATAATATGCCATGACAAGCGCTATAACACCAGAAGTTATATTGCTGAAATTATTTATGACCGTTAACCTCTTGAAACTAAGAGATTTTATTAACTGAGCGCGATGCACTAAATTTAAAGGGCTTGCAAGTATCCCTAAACTTAATGCAGGTACTATATAAAGAAGTAAAGGCTCATCATATAAATCAGCAGTAAGGGGACCAATAATAAAGCTTACAATTAAGAATATCAAAACTGACCAGCCTACACCAGTCCAGAAAGCCGTGGAAAAATATTCTTTATTAAGCGACTCTTCTTTTCTTTGGATAAGTACAGCTCCAAATCCTAAATCTGTGAATACCTTTATAAAACTAGTAAAAACGACTGCCATCCCAATCAATCCAAAATCTTCCGGAAAGAGAATACGAGCCAGAACGATCTTGATAATGAAACCGAATGACCTGTTTATAATTGTCTGAATGGATGTCCATTTAACTCCTGTTATTATATCTTTTGCTGTTTCTCCCAAATTATACTATCCGTTTCAGTTTTTTTAAATTGTGTAATACTTTAAAGTGACCCCTTTAAAAACATATATCTAAAAAGCCTTATAAAGGCCAAGAAATCTACAGGATGATTTTTTATGGCCGTCCATTGCCATTTACAGGCATCTATTCTTTTTCCCAATTTAAAAGCATTATAGGCAGTGATTTCTGCGAACATTTTTAATATTTTGTTTTCAAAATTCAACCTCTTATATTTTTTATACATATGAGGAAATGAATCATATCTTCCCTGAATACGTTTTTGTTTTTTACCCAAAGTATTCTCATTGAAATAATGCAAGGTGGGAAAATCCTTTGCAATGATTTTATAATTATTCTTAGCACAATAATCTGTTATCCTAATAAAAAGTTCCCAGTTTTCAGAATGAGTTAAAGTCCTGTCATATCCTCCAACAGCCTCAAATACCTTTTTATTAAGAATACAAGAACCAGATAAAATATTGAGGTAATAATTATGAAAAAGAGGTCCTTTGATTCTCGGCGAATATAATTTCTTAGTTAGGCTATTGTAATATGAACCTGAACATATTCCCAAATTATTCTGTTCCTCAATAACATTTAAAAAATCCTTTATAGCATTTTGATATAACTGATCATCACTATCTAAAAATAATAGGAAGTCCCCCTTGGCCTTTAAAACTCCTATATTTCTGGCGCTACACACCCCCTCCTTTTCACGATAAAAATATTTAATACTTCTATTTTTGATAAAAGGTTCAATTTCAGTTTTGCTGTTATCAATACTCCCATCATCCACAATGATCAACTCCCAATTAGAGGAATCTTGATTTATTACGGATTCAATAGTGGCTCTGATAGTACGGGCATTATTATGTGTTGGAACAATTATTGAAATCATACATTAATTTTAATTTCCTTAAACAATCTATTTTGTAGGGAATTAAAATCAGGCAGGGTAGCAGCATTTAAAATTTCTTCAAAAGAAACACCGCTAGTACCCGGAATTATAGGTTTTACTTTTATATCTACGCTTTGAAAATAGTCATCGAACTTAAAATTTCCTCCAGCTATTTTTTCACTCAATTTAATCCACACAGAAGGAATACCATAAGCGTGAGATAGAATCACTCCATGAAGGGAACTTGAGAACGTATATTCACAAGATTTAAGGTCATTAACAAAGGTTTCCAGATCTGAATACACATCAATAAATTTCACATCAGGTTTATTTTTCCATAAAGTAATTACTTCTGCATCATGGTCAATGTAATGTGGTATAATTCCAAATTTATATGTCTTTTCTACATCGGGATCAAAGAACATCGGTAATAAAATTGCAGGATCTCCATATATTTCAGGCACGTCAACCACACCGGCTTTTAATAATTTATTCCGAGTTAATGGACCTCTACAAGCAACCACTTTTTTTGGTTTTACAAAAACCCTGGAATCTTCGCGTTTAAATCCGGAACCAATAACCGTTAAATTCCTTACACTTGAATTATCTAACACACTGCCAATAAATGAGTAGACCGGTTTAATTCCAAGATTTAAAACTTCCTGAAGGTTGACTACCTTTTTCTCCGTTATTTTTTCAAACAAAAAGGGATTCAAAGCATCTCCAATATTTTTTTTGGTAATACCCGATGCCGACCATTTTAAAATACATGAATCCTGATCAAGTATTTTTGTAAAATATTTCAAATATCTATTTGTCATGATCTGTCAATTTTACCCAATCTGGATGTAGGGTCCATTTGACTGAATTCTGCAAATTATATTTCTATCTATCTTAAATTACATTTGAAGACAAATAGATTTTTATTAAACTTTATAATACTCTCTATACCACTCAATAAATTTTTTAACACCTTCTTTTACAGAAGTGGAGGTTTTATACCCATAATCTCTTTCCAACCCGGAGCTGTCAGCCCAGGTAAGGTTTACGTCCCCGGGTTGCATAGGCATCATTTCCTTTTTGGCTGTAATCCCTAATTGCTCCTCGATTTCCTCAATAAAATTCAATAAATTAACTGGACTGCCATTTCCAATATTGTATAGAGAAAAGTTAGTCTTAGAAGTATCACTTTTTATTACCTTAAACACGCCCATAATAATATCATCTATAAAGGTGAAATCCCTCTCCAGGTTGCCTTCATTAAAAACCTTGATAGGTTGATTTTTGGATATAGCATCAGTAAACAGAAACATTGCCATATCTGGTCTTCCCCAAGGGCCATATACAGTAAAAAACCTTAGACCCGTAGTTTTAAAACCATATAAGTGGCTATAGGTATATGCCATTAATTCATTGCTCTTTTTGGTAGCTGCATATAAACTTATTGGGTGATCCACATTATCTTCAGTTGAAAAAGGAACCTTTTTATTTTGCCCATATACACTCGAACTGCTTGCATATACAAGGTGTTCTATTTTAAAATTTCGGCAACATTCAAGGATATTTGCAAAACCTACCAGGTTACTGTCAATATAAGCTTCAGGGTTTTCAATACTATATCTCACCCCTGCCTGAGCAGCCAGATTACATACAACGTTGAAATTTTCTTTTTCAAAAATTACAGGAAGATTTTCTCTGTCCTGAAGGTCAAGTCGAAAAAAATTAAATTCAGGATATTTAGAACTTTTAATTTCTGAGTTATAGAATTCGGTTTTTAACTTATCTATCCCTAACTCATTTAATCGATCTAGCTTTAGATTGACGTCATAGTAATCGTTTAAATTATCAATACCCACAACTGTAAATCCTTCAGCTAAAAGTGTTTTACAAAGATGGAATCCTATAAAACCTGCAGCGCCAGTAACTAATATTTTTTTATTCTTCATTAAAAAAGATTTCTTCAGTTTTCTCTAGCTCATTATACTTAATTATCAAGTATAAAATTTAAACAATCATCCCCGCGGCTACGGTTTCGTTCGTATTCTCATCAATTAGTATTATGCTACCAGTATTCCTGTTATCCCGGTAAGCATCAGTCATTAATGGTCGGGTACAGCGAATTTTTACCCGCCCAATGTCGTTCATGGTAAGATCCTTATCGTCATTTATACGGTTATAGGTATTTATATCCACCTTATAGATCACTTCTTTGATCATCGCTCTCTGCTCATTAGAAGTATGCATAATGGTATACTTAGCCCTTGGTTTGGCGGCTTCATTATTTAACCAGCAAAGCATCACATCAAATTCCTGGGAGCTTTCAGGCTGATTGTTCTTTCTTACGATCATATCTCCCCTGCTCACGTCAATATCGTCCTCCAATGTTATGGCCACTGACATTGGTGCATAGGCTTCCTGAACCTCCTGTTCACCGGCATTGATAGATTTTATGGTAGAAGTAAATCCCGAAGGTAAAACGGCTACTTCGTCTCCTACCCGGTAAATCCCACTTGCTACCCTACCGGCATAGCCCCTGTAGTCTCTAAATTCATCACTTTGAGGCCTCAAAACGGTTTGAACCGGGAAACGGGCATCGATCTTATTAATATCACTACTGATGTGTAATGTCTCTAGAATATTTAATAAAGTTCCTCCCTGATACCAATCCATTTCAGTAGATCTGTTCACCACATTGTCGCCTTTTAAGGCACTTATAGGAATAAACCGGACATCCTTGACCAGGAGCTTTGAAGAAAATTCCTCAAATTGTCCAATGATATCATTGTAAACCTCTTCGGAATAGTCCACAAGATCCATTTTGTTTATACAAACGATCAAGTGTGGAATGTTTAATAGAGACGCAATAAAAGAATGCCTTTTAGTCTGTTCGATAACTCCATGACGGGCATCAATCAAAATTACTGCTGCGTTTGCCGTAGAAGCCCCGGTCACCATATTACGGGTATATTGAATATGCCCCGGTGTATCTGCGATTATGAATTTCCTTTTGGGAGTAGTGAAATATCGGTAAGCTACATCAATAGTGATCCCTTGCTCTCTTTCATCTTTTAATCCGTCTGTGAATAAGGCTAGATCTACACCATCATGCCCTTTTTTGGCGCTAGTCGCTGTTACCGAATCGAGTTGATCTTCAAAGATAGATTTGGAATCATATAGTAATCTTCCTATTAATGTACTTTTCCCGTCATCTACACTTCCTGCGGTGGTAAATCTTAGAAGTTGGTTATTATTTATTTCCATTTGAATTGTAAGCTTTAAGAAGTATCTAATTTTAAATTTGATGCAAGTCGATTAAAAATAACCCTGTTTCTTTCTATCTTCCATCGCGGTTTCTGAACGCTTGTCATCTGATCGGTCGCCTCGTTCGGTTTTTCGCATAGCTGAAACTTCTTCAACTATTTTCTCTAACGTATCGGCTTCTGATTCAATCCCTCCGGTGATGGTAATATCACCAAGTGTTCTGAATCGGATCTTTTTCTTCTGAATTTCTTCTCCTTCCTCTAATTTTAAAAATTCAGAAGTAGGGATCCATGAATTATTTCTCCAAACCACTTCTCTTTCGTGAGCAAAGTATAAGGAAGGAATACTGATGTTTTCCCTTTTTATGTAATTCCAGACATCCATTTCGGTCCAGTTACTTATAGGGAAAGCACGGAAGTGCTCACCTTCAAACTGTTTTCCGTTTAAAAGGTTCCAAAGCTCAGGTCGCTGGTTTTTCGGGTCCCATTCCCCAAAGTCATTCCTGTGAGAAAAGAAACGTTCTTTTGCACGGGCTTTTTCTTCATCTCTACGGCCACCGCCAATAGCACAATCAATCTTATTATTTTCAATTGCATCCAGCAAAGTGGTAATTTGAAGAGCATTCCTCGTAGCGTTCTTACCTCTCTCTTCTGCTACTCTACCATTGTCAATAGACTCCTGAACAGATCCTACAATGAGTTTTACACCAAGCTCCTTAATTAAATCATCCCTGAATTTGATGGTTTCTGGAAAATTATGACCGGTATCCACATGCATTAAAGCAAAAGGGATCTTGGCAGGATAAAAAGCTTTTTTTGCCAGATGGGTAACTAATATGGAATCTTTACCTCCTGAAAAGAGAATTACAGGATTTTCAAACTGAGCCCAAACTTCTCTTAGGATATATATAGCTTCAGACTCTAATTCATCTAAGTAATTCAAATAATATTTACTCATTGTATTCTAATTTTGCTTGTAAAACTTTGAAGATCCTTTCTACAGACTCTTCGATACTTTCATTTTCAGTTTTCACCTCTATATGAGGATTTTCAGGCTTCTCATAAGGAGAAGAAATACCGGTGAAATTTTTTATCTCGCCCTGTCGTGCTTTTTTATAAAGACCTTTTACGTCTCTTTGCTCACACACTTCCAAAGGTGTATTTACAAAAACCTCAATGAAATTATCGGCACCTATAATTTCTTTAGCGTGTTTCCTGTCAGCTTTCAAAGGAGAAATAAAAGCAGTAATGGTAATGATACCAGCGTCTATAAATAATTTCGCTACTTCAGAGATCCTCCGGTTATTTTCAGTACGATCTTCTTCCGTAAAGGTTAATCCTTTATTCAAACCACTGCGGATGTTATCTCCATCCAGAGAATAGGTTCGGAGGCCCATATCAAAGAATTTCTTTTCCAACTGGTTGGCGATAGTCGATTTCCCAGATCCCGATAGTCCGGTAAACCAGACTACAAAGGAATTATGGTTATTCAAACGGTTCCTGTCCTCTTTTGAAATATGATAGGTATGTTTAATTATATTTTTCAAATCATTTTTAATTTCTGAATAGCCGGCGGTTAATCCACCATTTTTTCATTGTTAACAGACTTTACTTGTGGCTCAAGTTGAGTTTTTCTTTCTTCAGCAGTTCGTCGGGAAGGTAATCCGAAATCAATTTTATACCAGGTACGTTCATGCAAATAATATAATACCATTTTAGTCACTACTTCTGCTGCACCAATTTTAAAACCTGTCATTGGATTTCCTGAAATGATCCAGGCAAGAACCATGGTATCTAATGTACCAATGAACCTCCAGGAAAAAGTTTTCGCAAGGTGTCTTTTTTTACTGTCATGCCCATTCCTTTTAACACCCATTTTAACTTTAAACCATGCTCTTTCGTGGAGATAATACAGGACCATCTTGGTGATGACTTCGGCAACTCCCACTTTAAGTCCGGTGGAGGGACTACCCGAAATGAACCACGCCAGCAGAATAGTATCAATTGTTCCAACTATTCTCCAGGTAATGGCCTTGGCAATATGTCTTTTATACGTTTTATCTTTCATAAGAAACTGAAAAATGACCGTTTAAAAGATCTTTTCTGTTATAAGTCATTGGCTCTCCCGATTCTTTGAAAACACATTGCAACCCTACCGATTCACAAATAGCGTGACCGGCCGCAGTGTCCCACTCCATGGTCGGAGCAAATCTGGGATATATATGAGCCTCTCCTTCTGCTACAAGGCAAAATTTTAAAGAACTTCCCTTAGAAACAATTTCTATATTCTCTCCATGAGTCGATTTCAATTCTTCAATAAACTGTTTGGTCTCCTCATTCATATGAGAACGACTTCCCACTACCTTTAACTGCTCCGAGGAACTGGCAGGCTTAATTTCTTCCGCTTTTTCAAGAATTTGATCAACATCCAATTCGTCTCCGGAAATTTTAAACCTAAAAGCTTTAGAATCGGAAACCATTCCGAAGTAAAGTGTATCCAAAGCGGGAGCGAATATCACTCCTAAAAGTGGTTTCCCTTGTTCTACCAATGCGATATTCACGGTAAATTCATCATTCTTTTTAATGAATTCCTTGGTGCCGTCCAGCGGATCAACAATCCAACATTGCTTCCAATTTTTCCTTTCCTCATAATCGAGTTGCCTGTTTTCCTCACTTATAATGGGAATGTTATGAGGAATAAGAAACTCATTGATTATTTCATTTGCCTTTCTATCTGCTACTGTTAAAGGAGAGTCATCCTCCTTGTTTTCTACCTGAAAATCATTCCCATGGTAAATTTCCATTATGGAATTACCTGCTGCTATTGAAGCTTTTATAGCTGTTTTTAATTCTTCTCTCATCATTTATTTTTTTCAAGATATTCCAGGGCTTTCTTCAGTTCGATATCCCATGTACTTGTTTTTAAAATTTTATCCTTGCCGTTTGCAGCGATAATCTTTCTTTTCTCCTCTTCTTTAATCAGGAAACACATTCCTTCCGCAAGGCTGTTAATATCCCCTGAATTGAATAGTTTGAGTACATTTTCGTCCTCAAAGTTCTCAGGGATTTCCCCGGCATTGGGTGCCAATACCGCTTTGCCGGCTGCCATATATTCTCTTAATTTAAGGGGAGAATAATGAAAACCTTCTCCACTTCGCGCGCTCACTACCGCAATATCAAACAATGAGACATACTTTGGAATATTCGAAAATTGAATTCTTCCTGTAAATATTACTTTTTCCTGAATCCCTAATTTTCTTACCAGTTCTTCGCAATCCTTTCTTTCTGAACCATCTCCTACTAACATTAAAATTGTTTCCGGTGACTGATCTGAAACTTCTTTGAAAGCCTTGATCAAATGATCCAGACCATGGAATTTTCTGAAACTTCCCGTCCAGCCAATCACAGTTTTCCCGGTTAAGTTCAATCTGTTTCGCAATTCTGACGCTTTCGTGTGAGCAAAAAGCTCTGGTTCAACTGCCATGGGAGATATTAAAATCTTTTCTTCTGAAATTCCCATTTGCAATATCTTTTGTTTCACTTCTTCTGAAACCACAGCTACCAAATCTGCCTTTTTCAAATTTCTGGCTTCCACACTTTCCAGCCATTTTCCCCACCAATAACGTTTCACTCCCCATTTGGAGGCTTCCCATACTACAGGAGCATGGACATAACTTATAAATGGTACATTATATTTAGTTGCCAGGCTTTTTCCCGGTCCTACGAACAGATCATGCTTTTCCCAAATAAAGGCCGGCTTTCGACCCTCCAGGTTCAAATTTTCTAAAACCTTCCAATTCTTAAGATTCCACCAGGTAAACAGATCATTGATCAAAATTTTTAAAAAAGCCGGAACTAACGAAAATTTCCTTCTTTTTGCCTTTCCATTTTTATCAGGTAAAAGCGGATAATTCCAAACTTCATGCGGCGCAGCGATCTTGTCTGATGTGACCACCACCGCATCTCCCAAATTTCTTTTTGCTGCCGAAGCCCACCCCGCTGCTGTTATCCATAATGCTTCAGCTCCTTCCCAGGAGCAACTTGATCTCGGCATTATAAAAACCGCTGTTTTAAAGCTGTTTTTTTGATTCATTTATCATGACGTCTTTTAGCTGAAGGGGTGAATTAGTAAAATTTAATGAATTTAATTTCCAATAGCGTAGAATTCAAAGCCAATTTCCCTTTTTGTAGACGGTTCCAGCAATCTTCTGCCGTCAAACAGGAATGCCGGTTTGAGCATTTGGTCGTACACCATTTTCCAATCAAGGTCCTTAAACTCATCCCATTCGGTTAAAACCGCTACAGCATGAGCTCCCTCACAGGCTTCCATCGGGTCATTGACAACTGTGACCGCCTGACGGTTTGCATCGCCACTTCGACTTCCTAAATAATCCAGGTCTGAATAAATCTGCTCTTCAGTAACCTTTGGATCGTATACTATGATCTCTGCCTGTTCATTCAACAAATAATCGGCAACATAAATTGAGGCTGATTCCCGGGTATCGTTGGTATCCTTCTTAAAGGCCCATCCCAGCATTGCGATCTTTTTCCCTGAAACCGTATTGTACATCGTTCTGACCATATTGGCAGCAAATCGCCTTTTTTGATGGTCATTCATTATGATCACCTGTTCCCAGTAATCTGCGACTTCTTTTAAGTTGAAACTACGGGCGATATATACCAGGTTTAAAATGTCCTTTTGGAAACATGATCCTCCGAAACCTACAGAAGCGTTCAGGAATTTAGGTCCTACCCGAGTGTCCATCCCAACTGCCTTAGCCACTTCGTTCACATCAGCTCCGGTCTTTTCACACAATTCTGAAATCGCGTTGATAGATGATACTCTCTGGGCTAAAAACGCATTAGCAGTTAGTTTTGAAAGTTCAGATGACCAAACGTTGGTTGTTAGAATTTTTTCTCTTGGCACCCAGGAAGCGTATATGTTTACCAGGGCATCCATGGCTTCTTTTCCTTCCTCTGTCTCAATATCTCCACCTATCAGGACTCTGTCCGGATTTTTCAGATCGTCAACCGCTGTTCCTTCCGCAAGAAATTCAGGATTTGATAAGATCTGGTATTTCACCCCGTTTCCGGTACTGTCTAAAATCTCTTTCAATGCCGCTGCGGTTCGCACCGGTAAAGTTGATTTCTCAACTACGATCTTATCGCTCTTGGATACTTCAGCAATTTGACGGGCACAGAGCTCGATCCATTTAAGATCGGCAGCCATTCCTTTTCCAATTCCGTAAGTCTTTGTAGGTGTATTAACCGAAATAAATATCATATCGGCTTCATCAATGGCCTTATCTACCTCAGTAGAAAAGAAAAGGTTCCTTCCCCTGGCTTCTTTTACAATTTCAGAAAGTCCGGGTTCATAAATGGGAATATTCTCGACGTTCTCATCATTCCATTGCTTGATCCTTTTTTCATTGATATCTACAACGGTAACCTTTACTTTAGGGCATTTTTGAGCTATAACAGCCATGGTAGGACCCCCTACATAACCTGCGCCGATACAGCAAATATTCTTGATTTTCATTTATTTATGTTATAATTTCTTGTCGCATTTAGATTTGAGAACACCCTTAACATCATATACCACTGTTTTCTCATTTTTTAGTCTGTCCAGATCCATATCAAGGAACTCCTCATGAGCAACTGCCAGAACTATCGAATCAAATGGCCCTTTAGGTACTTCATTTACAGTCTCAAGTTTGTATTCATGGTGTACTTCAGCAGAATCAGCTAACGGATCATAAATAGTCACGTTCGTGCCATATTCCTTCAAGTGTTTGACAACATCCACCACTTTAGTATTCCTTACATCGGGACAGTTTTCTTTGAACGTGATCCCTAATACCAGAACGTTGGCACCTTTGACTTTTAGATCATTCTTTAACATGAGTTTTACCACTTCACTACTTACGTAATGTCCCATACTATCATTCATGCGCCTACCAGCAAGGATAATTTCAGGGTGATAGCCAATTTCCTGGGCTTTCTGAGCCAGGTAATATGGATCAACCCCAATACAGTGGCCACCTACCAAACCTGGTTTAAATGGAAGGAAATTCCATTTGGTCCCGGCAGCTTCCAGTACATCCTGGGTGTCAATATCCATCATGTTAAAGATCTTAGCCAATTCATTTACGAAAGCGATATTAATGTCCCGCTGTGAATTCTCTATAACTTTAGCGGCCTCGGCAACCTTTATGGTTGGAGCCAAATGAGTCCCGGCAGTAATAACCGAAGCATATAGTTCATCAACTTTTTGACCTACTTCAGGCGTCGATCCGGCCGTTACCTTTAAAATCTTTTCTACGGTGTGCTCTTTATCTCCCGGGTTGATCCTCTCTGGAGAATAACCCACGAAAAAATCCTCATTAAACTTGAGTCCGCTAACTCTTTCCAGGACGGGCACACATTCATCTTCGGTGGCCCCTGGGTAGACAGTGGATTCATAGATCACAATATCTCCTTTTTTTAACACCTTTCCAACGCTTTCACTTGATTTATAAAGCGGGGTAAGATCGGGGCGATTATTTTTATCCACCGGTGTAGGTACGGTTACCACGTAATAATTACAATCTTTAATGTCTTCCAGTTCATAGGAACAATAAAGTCCGTTCTTTTCTGATCCGTCAGAAATTGGAGATTCATGCAAAAGTACATCTTGCAAAACCTCATTTTCAACCTCTAAAGTGCTGTCTACACCTGTACGAAGTTCTTCTACTCTCTTCCTATTTATATCAAATCCTATTACCGGATATTTTGTTGCAAACAGGCGTGCCAGTGGCAGTCCTACATAACCCAGGCCTATTACGGCGATTTTTTTATCTGTCATTATTGAAATTAAGTGTTTGATCAAAGATTCTCCCAGTACCAGCTAACAGCTTGTTTCAGGCCATCTTCAATTTTATATTTAGGGTCATAACCCATTAGTTTTTTTGCTTTTTCTACTGAAGCCAAAGAGTGTGGAATATCACCTGCTCTTTCCGGACCATGTTTCACCTCTACCTCTTTGATCTTAGGGTCAAATTCTGAAAGATATTTTTTCAGTAATTGGGTGAGTTGTACAAGATCTGTCCTGTCTCCTACAGCGGTGTTGTAGACTTCATTCAAAGCCTCTTCATTGGATGTGGTCAACGCTAAAAGATTCATTTGGACCACATTATCGATGTAAGTAAAATCACGGGAATAGGTGCCGTCACCATTAATTACGGGACTTTCATGATTCATAAATTGCATGACGAATTTTGGAATTACCGCGGCATATGCCCCGTTTGGGTCCTGTTTCCTTCCGAAGACATTGAAATACCGCAACCCTATGGTATTAAAACCATATGTTTTATGGAAAATATCGGCGTATAACTCATTTACGAATTTGGTGATGGCGTAAGGTGATAAAGGCTTTCCTATCTCATCCTCCACTTTAGGCAGAGCTTCAGAATCTCCATAAGTAGAGGAACTGGCAGCATACACAAAGCGTTTGACATTTGCATCCCTGCTCGCAACTAACATATTAAGGAAACCGGAGACATTTACCTCATTACTGGTAATAGGGTCATTAATGGATCGAGGCACCGAACCTAATGCCGCTTCATGCAAGACAAAATCTACACCGGCTACTGCACTATGGCAATCTTCCAGGTTTCGGATATCCCCTTCCAATAAGGTAAAGTTAGGGTGTTCCATTATACCGGAAATATTCTCACGTTTTCCCGTGGAGAAATTATCCAGACATACTACCGTTGCCTTTAGTTCTAAAAGGGCTTCACAGAGATTGGATCCTATAAAGCCTGCTCCTCCTGTAACTAAAATTTTTGCAGATTGAAGGACTTCAAACTGAGGGTTGTTCATTAAGACAAATTTGGGTTGGTTAATCGTTCTAAACCCAAAGATAAAATTTCCCTGTAAGGTAAATCCTAATTTAATCTTAAAGATGAAATATTAATCTTTTAAGGCCCTGAGAGTCCTTAATGCTTACTTCTTTTAAGATTTTGATGTAGACTCTAAATGAACCACAAGTGAATCAATAACAACTTCCTTTTTAGAAGGCTCAAGTTTATTGTTTATCCTTTTAGAAAGTATCTCCATGGCAGTTTCCCCAATTTTAGCAGCATTCTGATTAACATAAGAAATAGAAGGAGTAAGAAATTCAGCGATTTCAGAATTTATGAATCCAATAATTTTTAAATCCTGAGGAATCCTTATATTATTTTCATAGGCTAACCGCTGAGTCATTAAAGTACTATCGAAATCACTGCAAAGCAATGCATCCACCTTTTTATTAAGTAAAAGATCTAATAACTTAGCTTTCAAACTTTCAGGGTTTGCCGAGTTTGCGATAAAGAAATCATCTTTACTTTCAAGTGCTTCTTTATAGCCGGTAATCCTTAGCTTCCCAACGCCCATATGATGTATCGTGGTGGCTATACCTATTTTTTTCTTTCCTAGGGATTGTAAGTATTTGGTAGCATCATAAAATATTTTTTGGTCATCAATACCTACTTTATCCACCTTCATATCAAAATCAATACGGTCATATAAAACAACAGGAAGATTATAGTCAATAAGGTTTATTATATGCTCAAAATCTTTTTTACGCTGGGTTTCTTCAGCAATTGCTAAAAGAACTCCATCAACAAAACCTGAAGCCAACATTTCGGTGATCTGCTTTTCCCGCTCATGCGATTCATTTGATATGTAAGTGATAACCTGCAAACCATCTTTTTGTGCCTGAGCCTCGATTCCTGAAAGCACCTTCGCAAAAAAAGAATTTGCAATATTTGGTATGATCACCCCCACTGTTCCACTTTTACTGCTTTTTAGGTTCACCGCAGTAGGGTTTGGCCTGTATTTATGAAGAGCCGCAAGTTCCTTAACCCGAACGATCGTTTTAGGACTAATTTCAGCACTATCATTTAAAGCCTTGGAAACGGTTGACACCGAAACGTTTAACAGTTTAGCTAGTTCCTTGAGGGTAATGCGATTTTTCATAAGACAATTCCAGGTTTAATTACAAATGTAGTAAAGCCCGATAAAATTAAGGTTTGAAAATATTTTATTAGCCCCATTTTTTTTAAATTCTGAAAAATCTCCAATCTAATGAACTTTTTAAAAGCCCACTGGTTTTACATTCTGGCAGCCTTAATTACAATAATAGGACTAGTTACCGGATGGTACTTTTTTATCCTTTTAGTATTACCTATCAGTCTTTTTAGTGGAAAGAAAAACAAGGAAAATCATGACTAGTTAAAATTTTACTAAAGGTTTCAGGTGTATTTGCAAAGCCGATACTACCACCGTAATTTAAACTGAATCATCTAAACAATTAAACATGAAACAGAAGGGAACATTGTCTGAGACAATAAATATGCTAAGAACTGAAGAAGGTTATGATGAAGACTTTAATCTACTTGACGAACATTTGGAGATAAAATCCAAGAATGAAAAATTAGGACCCGATGAATTCACTATTGATCAGGTCTTTAGATTTGAAGGGGAATCCAATCCTTCAGATAATGCCATTCTTTACGCCATAACAACTTCAAGTGGTCATAAAGGTGTGCTTGTTGATGGATATGGTTATTCAAGCGGTCAGGTTTCCGATGAAATGATGAATAAATTGAACGCGAAGAGAAATCGTCCTATCTCAGAATAAGAAAAGCCCCGAATTATTTGGGTTTTTACGCTAAACTATTGTATTTTCGAATAGAAATTTAAAAACCAATAATTTAAAACTATGAGTTATCTAGGATTAGACGAAAAGAAAACTTCTAACACCGTCAAAGAACTTAATGTTCTTCTAGCAGATTTTCATTTATATTATCAAAAACTTAGGAATTATCACTGGAATGTAATCGGAAAAAATTTCTTCGATCTTCATGAGAAATTTGAAGAATTATATGACGATGCCAAAATAAAAGTTGATGAAATCGCAGAGCGTATACTTACCCTGCGTTATCAGCCTACCAGTAATTTGAGTGAGTACCTTGAACTTTCGAATTTAAAGGAATCAAAATCGGATATTTCAGATTCTCAAATGATCAAGAACTTGCTTGAGGATCACGGCACCCTGCTGAAACAAATGCGTAAAGTCGTTGAAGTAGCTGGGAAAGGCGATGATGAAGGAACTATTGACCTTATAGGAGGCTACATTCGAGAACTAGAAAAGACCAGCTGGATGCTTGATGCCTGGAAAATGAAAACTTCAGATCAGCATAAGCCGGTTTAATTTTAATGGATGGCACAAGACTTTAATATTAATGATTCCCTTCAGGGAGTCTGGGAAAAATTAGGCATGTGGATGGATTCTTTAATCCTAAGCTTGCCTAATTTTCTTTTGGCCGTCCTTGTATTTATTCTTTTTATTGTAGCAGCCAAATACATAGGAAAGATCCTAAGCAGTGTTCTGAAATTTAAAGTCAAACAGGATTCGATAAGGGAGATCACTATTAAGATCGTCAAAGTTCTTGTCATTGCAATTGGTTTCTTTGTTGCTCTTGGTTTACTGAACCTTAATACCGTGCTAACCTCTGTCCTGGCCGGTGCCGGTGTTGTAGGATTAGCAGTAGGTCTGGCTTTGCAAGGGACGCTCAATAATACCTTTTCAGGTATCCTATTAAGTTTCCTTCCGGAATTACAAATTGGAGACTGGATCGAAAATAATGGATATGCCGGGAAAGTGATTGAAATTAGCCTGAGAAGTATAAAAATTAAAGAAGCCGATAATAATATTGTTATCATTCCCAATTCCCAGGTGATCGATGCTCCGTTTAAAAATTTTTCGCGAACTCCACGATCCCGGGTAATGGTTAGTTGTGGTGTAAGCTATAATTCAAATCTTGAACAGGTAAAAGATCTTACGATCGAAACCATCCAAAGTCTTTACCCGCCTTCCACTAATGAGGAAGTCGAGTTCATGTACCAGGAATTCGGTGACAGCTCTATTAATTTTGTTGTAAGATTCTGGACAAATGCAAGAACCAAAAAAGAAATTCTCATTGCACAAAGTGAGGCGATTATTACCATTAAGAAAGTCTTTGATCAAAAGGCGATAAACATTCCTTTCCCTATACGAACAATTGACTTTAGTAATACTCTAGGGATCGAAAAGTCTTCTGAATAATTCTTCCCCAAAAGATTAAATATTTAAAAAGCTCCCATTTCGGGAGCTTTTTAAATGCCATATTCTATTCTTATATTTTAGAAATTAAGTCCGAATCCAAAACTGAATCGCCAACCTTCTCCTCCACTAAAGAAGTTAAATCTACCGCTTATTGCCTGTGCGCTAGTTATCCAGAAACCTCCTCCATAGCTGTCGTGCCAAATACTGCTATTCTCACCATCCTGCCAGATCCTCCCAACATCATATCCTGCAAATACACCAATCTGAATCGGTAAAATTGGAGTCTTGAATTGGTCAAAAGAATAACGAAGATCTGCCCCGGTAGCGAAAGCGCTTTCACCGGTAAATCTTTGAAGTCTAAACCCTCTTAATCCATTATTCGCTCCAAGGGTGGCAGCATCATAAAACTGGAAATCATCACCTATATTTATCTCTGCTTGAATTCGCGGATTAAGCACAAATTTTTGCGCCCTTCCTATGGAGCGATAAAATCCGAGGTAAGGTTTAATATATCCGAATACTTCTTCTGTTTCACGAGCGTTCATTTTCCCTCCTACATTTAGTTCGAATTTCATTCCGTTAGTAGGATTTAACACGTTATCATAACTTTCATACCGGTATGTCCCTTCAAGCCCAAAGTAATAGATCCTTTCAAAAATGTTCTTATCTCTTGAATATTCTTCACTTATGAATCTATCTTCAGTATTTTCAACTTCCACTCCTTCAAAACTGGCCATATATTTAAAGAAACTTCCGAAAGGGCTTTCACGAACAACGCCTATCTCTCCTCCAACTCTACTTAAACGAATCCTGTTATAATCTTTCGACAATTCATCTTCAGGATTTTTAGTTTCATTACCATAACCAAAGAAGTTACGGGTGAACGCCGGACTTGTAAAATGCCCTCCTACAGCCAAATTGTAATCTCCAAATACATTAGCGAATACCCCATCGTAATAGACATCAAAACCTTTGGTAGCGAAATAGTACCCACCACTTAAACTATGTTGCACCGTATAAGGGTTTCTTCGGAAGCCAAATTTGGTAAAAGATGCCCTAAGACCTACTTTCATTCCGTCATCCGGATTGTATCCAATAGCCGGAACGATCCTGGTAGAAGAATATATTTTTCGGTCCTTATCAAATACATTTACTTCGTAATCATCTGTAAAAGTGATTTTTCCTCCTATATTTTTCTCAACGGTATTGGGCTTTGACTGCTGATCATATGCAAACAGATTCTTCCCTTGCTCGATACGATAAATGTCATTATTCTGCCCCCCTATGAGCCGAGTACGAATTGGAGCTTCACTTACGCCTATTACTTCAAAAATATCATCATCATCAAGACCATACACCCAGATCTCTTCAGTAAATTCAGGTTCATACACTCGAGAACTTACAACATCAGCTTTCTCACCGTCTTTTATTCGATACACAGTGACCTTTGTCTTTCCTTCTGAAAGCCTTTCAACCAAAATGTGATCATCCTTATCTGTCCCGGTAACGATCGAATTTTTAGCTAAAACTTCGTAGTATCTTTTTACGATGTCAACGATATTTCCCCTTCGACCTTTCAGTTTTTTCATGATACTTTCCGAAGATTCCCCCTTGGTTTCGGGAGGTAATTTAGAAAATGCCTCTTCAATAACTTCATCCGTAACATGCTGCTGAATAAATTCAGCCTGTTTTATCCATTCTTCTCTCCCTGTATTTTGAAGCAAACTGCGGTCAAGACCCAGCGCGGCAGAATTGAACCAACGCACATCAAGAATGTCTTCATCGTAAAGGGCGAATTGGTTCGCTATCCCGGTCAAACCACGTAGAGTAGCAAGGAAAGCTCCGTCAAAATTGGAAAATACCTGGTCTCTATCCCTCGGAATTGGCCTGAAGGTATGATTGCCTTCCTCATCTTCAAATTCTGACCATCGCCATTGATCCTGATGCCTGTCCCAGTCTCCTATTAACATATCAAAAACACGAGCTCGAATATAAGAGGCTTCGTCCAGGGTGTATTTCTCATCTCTTCGTAAACGCTCAAATACCCCCGAAGTACTTTCGATATCATGATCTGGAGCACCAAATGATTCATAGCCGGTCCAGTTTTCCTCTGGCCGTTCTACGATCATGTATAATTCATCTCCATATTCCCTGTTATACGGTCCTAAAGCTTTTTGCTTCGGAACGTAGTACAATTTAGGATTGGTATGATAGATTCCTGCTGCTTGCGAAAGAGTTGGAATCACCATGAACCCATAAGGATGAGCAGAGGTATAGAAATCTTCGATCACATTCTCTGCAATGGTATTTTTAAAATCAGATTCTACCGAAGCATCCTTGAAGGCTACTGTCTGCAGAAATTGAACGGCACTTTTCTTGATGGCTCTAAGATTGTAATCCCTGCCATTTTTATCCTTAAATCTTAAAGACCGGGTTTGATGCCCACCTCCGGTTCGAACTACTTCCAGTCCTCCAAAAAGGGTATCCAGGTCAACAACTTCAGCTTTTATTTTTGTTCCATAGATCTCTCTGTATCGATCTCCCCAAACACTTTCATAAACATCGGTTTTATCGGTTTCTTCGGGTTTATACACTGATGCTTCAAAATACTTAGGAAAGGTTTTAGGAAGCGTGTCTATATTAAATGGTTTAGGAGCCTCAAAAACCTCTTTTTGATAGAGAAGTTTCGGCTTACTGTCAAAGCTTCCGTAGTAGCTTACCCAGGTCGAACCATCTTCAAAAACGTCAAGTACGGTAAACCCCTGCCCTTCAATGGCGAAAAGCCCATTACTACTAAGGTTCACATAAGAAGCTTTGGAACCAGATCCTGAAACGATCTGTTTGATACCGTCTTCTTCTATATACTGAAGACTATGTTCGTGACCTGAGACAAAAACCACATTACCCCAACGTTTAGTGATGGTTTCCAGTCTTTGAACCAGAGTTTTGTAACGTAGGTTTTGGGTATCTTGAATAGAAACCCCGCCACTGGTCCTGATAAGCATGACAAGAGAGCCTAATATAGGAACCGGGATCTTCTTTTGAGAAGGGTATAAATGCTGATTAAAATTATATGAACCACCATGAACACCATTAGTATATAGTGGATGGTGAATTGCGAAAACTACCGTTTTGGTCTGATTCTTTTTCAGTTCACTTTCCACTTCCAGAAGCAGGGCTTCTCTGGTCTTTATTTCACAGTTATCGTTTACTGTTGGATGATTATCCCAATTTGTAAGATACCACTGGGAATCAAGGATAATAAGCTGGATTTTATCTGAAATCTCAATACTTTTTAGAGGGCATCCGGGCTCAGGAAGCAAGACATCTTCACGTTCGAGAGATTCCTCTAAATATTCCTTTTCACGTTTAAGGCCGGGAATCCCTTCATTGTACCAATCGTGATTCCCCGGAATAAAGATGATTTCCCCATCATATCCTTCAACGGCATCAAGTTGGGCATCTATCCTATATTCACTTCTCTCTCGATCAGGAGCTCCTTCTTTATCCATTCCGTCAGGATAAATATTGTCACCGAGAAAGATGGTGTAATTTCCAACCTGTTTCACAGAATCCAGATATGTTTTAAAGGCTAATAATCCTTCCGAAGTTCCTCCGGGAATTGAATAACCTCCATCTCCTAATAAATAAAAAGATTTCTCAATATTTTTGTCTTGCGGATACCCAAAATCTTCTTTTGGCTCCCCGTCTTTATACTTTGGAGTATTATACGTTGAACAGGCTGAAAACACTATAAAAACTAACAGTGTTAGAAATATGTTATTTTTTTCCATACAATTCTATTGGGGCGATTTTTTTGTAATTTGGCGTTAAACTAACTTCTATACTGAATGACAGCCCTTGTTGAAAAAGCCGAGAAATTTGTACTGAAACTATTTCGCGATGATCTACCAAACACTTTCATTTATCACAATTTCATACACACTCAAAGGGTAGCTAAAAGTACTAAACTATTAACCGAAAAATCTGAAATTAGTGTTAAACAACAGGAAACACTAATGCTCGCAGCCTGGCTTCATGATACCGGTTATACCAAAACTTATGAGGGTCATGAAGAAAAAAGTGCGGAGATCGCAGAAACCTGGCTCTCTGAAAATGGAGCCGATCAGGAACTGATCAAGGAAGTTAGCAGGTGTATCATGGCTACCAAAATGGATCACGAACCAACTGATGTTTTGGAAAAGATTATCAAGGACGCTGACACTTCTCATTTAGCGAAGGATTACTTCAGTGAAACCAGTGAGTTCTTAAGGCAGGAGCTTCGGCTAAATCATATTAAGAATTACGGTGCACAAGAATGGATCGAGCAAAACATAGAGTTATTTACAACAAAACACCAGTATTACACAAAATACGCATTAAAGAACTGGAAAGAGAAAAAGGATGAGAACCTCCTTTCCCTACTTAAGAAAGAAAAAAAGTCAAAGAAAAAATTAGCTAAAGAAGAAGCTAAGGCACGTTTAAAGGTTAAATATAAAGATCAAAGCCCTGACAGAGGAATTCAAACCCTGTTCAGGGTTACTATGAGAAACCACCTAAAGCTTAGTGATATTGCGGATACTAAAGCGAACATCCTGCTTTCGGTGAATGCGATCATTATTTCCCTGGCTATTGCCAACATAATCCCAGACCTTGACTCTCCTGAAAACAAGACTTTAATGATCCCTACCTTAATATTAATGGTATTTAGTGTAGCCTCTATTGTAGGTGCGGTAATGTCCACCAGACCAAATGTGACCAGTGGAGAATTTACCAGGGAGCAGGTTAAAAATGGGGATGTAAATGTGCTGTTTTTCGGAAATTTCCATCGCATGCCTTATGAGCAGTTTGAGTGGGCCATGCACGAAATCCTTGAAGAGCAAACTTTCGTATATGAATCTTTAATGAAAGACCTCTACATGCTGGGAATTGTCCTCAACAGAAAGTATAAGTTACTAAGGATAACCTACACCATTTTTATGATAGGTATTATCCTTTCTGTCTTAAGCTTTATTATTACCTACTACTTACTTTAATTGTTCAACCAGGTCTTCATAGGTAATAACTTCTTCATGAGAATTCTCATCGGCCAGGTGATACAGCACCTCTACTCTAATAGCTTTTAATCCTATTACACCCTGCACATCTTCAAGTTCCAAAAGCTCAACATTTGATCCCAGATAATTTTTAGATTGCAAGTATTTAATATATCTCAGGTATTCCCTTTCATCACTTCGAGCAGAATAAATGATCGCAATCCTACCTTTTTGGGTGACCCTTTCTTCGGTTCCTTTGATAAAAGCCTTGTCAATTCGCTTTTTGATCACCTCATACCGGGCATTGTAGGTGCCGTCAACATCAAACTGTTTCTCATCCATTCTATACCTGATAGAAAGGGTCGTATTATATACCAGGATCATCGAGGCAGCTTCAAGTTTTAAAGGCATATTCTCCTGAATCTGGTAAAAACGATTTTCCATTTCAATCATGGTACTCAATTGCCAAAGTCTCAGGTTATAAAGGTAAACTTCGTCAAAAGGTTTTTCATTCGAATTAGTAAGCGATGCTCCTATATAAATATTATGCTCAACCCCATCGGTTTTGTAGCGCTCAAAATAATGTGGATAGATCTTTTGCGCATCTATTTGTTTCCGGTCAATATAACGGGACATGGTACGGTTAATTTGCTGTACCGCCTCATCATAATTTTGCCGGTGATTATAGATCACACCTGTTTCTGAATTAATCTTTTTACGGTACTCCTTTATTTTCTCCTGAAGGGCGGGAGATTGTTTCTCCACATGATCTAATACCGGATTGATCTCCCGTTGCAGAAGGTTAAACACTTTTTGTTCACTGGAGGCGTTCAGACTTTCTGATAATTCATCCTCGAATTCCTTTATTCTAAATTTGATCTGTTTATAAATATCCAGTTTTTCGAGGTTTTGAGCGTCGTCTACAATTTCCTTGATAAACTGAAGCTGTTCTAACAGATCTCGCTGAATGGCATCGTTACGGGCTTCCGAAGAAGCTACAATATCTATCTGCCCGAATAAAGGATGGACATCCTGAAAGGAAATATCTTTGAATGAAGCTAATCCGTCTTCATCAAGATCCCTGATAAATTTACGGGCCTCTTTTTCAAAGATCCATAGTACACTTGGATGGATAGAGGTACATTCACTCTGGATCACAGCCTTGATCCTGTTCTCATATTCAGATTTATTGCGTTCAACCGCCGTAATAATATAAGGTAGAATATCCTCAAGTTTTGTGGCATTGACACTATTCAGTTCATTCTTTCTGGAAGAAACGATCTCCAAAACTCCCAGTAAAGTATCGTTTTTCGCAATTGGTGCCAGGATCACACTTTTGACATCTTTGGAGATCAGATTATTTGACAGTAAATTGTCCGGGTGAGAACTTGAATATTTATCCAGGTTAGAAATAGTGAAATATTTATGCTCCTTTAATAAGGCCTCAAAAGCTTCAGGTCCCATCGCTGCCTGGCAATCCAAAGCTTCTTCAGAGTCTAGAAGAAAACTGGTAGTGCCTCTCCCTCCCATCTTCTCAAATCTGGACTCCTGTTCATTATATAGAGTAAAGCCTACTTTAAGATCAGGGATCCGATAAATGGATTTAAAGATCTCCTCAAATTTTTGGATCTCTTCCTTCCCGGAAGAATTTCTTTGAAGTAAGGTCGTTTTAAGATCTGAAATGGCATCATCGACGGTAACATCTGTGAGACTTATCACAGTAAACCCTTTGAACAACCAACTATTGGGAGGGAATTTCTCCTTCCAGAGATCTATATCCTCAATGTTTTCCAAAAGGCTGTCAACATCTTCCTCTATGATTTCTTTATACCTCTCAGTAGGTTCAATGTGGACAAAATCAGAATTCAGATCTATACGATAATGTCTTAAAATGTCATTTTCGTCTGGAATATCATAATATAAGGGACGTGAAAAATCAATATCATAACCGTAATAGGTGTTAAGGATCATTATGCATCCGTAGATATAATCCAGGTCCTGATTAAGGTTCCGCATAGAGAGATTAAAGTCCTCTCCCGCATGCTTCAGAATTTCTCTGAACTGGGTAGTTGAGTTGAAGATCAAATTATGAAAAGGAATAGAGATGGCCTTTATCTGATTATCGGAAAGGATCTCCGGAAAAAGGTCTTTCATAAGGATCTTTATTGGATCCTTATATTTGACTATATCATCACTATTATCAATACCCTCGGTAAGAGCCGGGAATTCCGAAACATAATCCAGCATCTTTTCGAGGTATTCTTTGGAGATAGTACTGGTCTCCTTTTCCAGTTGTTTTTGATATAATTGAGTGATCTTATGAAAGCTGATCCTTATATCAAGGGGGAACTCTTTTTGATTCTTCATAGATTAAAATTAAAGATTTTATCAAGTAAGAGGTTACCTTCAAACTACATTAACAATAATTTATGGGTTTAAGGGTTGCCACTAACGGGAGTTCCTTATTTTTGCAAAAAAACATAACAATTATGCGTAAAATTTTAATGCTTTCTGTACTAGCTATGCTTGCTTCTTGTGAAGAAGATAAAGAAGGCTATGTAATAAGCGGAACGGTAGAAAACGCCACCGAAGGTCAAAATATCTATGTATCTGAATTGAACGATACGAATACTCAAACTGTGGTCACTGACACTGTAAAAGTGGTAGATGGAAAGTTTGAACTTGATCTACCCGAAAAAGAAGTGCCTTCAATTAGTTTCCTGACCATGGATGGCGCCAGAGGGAATGTTTTATATATAGCTGATAATACTCCAATCTCTTTCGAGATCTATCCTGACAGTCTTTATGCTTCAAAAGTTACCGGAGGCAAGGACAATGAAGTTCTTTATGGTTATATGACTAAGATCAGGGAGACCAATGAAAAAATGGGAAAAGCCAGAAATGAAATGAGACAGGCTTTTACTTCTAAAGACACTGCCAAGCTGGAGGAGTTAAAAATTACTCAGCAGGAAATTTCTGAGAATGACAAAATCAACAAAAAAGAGCTGGTTGAACAAAACCCTAACTCTATTGTTTCTGTAATGGTATTACAGGATATGGTGAACACAAAAATGTATTCTAGCTCTGAACTTAGAGCGCTTTTTGATGGTTTATCTCCTGAAGTTAAACAATTGTCTTTAGCACAAATGCTGGATCAAAACCTGAAAAACCTTAGCCGAACTGATATTGGAAGCATAGCTCCTGAATTTAGTGCCGAAACTCCTGATGGAGAACAACTGGCTTTAAAAGATGTTTTAGGAAAGGTTACTTTAGTAGATTTCTGGGCGTCCTGGTGCAAACCATGTCGTGTTGAAAATCCTAATATTGTGAACGTTTACAAAAAATACCACGATAAAGGATTCAATATTATTCAGGTTTCACTAGACAGACAGGGTCAAAAAGATAAATGGCTTCAAGCCATCCAGGAGGACAATCTTGGAGAATGGAACCACGTTTCTAATTTAATGTTCTGGCAAGACCCTATTGCTGCTTCTTATGGTGTAAGAGCGATACCTGCCGCATTTCTCCTTGATGAAGAAGGGAAGATCATTGCAAAGAATTTAAGAGGAGAACAATTGGAGACAAAAGTCGCTGAAGTTTTAAATGATGACTCAAAATAATCACCTTTTAGAATAACTCATAAAAAAAAGCGCCTTGAAAAAGGCGCTTTTTTCATGTCTTAATTTAAGTCTCTAATTTATTCCAATACAAAAGCAGCATTTACTCTTATTGTAATCTCCATTTCGCCTGGAGCAATGGTTTCTTCTGATTCTTCCTGAGCTACATCCATCATCGCGGCCTTGTACATAGGTTGTGGATAATTTCCACCTCCCGCTTCGCTTATCGACTGCGCTTTCCCAATATCCTGCCCCAGAGCATTAGCTAATTCCTTTGCCTTTTTCTGAGCGTCTAAAACGGCATTTTTGCGTGCTTGAGATTCTAACTCCTCTTTCTGAGAGGATTGAAACATGATCCCATCGATCCTGTTAAGACCAGATTCTAATAAGCCGCTCATGATCTTCTCATATTTACTGAGATCCTCGAGCTTTATTGAAATGGCTTGATTCGCAGAATAAAAAGTTTCCTTTGAGTTATAATTATAGTCTTTGCTCAGCCTGATATATTCGGTCTGAAAATTTTTGGAAGGAATGTCCTGGGACTTCAGATACTTAATAATTTCATTGACTACTTTGTCATTTTGAGCCTTTACCTCTTTAGGAGATTTTCCGGTATGTTCAATCCTGGCATTAATGAGGACTTCATCCGGCACCACCTTAACAGTACCTTTCCCAGTTACGTTAACAAGTGAAATAGGAGTCTCCTGCGCAGCTCCTGTGATAAAAACAAAAAATAATGCGGTTATTAGTAATTTTTTCATAATAAAACTGGTTTAGTTTTTGATTTTTACAATTACAATGCCAGTTACCCAATTTTTCCTGCTTTTTGAAGAAAAAATAACAATATTATAGGAATTGCCAGGAGGATAACCATTAGAAGATGATCAGAAAAAATCCAGGGAGCCAACACCAAGGTTAAGATATACCCTCCTACTGCTCCTCCAAAATGAGCGTCATGCCCAATGTTCCCAAGTTGCTTTTTCATTCCATAAATAGAATACAACATATATCCTATTCCAAAAACGTAAGCCGGAATTGGTATAGGGATCAGGAAAAGGTATAAACTCATATCTGGATAAAGCAGAATAGCAGCATAGATAATTCCGGAAACCGCGCCGCTGGCGCCAACAGCGTTGTAACTGTAATCGTGTTTGTGAAAATAATAGGAAAGTAGATTTCCTAAAAGCAGACTTGCAAGATAGATCAGCAAAAACCCTAAGCTTCCCATAGAATCGATCACCACATCGGCAAAGAAATAAAGGGTAAGCATGTTCAGGAAGAGATGGCCGGTATCTACATGAAGAAAACCTGAAGAAAAGATCCGGAACTTCTCTCCTCTTTTTACTGCTGAAGAATTGAATTTATAGCGTTCAAAAAATGTTCTGTCATTAAATCCTTTAAATGAAACTAAAATATTGGCGGCAATTATCACAATCGTCACCAGGTTTAAATCTCCCATATATGGTTCTGTTTAGTGCCAAATATAGCATATATTTGCCTAAATTTTTCTGCATGCAGCGTTTAGTTTTCTTGCTGGCCTACCCTATTCTGTGGCTAATTTCGGTTTTACCCTTCCGGGTTTTTTACATGGTTTCAGATGTGGTCTATTTTATAGTTTATCATATTGCCAGGTATCGTCGAGCAACTGTTGATGAGAACCTGGATCTGGTTTTTCCCGAAAAGTCTTCCGCAGAAAAAACCATCATTCGCAAGAAGTTCTACAAGCATATGGTAGATATGTTCCTGGAAATGATAAAAAGTATTTCCATTTCAAATTCCGAATTGAAAAAACGCTTTGAATTCACCAACCTGGAGGAGATCGAAAAAATTCAGGAAATGAACAAAAGTATCATTGTTGCCTGCGGACATTACGCCAGCTATGAATGGATGAACTCCCTGCAACTTTACGATTTTGATTATAAGGCCTTCGGAATTTATAAAAAGATAAAAAATCCGCATTTTGATAAATTGGTGAAAGATATCCGCGGAAGGTATGACGGTACTTTGATCTCTACTTCCAAAGCGACTAAAACCATTACTGAAAATCAGGAAAACGGAATTTTGGGTGTGTATGCGATGATCGCTGATCAATCACCAAAACTGAGCCGCACCAGGGCCTGGGCCAATTTTATGGGAATGACAGTGCCGGTGTTTACGGGTACCGAAAAACTTTCAAGAAGCCTTGATATGGCGGTGGTCTACCTGCACGTGGAAAAGGTGAAAAGAGGGTATTATTCTGCCACTTTTAAGACTCTTACTACCGAAGCGGCAAAAGAACCTGAATTTGATATTACCCGCAAGTATTTTGAGGAGTTGGAAGCCCAGATCAATAAGGCACCTGAATATTATTTATGGACGCACAAAAGATGGAAGCACAGAAATGCTCCCATCCCTTCTGACGTCGTGATCATTAAACAAGATTAACGATCTCCTGGATTTCGGAAATCATTTTTTCAGCCACCATATCGGCTTCAGACTGAGTTCCTGCTTCTGTATAAATTCTAATAATTGGTTCTGTATTTGACTTTCTTAAGTGAACCCAGTGATTTTCAAAATCAATTTTCACCCCGTCTACAGTAGAGATTTCTTCCCCTGAATACTTCTTCTCGATCTCTTCCAGGATCTTGTCCACATCCAATTCAGGAGTAAGTTCGATCTTATTTTTACTCATGAAATAGGACGGGTATGACTTTCTAAGCTCAGAAACCTTCATTTTATTTTCAGCCAAAAAAGTAAGGAAAAGGGCAATTCCTACCAGACTATCCCTTCCATAATGTAATTCAGGATAAATTATTCCTCCATTTCCTTCACCTCCAATAACGGCATTAGTATCTTTCATCAATTGCACGACATTCACTTCTCCCACAGCACTTGCTCTATAAGTACCGCCATGTTTTTGAGTGATATCTCTTAAAGCCCTTGAAGAAGACAGGTTACTCACCGTATTCCCGGGAGTTTTGTTGAGCACATAATCTGCACAAGCCACCAAAGTATATTCTTCTCCGAACATTTCCCCGTCCTCGCTTATAAAAGCTAAACGGTCCACATCGGGATCAACAACGACCCCAAGATCTGCTCCTTTCTCTTTTACCAGGTTACAGATCTCTGTTAGATGTTCTTTTAATGGCTCAGGGTTATGTGGAAAATGTCCTGTTGGATCACAGTACAGTTCAATGACATTCACGCCTAATTTTTTCAATAATTGCGGAACAGCAATTCCTCCTGTGGAATTCACACCGTCTACCGCTACTGTAAAGTTAGCAGCTTTGATCTTCTCAGCATCTACTAAAGGAAGCTTTAAAACTTCTTCAATATGTATATCGATATAATCCGATTTTGAAGTCACTTTTCCGAGTGAATCTACATCTGCAAAATCAAAATTAGATTTTTCGGCAATTTCCAGGATCTCAGCACCATCTTCACCACTTAAGAATTCTCCTTTTTCATTCAATAATTTGAGCGCATTCCATTGTTTCGGATTGTGACTGGCAGTTAAAATGATTCCACCTTCAGCCTTCTCCATAGGAACAGCCACTTCTACTGTAGGAGTGGTTGAAAGATCGAGATCCACCACATTGATACCTAATCCTACCAAAGTATTCATCACCAGTTGCTGGATCATCTCTCCCGAAATTCGCGCATCTCTTCCTACTACCACTGTTGGGGTTTTTGAAGGGTGATTATTTTTAAGCCAGGTACCGTAAGCTGCAGCGAATTTTACAGCGTCTATAGGAGTAAGATTGTCTGAGGGTTTCCCTCCGATTGTTCCGCGTATTCCGGAAATCGATTTTATTAAGGTCATGAAAAATGTTTTTAGTTAAGTTATTTTCAGGATATGCCTCCTAAAATTTCTTCGGAAAAGTCTCGTGATTTTTCGAAAGAGTGACAAATATACAAGCCTTCTGAAGCAGTTACAAAACTTAACAAAAATTAAACACGCAAATCATTACCTTAGTCTGCATGAATTTTCTTGCCCATATATTTCTTTCCGGTTCCAATAAGGAGATCGTTATTGGTAATTTTATCGCTGATCCGGTTAAAGGGAAGAAATATCTCAATTTTCCTCCCGGTATTCAAAAAGGTATTTTATTGCACCGCGCAATAGATTCTTATACCGACACCCATCCTGTGGTAAGGAAAAGTTCTGCAAGGCTTTACAAAAATTACAGCCACTATAGCCCGGTGATAGTGGACATTTTTTATGACCATTTTCTGGCAGCAAACTGGGCTGATTATTCAGATACTTCTTTGGAAATTTTTATAGCTGATTTCTATGTTTTGCTTAAGAACAACTATGCAGTATTACCTCAGCCTATCCAAAAATTACTTCCATATATGATCGAACAAAACTGGCTTCTTAGTTACGCCAGTCTCGCAGGTATCAAGCAAATTTTATATCAAATGAATATGCGTACTAAAGGACTATCAAAAATGGATCTCGCAATCAATGATCTTAAAGAAAACTATTCTTTGTTTGAGGAAGAGTTCAATATCTTTTTCCCGGATCTTCAGGATTACGCAACTCAGAAACTAAACACCCTTTAAACTTTTATGAAAAATTTCTTTGTAATAGCGTTTATAGCGCTATTTATTTCCTGTAAAACTCATACCCCAAAAGAAGTTAAACCCCTTGGTATTGTTGCTGAGAATGCCATGGTAGTTTCAGCGCGGAAAGAGGCCTCAAAAATTGGATTGGAAATTCTTAAAAACGGGGGTAATGCCTTTGATGCTATGATCGCTACGGAAATGGCCCTGGCTGTAGTTTATCCTTTTGCCGGCAACCTGGGAGGCGGGGGTTTTATGGTTTATCGTAAAGCCGATGGAGAGACCGGAGCCCTTGACTATAGAGAGAAAGCTCCTTTGAAGGCTCACCGTGATATGTATCTGGATGAAAATGGGGAGTTGGATTCTCAAAAAAGCCGATTTGGAGGCCTGGCAGTCGGTGTACCGGGAACGGTAGCAGGGATCTTCGCAGTTCATAAAAAATTCGGAAGTCTTCCCATAGACATACTGTTACAGCCCGTGATCGATCTTGCCAAAGGAGGTTTTGAAATTACTGAAAAACAGGAAATTACCTTAGCCAATTACAAACAACAGTTTCTGGAAGTAAATCAGGACACCATCTTATTTGCACAAAACTTTAAAGCCGGGGATACTATCAAAAATATAGCCTTGGCTAAAACTCTTGAAGAATTGATCAAAGGCGGTAAAAATGCTTTTTATAAAGGTGAGATCGCTGAAATACTCGTGGAGTTAATCAAAAATAATAATGGGATCATTACTCTGGAAGATCTCGCCAATTATGAAGCAAGATGGCGGGAACCGATAAAAGTTGATTTTAAAGATTATAAGATCATTTCGATGTCTCCCCCTTCAAGTGGAGGAATTGTGCTTGGGCAAATACTGAAAATGATCGAACCTTATGATCTAAGTAATTTCGGACACAACACTTTGAAAACTATTCAGGTAATTACCGAAGCTGAACGAAGAGCATATGCAGACAGAAGTTTTTACCTAGGCGATCCGGATTTTGTGGAAGTCCCCACAGAAATCCTCACAAGTGTGGAATATTTACACGGTCGCATGAAGGATTTTTCTTTTGATAAAGCAACGACTTCTTCCGAAGTTTCACCAGGGAAGATCACTGGGTATGAAAGTATGGAAACCACACATTATTCAATAGTGGATCAATTTGGCAATGCGGTTTCGGTAACTACTACCCTGAATGGAGCTTATGGATCTAAACTTTACTCGGAAGAATTGGGCTTCTTCTTAAACAATGAGATGGACGATTTTAGCGCCAAGCCCGGTGTTCCTAACATGTTTGGGCTGATTGGAGCACAAGCTAATGCGATTGAACCGGGAAAAAGAATGTTAAGCAGTATGACCCCTACCATCATCGAAAAAGAAGGAGATCTTTTTATGGTCCTGGGATCGCCCGGGGGGGCGACCATTATTACTTCTGTACTTCAGGTCTTCTTAAACGTATCTGAATTTGACCAAGGAATGCAAGAAGCGGTGAATGCACCAAGGTTTCACCATCAATGGCTACCTGATGAAGTGGTTTTTGAACCTGAATCATTTGATGAGTTACTTTTATCTAAACTTAGGTCTAAAGGATATACAGTAAACGAGCGCAATTCAAGAATCCTGGGGAAGGTTGATGCTATTTTGAAACTGGAAGACGGCAGATTGGAAGGCGGCGCAGATCATAGAGGCGACGATACTGCCGTTGGTTTTTAAACATAGAAAACCCGGCGCAGAGCCGGGTTTTTTTATAATTGGAGATTGAGATCCTAAACCCAATACCATCTATCATTAATCAATTCTACTCGCTTATATCCATATTTAGTACTGAAATACCAGGTATCCAGATAACGAAGAACGGTTAACCCACTTATGTAATAGGTTTCTCCATTAACATATATTTCAGTTTGAGTTTCACCTCCACCAGAGCTATATGGGTACATATTGTTTATACCCGTTACATCTCCTGTAGATAACCCGCTTCTTTGGATATTGAAGGTACTTCCGTCTTTCTTAACAATAGTTGGCTGACCATTGCTTGAAAAAGAATAAGAACCGTACATCATGATTGATCCGAAATCAAGAGCATTGGTAAATTCAGCCCCATCGAATCCTTGTTGAGCATAAGTGTAGAAATTATGCTCTCTTCCACTTTGAATGTTGTTGTAGTTAATAGTGATATAATTGTCACGATCAACACGGGCTTGCTCATGCCATAAACCTATAGCGTGGCCAATTTCATGTATAGTGTTACCCGTAGAACAACTGCTTGAAAGGGTAATATTCTGCTTTCCTCCTATCATTCCGATATATGAGGAACAACCTGATCCGCTCACGAAGTACACATAATTTGACTGCGAAGTCCTTTCAACAAATTGAATATTGGTTTTGGCTTCCCAATGCTTAATAGCATCATAGACCCTGGTTTTATTATCTAAATTACTGTCTATTGCATAATATACGGTATTGTCTGGCCATCTTGCTGAAGTGCGGCCTACACTTTTATTCTCGGGCGCTTCCCCTCTTTCATATACTACCTGAACTTCTTGCTCGGAAACCATGTCTTTTGGTAAAAGAATATCTCCCTGATATACATACTCACCATTAAATTCTTCTACAGGAATTTTATGTCCCCCAAAAAACATTTCACGTACATTTCCGGGAACATCAGCATTGGCAACCTCTGCCATAGACTCTGTTTCAACTATTTCTACACCAGTCTCGGTTCCGTCAATCTCATTTAATTCATTAGGATCATCTTTACTACAAGACACCAATAAAGCTAATGCCGGAAGTAAATAAGCTAATTTCATCTTTTTCATAAGTAGGTTTTTTGTTTTTAAAAGAGATCTATTTTGGGTAAATAGATCTGTACTATTTTGATTATTTGTGGTTTCGAGTGTCATCTGATTTACGTTAAAGAAAGGTTTCCGAAATCAAAAGGAAATCTTAAATTTTCATTGCTGCAAGTATTCTTGTAATAACTGTGCCAAAATCCTAATTATAAGATTTTTAACAAATTTAGGTTGTTAAGACTGGAGCTCGAAAAATTTAAAATTTAAAAACTCCTCAGATTTATACTCTAAAGAGGTATTAAAGCATAATATTTTCATCGAAATATTGTGTCTCTTAACGATGTCAAAAATAAGAATTAATATTATTTTAAGACATTTTAATTCAACTTTAACATTTTGAAAATCAAAGTTTTGAAAGAAAAATCTTAATAAAATTAGCTTTTTACGGGTATAATTAAGAAAGTCCCCACAGAGGAGGACAAATAAAAAAGGCTGTTCAGTAAAGAACAGCCTTTTCAAGAACTAAGTTACATTTTTAAATCAATTCGATACGTCACAATAATTAACGGTCACTTCTACATCGAAAGCACTATTTCCGAAATCTCCTTCAATTGTTCCTGCAACACCTTCATTAGGCTCTGTTGTTGTAAAACACTGCACTAATGCTTCTGACTCAATATAAACTTGTAGATCTGTCAACTCATATGGAGCAATAGGGGTGACACCTACAGTTAGGTTTCCTGTAGATTCCTCTACCTGAATGGTAATATCTCCATAAAATTCTTGAGATATTACAAATCCATCCTGGACAGTTAGAGTCGTAGACTGGGATGTATCACAACCTGACACAGGCGTCGGAATACAATCTGCTACTTGAACTGGACAACCATCATTAGAGGCTGGTCCTGCTTCATTAGGACATGCATCTTCTGTATCAATTACTCCGTCACCATCAGCATCAGGTTCTTCCACAGGGCAACCATCATTATCGGCTGGTCCTGCTTCATTAGGACATGCATCTTCTGTATCAATTACTCCGTCACCATCAGCATCAGGTTCTTCCACAGGGCAACCATCATTATCGGCTGGTCCTGCTTCATTAGGACACTCATCTTCTGTATCAATTACTCCGTCACCATCAGCATCAGGTTCTTCCACGGGGCAACCATCATTATCAGCTGGTCCTGCTTCATTAGGACACTCATCTTCAGAATCCTCTAAACCATCACCATCCGAATCAACAGGCTGCTCCCCATCATCACATCCGAATCTTTGGTGATCATAATAAACGTTTTCTTCGCCATCAAAATTAGCTACGACATCATTCCTGCTCAGGCTTCCTTCGATCACCAATTGATCCACGTCACCATAAGCTCCGTCCCAATCCTGAAGAGTAAGTACATAGTCTATATAGGCTTCGTCATCTGCATATTCATCTAAGTCTGGAAGAGCGAAACAAATTGGTTCAGCATAGAAATCACCATTTTCATATTGTCCAACATAGTTAATATTTTCTGCTGCGGGATATAAAACCTGTCCGTCTATAGATATCTCCACAGAAAATCTTGCTGGCCAGTGACGACCTTCAGGTGTACAGTAGTTTGCAAAGAAGCAATATTCAAATGCCTGATTAGCGTCTAGCTCAAAGAACATATATCCATATTCATTGACATCTCTATCATCATAACATAATACAGAAACATCAACATATTTTTTTACTCCTGCTCCCAGGTTAATATTTAGTGGAAGCGGGTTATCTACAAACTCAGCTAATACACCACCTTTTGGAGCTATCCATATTAGATCTCCCTCAGCATTATATACAGAAAAATGCTCTAATGAATAGTTTCCCGGTTCCAGTTCCAATTCAGGAACTTCTTTAGTAAATAACTGATCTGCAACAAGGTCTACCCTAAAAGGATCTGAAAGTGAACCTACTACATCATTTTCTCCCTGCATGAGAACAATTTCCACATATGCGGGAGCATCTTCCACACATTCAGGAATATCTGCTACCTCAGACTGTTTATTGGTGCTCTTATTAGCAAGATCTTGTACAATTGCCCCAAAAGACAATGTCGCTTTATCAGAATCTGGTGAAGCACCAGAATCCTCATCTTTACTACAAGAGGTTAAAAGCAGTGCGAAAACTGCCAAAAAACTCAAGTAAAATTTGATTTTTTTCATAGTTAATAAAAAGTTTTAATTAATAATTAGAATGGTTAATTCTTATAAATGAGGAAATCAACCGGCAGATAATCCACCGGTTGATATATAACCTCCTCTTATTTCTTATTATTGATCACATCCAAATCTTAGGTGTTCGTAATCAACATTATCGGTTCCATCAAAGTTGGCCATGATTTCAGCTCTGCTCAAGCTTCCTGAAATTTCCATCTGGTCAACATCTCCATAACCTCCTTCTTCAGTCCAGTCTAAAAGAGTTACAGTATAATCTATATACTCTTCATCATCTGCATATTCAGAAAGATCTGGCAATGCAAAACATAGTGGATCAGCATAAAGGTCTCCGTCATTATTTACTCCTGTAGTATTTACTACTCCAGAATATAATGTAGTTCCATCTATAGAGATATCTACAGAATATCTTGCCGGGAAGTGGCGTCCTTCAGGAGTACAGTAATTTGCAAAGAAGCAATATTCAAATGCCTTATTAATATCCAGCTCAAAGAACATATAACCATATTGGTTTACATTACGATCATCGAAACACAGAACAGAAACATCAACATATTTCTTCACACCTGCACCAAGGTTTATATCCAAAGGAAGTGGGCTATCCACAAATTCAGCCAGAACTCCGCCTTTTGGAGCTAACCAAATAAGGTCTCCTTCGGCGTTATAAACTGAAAAGTGTTCTAAGGAATAAGTCCCTGGCTCTAATTCAAGTTCAGGAACTTCTTTTGTAAATAATTGTCCTGCAACAAGATCTACCTGGAAAGGCTCAACTTCGGTTCCAACCACTTCAGTATCTCCTTGCATAAGCACGATTTCCACGTAAGCTGGCGTGTCATCTGTACAAGCCGGTAAATCACTTACATCAGACTGCTTATTGGTTGATTTGTTGGCAAGATCCTGGACGATTGCGCCAAAGGACAATGCAGCTTTACTAGATTCGGGGTTTTCTGAAACTTCTCCATCTTTACTACAAGAAGTAAACAGAAAGGCTAAAATAGCCACAAAGCTTAAATAGGTCTTAAAAGTTTTCATTAGATAATTGGTTTTTGATTAATAAATATTTAGAATGGTTAATTGTTTATTTCTTTTAAAAGAGGCCAAAAGAGGAACTTTCGGCCTCTGTCTATATTACTTAATCCAGATTAGAAATTTGTCCACAAGCTACCGGTAAAGTGGCGTTGTAGGCTCCTTCTACATCACGTCCGTGAACTACTACAGAAAGATCTTCCCAAGAAAGGTCCATTCCTGTTATGTCAAATGTTCTCTCGTATGTATAAAATCCGGATGCATTGGCCATAGGGAATGAATCGTCTTCATTACTAAGGGCTAGTTTCACACCACCATAATAAGGCAATCCTTCTTCCAGGCTGATGAAACCATCTTCGTCTTCATCTGCCTCTGCTGGTGGGCAGGTAGAGTTAGTTCCATTATCAAATCCATGAAGATGTTGGGCATGTTGTTGGTTTGGTGTAACACCTGCAGCTAAAACTGTTGCTTTAACCATATTACCCTGTACTTCAAGGTACGTTAGCGCTTTGGAATTACTGTCATTTAGAGGGAAAGCACATGTAGAATAGATTTCTGTTTCAGATTCTGGATCCTGGAAGATCGGTGCGGAATCATCACCACATCCTTCACCTTCTCTAAAGTGCCAGTAATCTAGATTGTCTTCACCATCAAAGAAGGTTCTAACCACATCATCAGTAATGTCTCCTACTCTAATTACTCTTTCTGTAACCTCTCCATATTCATCAGAGGATTTTAAAGTGATCTCAAAGTAGTAGTTATCTTCTCCTTCCTTATCCGGTAGTGCAAAACATAGTGGCTCTGCATAGAAATCTCCGTTTTCATAATAACCGGTTTCATTAGAAACGTTGGTATAAAGCGGAGTTCCTGCGGCACTGGTTCCAGACCAAACGCTCACGCTATATTCTGCTGGATAGTGTCTTCCTGAAGGTGGGCAATAGTTACCGAAAATACAGAATTCAATCGCTTCATTGGTATCTATATCAAAGAATTGATATCCATATTCATTTACATCTCTATCATCATAACATAATACAGAAACATCAACATATTTTTTAACGCCAGCACCTAAGTTGATAGATAACGGTAATGGATTATCAATAAAGTCTGCTAAAACTCCACCTTTTGGAGAAACCCAAATAAGTTCTCCTGAAGCATTATACACCATGAAATGATCTAAGGAATAGGTCCCGGGTGTCAATTCTAATTCCGGCACTTCTTCAGTAAACACCTGACCGGCAACAAGGTCAACTCTAAAAGGATCATCAGTTGATCCCACTACAGCACTTCCTCCTTGAGAAAGAACTATTTCTACATAGGCTGGAGTATCATCTGTACATTGAGGTAAATCATCTGTTGTGGATTGCTTGTTTCCACTGGTTTTAGCAAGGTCATTTACGATTGCGCCAAAGGACAGACTGGCTTTTTCAGTACCATCCTCAGGGACAGTACTTTCATCTTTACTACATGACGTAAAGACTAATGCAATCATTGCAATTAAACATAAGTAGCTTGAAAGTGTTTTCATAACATTTTTTGGTTTAGATTAATATTTAGAATGGTTAATTAATTACAGTTTTTTGTTTTTAAGCCTCTGGATTAACCGGGGCATTATTATTCCTTTTCGGGGATTTATTTCCCCGAAAAGGAATTAGGTTTATTAATTACATACTCCTCCATGAACTATAAGATAGAAAGGTGCTTCTACATCATAATTATGTGGCTTGGTGGAATTCTCTGCGTTATAGTTATAGTTAAACTGTCCTGGTGCACGTTTGTCTGGCCATCCATCTTCGGAAATCCAAATGTGTGAACCATCAATAGTAACTCCATCATTCAGAATAATTTGTACTGTAACTCCGTCATCTCCCAGTACAAGCTGAACAATTCCTGCTTGCCATCCTTTGGAAGTATCATTCTGACCGGCTCCAGCATAGAATGGGAATTCCCAGGTATTATCTCCAACGAAATAATCTTCTTCGAAGCCTACACCGTCAACATAAAGTCCCCATCCCCAGTTATTTCCATTATAACCAAGTGCGTCATCATTCAATTCCTGATCACCGAACATATATGCTGTATCACAGCCCATTCCCATTTCTGGACACTCTTCATTCATTTCACTGGCTTGGTCTGGACATAAGTCACAAACATCTCCCCATGCATCTGCGTCGCGGTTATCCTGATCAGGGTTTGACGTATTTGGACAGTTATCATCATCGTCACAAATTCCGTCACCATCAGAATCTCCTCCTCTGGCATCACATGGATTGTCACCTCCCGGAGTATCATCACATACGTTTCCTATTCCGTCATTATCGGTATCTTCCTGATACTGGTTAGCATCATTAGGACAGTTGTCATCGTCATCACAAATTCCGTCACCATCAGAGTCTCCTCCTTTTGCAGCACAAGGCTCGTCTCCATCAGGAGTATCGTCACAAACGTTTCCTATACCATCCTGGTCATTATCTGCCTGATCTGGGTTAGGAACTGCCGGACAATTATCATCATTGTCACAAACCCCGTCACCATCACCATCAGGACATGGAGTATCGTCACAATTGAATCTCAAGTGTTCGAAGTTGACTTTATCCTCTCCATCGAAATTATCAATGACATCCTGAGCGGTCAATACTCCTGAAATTACTGTGTTAGGCGCAACTGTACCATAGTTACCGGGCCAGTCTAATAATGTAACCTCATAGTATAAATAAGCTTCGTTTAGATCTGCATTTGCAGGCAATACGAAACATGCAGGTTCTGCGAAGTAATCCCCAACATTGTTTTGACCGGTTACTGGAGTTTCGGAAGTGTAAAGTGGAGTTCCGGTATTATCTGTACCTAACCAAATGTTTACACTATAATTTGCGGTGTAATGTCTTCCGTCGCCATCTGGTGGACAATAATTTGCAAAGAAGCAAAATTCAAATGCCTTATTGGCATCAAGCTCAAAGAATAAATAACCGTATTGGTTTACATCTCTATCATCATAACATAATACAGATACATCAACATATTTCTTAACTCCGGCCTCTAAATTGATGCTCAAAGGAAGTGGAAAATCGACAAAATCTGCCATCACTCCTCCTTTAGGAGCGATCCAGATTAAATCTCCACTGGAGTTATAAACTGAAAAATGCTCAAGACTATAAGTCCCCGGTTCTAGTTCAAGTTCAGGAACTTCTTTGGTGAACACCTGTCCTGCTACCAAATCTACCTGGAAAGGTGAATCAAGCGCACCAACTACTTCACTCTCTCCCTGCATTAAAACTATGTGAACATAGGCAGGCGCATCATCTGTACATTCGGGAATGTCGCCAAGATCTGTTTGTTTATTGGCAGATTTATTGGCTAGATCCTGCACTATCGCCCCAAAAGATAGTGTGGCTTTTTCATCAGTAGGATCTACATTATTTTCATCTTTGCTACAGGCAAAGAATAACAATGCGAATACCCCCATAAACGCAATAAAAAACTTAAATTTCTTCATAATTGAAAAGGTTTTTGATTAATATATTTAGAATGGTTAATAAATTTTCTTTTATATAAATCAGAAAAAAATGGGGGTTAGATTATTCGATTTTACACGTTGTTTAAATGTAGGATTTATCTGAGCCTGGCCCAATGGGGGAAATCCCTTAATTCTCATTGTTTCTTATATTTCTATCATATTATTATTTAAAGCAAAAACGATGCTCTCCACAATGGTTCCTGAGTGAGTTCGTTTTATAATATTAGATCTGTGTTTTTCTATTGTTTTAGGAGATATACATAAGGCTTCTGAAATCTCCTTGGTCTTATATCCTTTACAAAGCAGGCTTATCACCTCTTTTTCTCTTTTGGTGAATTCACACTCTTCTACGCTACCTTGTGGTGTGGAAAAATAATTTTCGGTTTCTATAGAAGAAGAGCCAATTTCTTCGTTCACTGGCAATTCCTTTCCAGTAAAATTGATCATCATCACCATTTGTCCGCTTAATGCCTTATCCAGTTTTGAAAAAGAAATTTTCGCTTCCCGGAGTTTACCATTCATAGAAATTGAGGTAGTGGTGGAAGCCTTCATATGCTTTCCTTTTAGAAATTTGCGTAGGGTTTCCTTAACCTTGTATTTATTTTTATCCTTTACGAGGTCTGTAAGTCGTAATTGACAGTTTTTGGTGATAAAAAAATCTTTTTTAAAGGCATCGTTCATTGCGATTATCTTTTCATCCTGTAATAATACCACAGGGTTTTTGAGAAGATTGAAGAGGCCCATGAATGAATCCCTCCAGTAATTGGTCATGCATTTTTTTAATTTTATGACATTATCAATTTCCTGGAAAAGAGAATTTGACTCCGATTTCTGGAAGAAGAGACCATCTACCTTGTCTTTATATTTTCTCTCCAACAAGGTCTTAGTATCACTATTACCTACTAAGAAGAGAAAGCTTTTATTTAAAAAATGGGTAGATTTAAAATTCTGAAGATTACTTAAACATTCTAAGCTAAAAGATCCGCCATCAATTAGAATTACATCAGGGAGATAACTCAGAGCTAAGGTATATCCAGCATGGATATTTTTTACAGTAGTTATTTCATAATAAGTACCTGCTTCATCTTCAAACTTTGAAAAAAGATCAGGACTTTTAGTAATTAGGAGTAATTGTTTCTTTTCCATATTGGTCAACCATTTTTTCACAACATTTTTCCTCTCAGAAATGTCTTTTCTCGAACACACTAAAAAGGGTTGGTTTTAGCTAAAAATATGAGGGCTATCCCCCATGTTTCTTAGAGTAAAGATATATCTTCTAAAGTAAATTTAATCCTAATTTTACGTGCTATTAGCCTGACATTTAATTAGTTAAAAATGCATTTCATCGTAGATTTTATGTTTATTTATCAAAAAAATGGTATTTCATCGAGGGTTTTAAGAAAAAATTGTCAGGAAAAATGTTTTGATTTGTAAGAATAGTTAGGAAGCCTATTCCAGCACTCCCATGCTTTATTAATTTGTACAGTTTCAGTACATTTGCCCTCTTGAATTATTTTATGACAGGTACTGAAGAAAATATTGAAATATTAGGAGCACGGGTTCATAATCTTAAGAACATCGATGTCAAAATTCCCAGGGAAAAACTGGTCGTTATTACCGGTTTATCAGGGTCTGGAAAATCTTCTTTGGCTTTTGATACTATTTATGCAGAAGGTCAACGCAGGTATATTGAAACCTTTTCAGCATACGCCCGGCAGTTTCTGGGAGGTCTGGAACGTCCTGATGTTGATAAGATAGACGGACTTTCCCCTGTTATTGCTATAGAACAAAAGACAACCAGTAAAAGCCCACGAAGTACGGTAGGTACCATTACAGAGATATATGACTTTCTTCGTTTATTATTTGCTCGTGCCAGTGATGCTTATAGCTACAATACAGGAGAAAAGATGGTTAGCTATGGTGACGCACAGATCAAGGACCTTATTATAGAAAAGTTCAAGGATCAGCGGGTAAATATTCTTGCCCCGGTTGTACGCGCCCGAAAAGGTCATTATAGAGAACTATTTGAGCAAATCGCCAAACAAGGTTTCGTGAAGGTAAGAGTCAATGGCGAAATAAGGGATATCGTAAAAGGGATGAAACTTGACCGGTACAAGACTCATGATATAGAGATCGTGATCGATCGGTTGAAGATCTCATCAGAAGAGGAAAACGGAAACCGTCTTAACGAGAGTATCAAAACGGCTATGTATCACGGCGATGATGTGTTAATGATCTTGAATCAGGACACAGACGAACTAAAATACTTCAGTAGAAACCTCATGTGTCCAACCACCGGGATTTCATACCCAAATCCAGAACCTAATAATTTCTCATTTAACTCTCCTAAGGGTGCCTGCCCGGTTTGTAACGGGATAGGAACCTTGCATAAGGTGAATCCTGACAAAATAATCCCAGACAGGTCCTTAAGTATAAAGAAAGGCGCGCTCGCACCTCATGGTCCTCAAAAAAAGAACTGGATCTTCAAACAACTGGAATTGATAGCAGAACGTTTTGAATTCTCCTTAAATGATCCGATAAAAAGCATTCCGCAGGAAGCCCTGGAAATGATACTGTTTGGCGGAAATGAAAAATTCACTAAAGAGTCGAAAACACTTGGAATTACCAGGGATTTCAAGATAGATTTTGAAGGAGTTGCCAGCTTTATTGAGGAAACCTATAATAAGAACGAATCCACCTCTCTTAGGCGTTGGGCCAAAGAGTACATGGACAAGATCACCTGCCCGGAATGTAACGGCAGCCGATTAAAGAAGGAATCTTTGTACTTCAAGATCAATGAAAAAAATATTGCTGAACTTTCTCAAAAGGATATCGTAGACCTGGCGCAGTGGTTTGATGAACTGGAGCCCGAACTTTCAGAAAAGCAAAAAAAGATAGCTTCTGAAGTTATTAAAGAAATTAAAGTCCGGTTACAGTTTTTAGTAGACGTAGGTTTAAATTACCTGTCCTTAAATCGCGGTTCAAAAACCCTTTCCGGAGGGGAAGCACAGCGAATAAGACTGGCAACACAAATTGGTTCACAACTGGTAGGTGTCCTTTATATTTTGGACGAACCTAGTATTGGACTACACCAAAGGGACAATGAAAAGCTTATCAATTCTCTTGTTTCACTTCGGAATTTAGGGAACTCGGTAATTGTGGTAGAACACGATAAAGATATGATCGAACGAGCCGACCATGTTATCGATATTGGTCCTGAAGCCGGAAGACATGGCGGGGAGATCATAAGCGAAGGTACTCCTGAAGAGATCAAGAAGCATAATACAATTACTGCCAATTACCTTAACGGAACCATGAAAATCGAAGTTCCGAAGAAAAGAAGAAAAGGGAATGGCAAAAGCATCCAGCTTACTGGTGCCACCGGAAATAATCTGAAAAATGTATCGGTGACTATTCCTCTTGGAAAAATGATCGCGGTCACGGGCGTTTCGGGAAGTGGAAAATCCACCCTTATCAATGAGACCCTCTACCCTATCATGAACGCTTATTATTTTAACGGGGTTAAAGAACCTATGCCTTATAAAAAGATAAAAGGCCTGGAGCATATTGATAAGGTCATCGATATTAACCAAACCCCAATCGGAAGAACCCCACGTTCCAACCCGGCAACTTATACCGGAGTATTTTCAGAAGTAAGAAGCCTGTTTGCGAAAACGCCCGAAGCAATGATTCGGGGGTACAAACCCGGTAGATTTAGCTTTAATGTCAAAGGTGGGCGTTGTGAAACCTGCAAAGGCGGTGGGCTTCGAGTTATAGAAATGAACTTTTTGCCCGACGTTTATGTAGAATGTGAAACCTGCCAGGGCAAAAGATTCAATCGGGAAACCCTCGAGATAAGGTATAAAGGTAAGTCCATTTCAGACGTCCTTGAAATGACAATTAACGAAGCTACCGTGTTCTTCGAGAACATTCCGAAGATATACCGAAAACTAAAGACCATTAAGGATGTTGGTCTTGGATATATCACGCTAGGGCAACAGAGTACAACCTTATCAGGAGGGGAAGCACAACGTATCAAACTGGCTACAGAACTCTCTAAAAGGGATACCGGGAACACTTTTTACATCCTGGATGAACCCACCACAGGACTTCATTTTGAAGACATCAGGGTACTAATGGAAGTGCTTAACAAATTGACCAATAAAGGGAATACAGTTGTTATTATAGAGCACAATCTTGATGTGGTGAAAATGGCCGACCACATCATTGACATTGGTTATGAGGGAGGTAAGCACGGTGGAGAGGTTGTTGCTACCGGAACACCTGAAGAAGTTGCAAAACATAAAAAAAGCTACACCGCACAGTTTTTACAAAAAGAACTACTTTAGCGGTAATTTGAAATATTATATGAGAACAGAAACGCGTACTAAAAGCTGGAATGAAATTAAGACAAACGACTCCTGGGCCATCTTTAAGATCATGGGAGAATTTGTTAACGGATATGAGAAATTAAGTCAAATTGGACCCTGTGTTTCCATCTTTGGGTCGGCGAGAACAAAGCCTGACAATCCATATTATAAACTTACAGAGGATGTTGCCAAGAAGATCGTAGAACACGGCTACGGGATTATTACCGGGGGTGGTCCGGGAGTAATGGAAGCCGGAAACAAAGGAGCTCATCTCGCGGGAGGTACTTCAGTAGGACTAAACATTCACCTGCCCTTTGAGCAACATGATAATCCATATATCGACAGCGACAAGAATATCAATTTTGATTACTTCTTTGTTCGTAAGGTTATGTTCGTGAAATATTCACAGGGATTCGTAGTAATGCCGGGTGGTTTCGGAACTTTAGATGAGTTATTTGAAGCGATCACCCTGATCCAGACAAACAAGATCGATAAATTTCCAATTATCCTGGTAGGTCGTGATTTCTGGAGCGGATTAATTGATTGGGTGCGTACAACTTTACTTGACAGTTTTCAAAATATTAGTGCCGGTGACATGGATATTGTACAGGTAGTAGATACTGCAGATGAGGTAATTGAGATTCTTGACAAGTTCTACGATGAATATAATTTGAGTCCAAACTTCTAATTTTTAGAAGTGATAACTATTAAAGGTGCTTTTTTAAAAGCACCTTTTTTTTATCCCATTACCCACCTCTATTGTAATGTTACAAGTACTAAAATATTACTAATAAGCCTTATATTTACTGAGTAAAACAATATCTTGACCCCTTAAATGAAATTATTGTCCAACTCTACTCTACCCATTAAAAACCTTGACTAAAAAAATTCTTTTTGGAGTTTTCTTTGCTTTCCTGTGCGGTTCAACTTATGGGCAACAATATTCCTTTATTAAAGCCGAACTGAACGATACCATTAAGTCACTTTATGTGCAGCAACGTATTGAATACAGGAATTTAAGTTCAGATACACTTTACGAGATATATCTCAATGATTGGATGTCCGCTTTCTCTAATAAGAGAACGCCTTTGGCTCGTCGTTTTTATGAGGATTATGACAGAAATTTTCATTTTGCCAGTCAGGAGAAACGTGGAGCCACAACGATCAATTCCATATTAAACCCTGATTTGGAAAGCATATCCTGGAACAGGCTTCTTGAAAATCCAGATATCATCAAGATAGTTCCGGCTTCTCCAATTGCTCCCGGAGAAAAATATGTTTTCAATCTCAATTACAGTGTCAAGATCCCTGGTGAAGATTTTACGCGTTATGGTTTCTCAAAAAACGGATATAAGTTAAAATACTGGTACCTCACTCCGGGGGTATATAAAGATGGCTGGCAGGTTTATAGTCATAAGAATATGAATGACTATTATATTCCTAAAATGGAACTGGAGATACAACTAAGCTTCCCCGCCAAATATGCCGCTATATCTCCTTTGAGCACAGAAGAGGTTAAATCTCAAAATGAGCATAAAACCGTAATTTTAAGAGGAAGCGAGCGACTGGAAACTGAACTCTTTCTCACCGAGAATTATGTTTTTGAAGATTTTGAGACAGACAGCCTTCACGTTATTACCAATATGAACGATGATGGGATAAGCCCGGTTCTAAAATCTATGTTCATTAAAAGGATCACGGCTTATCTTCAGGATAATCTCGGGAAATATCCGCATGATAAGATCTTATCTACCCAGGAACAGTATTCTGCTAATCCAGTGTACGGTCTAAACCAATTACCAAAATTTCTAAGGCCTTTCCCAGAAGGCTTCAACTATGATCTAAAGCAATTTAAAACCATAACCCAGAGTTACCTTCAAAATACATTGATGCTTAATCCAAGGAAAGATAACTGGGTATACGATGCGATCCAGACCTATTTGATGATGGATTACATTAAAACGAATTATCCTGATCTAAAAGTAATAGGAAAATTAAGTGATGTTTTTGGAATAAGATGGTTTCATGCGGCAGATCTTGATTTTAACTCTCAATACTCTTTGCTGTATCTGTACGTGGCGAGACAGAACCTGGATCAAGCACTTTCTACGCCTCAGGATTCTCTAAGCAAATTCAATAAAAACCTGGGTAACCCCTATAAGGCCGGTGTGGGCTTGAAATATCTGGAACATTTTCTGGAGGATAAGACAGTCAAATATTCTATTAAGGATTTTTATCAAAATTATAAATTACGTTCTACAAGTTCTCATGATTTTGAAATCCTTCTGAAAAGAAATTCAGGAAAAGATATAGACTGGTTCTTTGAAGATTATGTGAACAGCCGGGAAAAAATTGATTTCAGGATCAGGAGTGTAAAGAAAGAGGGAGATTCCTTAAAAGTAACTATTAAGAACCGCACAGAAAACGGAATGCCGGTTTCTCTCTACGGACTTAACGACGGCAAAGTTGTCTACAAAACTTGGGTGGAACATGCTCAGAAATCAAAAACGGTGACCATTCCGGCAAAAAGAATTGACAAACTGGCCCTTAATTATGAAGCAGAAATCCCTGAACTAAATCAGCGAAATAATTACAAGTCAGTAACCGGGCTTATTAATAAACCAATACAATTCCGGTTATTAAAGGATGTTGAAGACCCCGGTTATACTCAGCTCTTCTTTATGCCAGATTTTGAATATAACCTGTACGACGGCCCTTCGATTGGAGCAAAGGTCTATAATGCCACATTTCTACAGAAGAATTTTGAATTTGAAATTGCTCCCCTTTACGGACTGAATAGTCAAACTATAGTAGGTAGCGCTGCATTTTCCCATCAGATATTCCTTGAAGACCAACGCCTCTACTCTGTAAGATATGGCGCGAGCGGTAGTCGTTTTTCTTATGGCTATAATCTCTTTTATGAGAGAGTAACTCCATACCTGTCACTTTCCTTTAGAAATTCATTGATGCGAAACAGTAAAAAGGAGTATTTCCTGGTTAGGAATGTGAATGTAAATCGAGATCAAAATCTTGAAAATCCTTTGGAAGTACCAGATTACAGCGTATTTAACTTAAAATACTCTTATAACAATCCCGGCCTGGTAGAATATGTAAAAGGACTTGTGGATTTCCAGGTGGCAGAAAAATTCGCTAAATCCTCATTTACCCTGGAATACCGTAAACTTCTTAAAAATGACCGGCAGGTAAACGTCCGATTCTTTGGAGGAGCATTCCTCTATAATGACCTTCCGGATTCTGATTATTTTAGTTTTGCCTTAGATCGCCCTACAGATTACCTGTACGATTATAATTACTACGGAAGAAGTGAAACCAGCGGACTCTTCAGTCAGCAGATCATCATGGCTGAAGGTGGCTTTAAATCTGTTCTAGAACCTAAATTCGCCAATCAGTGGATCACCACGGTAAACGGAAGCACCACTATCTGGAAATGGATCTACGCTTACGCAGATGTCGGATTGGTGAAAAACAAGAATCATTCAGCCAAATTTCTGTATGATTCAGGAATCAGAGCGAGTATCATCCAGGATTATTTTGAGATCTTCTTCCCCGTATATTCGAGTAACGGATGGGAATTCAAGGACGGTAACTATGACCAGAAAATCCGATTTATCGCTACTCTTGATATCAAAACACTTGTAGGAATATTCACAAGAGAATGGCTATAGTTTTTAAGCACCCTTAAACGAATTCCTGAATTTACGTATTTTTAAAGAAAAGTAGATTTTACTCAAATGATTACGAATCTTTCATTTGAATTACACTTCTGGTCTTAAAAATATAATTTAATCGCTTTTTTTTGAATTGTAATTAATCATTGTTTTTTTTACATTTGTGCATATATAAAATCAATATTTATGCAAAGCGAAACCTCCTCAAAAAGTGCTATTTCATTTGAAGATTTCAAAACCCAAGTTCTTGAAGATTATAAGCTTGCGGTAACAAGTCGGGAATGCAGCCTCTTAGGAAGAAGGGAAGTTTTAACCGGGAAAGCTAAGTTTGGTATTTTTGGTGATGGAAAAGAAGTTCCGCAGCTAGCCTGGGCAAAGGTTTTCCAAAACGGGGATTTCAGATCAGGATACTACAGGGATCAGACTTTTATGATGGCCATTGGCGCTCTAAATATTCAACAGTTCTTCGCCGGACTTTACGCTACCACAGATATAAATCAGGAACCTAGTTCTGCCGGGAGACAAATGGGTGGACATTTCGCGACTCACAGTCTTCAGGAAGACGGTACCTGGAAAAACCTTACCCAACAAAAGAATTCAAGTGCCGACATCTCTCCTACCGCAGGACAGATGCCAAGGCTTCTTGGACTTGCCCAGGCTTCGAAGATCTATAGAAATGTAGAGGGAATTGATGCTGAGAACTTCTCAAAGAACGGTAATGAGATCGCCTGGGGAACTATTGGTAATGCCAGTACAAGTGAAGGCCTTTTCTGGGAAACCATTAATGCCGCCGGAGTTTTACAGGTGCCAATGGTGATGAATGTTTGGGATGATGAATATGGAATTTCAGTTCACGCAAGGCATCAAACCACGAAAGAAAGCATCTCTGAGGTTCTAAAAGGCTTCCAGAGAGATGAAGATAAAAATAACGGGTATGAGATCTTTACCGTAAACGGTTGGGACTACCCTACTCTTATTGAGACCTATGAAAAGGCAAGTAAAATTGCGCGTGAGACCCACACTCCGGTTTTGATCCACGTGAAGGAACTTACACAGCCACAAGGGCACTCTACTTCAGGTTCTCACGAACGTTATAAAAGTGAAGAGCGCCTGCAATGGGAAAGAGAACACGATTGTAATGTGAAGATGCGTGAATGGATGATCTCCGGAAACATCGCAACCGAGGAAGAACTTCAGGAGATCGAAAAAGATATTAAGAAACAGGTTCGCGATGGCAAGAAAGCTGCCTGGGAAGCTCATGTTTCTCCTGTAAAACAAAGACACCAGGAAGTTTTACCATTACTTGAAAAAACGGCTGCTTCTAGTTCTAACAAAACTTTCATACTTCAGTTAAAGAAAGAGCTGGCAGATATTAAAGAACCACTTAAAAAAGATCTTTTATCTACCGCTCGTAAGGCTTTGAGATATTTGATCGGGGAAGAATCAGATGCAAAAACCGCATTGATCAACTGGATTGATTCTTATACCGAAGCGGTACAACCTGAATACAGCAGCCACTTATACAGTAATTCAAAATACAACGCGCTGAAAATTGAAGGTGTTGAGCCTACTTATGACGAAAACGCTCAGGAAGTGGACGGGAGATTGGTACTCAGAGATAACTTTGACACCATCTTCGGAAAATATCCCGAAACTTTGATCTTTGGAGAAGATACAGGAGAGATCGGTGATGTGAACCAGGGACTGGAAGGGCTTCAGGAAAAATACGGGGAGTTGCGTATTGCCGATACCGGAATTAGAGAAGCAACTATTTTAGGTCAGGGAATTGGAATGGCCATGAGAGGACTTCGCCCTATCGCCGAGATCCAGTACCTCGATTACCTGTTATACGCCTTGCAGATCATGAGTGATGATCTCGCCACGCTGCAATACAGAACTGCCGGAAAACAAAAAGCTCCACTAATTGTTAGAACCCGTGGTCACAGACTCGAAGGGATCTGGCATAGTGGTTCTCCAATGGGAGGAATTCTCAATTTAATACGAGGTATCCATGTTTTGGTTCCCCGAAACATGACAAAAGCGGCAGGATTTTACAACACTTTACTGGAAAGCGACGAACCAGCCCTGATAGTAGAAAGCTTAAACGGATACCGACTTAAAGAAAAAATGCCGACCAACCTTGGTGAATTCAAAACACCGATCGGGGTTGTGGAAACCGTAAAGGAAGGATCAGATATCACACTTGTTTCCTACGGATCTACTTTAAGATTGGTAGAGCAGGCTGCAAAAGAACTTTTAGAGGTCGGAATAGACGCAGAAGTTATAGACGTTCAGTCTCTGCTTCCGTTTGACCTTAACCACGACATCGTGAAAAGTGTTGCCAAAACAAATAGATTATTAGTGATTGACGAGGACGTTCCGGGTGGTGCTTCGGCATTCATCCTTCAGAATATTCTTGATGAGCAGAACGCCTGGAGATACCTTGACAGCAAGCCTCAAACTCTGGCAGCAAGGGAACACCGCCCTGCTTACGGAACAGATGGAGATTACTTCTCTAAACCTTCTGCGGAAGACATCTTTGAAAAAACGTACGGGATCATGCACGAATCAAATCCTGCAAAATATCCTAAGTTCAAGTAAAAGTTCAATAAAACTGAAAAAGCCACGGATTTTCATTCGTGGCTTTTTTATTTTATCACATTTAAAATCAGATTCTACATCCACTCTTTTGAGGTGGATTCTATCTTATAAAGCAGGTAGTTTATCAATGGCTGTACTTCTGAAATGCGGAGTACCGGAAACCTAATATCTCCAGCAGCCGAATGAAAAGTCAGATTTACAAGCCCCCTCCTTTTATACCAAATTGGCTGTTGAATCGAAATAGATTGCAATCGGTACATTTCAATATATTGTTGTCGCCGATTCCATATTCCGGAATATTTCACCAGAAATTCATCTGAAACCGAAAGCTTCAGTCTTCTGTAATAGAAAAAATTGTAAACTGTCAATAAAACCACATAAAGACTTAAAATTCCTCCAATGAAAGCAAAAGACAGCATCTCCTGATAAAAATAAGCTGCGAGAAGCCCTATTACCGCCGGAATCATTCCGCGGGAAATTTTCCGAAGCAAATAGATCTTATGAGGCACGAGAAATGTTTTTTCCGTCACCTCTGTTTTAAAGAAAAAATCTTTGACCTCGCTAATGATGTTTGGTGGTAAACCCGGAATCTTGATCTGACTCTTCTTGAGATCATTCTCACTACTGGCAAGTGAAAGTTTCAATTGATAAAGATCCAGCCATTGCTGCAAAGGATTGGTGACAACCTCAAAAAGCTGAACCCGGTTCTCCTTTAAACTGACCCTGGTATTTGTACGCAGCCCCATTTCTACCTGCAAGGCATCGCTGTACCTTTTAAGATTAAGATCATAATATTTGATGACTGTTTCGGCAATTGTAATGAACATCCCGATCAACAGCAGTATCAATATGAACACCAAGGATCCTGTTCCCACAAAGCTTTGATTGGGGATCTCGATGGGAAGTGTATCCTCTAACATGAATTGCTCTCGCAGAGTAAAATAGAAAGTAATGATAATGGCTACCCCGCGAAGGTAATTTGAGGTTAGCCCTAGTTTAAGAAGCGTAGGAACACCTACCTTAAAGTGCCATTTTGGAGTACGATTATTTGTTCCAGGTATTTCATCTTCGGAAGTTTCTTCAACTTCTTCAGAATGTTTTAAACTCATTAGCTGTTCAGAAAGTTCATTTGCTTTATCCTGCGAAAGGGCTTTTATCTCGACTTCCTTCTGTTGACTACCCGCAGTTTCAATAACAATGCTGTACACTCCTATCACTCGCTGTAAAAGGTTCCGCTTGAAATTAACCTGCTGGATCTTTGAGAACGGTACATTTATAACATCTGATGAAAAAACCCCTTTTTGGAGAACGAACTCCCTGTTTTCCTGATCAATATGAAATTTGAATTTAAAAAAGGCCGCAATACTGTAAAGAAGACTTAGAAAAAGTACCACGATCACCCCAAGAGTTGCAAGTAACAAAGTGCGCTGACTTACTTCCCTTACCAGGAAATAAACAATGATCACCCAAAGGTTTCGTACCAGGTGATACAATACGGTAGTAAAGATCAGAATGAGTCCGATTCCAGACTGGCGCTGAGGTTTGGAGAAATCGTATTCAGGCATGCCTGGCTATCCTTTCTGAAATTTCTTCTTTTAGGGAAGTCGCTATACCAGGTTTTAGACCGGGAATATTTACATCACTTCCCGAGCCACCTGCCGTAAAGACCTTAAGTGTGGAAAGATTCAAAAACTTATCCAATAAGGATCTTTCTACAGATACATGCTGAACCCTGTCAAAAGGTACAACTGTCGTCTTTTCAAATAAAAATCCACGTTTATAAATAATGTCCAGTTCCCTCAAGGAATAACCATTTCGTTTCATTAGCTGAAAGTTGGTAAAGAAAGACCAGCCAATAATCACTAAAAATACACCTCCACCAAGAAATACATAAAATGGAAAATCGGATAGGAAAAAATAAACCACGGCCAGAATCGCGCTAAATACCAGTAAAGAGATCAGGGTATTGATATTCCTTTTTAAAAGGTAATTGGGAGCTAATGAAGTAAGCCCGGCCTCCTCATATCGAGGAAGCGAAGCTACTTCTATTGATAAATTCGAAAATTTGTCTTCTGCTATGGAATCCATTTCTTTTCAAAATTCGGTTTTCTCTTCTCAAGGAATGCGTTTCTACCTTCCTTGGCTTCATCGGTCATATAAGCCAGACGGGTCGCTTCCCCTGCAAAAACCTGTTGCCCAACCATACCGTCGTCGGTAAGGTTCATAGCAAATTTCAGCATTTTAATGGAAGTTGGGGATTTTGCAAGTATCTCCTGTGCCCATTCATAAGCAGTATCCTCCAATTCGTCATGAGGGATCACGGCATTCACCATTCCCATTTCAAAAGCTTCCTGTGCAGAATAATTCCGGCCCAGGAAAAAGATCTCACGGGCCTTTTTCTGTCCTACCATTTTTGCGAGGTAGGCAGAGCCATATCCACCATCAAAACTGGTCACATCGGCATCGGTTTGCTTGAAGATCGCGTGCTCTTTACTGGCAAGAGTAAGGTCACAAACAACGTGAAGACTGTGTCCTCCTCCAACAGCCCATCCCGGAACCACAGCGATCACCGCTTTTGGCATGAACCTGATAAGGCGTTGTACCTCCAGGATATTCAAACGGTGCATTCCGTCATCGCCAACGTAGCCCTGGTGGCCTCTTGCTTTTTGATCCCCGCCGCTGCAAAAGGAATACACTCCGTCTTTGGATGAAGGGCCTTCCGCAGAAAGAAGCACTACTCCAATTGAAGTGTCTTCCTGTGCGTCATAAAAAGCATCATATAATTCACTGGTGGTCTTTGGTCTGAAGGCGTTGCGTACATCCGGCCTATTGAATGCGATCCTGGCCACACCGTTACATTTCTTGTAGGTAATGTCCTCGTATTCTTTTACCGTTTTATAATTCGCTTTACTCATAATTCTTATTTTTACGTAAAAATAGGCCTTTTCTAATATTATGACCATGAAAAAATACTTGATTTCCTTCGGGATCTTACTTGCCGCCAATTTCACCCAGGCTCAGGAATACAAATTTGAAACCGTTACAGATGTTGAATACACCCCGGTGATCAGCCAGGGAAGAACCGGAACCTGCTGGAGTTTCTCAACTTCATCTTTCCTGGAATCTGAGATCTTACGGGAAACAGGCAAACAAATTGACCTTTCTGAAATGTATAATGTGCGCCACACGTATCCTGTTAAAGCTGAAAATTATGTGATGCGACAAGGGAAAGCCCAGTTCAGTGAAGGCGGACTTGCACATGACGTAATGAATTCGGTTGCTAAAAACGGACTCGTGCCACAATCGGTTTATTCGGGGTTGGATCAAGGGGAAGACATGCACAACCATGCTGAAATGGTAGCGGTACTAACTTCTATGCTGAACACCTATATCGATCAACCTTCAGGGCAATTATCAGCCGATTGGAAAGATGCTGTAAATGCAGTTCTGGATGTTTATTTAGGTGCTCCGGTTAACGAATTCACTTACGAAGGAAAAACATATACGCCTCAAAGTTTCCTTGAAATGACCGGAATTGATCCGAAAGATTATGTCACAATTACTTCCTTTAAAGATCAGCCAGATTATTCTCAGTTCATTTTAAACATCCCAGATAATTTCTCTAACGGAAGTTTCTACAATGTCCCGCTAGAAGATTTCATGGCGACCATCGATTATGCATTAGAAGATGGTTATTCTGTAGAACTGGATGTAGATGTGAGCGAGGACACCTTTTCAGGGAAAGCGGGAGTAGCTGTCATTCCGGCAAATCCTTCCGACGCAAAGTCCGCTTTAAAAAGTATTAAGCCAGAAAAGGAGATCACCCCTGAACTCAGACTTCAGGAATTTCAGAATTACAGCACTACAGATGATCACCTGATGCATATCACCGGGATCGTAAAAGATCAAAAAGGCAATAAATATTACAAAGTGAAGAATTCCTGGGGTACTTCTAACCACGGAAATGAAGGTTTCGTTTACATGAGCGAGCCTTATTTAAAGTTAAAAGCTATTTCTATCATGGTACACAAGGAGGCAGTTCCTGAAAACATCGCTCAAAATCTGTCGCTTTAATAGTTTTGTACGGTTTTTGAAACCTATTTTAAAAATCAAATTATGAAAAAACTCTTCTTCCTAAGCTTACTTTTCTGCAGCCTGACAGGTTACTCCCAGGAATTTTCTTCGGAAGAAGGGTTTTATATCGGGAAGCGTGAAGTAACGCCCAGCCTCTCCTTTCTTTCCGAAAAAGTCCCTGCCTCAAAATTCACTTTAATGGAAGTGAATTTTAAAAAGAACGAAAAAAGGGAAGTAAATATGATGGCAGTTATGGAGCGTGAGCGCTACGAGCGGGAAAGCGCTTACATAGAGCTGGAAAACCCGGCTCCACGGTTGGGAAAATTTGAAACAGGAGTCATCCAGTTCTCTAATGAGGTCAGGTTTCATGACCGAGGCTCCAACTATGATATCTACACAGGAAAAACAAAAAATCCGGCCTACAAAGAAATGCGGACCGGATTATTTCATGGGCATTATTCACCCTTTACTGGAAGGAGTTATACAACTCCCGTTCAGGATCCTTACTTAAGGTAAATCCCATTATCTTTTATATCAACCTGGCGTTGCTTGTAAAGATTCCCTAAAGCTCTTTTAAAGCTCTTTTTACTCATTTGTAACTGTGACTGGATCTCTTCCGGGGAAGACTTATCGGTCAGGGCTATAAATCCTCCTTTCAATTCCAAAGCTGTCAGGATCTCCTGTGCATTCGGTTCTATACTGCGGTAACCCGGTCTTTGCAGTGTTATATCGATCTTCCCGTCAGGTCGGGTCTTTTTGATATAGGCTTTCATCTTATCACCGGTGTGCAATTTCTGAAAAACATCATCTTTATAGATAAGACCCTGGTGCAATTGATTCACGATCACATTCCAGCCTAATTCCGTAGGATTACTAATGATGATATCCACCTCTTCGAAAGGTTCTACGGTAAGTTCAGAGTTATCAAGAAAGGCATTGGTCTTACTCGAAGCAACAAGTCTGCCGGTAAGTTCATCCAAATAACAGAAAACCAGGTAACGGTCTCCTTTTCTCATTTTGGTCACCTGCTCCTTAAAGGGCACAAAAAGGTGTTTTTCAAGGCCCCAGTCAAGAAAGGCGCCTATGTCTGAAACTTCAACACATTTCAGGAACCCGAATTCATCCAGCTTAATGAACGGCCTTAAGGTCGTTGCAACCGGTCTTTCCTCGTGGTCAAGGTACACGAAAACCTCGATCTCATCTTCGAGTTCAAAAGTTTCAGGTTTGTATTTATTCGGCAAGAGCACTTCATCCCCGTCGGTATTCTTCAGGAATAATCCCGGTTCTGTATCTCTGTCGATCTTTAAAATATGGTATTCACCAATTGTAAGCATAATCTTTATTTAGGCTGCAAAGATACTTTATTTTTCATGGCTTTTCTTCGGAAGTCTTCAATCCTTCATAAAGCTAAAATACTCCAGCAGAACCTCATCGTTCACTTTTCGTGGCGTGAAGATCTCCAGCACCTTCGGTTTATCTGAAGCATCAAAAAAGCCATTCAGCTCTTTCTCTATTTCTTCGGAAGAATTTGCGGCGGCATATTCAAATCCGTAGAGCTCACAAACGGGTTTTGCATTAAGCTGGTGGACGGTTTCAAAATAAGTGTCAAAAGTCTCCGAATTCTTATCTCCCGGTAGTATCCTGAAAATACCACCTCCCTGGTTGTTCATGATGATGATCCTGAAATTCTTGGGAATATAGTTGTTCCACAAGGCATTACTGTCATAGAAGAAACTTAGGTCTCCGCTTATCATGAGCACGGGCTCCTCGCCTACTATGGCCGCTCCAACCGAAGTTGAGATACTGCCATCAATTCCGCTGGTTCCCCGGTTACAATAGATCTTTAGGCTCTCCTTCCATTTGAAAAGCTGGGCATACCTGATGGTCGAACTGTTTGCCAGGTGTAAAATGTGATTTTCGGGCATTCTTGGAACGATGGCCTGCATGGCTTTTAGATCTGAATAAGGGATCGCATCCATATATTCATCATGGCGCACCTGCCTTTTACTTCTTATGGCTTGCCAAAAAGAGGAATAATCGCTTTCGATTTTTTCCGTTAACGGAAGAAAATTTCCGAAGAAAGAATCGGGCGTGGTTTCGAAATGTTTATTAAGACAAAAGAAGGTGTTGTATGCCTTTTTAGAATCTATGTGCCAGTGCTGTTTAGGCTGGTAATTTCTAAGGAAAGCCTTGACCTTTTTTGAAACGATCATCCCTCCGAAGGTTAACAGAATATCAGGTTGTAAGGCCTTAAACATTTCCTCTTTATTCTCGTCTTTTTCGATAGGCCCTATCACCGTATCAATACGGGTGAAAAACCCGGGCTGGTGTACATTCGAGGTAGTTTCAGTAAACACGATTACCGAGTCATCATTCGCCAATTCATCAAGGAATTGCTGTTCTACAGCATTTGGCTGAGCAACCCCGATTATGATCATTTTCTTTTTCGCCTTATTCCAAAGATCCGCGTATGCTTTTAACTGGTTTCCGGAATAGGTGCGCTCTTTGATCTCGGGCAGGATCTGGATAGGATTCACCTCCACATCTTCCACCAGGTCATAAAGCGGTTCGTAAAAGGGAACATTGATATGCACCGGTCCTTTTCCTTCGATGGCATTATTGAGCGCCAGGTTTATTTCCCGCTCGTTATGTTTCTGAGATTCAAATTGCTTCTGCTGTAACTTTTTATCGATCGCTTCATTTTCCAATACCAATTCAGAATGAAGATTGGCCGAGTATAAAATGTGGTTCTCAAAAACGTTCTTTTGTCGAATTGTTTGTCCGTCACCAATATCAATACGTTCCACAGGCCTGTCGGCTGAGATCACCACTAAAGGAATATCACTGTAAAAAGCTTCGGCAACCGCCGGATAGTAGTTCAGCAAAGCAGACCCGGAAGTACAAACTACCGCGACCGGCTTTTTCAATTGCTGGGCCATTCCCAGAGCGACAAAGGCAGCACAACGTTCATCAACGACGCTGTAGGTATGTATGGTTGGATTATGGGCGAACCCATTGGTAAGCGGCGCATTTCTGGAACCCGGTGAGATCACCACATGGTGAATGCCTTTTGCCTCACAAAGAGCGACGATGGAACGGGCAACCGGTATTTTGGGGTATTTCAAAAGTGTAAGATTTAAATGTCAACCAAATTTACAATTTCCCGAAGACTTGCAAGCTTATTTAAAAAGCACTTTTTTCATGGTCTGCGCTTTATTGACCGTCTCCTCCCACTCAGCTTCAGGATTTGAATCTTTGGTAATGCCGCCACCCACAAAAATATTCGCGTGATCCACCTCCAGTTTCATGCATCGCAAGTTGACAAATAAGGCGCTTTCATGTTTGACGGTACGATACGCGAGATTTTCAACATTACGGGTATTACGGGAGCGCTGTATATTTTTCTGAAGATTAAGTTCTCCTAAAAATCCCGTATAGAATTCCCGGTCATAACCTTCTTCAGAAAGTATGAATTCCTTCGCCTTTTCCTTCGGAAGCCCGCAAACAGCAGGGGTTGGATGCAAAGCCGAAATGATATTTTTCAAACCTGCTTTAGGGTCATGCAACCTTCCCGAAATATCTGTTCTAAGGTGTAAAAGGCTGCCTGCTTTAGCAGTATAAACATTTGACTTCTTTATTCCGCTCGAAGGGACACCTACTCTTTCCAGATTTTCCAGGATCGAATCGGTTACAAATAGTTGTTCCTGTTTTTCTTTTTCGCCCCAAATTACATCGGTACTTCCATTAAATTTTTGGGTGCCCGCCAAAGCCATGGTTTTAAAACTGTTCCCTTCTACCTTCAAAAGAGTTTCAGGGGTAGCAGCCAGCCAGCAACCGACTTTAGGATGGTACCAGAGATATACGAAAGCGGTTGGATAATTCTGCAGAAGTTCTCTAAAAAGACTTACCGGATCTGTATTTTCCAGAGTAATCTGTTCCTTTCTTGAAAGCACCACTTTGTCAAGTTCCCCGGAAGTCAATTTTTCCAGCCCTTTTTTGACCAGAGCAACATGTTGCTCCTTTGTAGCTTCGGAAGAATGGTTTAAAAGCGTTTTCCCTTCAGCCGAAGACGCGGAAGTTTCTACAACATTGGTATCAAAAATGTGTTTTTGAGCAGCATCTTCCGGAATAAGGATAACCTGTCTTCGATCGTCAAAAGGAGCGAAAATAAATCCGCTTTCTAAGAAGTCTTCAGAAGTAAATAGTTCGGATGAGTCCTGCAAAAAGACAGTTCCTTTCTGCTCATCTGGCTTTCTGTAAGCGACAAAAGGTAATTTATTATCGTACTGCTTCCGAAGTATGTCAAAAATTGATCCTTCGGTCATGCTTATTTCTTTTTAGGTAAGGTAATGGTGGTTAATTTCACCACAGATATCAGATTATCAGCTTCATCTGTAATGCGAATATCCCATAGTTGCGTGGTTCTTCCTTTATGGAGATAAGTAGCTTTCGCAAAAACAAAACCTTCAGAAATACTTTTTAAATGATTGGCCGTTATCTCAATGCCGCGGACGTAAAACTCATCTGTATTTAGAAAAATAAAGCTGGCCATGCTACCTACAGTCTCAGCCAGGGCAACAGTCGCCCCGCCATGTAGCACTCCGTCGGGCTGATGAACTTTGGGAGTCACGGGCATTTTAGCGATCAGGTAATCATCCCCTACTTCAGAAACTTCAATATCAAGGGTTTCCATGAGGGTGTTTTTGCATATCTTTTTCAAAAGCGCGTGAATTTCCTCTTTGGTCATAGCATTTAGATTGGTTACTTTGTAAAAGTACAAAACCAGTCAGGAATTATGATCAACGAAAAAGAGGTTTCTTACAAAGCCACCAATACTTACAGCACGCTCAACACTTATAGTGACAAAACGAAAAACGTTTGGGCGGTATTCCACGGTATTGGATACCTAAGCAAATATTTCCTGAAATACTTCAGGCATCTGAACCAGCAGGAGAATTACATAATTGCGCCTCAGGCCCCTTCGAAATATTATCTCAATGGAAAATATGAACATGTTGGAGCTTCATGGGCAACCCGGGAAAACACCGAGATGGAAATAGAGAATGTGCTGGCTTACCTTGACGAATTATACAAAGAAGAGGATCTTGAAAATGCACCTAATCTTATCCTTTTTGGATATTCCCAGGGAGTTTCTGTAGTATCCCGTTGGGTCGCCAGGCGAAAGATCCAGTGTTCACAAATGATCTTTAATTCCGGAAGACTTCCGAATGAATTAACTCCTCAAGATTTCACTTTTCTGGAAAATACTAAGGTCAGATTTATTTACGGCACAGAAGACCCATTCGTGAACCGTGAATTCCTGGAGTCGGAAGAAAATAGGATCCGGGAATTATTTCCGAAGAATTTAAAATTCATGCCCTTTGACGGCGGACATGAAGTAAATAAGGAAATGATCTCTAAACTTTCTGAGGAGTCCTGAAAGTAGATCCCTAACTCTTTGATTTTCTGAAATTTTCCCTAAAGAAATAAGCAATAGTTTTAAAATACGTGTCTATTGCGTCATCAAGGAATATCGCAATGGTCTATGTTTGGTGACATATAGCCTTCTTAACCACAGCATTTTGATCATTTATCAAATTTTTATAACCGTAGGAATAGCTATTATTCTAGTGGGAGCTTACATCTGTATAAAGATGTGGAAGTAGGTGTCCGGGGTACACTTAATCCTCTATTTTAAAAAGCAGGAAACTCGCTTCAACTTAAAACTTCAGCTAAGATCAACACCAAATAAAAAAGCGTGGCTCTGTGAAAGAACCACGCTTTTAGTATATAAGGAAGAGAGTTTACTTCACTTCTTCGAAGTCAACGTCTTCAACATCATCACCTTGCTTAGATTCACCACCGGCTTCTCCGCCTGCAGGTCCTCCCTCAGCTCCGGTTGCACCCTGCTGGGCACCACCCTGAGCTTCGGCTTGTGCTTTGTACATTTCTTCTGAAGCTACTTTCCATGCCTCATTGATCTTGTCTAATGCAGGCTGAATAGTATCTACTTCTTTAGTTTCATAAGCTTTCTTCAACTCTTCCAAAGCATCTTCGATTGGCTTCTTCTTGTCATCAGAAAGTTTATCACCAAATTCTTTCAGTTGCTTTTCAGTCTGGAAGATCATAGCATCAGCCTCATTAAGCTTATCTACTTTTTCTTTGGCTTTCTTATCGGTTTCAGCATTCGCTTCGGCTTCCTGCTTCATCTTTTGGATCTCTTCTTCAGTCAATCCTGAAGATGCTTCGATACGAATATCCTGAGATTTACCGGTAGCTTTATCGGTAGCGCTTACTTTGATGATACCGTTGGCATCAATATCAAAAGTTACTTCAATTTGAGGTGTTCCTCTTGGCGCCGGTGGAATACCATCTAAGTGGAATCTACCAATAGTCTTGTTATCGGTTGCCATTGGACGCTCTCCCTGTAACACATGGATCTCAACAGATGGCTGATTATCGGCCGCAGTAGAGAATACCTGTGATTTCTTAGTTGGAATGGTCGTGTTCGACTCGATCAACTTGGTCATTACACCTCCCATAGTTTCAATACCAAGAGAAAGTGGAGTAACATCAAGAAGCAATACATCTTTCACGTCTCCTGTCAATACACCACCCTGGATAGCTGCACCAATCGCTACAACCTCATCTGGGTTTACTCCTTTAGAAGGTTTCTTTCCGAAGAATTTTTCAACTTCTTCCTGGATCTTAGGCATACGAGTTGATCCACCAACAAGAATTACCTCGTCAATATCACTTTTTGAAAGACCTGCATCGCTAAGCGCTTTTTGAACAGGATCCATAGAACGCTTAACCAACGTATCGGCCAATTGCTCGAATTTAGATCTTGTAAGAGTCTCTACCAAGTGTTTAGGTCCGCTTGCTGTAGCGGTCACATATGGCAAGTTGATCTCAGTTTGAGAAGAAGACGAAAGCTCGATCTTCGCTTTTTCAGCAGCTTCCTTCAAGCGCTGAAGTGCCATAGGATCTTTTCTAAGATCGATATCTTCTGCTTTTTGGAAAGTATCAGCCAACCAGTCAATGATCACCTCATCAAAATCATCACCACCCAGGTGGGTATCACCATTTGTAGAAAGTACTTCAAAAACTCCGTCTCCTAATTCAAGGATAGAGATGTCAAAAGTACCACCACCAAGGTCATAAACTGCGATCTTTTGGTCTTGTGATTTTTTATCTAAACCATAAGCCAAAGCTGCAGCAGTCGGCTCATTGATAATTCTTCTTACTTTAAGTCCTGAGATCTCACCGGCTTCTTTTGTAGCCTGACGCTGAGAGTCATTGAAATATGCTGGTACGGTAATAACGGCTTCAGTTACATCCTGTCCAAGATAATCTTCTGCAGTCTTCTTCATTTTCTGAAGGATCATAGCAGAAAGCTCCTGAGGAGTGTACATACGTCCGTCAACCTGAACACGTGGAGTGTCGTTATCTCCTTTTACTACTTTATAAGGAACTCTTCCTGCCTCTTTTGAAGACTCAGAATATTTATTCCCCATGAATCGTTTAATAGAAGCAATGGTTTTCTCCGGGTTGGTTACTGCCTGACGTTTCGCAGGATCCCCTACTTTTATCTCGCCTCCTTCTACAAATGCAATTACAGAAGGAGTAGTTCTTTTTCCTTCGGCGTTAGGAATTACCGTTGGTTCGTTCCCCTCCATTACGGCAACGCACGAGTTGGTAGTACCTAAGTCGATTCCGATAATTTTACTCATAATTCTATAGGTTGTTATTTATTGTTTTCAAAAATTTTTAATCAACCACTTAAAGTCAATCATTATGCCACCTGAAATTATATGACAGGATGTCATTTTTACTTCGGAAGCTGTCTTATTCCTTTAAAACTCCCGACAAAATTGCTTTGAAGTTTATTCTGAATTATATTAAGGTATTATTACATTTGCGCGCTAAATTAGAGGAATGGAAAGTATAAGCGTTTTTGACATGCTTAAAATAGGAGTTGGTCCTTCCAGCTCCCACACCTTAGGGCCCTGGCGAGCAGGTGAAAGATGGATCAAGGAACTAAAGGAATCAGGGAAATTCGATATGGTCGAAGGGATCACTATTCACCTTTATGGCTCTCTTTCTCTTACAGGTATTGGTCATGCTACAGATCTTGCCACGATCTTAGGCCTACTGGGTTATGACCCCGTTACCATTCCCGTTGAGAACATTGATCCTGAGATAAATAACCTCAAAACCTTTAAGCGTCTCAACCTGAATAACGAGCGTTCTATTGATTTTGACTTCGAAAACGATATAGTCTTTAACAAGAATTTCCTTCCATTTCATCCAAACGGAATGAAGTTCGTTGGCAGGCTTTCCAACGGAAAGACCACTTCTTCTACCTTTTATTCAATTGGTGGCGGATTTGTGGTGAAGGAGGAACGCAAGAACGCGAAGAAGAAACTTGCAAAGTTCAAGGAATTCCCTTTCCCCATTATAAAAGCTACAGATCTTTCCGCTTACTGCAAACAAGAAAATAAGAAGATCTCCGAGATCGTTTATGAAAACGAAAAATCTCTTCGCACCGAAGCAGAAATAGACGCCGGATTAAAAGCTGTCTGGGATGTAATGCTGGAGTCCATGTACCTGGGTTGTCATACTGAAGGCACTCTGCCCGGAGGTTTGAATGTACGCCGAAGAGCCCCTGACTCTCATAAAAAGCTCATTGGAGATTTTAAATATGAAACCCCGGAAGAATGGATCGAAGTAATTCGCAAAACCGAAGTGAAGTTCAGAAGCATCCTGAAATGGGTAAGCTGTTTCGCGTTGGGAGTCAATGAAGTAAATGCTTCTTTGGGAAGAGTTGTAACTGCTCCCACAAATGGTAGCGCCGGAGTAATTCCCGCGGTGCTTATGTATTACCTCACTATTGAAAATCACGACGCCGGCTTCGAGAAAATCAAGCAATTCCTTTTGGTTGCCGGAGAAATAGGCAGTCTATTCAAAAAAGGTGCGACCATCTCTGCCGCGATGGGAGGATGCCAGGCCGAAATTGGAGTTTCTTCCTCAATGGCAGCCGGGGCTTTAGCCGAAGTAATGGGTGGAACACCTGAACAGGTGATGATGGCTGCCGAGATCGCTATGGAACATCATTTAGGATTAACCTGCGATCCAATTGCCGGTTTGGTTCAGATTCCTTGTATAGAAAGGAATTCCATGGGGGCCATAAAAGCCATCAACGCTGCTGAAATGGCCATGGACGCAGATTCCATTCACGCGAAGGTACCGTTAGACAAGGTAATAGAAACTATGTGGGAAACTGCGAAGGATATGAACTCTAAATATAAAGAAACTTCAGAAGGCGGACTTGCGGTAAGAGTGAGTTTAAGTGACTGTTAAACCTCCCCGGTCCCCTCCTTTTAAGGAGGGGTGTCCGAAGGACGGGGTGGTGAGCTACTTCTTGGCTATATCCTCACAACCTTCCCTCCTCCTGGTATCAATCAGGTAGATAATCTTCCACTTATTATCCTTTTTAAAAAGCTGGAAGTTGTTTACTCCACAGTGACTAAAACCGTCATTCAGGAAAAAAGAATAAGGAGTCCAGGCATTAGCCATTGCTCCGTCGATCCTTATGTCATAACTGTGAATTACTTCTTTAAAAGTAGTTTCAGAAGGAATTGAGACGATATTTTTCAGCACTTCAGAGATCTCTTCATTATGTAATTTGATTTCACCACTTTTTGACTTTCCGACAGTTTGCACTATAACACCTTCAGCCAGAACAGATTTCATTATGATAGAATCCTTGGCATGAAAGCCTTCAAAAAAAGTTTCTATGACATTTTGTATTTCTGAACCTTCTGAAGCCTCCTGTCCAAATGAGGAATAACCCATGAAAAGTGCGAACAGGCATACAATAGCTTTTTTCATTTTTTGGATAGTTTTGGAATGTAGAAGCCGAATTTAGTACTTTTACGGGAATTTAAAATCAACCTACATGTCAGTCGCTAAGAAACAATACAAACGCGTCACTACTAAATCCCTTGTAGAGATGAAATCTCAGGGTGAAAAGATCGCTATGTTAACCGCCTATGATTATACCATGGCCAAGATCGTTGACGGCGCGGGTATAGACGTCATTTTGGTAGGTGATTCTGCCAGTAACGTTATGGCCGGGCATGAAACCACCCTTCCAATTACTCTTGATCAAATGATCTATCATGCGGCCAGTGTGATTCGTGCGGTTGAGCGAGCCCTTGTGGTGGTTGATCTTCCCTTCGGAAGTTATCAAAGTGATCCTAAAGAAGCCTTGCGTTCAGCCATCAGGATCATGAAAGAAAGTGGCGGACATGCAGTAAAATTAGAAGGAGGAAAAGAGATCAAGGATTCTGTAAAAAGGATTCTTAACGCCGGAATTCCTGTTATGGGACATTTAGGACTTACTCCACAGTCTATCTATAAATTCGGAACCTATACGGTTCGTGCCAAGGAAGAAGCGGAAGCCGAAAAATTAAAAACCGATGCGCTTATGCTTGAAAAAGCAGGATGCTTCGCCCTGGTACTGGAAAAGGTGCCGGCTAAGCTGGCAAAAGAAGTGGCAGACAGCCTTACCATTCCGGTTATTGGAATAGGTGCCGGAAACGGTGTCGACGGTCAGGTATTGGTGACTCATGATATGATTGGGATGACCCATGAGTTCAATCCACGATTCTTAAGACGCTACCTGGATCTTTATTCTGATATGACCAAAGCATTTGAGAGTTACCGAAGCGATGTGAAAAGCAAGGATTTCCCTTCAGACGAGGAACAATACTAGTTAAGAGTTTGGAGTTCGGAAATAATAAATAGTATGAAGATCAGGTATTCAAAAAAACAGTTTCTCTTTAATGGTCTATTAGGAGGCACTTTTTTATTGGCCAGCTTAATTCAATTGTTTAGAAAATCGGAAAGTTTTTCAATCTATCACTTAGTTTACGGGATTCAATTTCTGCTTGGCCTTACTATGGTTACCCTTTATTTCTTCCAAAGAAAATTTCAGTATTTAACTTTGGAAAATGGTGTTTTGACAAAAAATAATCTTAGGAAAAAGTCAATTCTACTTAATGAGATTATTCAAATCAAATCCTTTCCTGGGAAGATCAGACTGTTTACTTCGGAAGCAAAGGAACTCAGTATAAATACTGAACTCATTAGCGAAGATTCCAGGCATGAACTCTTAAAGGTTTTGGGTTCATTAGAGGTAGAAAACAACCCTTTTGTAGGATATTCCACAAAAACTTCATAAAAAACACATTTTTGGCTAACAATATTCTTTCCACTCCACAAAACCTGCAGGTCCTTTATGAGGACAATCACCTGATCATAATCAATAAACGACCGGGAGATATTGTACAGGGTGATAAAACCGGGGACACGCCATTAAGTGAGGTAGTAAAGGAGTATCTAAAAGAAAAATACAATAAACCCGGAAATGTTTACCTGGGAGTTGTTCATCGCCTGGACAGGCCTACCAGCGGAATTGTGGTTTTTGCCAGAACTTCCAAGGCCCTTCCCCGCCTAAACAAACTTTTCAAGGAAAAGGATGCTAAGAAGACCTATTGGGCGATCGTGAAAAATGCACCTCCAAAGGAGGAAGATAAGCTGGTTCATTTTATGAAACGAAACCCTAAGCAGAACAAATCTTACGCCCACATTAAAGAAGTTCCGGACTCCAAAAAAGCCATTTTAGACTACCGCCTTTTAAAACACCTAAACAATTACTATCTCCTGGAAGTCGACCTACATACAGGAAGGCATCACCAGATAAGAAGTCAGCTGTCATCTATCGGTTGTCCTATAAAAGGAGATCTGAAATATGGTTTTGACCGAAGCAATAAAGATGCAAGCATTCACCTACATGCTCGAAAATTGGTCTTTATACACCCTGTGAAAAAGGAAAAACTGGAGATCGTTGCCCCACCCCCAAAAGATCCTCTTTGGGATGCCTGCTTCTGAAATCCGGTTTAAATTATACAGAGACTAAATCTTCCTGAGAATATTGTAACTTGGGTTTATATATTCTGAACCTGATGAACACAGATTTTACCCCTTCTGAAGATAACATTCCAAAAATAATAGACCTTCAAAAAGCCTTTTTTGAATCGGGAGGCACACGTGATGTTTCAGTCAGGATCGAAAAATTAAAACAGCTGAAGAAAGTAATTGAACGCAGAGAAGATGATATCTGCACAGCACTTCATAATGATTTTCGAAAACCTGAATTTGAAACCATAGTTACCGAAACTTCGTTCATTATTAGTGAATTGAAGTACATCATCAAAAATCTTAAAAAGTGGGCGCAACCGAAAAAGGTTTCAAGCACGCTTCTTAATTTTCCATCCAGGGATTTCATCTATTCAGAACCTTATGGCAACTGCCTGATCCTGGCTCCCTGGAATTATCCTTTCCAGTTAAAAGTTTCTCCTGCTATAGGCGCTATTGCTGCCGGAAACACGGTAGTTCTCAAACCAAGTGAATACTCTCCTTACACTTCTCAAATTGTGCAAGAGATCTTCGCGGAAGTCTTTTCTCCGGAATGGGTAAGCGTGGTGCAAGGGGAAGCGTCAGCTTCACAGAAATTACTGGAGCACAAATGGGATTATGTTTTTTTCACCGGAAGCGTTCCTGTGGGCAGGATCGTCAATAAAGCCATTGCGCCTCATCTTACCCCGGCAACCCTTGAACTTGGCGGCAAAAGTCCGTGTCTCGTCCACAAATCAGCAAAGATCGACCTGGCAGCTAAAAGGATCGTTTGGGGAAAATTTGTCAATGCGGGACAAACCTGCATCGCCCCCGATTACCTTTTGATTGATTCTGAAGTAAAAGAAGAATTCTATTCTGCCGTCAAAAAGGAACTGAAATCTGCTTACGGTGACCATCCTAAATCCTCTCCTGACCTGGCAAGGATCGTCAACCAAAAGAACTTCGAACGCCTGGTCAATTTACTGGATAACGAAAACTGTATTATCGGCGGCGCTTCAGATGCTGACTCCCTGTACATAGCACCTACTCTACTGGACGAGCCTTCTCTGGATTCTGAAGTGATGAAAGATGAGATCTTTGGGCCTATTCTACCGGTGATCTCATATACTTCAGAAAAAGAAATTGGCGAGGTCATTAATAAATACCCTAAACCGCTTTCGTTGTATATTTTTTCCGAAGAGAAACGATTTTCAGAAGAGATCCTTCAAAAATTCAGTTTTGGAGGCGGCACCATAAATGACGTTCTGGTTCATATCGCAAACAAGAATCTACCTTTTGGAGGCGTAGGAAACAGCGGATTTGGGGCTTACCACGGTAAATATTCATTCGATACGTTCTCTCATAAAAAAAGCATAAGTAAACGAAGTACCTGGCTGGATCTCCCGTTTAAATATGCTCCTTATGGAAATAAAGTCAACCTGATCAAAAGGTTTTTGAAATATTTCTAGCCCTTCTTAAGTTTCAAAGAATACAGGTCCTTTCTGCGATCAGTAAGGTTACGCACACTTCCAAAGGTGTGGAGTTCCTTCAATAGATCGAGGTCTACATCTACCAATAAAGTGCTTTCTGTGTTAGGGGTAGCTTCGGCTTTAATTCCGTTAACAGGGAAAGCGAAATCTGAAGGGGTGAAAACCGCACTTTGCGCATATTGAATATCCATGTTGTTCACTTTTGGCAAGTTTCCTACTGAACCGGCAATAGCGACATAACACTCATTTTCGACCGCCCTGCTCTGTGCGCACAACCTAACCCTGGAATATCCATTCTGAGTATCGGTCATAAATGGCACGAACAAGATATTCATTCCCTGGTCTGCCAGTATCCTGGAAACTTCCGGGAATTCCACATCATAACATATTAGAACCCCTATCTTTCCGCAGTCGGTATCCATGGTTTTCAGTTTGGAGCCTCCTTTCATTCCCCAGGCAGAAGCTTCGGCAGGAGTGATATGCAATTTTTCATAACGCTCATAACTTCCATCCCTGCGGCATAAATAACCCACATTGTACATGTGCTCTCCAATGTTCTGAGGCATGCTTCCCGTGATGATATTAATGTTATAAGTTATGGCAAAATCCACAAAGGTTTCCAGTAGTTTATCTGTATAAGATGCCAGAGATCGGATGGCTTCGGCTTCATTTAAATGATTGTATTCTGCCATTAACGGGGCATTAAAGAGCTCTGGAAACATGATGAAATCACTCTGGTAATCACTCACAGCGTCAACGAAGAACTCCAGCTGCGAAACCAGCGCGTCAAAGTTCTTAAACAGTCTCATTTGCCACTGCACTAAACCAAGTCTCACCACCTTCTTTGGGGTAAATATGAGCTTGTCAGGTTTAGAATAGTATATGTTATTCCACTCCATAAGGGTCGCGAACTCCTTACTGGCGAAATCGCCGGCAAGATACCCCTTGATCACCTTTTTTACGTGGAAGTCGTTAGAAAGCTGGAAAGAAAGCACAGGGTCATGTATTTCCTTAACTTTTACTTTCTCAATATACTGCTTGGGAGTAAGCTCTTCGGCAAATTTTGAATAGTTAGGTATTCTACCTCCAAAAATGATAGATTTCAAATTCAGCTGCTCACAAAGTTCTTTTCGGGCCTCATATAATCTCCTCCCAAGTCTCATTCCGCGGTATTCGGGATGAATAAAAACATCTATTCCGTATAATACATCTCCGTTCTTAGTGTGCGTCGAGAAATTTTCACCACCCGTGATCTGTTCATAGGTGTGATTGTCATCGTACTTGTCATAATCAACGATGATAGACAAGGCACAACCCGCGATCTTTTCATCAATGATAATACAGAACTGGCCTTCCGGGAATTTCTTTATCAGGTTTTTGATCTCCTGCTCGCTCCAATATTCGTTAGCCAGGGTGGCATAACTCTCTATCATGGAGATCTTCAATTCCTTATAATCCTTTACGCTGAGGTTGCGCAGCTCTATTTTTGCAGAATCTATCACTGTCAATTTTTTTACGAAGATATTGCTTTAAATGCTTGTTTTAAAATGAATAATACAGTGTAAAAATCAGTTTGGAAATTATTTAACCCTTTTAAATAAAATTCTAAATTTTTTTAACTCTGTAAGACAAATTTTACAACATAAAAACCGTAAACACTTTAGAATTCATTATTTTAGCACTCCTTAAATGGAATGGGTGTCAAATTACTTCGCGGACTTAATTAGTGTAGGGTTAAATTGGAGTCTTAGAAGATGACACCCTCCTTTTACAGGAGATCAAACCTGATCTTTTCACCCGTCACTTTCTGCGCTAAGGTGTTTAAACCATTTTCTGATAACTGAAGAATTCTTGGATAGCCCCCTGTAGTTTGTCCATCTCTCATTAGAGCGATCAATTTTCCCGAAGGAGTCAACTGCACTGTTCCCGGCAGAACCGGCCCTGTCAAAATTGGCTCCAGTGAATTCTCGAGGATTTCACCGAATTGAATTCCCATACGATTGTTGTTTTGGTCCAGGGAAAATTCATCATTAAATAATCTCCTCCTCTGCGCTTCGGAAAGATTCTCGAATTCAGGCCCTTGGAAGGCTTCAACAAATTTAGAGTTTATGTAGTCTGGGGTTTTTATTCCGGAGTAATTATCAGGGAAACTATCTCCCCCGGATTCATACGGAATTTTCATCCCTTTTTCTATTTTTAAATACCCGGTCAATCCGTCATACCAACTCCGGCTATTCAACACCTTTTCAGATCTAAAGCCCCCTTTGACCGCGAGATAGCTCCTGCAGCCGTAAATCCTTTTCCTAAAACTCAGGATCTGATCCTTGAAAATAGTATATGCTTTATTATTTTCTATAGGTTGCCCATTTATGGCAGGAGAAAGATGAGCGCCGGTTACTGCTATTTGGGTTTCTTCAGAAAAAGACAGCCTCGGCCCCATTTGAGTAATTTCCAGAACAGCCGCATCCTTAGGATTTTTCAGTAAAAGATTCGCAACCCGGAAAGCATTACTATCCATCGCTCCACTAACCGGAACTCCGTACTCCATAAATCCAAAGCGACCCAGATCCTGAATACTGGAAAATAACCCCGGATGCAGAACTTCCATTTCAGCCATCATATCTTTCCGCTTTAAATTGGAAAGTTCCATTTTGAACCTCTTCAGAAATTTGCTGGTGCTCCTTAAGACCTATTGAATAAAATTTGATCTTATCACCTGCGGAAATCTCACAGGGAGGAATTGAATTTTTATCAAAAAGAGCCACCGGAGAATTGCCTATAATTTGCCATCCGCCAGGACTGTTTTTTGGATAGATCCCGGTCTGCTGTTCACCTATTCCCACAGCACCTTTTTCAACCGATAAACGGGGCTGATATTTTCTTGAACAATGAAGCTTTTTATTCAGTCCGCCCAGGTATAAAAAGCCGGGTAAAAATCCAATGAAATAAACTGTATAAATCGGTTCGGAATGCAGGTCAATTATCTCGGTTTTTGACAGATCTTTTTCAGCTGAAAGGAAGTTCATATCAAGTCCGAATTTATCATCATAACACACGGGAATATGATAGAGACTCCTTTCAATTTTATTCTGTATATTCGCTTCATTAATCAGGTTCTTTAACCGCGAAACCTCTCCATAGACATCCTCTATTACAGAACTGTAATTTATTAATAATGAATTATATGCGTTTATGACTTCAACCTTTTCTTTAAGTAAGTAATTTTGGATTATTTTTTTGAGAGCCAGTAATTTTTCCAGCAAATTTTCATTGATAGCAGGTTCAAATTCAATCAAAATTGACCGCCCACCCATTTGTCTTATCCTTGGAAAATCTTTCATGAACTATGCGCAATTTTCACATCGAGTTCCCTGAATTTTTGATGAAGATATTTCAGGATATCAACCGCATCTGGAGTGTCACTGTGAAGGCAAAAAGTGGTTGCCAGGCAATCTATTTTTTCACCATTTAAACAGGTGATTTTACGGTCGTGAAACATGGAAAAAAGGTGTTTGAAAACGGCTTCTTTTTGGGTGATCAAAGCTTCCGAATTTAATCTTGAAACAAGGCTGCGATCGGGGTTATAATTTCGGTCTGCAAACGCCTCATAGATCACCTGAATTTGTCCTTCTGCCATACGTGCGATGACAGAGTTTTCCGGAGCATACAACATCAAAGGATCATCGAATTCCTGAATGGTGTCTATTATAATCGCGGCGATCTTTTCGTCTTTTTGAGCATCATTATATAATGCACCATGAGGCTTCACATGCAGGAGGTTTGCCCCTTCAGCTTCGGCGATCTGTTTTAAACTTAAAATTTGTGCCATTAATGACCTTTTAAGTTCCTTTGGATCGATCTTCATACTTATCCTTCCGAAGTTCTCCTTATCTGGATAAGAAGGATGAGCACCGATCTCGACATTATGCTCCATGGCAAGATCTACAGTGTGATGCATTGACTCAATGGTCCCGGCATGGCCTCCGCAAGCAATATTACAGGCAGAAATAAGAGGCATGAGCTCCTTATCATACTCCCCTCCTTCTCCAAGATCGCAGTTGATATGAATCTTTTTCATTTAAACCGATTTTTAAAACCCTTGAAATACCGAGTATATTGATTTGGCACCAAGGAATACCGTAATTCCTATAATTATTAATCCCAGCATATTCTGTCTGAGCGTATTGGTGTATTCTCCCATCACGGTGTTTTTGTTAACGACCCAGAAGAGGAAGATGGCTACCACCGGTAACAATATTCCGTTTGCCACCTGGGCAAACTGTATGACCGCAACCGGTTTAAAACCCAATGAGGAAAAGAACATTCCTAGCAATAATACACTTGCCCAAACCAATTTGAACCTTCTTGAATGTAAGCCTTTTTTCCATCCTAAACAACCCTGAACAACATATGCTGCAGCCAGAGGAGCGGTAATTGCTGAAGAAATTCCGGCAGAGAACAAGCCTATTGCAATGAACCAGGTTGCAAAGCTACCAAAAAGAGGTTCCAGGCCTTCAGCAAAGTCGGCTGCGCTATAAACATTGGTGATCCCTGAGGCTGCCGCGGTGACCACAATAGCCATGGATACCACACCTCCTAACAGGATGGCCCAAAAAAGCTCTTTCCGGGCAATTTTTAAAGCAGTGACTCCTTTCCATTTTTCACTAACCAGCGAAGCGTGTAAGAAGAGGTTATAGGGCACCACAGTGGTTCCAATCAGCGCCATGACCGTTAGGATACCAGCGTTTCCTTGCGACGGAAGGAATAATCCTCGTACCAGTTCCAAAAGATCGGGTTTCACGATAATAGCCGTGATCACAAATGAAAAGCTCATTATTCCAACCAGACCTATAAAAATTTTCTCCAGAACCTTATAATTACCAATTGCGAGAATTCCGAAGGCAATCAGGCCAATTGAAAGGCTCCACAAATTTATGGAAATCGCACCGAATTCGATCATGTAGGAAGGCAGGATCGCAGACATCCCTAAAACTGCGCCTGTTATATTACCAGCCTCATAAGCTGCATTGCCTAATACTATAGCGGCAAAGATCAGTAAAATGGATAAGGTCCTGAAAATGGGGTTTTTGATCTCGTTTCTGATAACCTCACTTAACCCCTGACCTGTTATAATACCAAGACGCGCAGCCATTTCCTGCAAAATCATACACGCGATAATAGATAATAACAACGCCCACAATAAGGCAAATTTGAATTCAACACCGGCCAGTGTACAGACCGTTACCGTACCGGGCCCAATAAATGCCGCGGAAACCAGCACCCCGGGACCTACATTTTTAAACCATTTTTTCACTCTTTAACCTTAGATTCTTTTAAAGCATATACAGCGAAAGATCCAAGCCAGTGTCCGCCCTCGTAGGAATCACCTACCAAATTCGGGAAGGAATTTGATACATGCTGATTGGCAATGGTTTTCAAGTGGCCGTATCTTTCAGGGTATTGTTTAGCAAGACCATAGAGCGCCCATGCGCGACTAAAATTGAGTCCGTCGAGATGCACCAGTTTACCATCGGTTCTGTCTGAAACTACCGCAACTTCAAGAAGGAAATCCTCTTTCTTCAATTGTGGCATAAAATCTTCCATCCATAGTCGGAAAGCGTTTTCAGGAAGGACCCTGCGCATAATATCAATTTCTGAAAAGCATGGAGAAAGAAAATCGAAACCGCTAGGTTCCCATGCCAATGGACAGTCATCATCTGTAAGGTAAAATTCCCTAGCACGGGTCTCGATCATTTTTTGCAGTTCTTGCTTTTCAGTTGTCTTGGCATAATCATAAGCAAAAGCCATCGCGAATGCAGTATTGGAATGCTCACCTACCCTGATAGGATATACCAGTTTAGGCAGAAACTCTTTGAATTTTTGAGTAATCAGGGTTGTTAAAGGCTCCAGGTTATTTTCAAGTTCCCGTGCCAGAGGATCATCCCAGTTATGGATCTCTTCTGCCAGCTTCAACACCCAGGCCCATCCATAAGTACGCTCAAAAGTTCCTTCCTGGGGGTTCTGAAAATATTTCACTTCGGCAAGTATATTCTCCTTGGAAAGAGATTCCTGAAGTTTATTTCTAATTTCCTCCTCTTTCTCCAGGTCGGGGAACTGTCTGATCAAACTAACTAGCGTCCAGTGTGCGTGAACCGAAGAATGCCAGTCAAAACACCCGTAAAAAGCAGGATGTAGTTCGCTGGGTTCAGAGATTTCCTGTGCACTGGAAAGAGTTTGATTCAGTTTATTAGGATATTCAACATTGATACAATCCAACGGGAGTTGAGCTAAGGTATTTGCCTGACTCAAGGTCAGCTGAACAGGCTTTTGTCCTTCAATTACTGAAACCGCATCATCTATTAAAGTAGAATCTTCTTCAGCCCCAATATTTTTTTCCGGACCTTCGTCACTTCCTTTACAACTTATCAAGGCCAATGTGGCCAGTATAAAAACAATTCTTTTCATTAAAGTAGGTTTTATTTAATTCAGCCCAACCAGCCTTCCCTATCCAGACTTCTGTACTGAATGGCTTCACTGATATGGGCTCCGCTTATTTTTTCTGAATTTTCCAGGTCGGCAATGGTACGGGAAACTTTAAGGATCCGGTCATAGGCTCTTGCCGAAAGGTTTAGTCGCTCCATGGCAGTTTTCAGCAAGTGCATGGACTCTTTATCTAGATCACAATACTCTCTAATCTGTCTCACGTTCATCTGAGCATTGTAATGCACATGGTCATTTTCCTTAAATCTCTGTGTCTGCCTGTCCCGTGCCGCTGTCACACGTTTTCTTATATCCACGCTGCTCTCCCCTTTTCTCTCTTCACTCAGTTTTTCAAAAGGAACAGGAGTAACTTCAATATGTATATCAATGCGATCCAGTAACGGTCCGCTGATTTTGCTTAAATATCGTTGCATTTCCCCGGGTGATGAAGTGACGGGTGCGCCGGGCTCATTAAAATAACCACTCGGGCTGGGGTTCATACTGGCCACCAGCATAAAACTGGAAGGATAGGTTACCGTGAATTTTGCTCTGGAAATGGTCACTTCCCTGTCCTCCAAAGGTTGTCTCATAACCTCAAGAACACTGCGTTTAAACTCCGGTAGTTCATCAAGGAATAAAACCCCGTTATGAGATAAAGAAATTTCACCGGGTTGGGGATAGGTTCCCCCGCCAACCAATGCGACATCTGAAATTGTATGATGCGGACTCCTAAAAGGCCTGTGAGCCATAAGCCCTACATTTTCTTTTAATCTTCCAACTACACTATGGATCTTGGTCGTTTCCAAAGCCTCATGAAGAGTCATGGGTGGAAGAATACTGGGAAGACGTTTTGCAAGCATGGTCTTTCCCGCTCCGGGAGGACCAATCAGAATTATATTGTGCCCGCCTGCGGCGGCAATTTCCATACAGCGTTTGATCGATTCCTGACCTTTTACATCGGCAAAATCATGCTCTGGATTTTCAAGTTCTGAGTAGAATTCTTCACGGGTATCGATCACTGTTTTCTCCAGCTCAATTCCCCTGTCAAAAAACGCAATGATCTCTTCGATATTTTCAATACCGTAAACGTCCAGACCACTTACAATGGCGGCTTCTTTTACGTTTTGCTTCGGAAGGAAAAAACCTTTAAAACCTTCTTTTTTGGCTTTAATGGCAATAGGCAGGGCTCCTTTTATAGGCTGGAGGCTACCATCAAGGGAGAGTTCTCCCATGATGATATACTCGCCTATTTTTTCTGCTTTGATCTGACCTGAAGCTATGAGAATCCCCATCGCAAAAGTAAGGTCATAAGCCGAACCTTCTTTTCGAAGGTCAGCCGGAGCCATGTTCACGGTGATCTTTTTACCGGGAAGGCTGCGGCCCACATTTTTCAATGCCGCTGCAATCCTGAAACTGCTTTCTTTCACAGCACTATCAGGAAGGCCTACCAAGTGGTATCCAATGCCAGAGTCTACGTTCACCTCTACCGTAATGGTAGTGGCTTCCACGCCGAAAACAGCACTTCCGTAAACTTTTACCAGCATTTAAAAATTTGTTTTTTTAAATGTAGTAAAATTTTATGCAAAGAAATTTACGCCTTTACCTTTAACACATTTTTACGATAGTACTCCAGTATTCCGTCAATAGGACGTTGTACGAAGTTTCCCGGCTCCAACCAAAACGGTTGTAACGCATCTTTAATTATGTCCTGAGAGAAATATGCAATAGATCCTACAAAGTGGATAGGCACATTCTGCGCTTCTTTAAAACATAACACCCTGTGCTCTATAAAGTTCTGCATTCCCTCAGCAATTAACTGATAGAAATATCCATTCCTTTCATTCTTGAAAATGAATTCCGCGAAATGAGCCAGATAGGTATTTGGGTTATCGTTTTTATAGATGTTCTCCTTAATGGTATCTGAAGAAAGATCGTATTCTTTTTCAAATTTTTCAGCAATCACCTTCGGCATTTTCTTGTAATAGTAGTCGCGAATAAGCCTTTTTCCGAAGTAATTCCCACTAGCCTCATCCATTAGGATATAACCAAGAGAATCTACCGCTGTCCTGACGTCCTTGCCATCAAAGTAACAACTGTTCGAACCTGTTCCTAGAATACAAACAATTCCGGGTTTATCTGTCACGGCGTAAGCTGCCGCTACCATATCTTCTTTAACCTGTACTTCAGTAGCACTGGCAAAATACGTTTCAAGGATATCTTTTAACTTAGCGGTTGGTTTTGGAGTTCCACAACCGGCACCATAGAAATGTACACGTTCAACCTTTTCTATAGCCCCTTTAAGTTCTTCATTTTCATTCAGTCGTTGCTGAAGTACGTCGGTTTTAAAAACCGCCGGATTTAATCCTTTTGTTCTAGTTTTGAGTATCTGCTCTCCTTTCGAATCCAGTAAGATCCAGTCACATTTGGTAGAGCCTCCGTCTGCAATTATTATCATAATTGAAAATTAAAGAAAAACCCTGAATTAAATAATTCAGGGTTTTAAAATTCTTTATTTAAGTGAAGCCACATAAGTGGACAACTCTACTAATTTAGCTGAATAGCCATATTCATTATCATACCAAGCAACCAGCTTAAAGAAATTGTCGTTAAGAGCAATTCCGGCTCCGGCATCAAAATTACATACGTAAGAATTTGATACGAAATCCTGAGAAACTACTTGATCTTCAGTATAAGAAAGTACTCCTTTATAGGCACCTTCAGAAGCTTTTTTAAATGCAGCTTTAATATCCTCGTAAGAAGCAGCTTTCTCTGTTCTTACTGTTAGGTCAACCACAGATACGTCGGCAGTAGGAACCCTAAATGCCATACCTGTTAGTTTTCCGTCCAATTTTGGAATTACTTTACCAACTGCTTTAGCCGCACCTGTTGAAGATGGAATAATATTTAAAAGGGCACTTCTACCACCTCTCCAGTCTTTTTTAGATGGACCATCTACAGTCATTTGTGTAGCAGTAGTGGCGTGAATGGTAGTCATAAGTCCTTCCACCAATCCAAATTCATCATCTACAATCTTTGCAAGTGGAGCAAGACAGTTGGTAGTACATGAAGCATTTGATACAATGGTATCTTCTGCTTTAATATCTTTATGGTTTACTCCCATTACGAACATTGGCGCATCTTTTGACGGTGCAGAAATCACCACTTTTTTAGCACCTGCTGTAAGGTGTTTGGCAGCGGTATCTTTTGTTGTAAAGATTCCGGTACAATCCATAACGATCTCAGCTCCTACCGCATCCCACTTAAGGTCTTCAGGGTTTCTTTCGGCTGTGATACGAACCGTTTTACCGTTTACAACTAGGTTTCCTCCTTCAATTTCTACAGAACCTTTAAAAGTTCCATGAACTGAATCATATTTTAAAAGATATGCCAAATGATCTACATCAAGCAAGTCATTAATCGCAACAACCTCTACATCTTCTCTTTCGGCAGCAATTCTGAAAGCTATTCTTCCTATCCTACCAAATCCATTTATTCCTATTTTAGTACTCATAATTCAAATTTTAACTATTACACTGTGGTGATATTTAACACCCTTCTTAATTCTTTATCTAATTCTCGCTGTCCTTTTATAGCTTCTTCGAAGTCTACTGAAGTAACCTTCCTATTGGAAATTCCAACCATCACTTTGCTCTCACCTTTCATCAGGGCTTCTACGGCTCCAACTCCCAATCGACTGGCAAGCACACGATCATAACAACTTGGAGCACCTCCACGTTGCATGTGTCCCAACACAGAAACTCTTATGTCGTAGCCTTCCAGGTTTTCACCTATGAATTCTGCAAGTTCAAAAATATTCTTTCCGCTTTTCTCACCTTCAGCAACAACGATTATACTGGAGGTTTTACCAGATTTTCGGCTTCTCTCTAGCGAATACAGCATTTGCTCAATACCCTTGTCCTCTTCTGGGATCAAAATTTCTTCTGCACCTGCACCAATTCCACTATTCAAAGCGATATCCCCGGCATCGCGGCCCATCACTTCAACCAGGAAAAGCCTGTTGTGAGAACTCGCTGTATCCCTTATTTTATCAATAGCTTCTACAACAGTATTCAAGGCGGTATCATAACCAATGGTATAATCTGTCCCATTGATATCATTGTCTATTGTAGCAGGAATCCCAACGATAGGGAAATTAAACTCATCCTGAAAGATGGTAGCACCGGTAAAGGTTCCATCTCCTCCAATTACAACGAGTGCATCGATTTCGGCTTTTAAAAGATTTTCATGAGCCTTAGCTCTTCCTTCTTTAGTGCGAAATTCCTGTGAACGAGCGGACTTTAAGAAAGTTCCTCCTCGGTTGATTACATTTCTAACAGATCTGGCAGAAAGCAGCTCGAAATCACCTTCGATAAGCCCCTGGTATCCTCTGTAAACCCCTATACAGTCAAGGTTATAATAAGCACAGCTTCTAGCTACTGCTCTAATGGCAGCATTCATTCCGGGAGCATCGCCACCGGAAGTTAAAACACCTATTTTTTTTATCTTTTCTAACATGTATGTAAAGCTATTTGAATTTAAGAATATAACCTAATTCGCCCTGAAACTCAAACGTTTTCGGTTAATAAAAAATAAAAATGCCCTAATTTTAGGGCATTTTTGTGAATATTTTCAATAAAATTTACTTATTCCTCAAAACCACGTACTCCCATGGTCCAAAATTATAAGTGTTGTTTTCCTGTACTTTAAAGTCGGTTTTCCCCAGGTAAACAGAAAGCTCTTTTTGCAGCTCTAAATTGAACTCAACCGGCTCCTTGCTAAAGTTTGCCAAATAGATCACCTTTTCATCATTTTTGGAACGCTCAAAAGCAAGCACTTTTTCATCTTCAGATGTAGTTAATCTGATATATTCTGCAGCTTCTTTCCCGCCATGCAGGGCAACACTTTCATTCTTAAGCTCACCCAGTTTGGCAAGTATAGGCCACATTTTTCCTTTAGTACGCGGAATGGTATCTTTTTCAAAGAACAATAACCTCTTATCCATATCGTATTCCTGACCACTGTAGATCAATGGCATTCCGGGAATGGTATAAGAAAATGCCACCATTGCTTCTGAAGCATCTCCCATTCTTTCCTTCACTGTCCCGTTCCATGAATTCTCATCATGGTTGGTCACGAAGTTCATTAGGTAATCATCTTTTTGATAAGTGGTATCGATCTTTTGCATGTACTCATCCCAGGCCTCAACCGTAGCTTTACCTTGAGCCATTTCGTTCATTATATGATGACCTTCCCAGTTATATCCCATGTCAAAAGCCTCATGAAAAAGATCTTTTTTCTCAGATTCTGCCAGCATGAAAACAGGCTTTGTCTCCTTGATCTTATCTACCGCCTGAACCCAGAATTCTGTAGGAACTTCCCCGGCAACATCAGAACGGAAACCGTCAATATCATGCTCTACGATCCAGTACTCCATATCTTCGGTCATTGCTGCCCAAAGTTCTTTATTGTCATAGTTAAGGTCGGCTACATCTGTCCATCCCCACGACTCTCCGGTTTCAGGATTTAGAGGATCAACCGGCTCTCCTTCTGCATTCTGAGTATAGAATTCAGGATGCTCTTCTAACCATGGGTGGTCCCATCCGGTGTGGTTAGCAACCCAGTCCAGAATCACATACATACCATTCTCATGTGCAGTCGCAACTAGCTCGTCAAGATCCTCTTTTGTTCCGAAGTTAGGGTTCACATCAGTATAATCAGAGATCGCGTAATAGCTTCCAAGATACTTCTCACGCTCTGCCGGATCTTCAATATCCTCCACACTTAGATCTCCCGTTGCTTTACGGTTCTTTTCAGAAATAGGATAAATAGGCATTAACCAGATCACTTTCACCCCCAATTCCTTCAACTGCGGAATATCTTTGGTGAAAGCATCAAAAGTACCTTCTGGTGAATACTGTCTAATGTTGGCTTCATAAATCACTGCCGATTCCATAGCTTCATTTGAGACGGGTACAATGCTTTCAGCTACCGTTTCCTTCTGAAACTTTTTTTCTTCGTTTTTACAGGAAGCGAGGGTCATTACCCCCAATAAAAAAACTGCTATTTTTTTCATAAAATGTATAGTTATAAATTGATAATTATTGTTGTTTTCTCTTTTTCAAGGTATACTGGAAATACCAGTTCCCCAGTAGATCCATCATAATTTACTGCCTCTGGCTTGCCGTTCACTTCGACTTTATTTGGCACCGAAATTAAATTATGGATCACGAATTTTGTTCTTTTAAACTCTGAGGTCTCTCTGGCAGAACCAGGTCTTTTTTGAATCTCGAAAATCTGCTTTTTGCCCTCTATTTTACTTCTGAAGTTTAACAGCTCAAAATCCCCATTTTTATAAGAATCCTTTGTTTTTCCGTCATCATGGTAAAGGGTTCCTTCAGCTGAAGTAATTTCAGAATCGAAGAAATAATGGATCTCTACTTTTTTCGCGGAAAATTCTTCGGTATCTTGAATTGGTGAACTCATTGGAATGAATGCTCCTCCCCGTACGAAAGTCGGGATATATTCTTCCTTTAACTGAATTGTTTTCGTAGTGCCGCCTGAATATTTTTTTCCGGTATAAAAGTCGAACCAATTTGAAGTATTCGGAAAGTAAATGTCCTTTTCAGAAATTCCAGGTCTTACCACCGGAGAAATTAAAAAGTCATTCCCCCACAAATATTCATTGGCCACCGAATAAAGTCTGAAATTATCGGGTTCTTCAAAAAACAAAGGTCGCATCAAGGGAGTCCCTTCAACCGAATTTCTAAAGGACAGCGTGTAATTATAGGGCAAAAGACGGTATCGTAATTCAATAGCTTTCTTGGCCAGCTGCTTTGGTTTTTCTGCTCTGAATACCGGCTCTGAAGCAACATCTTCATGGGCATGAGGCCTGTAAACAGGTTGGAAAACGCCATATTGTAACCAGCGTGCATACAATTCATCATCCAGGTTCGCTCCTGCGAATCCTCCCAGGTCTGAATGCATATATGCGAGTCCCTGAAGACCCATTTGCAGGGAAATTTCAGGTTGCGGTTTTAAACCTTCCCAACCCCGGCTTACGTCACCAGACCACGGAATGAGCCCGAAACGTTGAGAACCGGCTGCCCCGGCCCGCATAAGAATGAACGGGCGGATCTCAGGAAAGTCCTTTTTATAGCCATCTCGTATCATTTTCGCCCAATAGTGTCCGTAAATATTATGCATTTCATTCGCAGATCCCGTGACATGCTGTAAAGCTTCAGGGTGAACTTCAGGCTCTCCAAGATCGCCCCACCATCCTGCTACACCTTTAGCGGCCAGGGTCTTATAAATATTCCAGAACCAGTCTTTTGCGTTAGGCTCAAAAATGTCAATTAATCCGGTATTTCCGAAGTAAAAATCAAATGTATAAGGTTTACCCAAGGTATCTTTTGCCAACACATTATTAGCTACCGCTTCTTCCCATCGGTTTGACGTTGTCAAAATGAATGGCTCGGTCACCAAAATAGTTTTCACTCCTTTTTCAGATAGCTCATTGATCATTTTTTCAGGTTGAGGAAAGGAATCCTTCACAAAAGCAAGATTCCCCATGGTTCCCAGCATTTCATGTCCAAACCAATAAAGATCCAGGATAACCGCATCAACAGGAATTTCCTCATTTTTGAACTTTTGAATAGTCTCCAAAACCTCTTTTTGAGAATGGTATCCGAACCTGCTTGAAAAATTTCCCAGGGCCCAACGTGGCGGCATTGGCTGCCTGCCTGTCAAAAGTGTATAATTTGAAACCAAATCTTCCCAGGAATTGCCTGCGATAACCTGATAAGTCTTTCGACCGCTGATGGTCTCATAAGTAAGAGTATTGTTATGCTGACTGTCAAGATCCAGGAATCCGATGGGAGCATTATCAAAATGGATCGCATATTTTTCAGAAGACATCACCACCGGCAAAGTGTAATTCAAAAGCTCACTTTTGGTCCCATAGCCATAGTGGGCGCGGTTGTACAACTCAAGCCTGTTTCCCCGACGGTCCATACCCAGGGCCCGGGCGCCTCCACCCATTAGCACTTCATATTCGGTGAGGTTGAAATCTATTTTCTCATGGGTTTCTCCTTTTGAGTAACCCATCTTTTCTGAAATCAGTTTTTCGTCATTGAAAAAATAAGTTACCTGAAAAGGCATTTTGGAGATCACAACATCCACACCATCAGTGTCGATAATGATGTTTTCTGAAGTCTCCTCCACATCAAATCGTACGTTCAAGGGCTCAAGGACTACGGCATGAGATTCATCAGAAAAATCTTCTCCTTCCGGAATAAAGGAAGTCTCCATGATTTCCGGCGTATAAGGCCTGAAAATGTAGTTCCCATCCTGAGTTTTTACCACAACTGAGTTTCCAAGTTGTTCTGCACTCAAAAAATTCCGGTCTGGATTCTGTCCAAAAACAGCAATCGAAATAAAAAACAGGCTACTTAAAAATGCTATTTTCAAACGGCATTTTTGAAGGGTATATATTCTCACTTCTCTGAATTTAATTGAGTTTGGTAGTATAAATAAAGGCTCCTTCCCCGCTAAGTTCCAGTGAATCTTCCCAGTTAACTTCCTCATTAGAAATGATATTTTTCAAGGTCGATCCTTCCAGTCCCAGCTCTGCAAATCTTTCCAGATCTAGTTGAACAGGTTCAGCATTCTTATTTAATATTATAACCACCTTTTCGTTATCCAGTTCTCGAGCTAACAGATAGATGCCATTTTCCGGAGCAAAATGAATGGTCTTCCCAGTATGGATCGCCTTACTGTCTTTCCTGTAATTCAAGATGATCTTAACGAATTGCTGCATTTCCTTTTGCTCTTTTGAAAGACCTTCTCCTGTAAAAGCGCTCACAGGATCGTTTTTCCAGCCTCCAGGAAAATCGGTTCTGATCAACCCGTGATCACCTGGTTTAGCGGTATCATCCATGAGGATCTCGGTTCCGTAGTAAAGTTGTGGGGTCCTTGGGAGCATCAGTAAATATGCGACTGCCATTTTTGTATGAACTACATTTTCATTCAACTGGGTAAAAATCCGGCTCATATCGTGATTATCAGGAAAGATCATAATATCTTCCGGACACGCATATATGAAATCATTTGCCAGCCCTTTATATATTTTCACCAAACCGGTAGCCCATTGTTCTTCTTCCTTCAAAGCGCTGACAATGTTGGCCTGCATGGCAAAATCCATGGTAGAAGTAAGATTGGAGTCATAGCCGTCGCGGTTATTAGCGCCTTCCTGCCAGTATCCTATCAATAGTGGATTGTAGCTCCACTCCTCACCTACAATGCTGAAATTCGGGTATTCTTTCATGATGGCTCCTGCCCATTCACTCATGAACTCCTTATCTGGATAAGGATAAGTATCCTGCCGTATGCCGCCTAATCCCAGTGTTTCTATCCACCAGATGTTATTCTGAATAAGGTATTTCGCCATGAAAGGGTTACGTTGATTAAGATCTGGCATAGTTTCCACGAACCAGCCATCTGTCATGCCTTTTTTGTCGACTTCAGAAGCATATCTGTCCTGGTTGGATGTTCTTTGGTGGTTTGAATACACCAAAGATTCTTTGTTTTCAAAACGCTCCTGAAAATTGATCCAGTCTGAAAATGGCAGGTCCTTCATCCACCAGTGTTCCACTCCCACATGGTTCGCCACCATATCCATGATAAGTTTGATCCCCTTTTCACGGGACTTCTCGGCCAGTTCTTTGTATTCTTCCAAACTTCCGAAGCGTGGGTCTACCTTATAAAAATCGGTCATGGCATAACCATGATACGAACCTGAATTCATGTCATTTATAAGCAAAGGAGACGACCATAATGCGGTGAAACCCATTTCATCGATATAATTAAGGTGATCGATAATTCCGCGGATATCCCCACCGTGACGGGCATAATCATCTTTGCGATCTATCTTTTTCTCGAGAAGGGATTTATTTATGTCATTTGAGACATCACCGTTAGCGAATCTATCTGGAGTGATTAGATAGATAGCGTCTGAACTATCAAAACCAACATAGTCCTCAGCAGGTTTTTGACGCTGCCTTAATTCATATTTATAGGTAACGACTTTCCCCTTTAGGGGTTTGAAAGCAATCTTAAAAGTTCCAGGTTTGGCATTTTTAGAAATTAATAAGTCCAGAAACAAATAATTAGGACTTTCAGTTTTGTGAACTTTTTTAAGACTCACTCCGTCATAAGATATGGAAGGAGTTGTCTTTCCAATATTTTCTCCATAAACAAGAAGCTGAAGTTCCTGCTCGTGGAAACCAATCCACCAGTTAGGTGGTTCGACGCGGTCTATCTGCGCCGAAGAAATGAAACTTACTATCAAGAATAGACAAATTGTGACCTGTTTCATCTTATTATTTTAAATAAAAAAGCTTCCTGAAATGAACAGGAAGCTTTTTGTTATTAAATACTCACTAAATTGTTTGGCTCAACTTTCAAAGGTTTGCCGTTGACCATAATTTCAAGGCTATCAGTGCCCTCTAAAGCAAAGCTTGTTTTACCCGGAGCCACATTTACCTTTAAGATCTGGTTTCTGAAGTTCACTTTAAAAGAGAAACTTTCCCATCCATTCGGGATCTTTGGCGCAAAGAACAATTTCCCCTCCTTGATACGCATTCCCCCGAAACCTTCAACGATACTCATCCAGGTACCCGCCATACTGGTGATATGACAACCTTCTTTTACCTCGTTATTGTAATCGTCAAGGTCCAAACGAGAAGTTCTTAAATAGAACTGGTATGCCTGGTCCATGCGGTCCAAAGCAGCTGCCTGGATACTGTGAACACAAGGAGACAAAGAAGACTCATGTACGGTCAAGGGCTCATAGAAGTCAAAATGTTTTTCCAACTCTTCTTTGGAGAAATCATCCTCAAAGAAATAGAATCCCTGTAACACATCTGCCTGCTTTATGTAACAACTTCTTAAAATTCGGTCCCAGCTCCATTTCTGGTTGATAGGACGCTGAGTTTTACTTAAATCAGACACCGGAATGATCTCCTTATCAAGGAAGTTATCCTGCTGTAAGTAAACCTGGTATTCTTCAGAGTACGGGAAATACATTTTATCTGCCACCTCTTTCCAGGCCGCCATTTCTTCCGAAGAAAGTGAAGTTGCAGACATTACCCTGTCATGATCTATAGCGTATTGCTCTTTCACTCTGGCAATCGACTCCAAGCAATAATCTATACACCATTTTGCAATATAATTAGTGTACCAGTTGTTGTTAACGTTGTTCTCATATTCGTTAGGCCCGGTCACTCCCAGGATCACATACTTATTTTTCTGGTTGCTGTAGTTAGCTCTCTGGTGCCAGAAGCGTGCAATAGCGATCATCACTTCAAGACCTTTTTCAGGTATATAACTGAAGTCTCCAGTATAATCCACATATCTTTTAATAGCCACTACCATAGCACCATTTCTGTGGATCTCCTCAAAAGTGATCTCCCACTCGTTGTGACTCTCCTCCCCGTTCATGGTAACCATTGGGTAAAGCGCGGCACCATTGGTGAATCCTAATTTTTTGGCATTTTCAATGGCCTTATCAAGCTGATTGTAGCGATAGGTCAAAAGGTTACGGGCCACATGTTGGTCTTTTGTAGCCATGTAAAATGGGATACAATAAGCTTCAGTATCCCAATAAGTGCTTCCCCCGTATTTTTCACCGGTAAATCCTTTAGGGCCAATATTCAGTCGTGCATCTTCACCAAGGTAGGTCTGGTTAAGCTGAAAGATATTGAACCTGATCCCCTGCTGAGCTTTTACGTCTCCCTGGATGCTAATATCTGCCATTTCCCAGATTCCTGCCCAGGCAGCTTTTTGCTCCTGAAGGATAGTTTCATATCCTGCTGCCACAGCCTTGTCAAGCACATTCTTTGCTGCAAAAATAAGGTCTTCCCGATTATGGTTCATGTCGGTCACATAACCGGCAAACTTTTGAAGACTCACCGTTTCTCCTTTTTTGGCTTCGGTGGTATATCTGAATGAGATCTTTTCATCAAAGATCACCTCGGAAGGTTCTATTTCTTCCACCTTTCCATCCTTAAACATTTGCGATTGCATGAATACGGTCGCGAAAAATTCTGTTTTCAGGGTCTTTGAGGTAATGAAAGCTTTATGTTCATCGGTCTTCACCTCTTGAACCTCCCAGAACTTCTCTTCCCAGTTGGCATCCTCATTAGTGATCCCGCTGTCAATATAAGGTTCAAAAACAACCGTGGCATCGGCATTCAATACCTGCACGTCATAATTAATGGCTCCAAGTTCATTTCGTTCGATAGAGAGAAACCTGGTCACCTTTACAGAAACCTCGAGGTCATTTGGCATTACTGCAGTAAAACTACGGTCATACCAACCTTCCTTCATATTCAATTCCCTGCGGAAATCTCTAACTTCCTTGCATTTATAAAGATCTAAAGCTTCGCCGTTGATAAGGACATTGATCCCAATCCAGTTTGGCGCATTCAATACTTTGGCGAAATATTCGGGATACCCGTTCTTCCACCAACCCACTTTAGTTTTATCTGGGTAGTAAACACCGGCAATATAGCTTCCCTGAAATGTGGAACCTGAATACTGTTCTTCAAAATTCGCCCGTTGTCCCATCGCTCCGTTTCCGAGGCTGAAAAGACTTTCAGACGATTCTACTCTGTCTACATCAAATCCTTCTTCAAGGATTGACCAGTTGTCTGGTTTTATATAATCCTGATTCATTTTCTTTATTTGGTAACAATTTTTTTAATAAACTCTATTTGTATCTGTGTGAAATCCGGAAAAATATGATCGGCTTCACCCAGCACTTCTTCTTCCCCTATTCCAATACTTATCATATTTGCCCTTTTAGCAGCCTGTACACCCGCGACAGAATCTTCAAAAACGATACAGTCTGAAGGTTTCATTTGAAGCTTTTCTGAAGCAATAAGAAATACTTCAGGATCGGGTTTTGCTTTTTGAACATCATTTCCGTCAACAATAGCCGTAAACCGGTCATAGATCTTCAGGCTTTTTAAAATTGGTCGTGCATTTTTACTGGCAGATCCCAGGGAAAATGGAATATCATTTTCGGTTAAAAAATCCAGCACCTCTTTCACTCCCGGCAGCAAGTCATCTTCAGACATATGAGATATCCTTGCCAGGTAATCCTCATTTTTGGAAACCATGAGACGTTCAAAATCTGCTTCAGAAACAGTTTTTCCACCCCATTGTAAGATCTGCTCCAGAGAATGGACACGACTTACTCCTTTTAATTGCTCATTCTGATCAAGACTAATGTCAAAACCCAGGTCATTCGCCAGTTTTCTCCAGGCCAAAAAATGAAATTTGGCCGTATCTACAATTACTCCATCCAGGTCAAAAATAATTCCTCTATAATCACTCATCAATAGTCACTCTTTTAGTTGATTTTACCCTTAATGTCAACACTCCCGAAAGGATCATAGAAAATCCTCCGACAATAAGTGCGTAGACAGGGTCATTCCATAAAAATTCTTTTACCAGAAATCCAAGAATTGTCGCAGCGACGATCTGTGGGATCACGATAAAGAAATTGAAAACTCCCATATAATATCCCATTTTTGCCGAAGGCAGGGAACCTGATAGCATGGCATACGGCAACGAAAGTATACTCGCCCATGCGATACCTACTCCTACCATTGAAAGTAGAAGTCCCATTTTGGTGGTAATGAAATAAATGGAAATCAAACCGACTCCTCCAAAACAAAGGGCCAGTAAATGTGTTACTCTGTTACTTGTTTTCTGTGCGATCACAGGCAACAAGAATGCGACTGCGGCAGCTACCCCGTTGTAAACGGTGAACATCACCGGTACCCAGTCGGCTGCATCATTATATAGTTCAGATGTTGTATCACTTGTCCCGAAGACGTGACCTGTTACAGCTGCCGTGGTATAGATCCACATTGAAAACAATGCGAACCATGAAAAGAACTGAACCCAGGCCAGTTTCTTCATAGTATCTGGCATATTCAACATATCGGTAACTATGGTCGTAAAGGCATTCTTGACATTCTTCTTCCGAAGATTTGCTGCCATAATGAACAGTACACCCACAACCACAAGTCCCACAAACAAGATATACAGTTCCTTGGTAAGTTGGTGGTCAAAAATGTACCAGGTCACCAAAGCACCAACTGTCATCATCCCTATCCCGGAATACAGCTGTTTTTTAATATTTTTCGTCCGATCTTCAGGTTTTTCTTTTTCAGGTTGAGCTGCAAGCTTATCTCTTCTTTCAAATTCAGCCAGCTCTTCAGGGGTGTATTCCTTCGATTTAAAAACCGTCCATAATACGGTTAAAAGGAAAACGATTCCTCCTACATAAAAGGACCATTTCACAGAATCTGGTATAACTCCTTCGGGAGCAGTATTACTGATTCCCATCCAGTTTGAAAAAACATACGGCAGTAAAGACCCAACAACAGCCCCGGTACCAATAAAGAAACTTTGCATAGAAAAGCCCAGTGTTCTTTGTTTTTCGGGTAAATTATCTCCCACAAAAGCCCTGAATGGTTCCATAGAAATATTTATGGAAGCATCCATTAGCCATAAGGTCCCTGCGGCTATCCATAAGGTAGGAGAGTTCGGCATTATATATAAGGCAATGGAGGAAAGAATGGCGCCTGCCAGAAAGTACGGTCGTCGTCTCCCTAGCCGTGTCCAGGTACGGTCGCTAAAATACCCAATTATAGGCTGAACCACCAGACCTGTTACAGGTGCGGCAATCCATAGAATCGGGATCTGATCAACATCAGCTCCTAAGGTTTCAAAAATTCGAGAGGTATTGGCGTTTTGCAGAGCAAAACCAAATTGTATTCCCAGAAATCCAAAACTCATATTCCAGATTTCCCAAAAACTTAATGTACGTTTTTGCATTATCGTAGTAGTTTGATTACGATAAGCTGTAAGACTTATCAAAACTTAATGAAGGAGAGTGAAAATATAAGTCTTGATAAAATTCAAGGGCAAATATAGAAATTTATATATAGCTTGAACTTATTTTTTTGCATTTTGTCGATTCTCTTTCTATGAGGCTGGTCTTAATCATCTCTGTCCTAAACATTTTCCCATTTGAATTTTGATCCTCCAGTCTTTCAATTAACATCTCAGCAGCCCGAGCCCCTATTTCAGTTCCATGCTGATTAATAGTTGTGAGGCTTGGTAGAAATCGCCTGGAGAGTTCTCCGTCAGAGAAACTAACCACTTTTACATCCTCAGGAACCTTAATACCTTTTTTGTAAAGTGCTTTAATAGCGCTGGTACTAAATTGTTCATTCACCGCGAAAACCCCATCCAGATCAGTGGTGTTTATAAAGTTCATGATCTCTTCATCACTATGATCCATATCCTCTATTTTAAGGATAAGATCATTATTTACCTCCATACCATTTTCTCGAAGTGCCTCAATGTATCCTTCTGTCCTTAACTTACCAACACTTACATAATCTACCGTAGTTACAATACCTACTTTAGAACAGCCTATATCCAATAAGTGCTGAACTGCTTTTTTAGCCCCTTCGGTATCGTCGATAATTACCTTATCACATACTATTTGATCTACGACCCGATCAAATAATACAATTGGCATCCCCTGACTGATCACTTCGGTCAAATGATGATAGTCTTCTTTTTGCTGAGTTTCTTTGGCTACCGATAGAATAAAGCCATCTGTACTACCGTTGGCAAGCATCTCCATGTTCATGACCTCCTTGTCAAATGAGTTATTGGAAACACAAATAATTACGTTATACCCATGTTTATTTGCAACTTCCTCAATTCCGCCGATCACAGTCGCAAAGAAATCATGGACAATTTCCGGAAGGACAATACCTATAGTACGGGTCTTCCTATTTTTAAGGCTTAAGGCTATATTATTGGGCTTATAATTATAAAGTTTCGCAAATGCCTTGATCTTAACACGGGTCTCTTCACTTATCTCTACACTATCCCTTAATGCTTTGGACACAGTGGACACTGACACATCTAACTCTCTGGCAATCTGTTTTAAAGTCAATTTGGGTTTCATAGGGCAATTTTTACGGATGCAAAATTATGGTAATTATTTGTTAATTCAATTTTAAAAAAAGTTGTCAACACGAAAACGTTTTCGCAACGCCAATATGACTACTGTCATCTTTTTCATCTACACATTTTGTCTACTTTCGAACCCGGAGAGTGAAAATATAAGGTTAAAATATTTGTAAAACCCCCTTAATAATGCAATTTTATGAGAACATTTATTAAAAGCACATTGCTTCTCTTGTTTATGATGCCAATGAGCTTTTTTGCACAATCGACGCTCAGTGGAGTTATTACCGAGCGCGATACCGGAATGCCTATACCAGGGGCTAACGTGGTCATTAAAGGTACCACCACCGGAACCGTCACTAATTTTGATGGAGAATATACTCTTAACGGAGTAAATATGGATGACGTATTGGTCTATTCATATGTAGGTTTCGCCAGCCAGGAAATACCATATGCCGGACAGGCAACGATTGATGTAAGTATGGCAACTGACGCTGCCCTTCTTGACGAAGTGGTTGTTGTAGGTTATGGTACCATTAGTAAAAAGGATGCCACCGGTGCCGTTTCCCAAATTTCTACCGAGGACTTTAATAAAGGACCTGTAGCCACAGCCAGTCAGTTGATCACCGGTAAGATCGCAGGTGTGAAAGTTACCTCAGGTGGTGGAGCTCCTGGTGAAGGACAGAATATTATAATTAGAGGTCAGGGTTCCTTATCTCTTAACTCCTCACCTCTTATTGTTGTTGATGGTATCCCTCTTGCCAATGATGCAGTAGGCGGATCAAGAAATGCATTAGATTTCATTAATCCTAGTGATATTGAGAGCATGACTGTTTTGAAAGATGCTTCTTCAACTGCCATTTATGGTTCAAGAGCAGCCAACGGTGTAATTATGATCACCACCAAAAAAGGTAAAGGTCTTGACTTTAAATTCAACTATTCAACAGCAACTTCAGTTTATGAGCCTACAGATTTCGTAGATATGATGGATGGAGACCAATTCAGAGATCTTATCAATACCATCGGAAGTGATGCAGCTAAAGCGAGATTAGGTGAAGCTAATACAAACTGGCAGGATGAGATCTACACGACTGCTGTTGGGGTAGAACATAACTTTAGTACAACCGGTAATATCGGCGCCTTTATGCCGGTAAGAGCGTCGGTTGGTTATACTGACCAGGATGGTATTTTAAAAGGTGATAACTTCACAAGGTCAACCGGATCTCTTAATTTACGTCCTAGCTTCCTTGACGGACAGCTTCAGGTAGAGTTGAATGGTAGAGGAATGTATACTGAAAACAACTTTGCCAACAGAGATGCAATTGGGGCTTCAGTTGATTTTGATCCTACTCAATCTATCTATGACGAAAATTCTCCTTTTGGAGGCTATTTTACCTGGTTGAATTCAGATGGTGTTAAAAACAACTTATCCCCTACCAACCCTGTAGCATTGATCAATTTGAAAAATGATAACTCAGAGGTTCGTCGTTTCATAGGTAACGCTAAGGTTGACTATGAATTACCTTTCCTTCCTGAACTTACTGCAACAGTAAACGCAGGATATGATGAGACAAACAGTCATGGAAGAACAAGAACTTCTATCGAAATGCCATCTTCAGACCTTGATTGGAATGGAGCGAACACACGTTACCGTAATGTTGCTTTAAACAGGTTATTCGATGCTTACTTAACTTACGAAAAGGATTTCGCTGAAAGTTCTATTAATGCAGTTGCAGGTTATTCTTATCAGAAATTCGAAAACCACAACTACAATTTTGATAGTGAAGCGAGAGAAGATGGAAATGATTTTGAATTTATTGATAAATGGAGAAGCGTACTGCTTTCTTACTTCGGAAGGGTGAATTTCAACCACGCCGATAAATACTTATTAACCGCTACGCTTCGTGCCGATGCTTCGTCAAAACTGAATCCTGATGACAGATGGGGTTATTTCCCTTCTGTTGCAGCAGCCTGGAGCATTCACAACGAAGACTTCCTTTCTGGATCAAATACGATCGACCAGTTGAAGTTAAGAGTGGGATATGGTGAAATTGGAAACGTGAATGGATTAGGAGACTATAATTTCCTTCAAAGTTATACCGGAAGTCGATCTAATGCGACTTACCAATTTGGATCTTCTTATTATCCAACATATCGTCCGGAAGAATTCAATGAAGATCTTCGTTGGGAAGTTGGAAAAACCTTTAACATTGGTTTAGACTACGGGTTCCTGAACAACCGTATCTCTGGATCTGTTAACGCGTACCTTAAGAAAACCGAAGACCTGATCAGTTTTGTTACTATAGATCCGTTCACGAACTTCTCTAATGGGCTTGATAAAAACATTGGAGATATGGAAAACAGAGGTATCGAATTTGAACTAAATGTAGTTCCTGTTCAAACAGAGGATTTTAATTGGAGTATCGGCTACAACGTTTCCGTAAATGACAATGAGATAACTAACCTTCCAGACCAGGTAGATGTAGGAGACATTAATGGAGGTACCGGTAACAAAATTCAGTTACACAAAGAAGGATATTCTCCGTTCAGTTACTGGGTTTACAAGCAGGTTTACAATGAAGCAGGTAATCCAATTGAAGGTGCTTATGTAGACCGTAACGGTGATAATAAGATCAATGATGATGACAGATACCTTTACAAAGATCCTTATGCTGATATTATCATGGGTCTAAACACTAACATGAATTATAAGAACTGGGATCTTGCAATTGTTACCAGAGCCAACTTTGGAAACTATGCCTACAATAACATGGCTTCAAGTAAAGTGTACGAACTTAGAGCAACTGAAAACAGTATTCTAACTAATCTTCACAGAGATTACTACAATACGCGATTCCAGGCGATCACTGAAACTAATCTTCAGAGTGACTACTACATCCAGGAGGCTTCATTCTTTAAACTAGACAACATCACTTTAGGGTACACTTTACCTGAATTTGTTGGAGAATCTACTTTAAGAATTTATGGTTCAGCGCAAAATGTAGCTACTATTACAGATTATGACGGATTAGACCCTGAAATCGATGGTGGTATTGATAACAACTTCTACCCAAGACCAAGATCTTTTGCTGTAGGTGTAAACCTTAACTTTTAAAAAAAAATTGAAATGAATATAAAAAATCTTAAAAAGTTAGTCTATATCTTACCTGTATTGGCAATAACAGCCTGTCACAGTGATTTAGATCAATTTCCAATAGATCCTGATAGTTCAACCGAAGCGAATGTTTTTGCAGACACTGAGGAGGCTAAAAGTGGTCTGGCTAAATTATACGCCAGCTTATCTTTAACCGGCCAGGAAGGACCTGCAGGTGATCCGGACATTTCAGGAATTGATGAGGGAACTTCTCAATATACCAGGATGTTATTCAGTCTAAATGAGCTTACTACAGATCATGCGGTTGTTGGTTGGGGTGACCCGGGTCTACCTAATCTTCACGCTATGGATTGGGGTGCCGGTAATGACTTTACTGTTGGAATGTATTATCGTTTAGCTCAGGAAGTTTCCTTCACCAATTCATTTATTGAAAAGGCGATTAATTTACAAGGTGAAGAAGCTCAGTATTTTATTGCTGAAGCCCGTTTTTTAAGAGCCTTTGCTTATTATAATCTTATCGATCTTTACGGGAATGTTCCTCTTGAAGATAAGGTATCCACTTCTTTGCCTGAACAAGCCTCTCGCCAGGAGCTCTTTGATTTTGTAGAAAAAGAACTGATTGATATCCAGGATAAGTTAAAGGAAAGCGGTGCTAATGAATATGGTCGGGTCGATCGTGTTGCTGCCTGGGCTTTACTTTCAAAATTATACCTGAATGCCGAAGTTTGGACCGGTACCGAGATGTATGCAAAATCTGTTGAGTTTTCTAACAAGGTCATCAATTCCTCCTATTCTATCAATACCAATGATGCCAATGGAAATGGTTCGGCATATGATGAATTGTTTCTGGCAGACAATGACAAAAACGGAGCCCAAAATGAGTTTATCTTCTCTATCAACTTTGATGGAAACCAAGCGCGTACATATGGAGGAACTACTTTCCTAATTCATGCAGCCGTAGGAGGAGACATGGACCCTGCTGAGTTCGGAGTGAATGGAGGCTGGGGTGGTCTAAGAACGACCAAAGCTTTAGTTAACAAATTTGATTATGCCGTTACCGAAAGTGACGCAGATGGAAATCCTGTTGCATGGTCAGACGGACGTGCTTTATTCTTTACTGATGGACAGAGCCTTGAGATCAACACCATAGCAAACACCTTTACAGATGGATATGCGGTCACCAAGTTCAAAAATGTGGATTCCAATGGGAATGCCGGAAGTGATGAAGGAGGAACATTTACAGATACTGACCTGCCTATAATCAGGTTAGCTGAAATTTACCTTAACTATGCTGAAGTAGCTGCTCTAGGTTTAGGTGGAGATAAACAAACAGCTGTTAGTTACATTAATGAGTTGAGAGAAAGAGCTTTTGGAAACACATCAGAGAATATCACCAGCGCAGACTTGACTATAGACTTCGTAAAAGATGAAAGATCCAGAGAATTGTACTGGGAAGGTCAAAGAAGGACTGACCTGATAAGATTCAATGAATTCACAACCGCAAACTATCTATGGCCATTTAAAGGTGGGGCAAAAAATGGTACTGCAGTGGAAAGCTTTAGAAGTTTGTTTCCGTTACCAAGCAACATAATCTCTATTAATCCAAACTTAACTCAAAATACAGGTTACTAAAATTATATTTAAAATGAAAAAACTATCAATATTTTTACTCGCAATCGTCGCAATATTAAGTTTGAGTTCATGCTCAGAAGATGACGATTTCACATTCGTAGCAAAACAAAGCCCGGAAGGAGTAATGTTTTTAAACGCTCCTGCTCCTCAATACAGTCTTTCAGCGTCTAACGGCGATAATATCGCTGAAAGATTTGTTTGGAACGAAGTTGATTTTGATGTACAGACCACGGTACGTTATGAATTACAGGCTTCTACTACAGAAACCTTTGATGAGAACATGACAATTTTAGCCAGCGATATCGCTGAAACGAATTATGCAGTAACCGTAAAAAGTATGTTAGAACTTGCTAAAGAAGCAGGTTTAGACAACGATCCTGAGACCGAAGATGCACCAAATACAGGCATGCTTTACTTCAAAGTTCGTGCATATGTTGGAGATACCGCTCCAAGTAACGTAGAAGAGATTTCAGAAGTTTTAGGGCTTATGGTTGTTTTACCGGAAACTGAAGGAGCTGAACCCGCAAAACTTCAGTTATACATGGTTGGAGATGCTAGCCTTGATGTTTGGAATCCAAACAATAATAACACGCCTTTATTCAGAGATGCTGCAGATGAAAACATTTTCTACTATACAGGTTATTTCAAGGCTGGATCATTCAAGTTCATCACAACATTAGGATCTTGGGCACCAATGTATGGTGTTAATCCAGATGCTGAAGGAACCTTAATAGCCAGACCTACTGAAGCAGATCCAGATCCTTCTACTATAGACGTAGCTGATGCAGGTTACTACAGCCTTCTGGTTAATTTAAATGACCTTACTTATACTTTTGAGCCTTATGATGCAAGTAGCGCAGCAACTTATACCACCATTGGTCTTATTGGTGATTCAACACCAGACGCATGGGATGCCGATCAGGATATGACCCAATTATCAAATGATTCTCACATCTGGTACATTAGTGAAGTCGAATTGACAGATGGTGAAGCTAAGTTCAGAGCTGAAAATGGATGGGATATCAACTGGGGAGCTGATACTCCGCTTTCAGGAGAAGCTACTTCTGGCGGACCAAATATCCCAGTAACTGCAGGTATTTACAATGTATGGTTTAATGACCTTACCGGACGATATGTATTTATTCCTCAAGTACAGGAATAAAAATCACTTAATAAAAAAGGCTGCTTAACCGGCAGCCTTTTTTCATTTTAATAATTATATTATGATCAAGAGAACGATTTTTTTTCCTTTATTGGCTGTACTCCTTATTTTGGGGTCCTGCTCTAAAGATGATGAATCTCCTACACCTGAACCGGAACCTAAAATTGAAACTCCGCAGCCTACAGCCCTAGATCTAAATGATTTTGATAACGGCGCAGGAGTAATGATGCAGGCTTTTTACTGGGACGTAGAACCCCGTCACGAATGGTGGGATATCCTTTCTGAAAAAGTTGAAGGCTGGGCCGACGCCGGGATCAACCGTATGTGGCTTCCTGTTGCTACAAAAGGCCAATCTGGAGGATATTCAATGGGGTATGATGTTTCAGATTATTTTGATTTTGGAGATCTATACCAACACGGAACTACCGAAACCCGTTTTGGCTCCCGTGAAGAATTGGAAAACCTTATCGATGTGTCACATCAACATGGTGTTGAAGTGATCGCAGATATTGTGATCAATCACAACTCCGGAGGTGGTGAAGAATACAATCCCTACCGAGGAGAAAATACTTACACCTTGTTTGACGAGGATCATGGAAACGCCTCAGGTATGTTCAACAGAGACTATGAAAACTTCTATCCTAACAGCACCAGTAACTGGTATGACAACAGTTTGTTCTACCCAGAAACTAACCTGGACCATCATCAGGAATACGTTCAAAACTGGTTATGGAAAAATGAGAATTCAGTAGCTAAATATTACATGAACGTGATGGGCTTTGATGGCTGGAGGTTTGATTATGTTAAAGGATTTGAACCTTGGGTTATCAAAGAATGGTTAGATGAGGTTGGAGGTTTCTCAGTAGGTGAAAACTGGGATGGCTATAGTCCTAACTTAGAAGCCTGGGTTGAAGAAACCGGATCTGGAGCTTTTGATTTTGCTACTTTCTACAAGTTAGATGAGGCTTTTGACCGTCACGACGATCTCACCATCTTCAATGATGAAATGTTATGGAAAACCCATCCTGATAAAGCCGTGACCTTCACAGCAAATCATGATACGGAAAAGGATAGTAATGAAGATAACTACATTTCCTACGATAATAAAATGAAAGCTTATTCCTTCATTTTAACACACCCGGGATACCCTACGATCTTCTATTCTGATTATGAAAATGAAGAGTTCAAGGAAAAATTAAATAAGTTGATGCTAATTCATAATACCATCGCCACAGGAGAGGTAGAAGTACTTTATGTGGACAATGATGAGTATGTTATGAAAAGAAGTGGAAATGCGACTAACCCTGGGTTGATACTGTATATTAATACCGGTATAAACGCAAAAAGAAGATCTGTTGAATCAAACTGGAATTCAAATTTTGTTATGGATTACAGTGAAAACACTAACTATATTGCAAAGACCGATGAAACCGGATCAGTAATGTTGGAAGGACCTGCAAATGGTTATGCGGTTTACTCCATTATGGAGGACGGTGAATAGTACCCTACACTATTTATCAATTAAAAGGCTGATCAATGATCAGCCTTTTTTCATTTTCCTATTTAGGATCTTTTCTCCTCGATCCACTCGCTCACAAAATCTTCCAGCACATTCAAAGGAATCGCGCCCTGCGTGAGAACGACATCGTGAAACTCTCGAATGTCAAAATCATCTCCTAATTGCTCTTTGGCATGTTCCCTTAATTCCAAAATCTTATTCATCCCAATCTTATAGGCGGTCGCCTGACCCGGCATTACGATATGTCGTTCTACCATTTTTATAGCGTCACTTTCCGCGTTCGGAGAGTTGGCCTTATAGTATTCAATAGCTTCTTCACGGGTCCATTTTTTAGAGTGAATCCCGGTATCAACAACGAGCCTGATCGATCTCCATAATTCCATAGCTAATCTTCCGAAATCTGAATAAGGATCTTTATAAAACCCGATCTCTTTCGGAACTAATTCACTGTACAAACCCCAGCCTTCAGTATAGGCTGTATAATGCCCTAATTTTCTGAACATAGGCAGACTATCCAATTCCTGTGCAATAGCGATCTGCATGTGGTGGCCCGGAATGCCTTCATGGTATGCCAACGCCTCCATTTGATAGGTTGGCATTGCTTCCATATCGTATAAATTGGCATAATAAGTACCAGGACGGGAACCGTCAAGAGCTGGCTGCTGATAAAACGCTTTTCCGGCACTCTTTTCTCTAAAGGGTTCTACTGCCTTTACAACTAGGTCAGCTTTAGGTTTGGTCAGGAAAAGCTCGTCTAATCGGCCTTTCATAGTATTAATATATGCCTTGGCCTCAGCAAGGTACTTCTCCCTGCCCTCTGGAGTACCTTCGTAATAGAATTGTTCGTCTTCCCTCATGAACTTAAAGAAATCCTGAAGACTGCCGTCAAATCCAACCTTTTCCTTGATCTCTTCCATCTCCTTGTGGATCCTGGCTACCTCCTTCAAACCGATCTCATGGATCTCATCTGCGGAAAGATCTGTGGTGGTAGTACGCTTTAGAGCGGTATTGTAAAATTGTTCTCCCTTAGGAAATTTCCATACCCCGTGTTCCTGGGTGGCACGCTGCGCCTGGTCTTCAAGAATGGTAATTAGCTCCTCGTAAGCCGGTTGTACCGAATTAACGAGAGCCTTTTGCGCTTCCAGAATCAACTCAGATTTTTCCTCTTTTGGAAGGTTCAGCTTTTCAACCTTTTCCGTAAAATCTTCTAACAGCGTACTGGGTTCTGTTGATTTCTCAAAAGGCTTGCCTGAAATCAGATTTTTGGAAGCTTCTATAGTATGTGCAAAAACGAAGCTAGGCGGCATGATCTGATTCATTTCCCTGAGCTCAAGCCCTTTCTCAACGTCTTTCAACACCTTCGGAATTTTATTCAATCTGGAGATGTAAGCTTCGGCATCTGCCCTGGAATCGATCTTGTGCATATTTATTAAGAACGCAGGCAATTCAGCGTGGATCCCGTGCATTTGATTCACAGGATAATTATAGAATCTGAAATCATAATCTTCTATTTCTTCCTTCAGTTTTTGTTTATACAACCGGTAACTTAGAGCCGCATCCTCATCTAAGGCATTCTCATTGATGGAATCATTCAGGAAGGCTAGTCTGGATTTCGCTTTTTTGAGATCCTCGGCATATTTGAGGTGTGAAAAATTATCCCAGGAACCATAATCCTGCTTGATTCCCAATTGGGTTTGAAGCATAGGAGATTCATCAAGATCTTTCTCGAATTCTCTGTCCAGGAAATCATTGAACCTGGATACTTCCGCCTGCATTTCTTCCGAAGAAATATTACTATCCTTCTCTTTTTTGCAACCTGTTACCAGAAGTAGGCTTGAAAAAAGTAGGTATAAAATGGGTTTTCTGAATATCATGGTTTTAATTCTTTAAATCGTTAACTCTGAAAATTAAGAAAAAACACACTAATCGGGAGAATTAAATTTTTAATAAAAACCTAATTCCCAGCAGGTGGATTTTTATTTGGGTCTTCCCGAAGCTACTCCAGTACGGTAAAGATTATTTCTGAATCGTGGTACACAGTATGAGTCTGCTTTGTGAAATCTTCTTCCTTTGCCTCGAAAATATTGTCAACGTAGGTCTGGGGATTAAGGTCAATGAGCGGAAACCACGTGCTTTGAACCTGAATTTGAAGCTTATGTCCCTTTTTGAAGGTGTGGTGCACATCCTGCAACTGGAAGTTCACTGCAGTCTTTTCATTAGGTTCAAAAGGCTCGGGCTTGGAAAAACTGTTTCTAAAACGGCCTCTCATCACTTCACTTCTCACCATCATGTGATAATTGCTCATTTTAAGATGATCCTGGGTTTCCGGGAAATCTTCAGCATCAGGTGGATACACATCGATCAACTTCACTACCCAATCAGCTGCAGTTCCCGTTGTGGCCACCTTCAGTTTAGCAAGGACTTCTCCTGCCAGGGTAAGATCTTCCTTCAAGACTTCAGTTTCATAAACTAAAACATCGGGTCTTCGAGCTGCAAAACGTTGATCGTCGGTCATGTACTTTCTTGGAGTGAAGACCATCTTGATATCTTCAGAATAAGGCACCGGTTTCCTAGGGTCACTTATGAATTCCCCGGCTCCTTCTGAAGCAGTTTCTTTCAGCTCCTCATCCTCTCCCAGGAACATAGACCGTTTTTTTACATTTTCAGGAGGCCAGGCGCTGTATTCTTTCCATTCCTTTGCTCCCGTGTCAAACATATAGGCTTCAGGCAAATCAACCGATTTGTTTCCAGAGCCTTTCAAAAAGTGATTAAAGAATCTGGTTTCTACTTCTTTTTGGTAATCTCTCGAAATATGATCCCCAAAGTAAACATTTCCTATGGCCTGTCTTTCTTTTGTACGTGCCCAGTCACCATGGCTCCACGGCCCCATCACCAAAATGTTGAAGTTGTCACTGGTTTCTTCAATGGTCTCGTAGATATTGAATGGACCATAAAGGTCTTCGGCATCAAAAAGGCCTCCCACGATCATAACGGCAGGCTTCACTTTATCTAAATGCTGCAGAATACCACGTTTTTGCCAGAATTCGTCATAATTAGGGTGCTCTTTAAGTTGCTGCCAAAAGACATTATCTTCTTTATAATACTTGTCCAGGTTGCTCAAAGGCCCGGCATCCAAAAAGAACTGATATTGATCCTGAGTACCAAGATCTGGGAACGAGTACCAGGTGGTATCTGTTGGTGTGGATTTTTCATATCCAAATACGGCGGTCGCTCTCCAGTAACTTAGCAAATAAGCGCCGTTGTGATGAAAGTCATCAAAAAAGAAATCGGCGATAGAAGCTTGCGGCGAAACCGCTTTTACAGCAGGATGAGAATCTAATAAGGAATAAGTGGAATAAAAACCGGGATAGGAAATTCCCCAGATACCCACTTTTCCGTTATGGTTTTTCACATTCTTGATCAGCCATTCCACGGTATCGTAAGTGTCGCTGGCCTCATCAATTTGTTTCTTTTTTTTCTTCGGAATATATGCCCGCATGTTGTCATAAACGCCTTCACTCATCCATCGTCCTCTCACATCCTGGTAAACTATGATGTTTCCTTCCTTCATGAGGTATTCATTAGGACCTATCTTTGACCTGAACTGCCCTTCCCCATAAGGCCTGGAGCTGTAAGGAGTTCTGGACATCAAAATTGGATATTCTTTAGATGTGTCCTTTGGAGAATAGATCGTCGTGTGGAGTTTTATCCCATCACGCATGGGAATATCCACCTCTATTTTGGTGTAATTCTCAGATACCTCAAATTCCTGTTCTACCTGGGCAATTGCCGGGATTGAAAGGAATAAGAAAAACAGGATCAAAAAAGGGTTTTTGACAAACTTCATCATTTAGGTTTTGGTTAAAGGCCCTAAATATAGAAATTCCCTTTTTAAACTATTGTAGCTTCTGTTACTCTTCCCTGAATTGTTTCACGCCGGAAGTAAGCCATTCCAAAAACTCATCTGCATCTGGCGTATACCCGGCAGGCTTGTTCAATAGATTCATTTCGCTGTCCATGATCACGTAGTATGGCTGGGAGTTATTTCGGAAGTTAAGGGTTTGAAAAGTAGCCCATTTATCACCAATAGTCTTTATTTGTTTAACCCCGCCATTAGGCTTTACATAATTGAATTTTTGATCTTCCGGAAGCTCCTTACGATCATCCACATATAAAGAGATCAAGATGAACTCATCTTTCATGACATCATATACCGCGGGGTCGCTCCAAACCTGTTCTTCCATTTTACGGCAGTTCACGCAGGCCCAACCGGTAAAGTCCAGAAGAATTGGCTTGTTCGCTTCTTCAGCAGCGGCCACACCCTCATCAAAATCTTTATATGCTTTGAGTCCCAAAGGACCTTCAGTTTCCTTTTCGTAGATACTGTAGAATAATGGTGGTGGAAATCCGCTCAAAAGCTTCAGGTTGGCATAGGTGGTATTTGAAAGACCCGGAATCAAATAGGCTACGAAAGCCAGGGTTATGAAGCCTAAAGCGAGCCTTAGTTTGCTTAGTTTTTTCTTTGGTCCATCATGTGGAAAACGGATAATTCCGAAGAGATATAAAAGAAGACCAATTCCCACAATTACCCAGATACCAATGAAAATTTCCCTTTTCAAGATGCCCCAGTGCTGAACCAGATCTGCGTTAGAAAGGAATTTGAACGCCAGTGCCAGTTCAATGAATCCCAGGATCACCTTAACCGAATTAAGCCATCCCCCACTCTTAGGAAGAGAATTCAACCAGTTTGGGAAGAGTGCAAAAAGCGCGAACGGCAGTGCTAAAGCCAGCCCAAAACCTCCCATTCCAAAGGATAATTGCATGGCACCTCCATCTGTAGTTAAAGAACTACCCAATAAGGATCCTAAAATAGGTCCGGTACACGAGAATGAAACCAATGCCAGAGTGAGTGCCATAAAGAACACCCCTATCACCCCTCCAAAACTCGATGCTTTATCATCCATTTTATTACTCCAGGAGCTGGGTAGTGTGATCTCATAATACCCGAAAAATGAAAAGGCAAAGAAGATGAAAATGATAAAGAATATCACATTCAGGGTAACGTTGGTCGAAATATTGTTGAGGATCTCAGGGTTTACCGAATCTAATAAGTGGAACGGCAGACTTAAAAGGAGGTAGATCAAAAAGATGAAAACCCCATACATAATGGCATTTACCAGACCTCTTCTTTTAGTTCCCGCACCTTTAGTGAAGAACGAAACGGTCAAAGGGATCATAGGAAAAACACACGGGGTCAATAAGGCGATCAATCCACCGATAAATCCTAGAAAAAATATGGATAAATAACCTGTTTCTTGCTCTTCTTCAATGGTTAACCCGTTGACTCCCTTAATATCGATATTCAGGGCTTCGGTCTTGGCACGATCATCTTCAGAAACGGTGATATCACTGCTACTTTCAACAGCTTTTCCGGAGTCCAGGGAGATCGTAAAAGGAACCGTCTCAGGTGCCAGACATTGCTCCTCATCGCAAACCATAAAGAAAACTTCAGCCTTTACATTAGGTAGCTTGGCCGCGTCTACTTTGATACGCTGAACGAAGCTAACCTCATCCTCAAAGTATTTGATATCCATTTCAAACACAGGGTCAAAAAGTGCTGTTCCGTCGGGTTCTTCGGTTTCTCCTAACAGTTCGTAATTTTCTTCTTCAGCATTAAAACTGAATTCGGTAGGTAGTGGACCACCGGCTTCAACTTCTTCCTGTGAATATAAGTGCCAGCCCGGTTCCAGGTCGGCTTTAAAAATCAACTTATAAATGGAATCATTTTCCTGTTCTACCGAAGCTTTCCAGTCTACAGGGTTAATTATCTCTGATTCCTGCTGATCAAAGATCTGGGCATTTCCCGTTAATGTAAAACTTATAAAAAGAAAAAATATCAATAAAAATCTCATGCTGTGTAGGTTAATTTTAAAATGGTCGAAGTATCTTCATCTACCCCAAACCGAGCATCTGCTCTATGCCCAATGACCCAGACGATCTCGCCGCGGGAACAAAGCAACCAGCAGTTCTCTTTTTGAGGCAAAGATAACTTCTCATCTTTAAAAAATTTGCTAAGTTTCTTTTTTCCTTTCATTCCAAAAGGAATAAAATAATCTCCCTGCTCCCATTTTCTAACGGTAAGCGGAAATTGCAGTTTATTAAGATCCAGATAAATGATGTTCTCATTTGTTTCCGAAACCTCTTCTACTTCTTCAAATTGAAAAGTACCCATCGGGAGCATCACCACTTCCTCACCAGCCAGGATCTCGAATTCGCGTTCCTCAGTATCGGCTAGTGTGGTCAACAGCAAATTTTCCCTGTCTTTAATAAGGCGATGGGTTTTGGAATACACGATCTTGCCGGGTTGAGCGTCCAAAAGATCATAAACATCATTCCATTCTGTAAAGCCAAAAGTTTTAAAGAGTTCGTATAAGACTGCTTTTAAATGCGGAATGGTCTTTAACAATTTTATCCTGAAGCTGTAACCAAACTCTTCCTCTTTGGCGATCCTTGGAAATAATGCCGAAATATAGTCATCGACCAGAACAGCACTTTCAGTAAGGTTATTCCGGGTAACCTCAAAGGTTTCCAATATCTTCGGATTTAGTTCTTCTAACTTCGGAATGATCTCATGTCTAATCTTATTCCGAAGGTATTTGACGGAACTGTTACTGCTGTCTTCACGCCATTTAAGATGGGAATTTCGGGCATATTCCTCGATTTCTTCCCGTGAAAACGCCAAAAGTGGCCTCAGAATGGCTCCGTTACGCTCAGGAATTCCAGTTAAGCCTTCAAGTCCTGTACCCCGCACAAAATTAATAAGTACGGTTTCCAGATTATCATTGGCATGATGTGCCGTAAAGATGAAGTCGAAATTAAGGGTTTCCTTGAGCTCTTCAAACCATTTGTAGCGAAGTTCCCTGGCGGCCATTTGAATGGAGATCTTCTGATTCCTGGCATAAATTTCGGTCTCAAAGCTCTCAATAAAGACCTCTGCTTCCAGGCTGTCTGCCAGTTCCATTACGAAGGTTTCGTCATCATCACTTTCCTTTCCGCGGAGGTTGAAATTACAATGAGCCAGGCTAATATTTAAATTCAGTTTCGCGCAGAGATGGGCCAAAACCACGCTGTCCACTCCCCCGCTAATGGCAATAAGGATCCTGGAATGAGAAACCTTGGGGAATTTATTTTTCAGGTGATTTTGGAATGGTAGTAACATAGAAATCAAAGATACCAAAAAAGCGATTCCCGCACCTCCTTTTAGAGTTTGATTAAAATATGGTCTTAAACGTCCTTAAGAGCCAAGCACTTCCAGCATAGCTTTGGCTTTTATTAGACATTCCTTGTATTCATTCTCAGGAATTGACTTTGAAGTAATCGCTCCCCCAACGCTGAATGAAACATATTTGTGGGTCGCATTATAAAGTATGCTTCGAATTACCACATTGAAATCAAAATCACCCGTAGGAGTAAAATATCCTACTGCTCCACTGTATACGCCTCTTTTTGTTTCCTCCAATTCTTCAATGATCTTCATGGCTGATACTTTTGGGGCACCGGTCATACTACCCATTGGAAAAGTGCTTTTTAAGATCTCAACCGATGGAATGCTTTCGTTTACCTGAGCTTTCACGGTAGAGATCATTTGATGCACTTGCTGAAAAGTATATACTTTGCACAACTCCTCTACCTCAACAGATCCTTTTTCTGCCGTTTTTGAAAGGTCATTTCTAACCAGGTCCACGATCATAACATTTTCAGATCTTTCCTTAGGATCTTGTTCCAGTTGCATCGCAAGCTTCCTGTCTTCATTTTCATTTGATGACCTTCTAGCGGTACCCTTTATGGGTTGAGAAATTACTGTACCTCCTGTTTTTTGCAAGTATCTTTCAGGGGAAGCAGACAATAAATATTTGTCATATAGCCTAATGTAAGTGGCAAATGGCGGGTTTGAAATGGCATTTAATTTCTTGTACGTCTCCAAAGGGTCGATCTCTGCTTCTTCGGAATAAAACTCCTGACAAAAATTAGCCTCGTAAATATCTCCCCGCTGAATATGATCCAGCATTTCCTGGACTTTCCGCAGATATTCCTTTTCTGAAATTCTTGGATGAAGCTTTAATGAATTTCCGGGATTGCCTTCCGAAGAACCTTCCGAAGAAATTAAACCTCTGATCTCTTCAAAGTCCTCTTCCACTTCGTCGTCAACCAGGCGAAGGTATTTTATCTCTACTTCATCTCCTTTGATTAGGAATAATTTCTTTGGCTGAAAAAAATACAGGTCGGGAAAATTTAATCCGTCAAAATTTTTGGAGGAAAGCTTTTCCACATCATTTTTAAGATCATAAGCCAGATACCCAAAGATCCAATCTGCCGTAGAAATTTGATATTCCTGAAGCCGCTCAAATGCTTCTGATGCTTCTGTTTCGATAGCTGTAAAGGCATCTACCGCCAAAACTGCATCAAATTGTGAATGTTGTAGATGATAATCATTGCTGTCCAGCCAAACTACTTCAGAAAATTGCCCTGCCCACCTCAATAATGCCGATTTAAAAGCTGGAACATTATCGATTTTAATCGTTTTACTAATCCGCACCTATTCCTTGATTTGTTGTGTAAATGAGGTAACTACCTCTGTCACCCCCATTTCAAACACTTCATTTACGATCTTTCCCGATTCCACGTCAAAATTTTCCTTGAAGGAAGGCAGACTGAAGCTCTCCACTACCTCTCCTCCAAACCTTGTAAGGATCATTTTAGCGTATTCCAGGGCTACTGCTCCCCCATTCCTTCCTGGTGAGGTACTCATCAATAAGATCTTTTTGCCCTCCAGAAACTTACGATCTATCCTTGATAACCAATCCAAAATGTTCTTAAAGAAAGCAGAAACATTTCTATTGTTCTCATTTACTGAAATGATCAATGCCGGTACTTCCTGTATATGATCATACAACCATTTCACGGTTCCTGGAGTTCCCTTTTTTTCGGTCACAATACTGAACATAGGAAATTCAACATTGCTCAGCTTTAAAACCTCCAACTCATGCTCTGAAATTCTTTTTGAAACGTTAAGGACCAATTGATGATTGATAGAAGTAGGACTGTTTGAACCGGCAAAGGCAAGGATCTTATACATAGAAATTTTCTTTGTTCAAAATTACAAAATAACCCCGAAGTTTAAAGCCCTTCGGAAGTGCCTAAAAACCCAACCGGTTTAGGTGCCTTGATTATAACTAATTAAGCTTACCTTTGCAGACTAAATTTTTACATTGTGACTTTTCAGGATCTTAACTTAAATACACCTCTTTTAAATGCGCTGGAAGATCTGGGCATTACTACCCCGACTCCCATACAGGAGCAGTCTTCTTCTGTAATTCTTTCGGGAAGAGATATGGTAGGAATCGCTCAAACCGGAACCGGTAAAACCCTTGCATACCTCCTTCCGGTTTTGAAAATGTTGAAATTTTCAGACCAAAAGAATCCACGGGTATTGATCATGGTTCCTACGCGGGAACTAGTAGTTCAGGTAACTGAAGAACTTGAAAAAATCACCAAATATATCAACACCAGAATCCTTGGTATTTATGGTGGCACCAATATCAATACTCAAAAGCAACTGGTTGCTCAGGGTCAGGATATCCTTGTAGCAACCCCGGGAAGATTATATGATCTTGCTATTAACCGGGATCTGCAATTAAAATCCATTCAAAAGCTGGTAATCGATGAGGTGGATGTAATGCTTGATCTTGGTTTCAGGTTTCAATTGAATAACATTCTGGAACTTCTTCCGAAGAATACTCAAAATATCATGTTTTCAGCAACCATGACTCAGGATGTGGAGAAACTTATTCTTGAGAATTTCAGAAATCCGGAGACGGTTTCTGTTGCTGCCAGCGGAACACCGCTTGAAAATATTCACCAGATTCTGTATAAAGCGCCGAATTTCTACACGAAAGTTAATCTGTTAAATGAATTACTGAAGGATAAAGATCGTTTTTATAAAGTATTGATCTTTGCCGGAAACAAGCGTTACGCTGACAGGCTTTTTGAAAACCTGGACAGCGCCTTCCCTGAAGAATGTACCGTCATCCATTCCAATAAAACTCAAAATTACAGGTTAAGAAGCATTAGGCAGTTTGGAGATGGCTTCTGCCGTATACTGGTGGCTACAGACGTTATGGCCAGAGGTCTTGATATTGAACAAGTGAGTCATGTGATCAACTTTGATACTCCCGCCTACCCTGAAAACTATATGCACCGAATAGGGCGTACCGGGCGTGCGGAAAAGGAAGGCCAGGCACTTTTATTTACCACTCCTCAGGAAGAAGAAGACCTTAAAAAGATCGAATCTTTAATGGATATGAAAATAGAGGAGTTACCCCTTCCCGAAGAGGTGGAGATCTCAACTAAATTAATCCCTGAAGAAGAACCTAAGGTTCTTGAGATCTACAACCCTCATAAATTTACAGATGAGGATGCCCCTGGACCAGCTTTTCATGAAAAAAGTGAGAAAAATAAAAAGGTAAATCTTGGAGGGTCATACCGACGCGAAATCAAAAAGAAATATAAAAAGCCTAAGACCCGAGGTGATAAAAATTACAATCGCCGCAAAAAGAAATAGGTTTCTTCCTACTATCGCCCTAAACCTCGACTTTTACACATATAAGTCATTTAAGATTAACATTTTACACACTAAATAAGGTGTTAAACACATTTCCTTAAAATCTTAATTTTTCAAAGATGTTTCTCGTTATATTAACTAAGCACCAGGCTTAGTGTTTACAATGCTTATACCAGTGTGTTCGATTTTTTAATTACTGAAATTTTGATATCTGGTTGGATTTCAGGGGATTTTACCAGTATTTCAAAATTAATTTTTTTTCATCCTTGGAACCTCAGTAAATTCAAGGCTTCGCGATGTATTTTTATTTATTTTGCAAATTTCTGATAATGAGATGTTTGTAAAATGAATTTTTTATATTAATTTTAACTTAATATGCCCCCAGTTATATTATTTATCTGAATCACTGAACTTTACGCTCTGATTCAATTAATTGTTGCGGAACATTATGAAAAAAGGCAACTATATTCTAGACGAAAAACTACTAGGGGTTTCTCACAATCTTTTTGGAAGCAACAATATTTCTGAAGGGCAGGAATTCCTTTTGCTTATAACAAGTTTAAATGATCTGGAATTAAAGGCCTTAAATTATAAAGGTATCAGATACTTTCAAAAGTGTTTTGAAAACGAGGACCTAAGCCTGTGCCACTACGACTCCATAATTCACCCTGAAGATTATCCTTTATTCCTACATTTTCTCAATAATTGTGAGGATCTGGAAGTTGGTGAGGAAAGAGAGACGACTGTGCGTATTAAATCTCCCTTTGGTACCTGGAAAAAATTCATATTTAAAAATCGCCTGTATACCGGGTTCAAAGATTCAGAGGAGAAATATGTGTTAAGCCTCGTCAAAGCTAGTGATCCTTATAAACATACCTTCAGAAAGAATACTTCTTCTAATCTCGAAACAGAAAAATCACTTCAGGAAAGCCTGAATCGTTATCGTGTTCTTATAAATTCCCTGGATAGTGGTTACAGCGTAATTGAAGTAATATTTGACCTGAATAAAAAGGCGCTGGATTATTTACTGGTTGAAATAAACCCCACTTTTGAGAAACATGTACATCTTAACCATACGTTAGGGAAAACAATGAAAGAACTTTCTCAGGATCATGGAGAAAAATGGTTTCAAACGTATGGAGATATTGTATTTACAGGTGAACCAGTAAGATTTGAAAAATATGCCGAAGATCTTGAAACCTGGTTTGATATATATGCCTTTCCCATTGGAAGCAGTAAGAGCCGAAGAGTGGCTATTCTCTGTTCTGATATTACCGATAGAAAGGAAGCTGAAGAAAACCTAAGAAAAGCCAATGAAAACCTGGAGAACCAGGTAAGAAAGCGTACAAAAGAACTAAAAGAGAAGAGTGACCTTCTTCAAATGGTTTTTGATACGGTAACTCAGGGGATCTTCCTTCTTAAACCTGTATTTGGAGAGAATAGAGATATAATTGATTTTACATATGTTAGGGTCAATAAGAAAGTTAAAAGATATTACGGTAGGGTCGATCTTGTGGGAAAAAGTTTTTTGAAATTCAATCCGCAGGCAACCAGAACCGGAGCATTTGAGATCTTTAAACAAACCATGATCTCGGGGGAATCAAAGGATTTTGAAGTTTGTTTTAACCGAAACGGCAGAGACAACTGGTTTAAGATCTCCACTACCCGACAAAAAGGGATGTTGGTGAACAGTCTTGAAAACATCACTCAGAAGAAAAGAAGGGCAAGAAACCTTAAGGATACCATGAGGTTCAAGAAACAGCTCATTAATACTTCACCAGATATTATCCTCATCTTTAATCTTTACCAGGAAAAGGTTCGGTTCATGAATCGGGATTTCGCTTCTAATCCTCAACTCACTAAAGAAAAGATCATAGGAATGCCTCTTTTGGATATCATTCCTATGCTTCATCCTCAGGATCGTGAAAAAGCATTGGAGTTCCACACTAAATTATTACAGGCTTCAGATAAGGATGTTTACGAAATTGAATTTAGGCTGAAAGGTGCTGAAGGCAACTGGAATTATTACAATGCCCGGGCCAAGGTATTTATGCGCAACAAAAAAGGAAATCCGTATGAATACATAATTTTAATGCGCAATATTCAGCAGCACAAAAAGACCCAGCAAGATTTGATGGAAGCCGAAAAACTATCGATCAAAGGGGAAATTGCAAGAACACTAGCACATGAATTAAGAAATCCTTTGGCTAGTATAGGAATGTCTGCAGATATAGTGAACAAAAAACTGGAGGAATCAGAGAAAAAAGATCTGGGAACCTATATCAATATCATTAAACGGAGTACTTCCACTTTAAACGGTTTGGTTACCGATCTTCTTACAACCTCGAATTATTCCCCTCCGGTACTTAATAAGTGTTGCATTGCCACCACCCTTAATAAAGCCCTGACCCAGGCCAAGGACCGTATTTATTTAACCGGAATTAAAGTTGAAAAGTATTATAAGGGTCATTACTATATTAATGCTGATAAGGAAAAATTAAAGATCGCCCTACTCAATATCATTGTGAACGCCAGTGAGGCCATGACCCCTAATGAAGGAGTATTGACCTTGAGGATAGAACAGAGTGACGAAAATCATTATAAGCTTTATATCACCGATAATGGCTGCGGAATGGAAAAAGACCAGATCAAACGGCTTTTTGAATCTTTCTACACTAATAAAATAGGCGGTATGGGAGTAGGGTTAAGTTCTGTAAAGAACATAATTCAGGAGCACAATGCCTCGATTGAAGTTGAAAGTGAACCTAACGTGGGAACAACCTTTATACTAACATTCCCTGTCTACAAGCCTCACAGAGGAAAATAGAATTTCTTATTTTTAAAAGCGATTATTATGTATCTTCGGCAAGAACTTACAGGATAGATATCGCCCTGAACTTTCCTGTTTTTTGAACCAAAAAATCCAAAAATCCACACAGTACTGTATGGGGATAATTGATTCCATAGGAAATCTGGTCATGAAAAGCCGGATTGATGATTTAAAACTTTCAGTAAACAATCCAAAAGATACTCAGGAAAAGGTCTTACGGAACCTTCTGGATACTGCCAGAGATACCGTATACGGCCGTGACCACAAATTTGGTGCGATAAATAATTATCGCCAATTCAGGGAGCAAGTTCCTTTGAATAACTACGAAGATCTACTCCCCTATATAGATAAGATTTTGAAAGGCCAGCAAAATATGCTGTGGCCTTCCGCTATAAAATGGTTTGCAAAATCATCAGGAACTACCGGTTCTAAAAGCAAAGTGATTCCAGTTTCCACAGAAAGTCTTGAAAACTGCCATTACCAGGGCGGTAGAGACATGCTGGCGCTTTATATCAATAATTATCCCGATGCAGCTCTGTTCTCGGGAAAGAACCTTTCTATTGGCGGAAGCCAGGAAAACAACTTTTCAAGTAGCAGCGAGTTCTATACAGCAAATATTTCTGCCATTGTAATGAAGAATTTGCCTTTTTGGGCACAATTCGGAAGAACTCCTGGGTTGGAAGTAACCATGATGAACAACTGGGAAGAGAAGATCAAAAAGATCTCTGAGATCACAATTCAGCAGAACGTAACCAGTTTAGCCGGTTCCCCTATGTGGATGCTGCTGTTGCTTCAACATATCGTAAAAGAACAGAAGATCGAACATATTCAGGATATTTGGCCTAATCTGGAAGTCTTCTTTCATGGTTCTGTTTCGTTTGCTCCATACAAACCACTTTTTAAAGATCTGGATCGTGACAACAGTTTAAGGTATCTTGAGATCTTCAATGCTACTGAAGGATTCTTCGGATTGCAGGATCAAAAAGATGACCCTTCCCTCCTATTAATGCTTAATTACGGAATTTTTTATGAGTTCATTCCCGAAAGAGAATTTCATCTGGAAGAACCTACCGTCGTGCCATTATGGGAAGTTGAAAAAGATAAAAATTACTCCATGGTCATTTCTACCAATTCCGGACTATGGCGCTACAAAATTGGAGACACTATTAAATTTACAGATACGGCACCATACCGCTTCATTATTACCGGAAGAACCAAACATTGTATCAATGTATTTGGAGAAGACCTGTTTGTAGACCATGCTGAAAAAGCCCTATCTGTGGCGTGTTCTCAAACCGGTGCGGTACTTCGTGATTTTACCGCAGCGCCTTATTTCTACGGAAAAGAAAAGAAAGGGTATCATGAATGGTTGGTAGAATTTGTGAAATCACCTCAGGACATGCAGGAGTTCACCAATGTACTGGACAGAATTCTTGGAGAGTTGAACGATGATTACGTGGCAAAGAGAAAAGACAGTATCGCCATTGACACTCCGGTGGTACGGGAAATGCCGGAAGGAACTTTTTATCGTTGGCTCAAGAAAAAGAATAAATTAGGAGGACAGCACAAAATTCCGCGTCTTTCGAACAGCAGAGAATTTGTTGAAGAACTTCTCGACCTGGAAAAAAATCTTCAGGCAGAGATCTAAAGTTCTTCTTTCAAAAGACGGTCTAAAAGCTCTCTAAAATTATCATCATTCCAGTTTGCCGCCCCGGTTTTATTAACCACGATCTCCCCGGTTTTAGAGATCACATAAGTGGTAGGAAGACTATAAGATTGCAATATTTCGGGCGACATGCTCATAGGTTGAAAAATGGGTAATGTATATCCTTTTTTCTGAAGGAAAGCAGTAAGAGCCTCTGTTTCTTCCGAAGAGACAAAGTAGAAATTCACTTTACCATTATAATCATCGTACAATTTCTGAAAAGAAGGCATTTCAGCGATACAGGGAGGGCACCAAGTGGCCCAAAGATTAACAACAGCAACCTGTCCCTGGGTTTCATTGAAGTGGTACACCTCACCATCCATCCCTTTAAGCCTCCAGTTGTAATTATCCAGTTCTTCTCTTTTTTCTTCGGAAATTTCCGAAGGACTAAAGGCTATAAGCCGGTTCAAACCTATCTGGATCGGTTTACGGGTTTGTGGCACGATCAATAGAATTATGAAAATGATAAAAAGTATATTGGACCAGTTCTTTTTTAAAAAGTTCATTTCAAGAAATTAAGGTATTCAAAAGTAATATAATTGAATGAGTTTTGGAGACTACTCTTAAGTCTGATAGGTATAATAACACTTCCTGTTTTTTCAATTTATTAGTATCTTCAGGCAAAATTTTATTTCAATGAAACAACGAATATTTACCCCCACAAGAACCGGTTTAGGTTTATTGTCAGCAATAGTCCTTGCGAGCTGCGGTTCGGGAACAGAGGCTACCGCACCGGTTGTAGAAAATGCACCAACAGTAGAAAAACATGCTCAAATGGCAGATATGAAGAATGATCTTTTACAGGAATGGACAGGCCCGTATGGCGGAGTACCTGCTTTTGACGAAATGGACCTTTCAAAGCTACAACCGGCCTTGGAAAAAGGTATGGAGCTCCATCTTAAGGAGATCGAAAAAATTGCCAATGATCCTGAAGCTCCCAATTTTGAAAACACCATTTTAGCAATGCAACGCGCTGGAAAACCTCTTGACCGTGCATTCTCCTATTATGGGATTTGGAGCAGTAATATGTCTTCTCCTGAATTCAGGGAAATACAGCAGGAAATGGCTCCAAAGATCTCAGAGTATTCTTCAAAAATATCACAGAACAAGAAACTTTTTGAAAGGATCAAAGCGGTCTATGAGGCTTCCCTAAAAAATCCAATGGCTGCCGATAAGCAAAGAGCGGTTCAATTGATCTATGAAGATTTCGCAATAGACGGTGCCGACCTGAACGAAGAAGATAAAAAAAGATACGCTGAGATCAATAAAGAGCTATCTCAACTTTACACAAAGTTCTCAAACAATGTACTTGCGGAAGAAGAAAATTACGTGGTCTTTCTTACCAAAGACCAGCTAAGCGGGCTTCCTGATTCATATATCACCGCTGCGGCAAAAGCTGCTGCCGATCGTGGAGAGGAAGGAAAATATGCCGTTTTGAACACCCGTTCTTCTATGGATCCTTTCCTCACCTATTCAGATGAAAGGGAAATTCGCGAAAAAGTATGGAACAACTATTATTCCCGCGGTGACAATAATGATGAATTTGACAACAAAGAAATCATCAAGCAGATCCTCAAGTTAAGAGATGAAAGGGTAGAACTTCTTGGGTATGACAATTATGCGCAATGGAGACTTCAAAACCGAATGGCCAAAACGCCTGAACGAGCCATGGAACTTATGGAAGCCGTTTGGCCTGCCGCTCTGGCTCGCGTAGAGGAAGAGGTTTCCGATATGCAACAGCTTGCCCGGGCAGAAGGTAAAGACATTGACATTGAGCCATGGGATTACCGTTATTACGCTGAAAAAGTAAGACAGGAAAAATATGACCTGGAATCAGATGAAGTGAAACAATACCTTCAATTAGATAAACTCACACAGGCCTTATTTTTCACAGCTGAAGAAGTTTTCAATTATGAATTCACACCGGTTGCCGAAGGAACTGTTCCTGTTTTCCATCCAGATGTGAAAGTTTGGGAAGTTACCGACAAGGATTCCGGGAAACATATTGGTCTTTGGTATCTTGATCCTTATGCCCGCAAAGGAAAACGTTCGGGCGCATGGGCAACTATGTACCGCAGCCACGCTGTAATGGACGGAAAAGAAGAAACCGTACTGGCTTCCAATAATTCCAATTTCATTAAGCCTGCTCCGGGAGAACCTACTTTGATCTCATGGGACGATGCTACCACTTTCTTCCATGAATTCGGGCACGCATTGCATTTCTTTGCTTCCGAAGTAAAATACCCGGTTCTAAACAGCGGCGTGAGAGATTATACCGAATTCCAATCGCAGTTGCTGGAAAGATGGCTTTCTACAGACAAGGTGATCAACCAATTCCTGGTGCATCATGAAACCGGAGAACCAATTCCACAGGAACTTGTAGCGAAGATCAAAAAGGCCTCTACCTTCAACCAGGGCTTTGCCACGACAGAATTTCTCGCTTCTGCTCTAATGGATATGAAGTTGCATACTACAGATCCTGAAAAGATCGATATGGACACCTTCGAAAAAGAGACATTGAACGAGCTTAATATGCCCGAAGAGATCGTGATGCGACACAGAACTCCACATTTCGGGCACGTATTCTCAGGGGAAGGATATGCGACCGGTTATTACGGTTATTTGTGGGCTGATGTCTTGACCTCTGATGCTGCGGAAGCTTTCCGTGAGGCTCCGGGAGGATTCTATGATAAGGATGTGGCTCAAAAACTGGTAAAATACCTGTTCGCACCGAGAAACGCGATGGATCCAGCTGAAGCATACAGACTCTTCAGAGGAAGAGATGCTAAAATTGACGCTCTCATGAGAGATCGTGGATTTCCGGTGCCATCAGAAAATGCACTATAATATTATCAATGATAATCTTAGAAAGCCGGACCTGAAAAGTCCGGCTTTTTTATTTCTTCAGATCTTTAAAATGATCTTTCATAACCTTTTCCGAAGCATGAAATCCGCTCATCCCATGCACTCCTCCACCCGGCGGGGTTGAGGAAGAACAAATATAAACTCTGGGATCGGGCGTGGAATAAGGTGATGTGGAAATAATCGGCCGGGTAAACATCTGGGTAATATCCTGTTTTCCGCCGTTGATATCCCCTCCAACTAAATTAGGATTGAAGCGTTCAAGATCGTGGGTATTCATTTTTGACCGTGCTAAAATAGTATCCTTAAATCCAGGGGCAGCTCGCTCAATTTGATCTTCGATCAATGCCGAATGATCTTCAACACTCCCATTAGGCACGTGTATATAAGCCCAGGCAGTGTGTTTCCCTTCAGGGGCACGGGTGGGATCAAAAGGTGAATGTTGAGCCACCAGCACGTAAGGTGTTTTCGATACACTGCCTCTGTGAATTCTCCTTTCGGAATTTTCAATCTCCCCCGGAGTAAATCCCAAATGGATGGTTCCCGCTGTTCGACATTTTTCACTCTTAAAGGGAATTGGTTCACTCAAGGCCCAATCTATTTTAAAAACTCCCGCACCATATTTATAGGCTTTCAACCTTTTCCTGTATAAATCGGAGAAATTTAATCCCTTAATATTCAGGATCTGTCTGGGAGTAAGGTCAAATAAGAAAGCATAGGCATTTGGAAGGTCACGAATGTCGTTCACCATAGAGTTCAAAAAAAGCTCTCCGCCAAGAGATTGGTAATAATCCAGCAAGGATTTTATGAAATTTCCGGCTCCTCCTTTCGGGAAGGGCCAGTTGTACTTATGAGCACTCGCGCTTAAAACCAGGCCGAAGGAGGCAGAGGCAATATTATTTAAAGGCAAGGTTGAATGGGCAGCCGAACCATAGAAAAAAGCTTTGGTTCTGTCATTTTTGAAGAAATAATTCGAAAGTAAGCGGGCCGATGGTAAAGCCTTTAATCCGAATTTCATGAATGCTATTGGATATTTCGGAAATCTCAGGGGGGCCATCAGATCTTCATCTATCTTTTCCCAGTCTTTTACCAGGGAACCAAATAACTTTAAATAAGCCTCTCTATCCTCTCCGAGCTGCTCAACTGTTTTGAAAAGATCTTTGTAACACGCGTAAGATGTTCCGTCTTCAAAGGGATGCGCATAAGCTACCTCAGGGTGGATCCATTCTAATCCGTGATCTTTCAACGGAAGGTTCCTAAAAAATGGAGATGCCAGGCCCAACGGTAAAATTGCCGAACCTACATCATGCTTAAACCCCGGTAGAGTTAATTCCTGGGTACGTGTGGCACCACCGGGTGTAGAAGCTTGTTCAAAAACAGCTGTCGACAAGCCTTTTTTTTGAAGATTAATGGCGGCAGCAAGTCCGTTACTACCACTCCCAATAATTATGGCATCATATTTATTTGGCATCAAGGCAGGGATTTTAGATCGAGAGTGTCCAGATATTCCCGAAAAGTTTCGGTACCGTATTTATCCCCGATCATATCATGAGTCGTAATAAACTTAAAATACTTGAGTATTTCAGCAGTATCCTTATCCAACAGTTCAGGAATAAACATTCCCCATTCAGCTATCTTTTCAGGTACTTTAATGATCTTCCCTCCTATTTTTTCAGAGATCATCTTAGCCATTTCAAGCCGGGTGTGGATTTTAGGGCCACCCACTTCCAAAAGTTCGGGTCCTTCAAATAAATTTTCGAGGATCAATTTTGCGAGATCTCTTTGATGAATACTGTTCGTTTTTGCATTACCATCTCCCACAAGAGGAATCATTTTACGTTTAGCCATGATCGCGAGGTCATGAAGCCCGGAAAAAAAACCTACAGGCCTGATAATCGTAAAATCGAGGTCCGAGCCCTTCAATATCTCTTCTACCTTTTTATGAACCCTTGGGATCTCAAAATCATGATTCAAAGAAGCTCCTTTGATGGAGACATAGACAAAACGGCTAACCTTATTATTCTGAGAATCTGTAATGAGATTTTGATTCGCTTCGAAGTCATCCTCATAGAAGCTATTTCCCCGATCGGTAAAAAGGCTTACGCTTTTTCCCATTGCGGAAATCACTACATCTATTCCTTCCGTTATATTCTGAATATCATAAAATTCCTTTGCGGCATCCACTTTCCAGATATCATGAGTAAATGGTTTGACTTCCTCCTCTTCCTTCTTAGAAAGGATCAAAGCCCGAACATTAAAAGGACCGCCTTCTAAAAGCTTTAGAATTTCCAGTCCTAATGCTCCGGAAGCTCCCGCCAGCAGGATATTTTTGTTTCTTTCATTAATCATAACTCATTGAAATTACAGCAAAAAAAGGTTTCCCAAATGCTATTCCAGGTGATTAACAAAAGTTTAAAGCAAACTTGGCGGGAAGATCAGGAGAGTTGTTTCTCCATTCTTTCGCGTTCCATTTCGCGACGACAAAATTTCTTTAATTTTTCCTTGGCTTTGGTAATTGAAACCACCTTGCGGTGATTACAGGAAATAACTTTGGTGGGTTTACGGGTGATAAGGTTGGATAAGGATTCTTTTTCTAGGTGGTCCAGCTTATCCAAATAAGGTTTGATTAGACCATAGATTTTAATAGCATCCATAATTCAAAAATTAGCTAAACAGTTAGCATTGAGTTGGTTTCCATATAAAGATATAAAAAAATCGGGAAAGCCCTGGAATAAGGAATAGAAAAGGCCATAAAAGGGTGGACACCAAGATTTGGCGCCACCTCTAAAAGATCTTTATGGAATAATTTACTTCGTGAATTCCAAAATCACCAACACAATGGCAGTAAAAGCGATGATCACGATCGCTCCCAGTACAATAGCCACAATTACCTTTTGTGCTGTGGAAAACTCAAGGGTATAGTTGTTCCATAATTTAGTTAATGCACTCATTTAATTAATTTTTAATGTGTGAGAATTTTCACATCATGGATTAATTTAATCATTTTTTAAGTAACTGACAATCAGAATTTAATAAAAAACGACCAAATACTTCATCGGGCGACGAACTACCATACTAGAATGATTTTCAGTATTTTATATAGAAAATATTAACTTTTAGGTTTAGGGGTTGGAAAAGGGGTGAATTAAATATTTTTTAGGAGCATTTCCTTCCAGACTATAGTATTTTTGCAGGGAATGGAAAAAAAGAACAAATACACCGAGGGAAAGATCTTCAACTCACTTTTTAGCCTGGCTGTTCCCATTATACTTGCAAACATACTTCAAACAGCTTACCAGCTCATTGACACTTTTTGGCTAGGAAGACTGGGAGCCGATGCGGTAGCTGCAGTTAGTTTAAGCTTCCCGGTACTTTTCCTAGTATTATCTTTAGGATCCGGACTCACCCTTGCAGGCACCGTGCTGGTATCTCAATATAAAGGAGCGAATGATCAAAGAATGGTTGATTTCAACTCATCTCAAACCATGTCCCTGATCTTCTTTATTTCCATACTTCTTTCAGCCGTAAGTTATTATTCTGCAGAGCCTTTAATGAAACTTATAGGAGCAGGTCCTGAAATACTTTCTTCATCGGTAAGTTATTTCAAGGTGTCTTCCCTGGGATTCGTGTTCTTATTCATGTTCTTTTCTTTCCAGTCCTTGATGCGGGGTATTGGTAACGTAATGCTGCCGGTATACATCGTTCTCTTCACGGTTTTCCTAAACCTGGTTTTAGATCCGCTGTTTATTTTTGGTTACGGAAGAATTCCGGGATATGGTGTAGCCGGAGCAGCGATAGCAAGTATCATCACACAGGCACTGTCAGCCGTGATTGGTTTCTGGATCTTAAAAAGAGGCCAAAGCGGGATCAAGATCCAAACGCGGGATATGTTCCCCCATCTTTCTACAATTAAGAAGATCGTGAATCTTGGTATTCCTTCCAGCCTGGAACAATCTACAAGGGCATTAGGTATGACCATGATGGTGATCCTGGTAACTGGTTTTGGAAGTGAGGTGGTCGCAGCCTACGGGATCGGTGCCCGTATCTTAAGTTTTATCGTAATTCCCGCTTTGGGACTGGCTATCGCCACGACTTCCCTGGTAGGACAAAATGTAGGAGCGATCAAGATCAAAAGGGCGGAAAAAGTTGCCAACCTGAGCAGTCAGATCGCATTTTTTGGGTTGACCGGAATGGGTTTGTTAATGTTCTTTTTCGCGGAACCGATAACAGCCTTTTTTATTCCTAATGATCCCGAGGTCATCAAAGACGCCTCCCTCTTTATTAAGATCATGTCTCCAAGTTTTGGATTATTGGGAGTTCAACAGGTATTAAATGGAGTCTTTAATGGAGCAGGTTTTACAAAAGCCTCCATGCTGATATCTATTCTAAACCTTTGGATAATACGTTTTCCGCTTGCATACCTACTTTCTCATAAAACAGAAATAGGTTACGAAGGTATTTGGTGGGCCTTCCCTCTTTCAAATGCAGTCGCTGCGATCGTAGCATTCATTTATTTTAAGCAGGGTTATTGGAAACTGAGAGTTTTCCGCCGAAGAAAAGCTTAACTTCAAATTCTCTTTGCTTAATTCATTCTTATGATTTCAAAACCACCAAAGTACGACTATAGTACTATGTGTGGAGGTAAAAAAGAAAAACCGGTAGCTGTGAAAAAGGCCGGGTCACTTTTAAAAATTTTTCATTGACTGAAAACTAAAAAAAAAGCTGCCTTCCCGGCAACCTTTATTTTATACAAAATTTAAGCTATGATCTGTTCTTCTTTTTAGCGGCCTTGGCGGCACGCTTCTCTTTTAAACTCAAGACAGGTTCTTTCTTTGCTGAATTCTTTGACGGAGACTTTTCTTTTGCCATGGTGTTTGTTGTATTTAAATGAACGTTTTAAATGTAGTAAAGTAAATCGTTGAAATGAGATTTAATAACAAAATTTTCAATAAAATAATTTCCATAAAAAAAGCCTGAAAATTGAATTTTCAGGCTTCCTGATATACTAAAAATCCAGTTTTTACATGTGGATCGGTCGGTTATCGGTTGCGGCGAGAGCGGCTTCCTTCACGGCTTCAGCATAAGTAGGATGCGCATGACTCATACGAGCGATATCTTCTGCAGAAGCGCGGAATTCCATGGCTGTAACCGCTTCAGCAATAAGATCAGCAACTCGGGCACCTATCATGTGCACTCCCAGAACTTCATCAGTCTTGGCATCGGCCAGAATTTTCACCATTCCGTCAATGTCTCCACTGGCACGGGAACGTCCCAAAGCACGCATTGGGAATTTACCTTCCTTATATTCTACACCTTCTTCCTTTAATTGCTCTTCGGTCTTCCCAACCGCAGCTACTTCTGGCCAGGTATAAACTACCCCGGGAATAAGGTCGTAGTTAATATGAGGTTTTTGTCCGGCAATTGTTTCAGCCACAAAAACTCCTTCTTCCTCAGCTTTATGAGCCAGCATAGCACCTTTTACAACATCTCCAATCGCATAGATATTCTTAACAGATGTCTGTAAATGCTCGTTTACTTCAACCCTTCCGCGGTCATCTATCTTAACCCCGGCTGCATCAGCATTTAATCCGTCAGTGTAAGGTCTTCTTCCTACAGAAACCAAACAGTAATCTCCTTTGAATTCAACGGATTTACCTTTTTTATCTTCAGCTTTGATCACAACTTCTTCTCCGGAACGCTCTACAGAGCCCACTTTGTGAGAAACATAGAATTTAACACCCTGTTTCTTAAGACTCTTGGTAAGCTCCTTAGAAAGAGCAGAATCCATTGTTGGTATAATGCGGTCCATATACTCCACCACAGAAACATCTGCACCAAGGCGTTTGTATACCTGACCAAGTTCAAGGCCGATCACTCCTCCTCCTATTACAACCATATGCTTAGGGATCTCCTTCAACTTAAGAGCTTCGGTAGAAGTAATGATTCGTTCCTTATCGATCTTTATGAATGGCAGTGTCGATGGCTTGGAACCTGTGGCAATAATGATATTTTTGGCCTCAATGGTTTCAGCCTCTCCTTCAGTTTTATCGATAGTTATATGAGTCGCGTCTTTAAAAGATCCTACTCCTTCGAAAACATCGATCTTATTTTTATTCATCAGAAATTTGATCCCATCAACGGTTTGATCAACTACCGACTGCTTACGCTCGATCATTTTTCCCAGATTTACCTTCACTTCTCCGGGAACTTCAATTCCGTGTTCTTCAAAATGCTTTACAGCGTCATCATAATGGTGAGAAGAATCAAGTAAGGCCTTACTTGGGATACATCCTACGTTAAGACAAGTACCTCCCAAACTCGAATATTTCTCAATAAGTGCGGTTTTCATTCCCAACTGGGCGCAGCGAATCGCAGCTACGTAACCTCCGGGGCCTGAACCTATAACAGCAACATCATATGTGCTCATAAATATGTTTTTTTGTATTGATTTTTGTTTGTGATTAGCAAAAGTACGACTAATAATGACAATGACCAATGCAGTTTTAAGACTCTAATCTGTACTTAAAGCAGATGTGTTTTTAACCGGGCTTATCACGAAAGTACTCTGTGTACTGCCAATGTGATCGAGAGCAGTAAGCTTATTCAGCATAAAATTACGGTAGGCTTCCATGTCCTTTACCATCACCTTGAGGATATAATCATATTCCCCGCTCACGTGGAAGACCTCAAGCACTTCGGAAAGGCCTGCGACCTGGGATTCAAACCGGGTCACATTTCCTTTTGTATGTTGCACAAGTTTTATCTGGCAGAAGGCGGTAAAAGAACGGTCGATCTTTTCAGGTTTTACAAGAGCCACATATTTATCGATCACTCCTGCCCTTTCCAGCTTCCTGATCCTCTCATAGACTGCGGTTACTGAGAGATTCAGTTTTCCAGATAATTCCTTATTAGTCTTTTTACTGTCTTCCTGAAGTAAGGCCAGTAACTTTTTATCAATTTGATCGAGTTTCATTGTAATTTTTTCTCAAATAAGATAATATCCTCAAATGTAAAAGATTTTTAAACTGAAATAATCATTTTTAGTAGATTAATTTTCCATATTTGACGAGTATCATTGATTAATATTCCTATTTCCCTTTATTTTGGGAAAACCGAAAAAACTATAACACCATGAAATTTAAGCCGGCAGACCACATTCAGGATCTACAATATTTTGGAGAATTTGGAGGGGTAAACCCAAGCATTTCCGATTCATCCACTTACACCTTCCTTTCTGCAAAGACAATGTTCGACACTTTTGAAGGAAACGCTGAAGGTTGTTACTTATACTCCCGACACTCCTCTCCTTCCAATCTATATTTAGGAGAAGCACTTGCTGCCATGGAAGGAACCGAAGCTGCCAATGTAGCTGCCAGCGGTATGGGTGCGATCACTCCGGTTTTATTACAATTGTGTCAGGCCGGTGACCATGTGGTTTCCAGCCGAACTATTTACGGCGGAACCTATGCTTTCCTGAAGAATTTTGCTCCAAGACTCAACATCACAACTTCGTTTGTTGACATTACAGATTTGGAAAAAGTCGAAGCCGCGATCACCAAGGATACAAAAGTACTATACTGTGAGGCTGTGAGCAATCCGTTGCTGGAAGTAGCCGATATTCCTGCACTTTCAAAAATCGCGAAAAAGCACGGTCTTCCTTTAGTAGTAGATAATACGTTCTCACCGCTTGCCATTTCCCCGATCGAACTGGGTGCTGATGTTGTGATTCACAGTTTAACGAAATTCATCAATGGAAGTAGTGATACTGTTGGAGGAGTTACCTGTGCGAGTCAGGAATTCATTGACTCCTTAAGAAGCGTGAATGATGGTGCGAACATGTTGTTAGGTCCAACCATGGACAGTATGCGTGCCGCTTCTATTCTTAAGAACTTAAGGACTCTTCACATCAGGATCAAACAACACAGCAAAAATGCTTTATACCTGGCAGAAAAGTTCGAAGCTGACGGTTTGAAGACCGTTTATCCTGGACTTAAAAGCCATCCAAGTCATGAGCTTTACAAGAGTATGATGAATGAAGAATACGGTTTTGGAGGAATGCTGGTTGTTGATGCCGGATCTCTGGACAAAGCCAATGCTTTAATGGAACTTATGCAGGAAAAGAACCTGGGATACCTGGCGGTAAGTCTTGGATTTTACAAAACTCTTTTCAGTGCGCCGGGAACTTCTACTTCTTCGGAAATTCCTGAAGAGGAACAAAAGGAAATGGGTCTTACAGATGGGATCATCCGTTTCTCAATAGGTCTTGACAATGATATTGAAAGAACCTACAACATGATGAAAGAATGCATGAAGGAACTTAACATCCTGTAATCGCAAATAAATTTCTTCGGAAGGATTTCAATAAACTCCTGAAAGAGAAACTATAAACCAAAGAGGCTTTCCAAAATCACATTTTTGGAAAGCCTCTTTCTTTAAATTTCAGCTGAAATCGAATTAGGTTTACTTATATTTGTGAGGTTTTGCCATTCAGAAAAAAGACATTTCAATGACCTATATCATTTGAAATAGAAATTTCATCCATCAATTTTGCATACAATAAATATATCTATGATAGAGATCAACAAATTTATAGACCACACCATTTTAAAAGCGACCGCAACCGAAGCTGATATTATTGAACTATGTAAAGAAGCCAGGGAATATGAATTTTTCTCGGTTTGTGTAAACAGTGGCTATGTACCACTCGCTAAAAAGCAATTGTCAAATTCCAAGGTTAAGGTTTGTGCCGTAGTAGGCTTTCCTTTAGGAGCCATGTCTACCGAAGCAAAAGTGTTTGAAGCTGAACAGGCATTAAAAGACGGAGCTGAAGAAATTGATATGGTGATCAATATTGGGGAACTAAAGTCTAAAAACCTTAAAAAGGTTGAAGATGAGATCGCGGCAATTAAAAATGTAATTGGGGACAAAGTTTTAAAAGTGATCATCGAAACCTGTTATCTGACTCCTCAGGAAATTGTGATCGCAAGTGAACTGGCCGTAAATGCAAAAGCAGATTACGTCAAGACCTCTACCGGTTTTGGAACAGACGGAGCTAAAATGGAAAACATTAAACTTATGAAGAAAGCCGTTAACGGAAGCGCTAAGATCAAAGCTTCCGGCGGAATCAAAAATTTAGACACCGCTCTTTCTTATATTGAAGCGGGAGTTGAAAGAATTGGAACATCTTCAGGAGTATCAATAGTAAAGGAATTAAAAGGATGAGCATTCATATAGGAGCAAAAAAAGGCGAGATAGCAGAAACAGTATTATTACCGGGAGATCCACTTCGTGCGAAATGGATCGCGGAAACCTATCTGAAAGATGTGAAGTGTTACAACAAGGTTCGCAACATGTTTGGGTATACCGGTACTTATAAAGGAAAAAGAATATCAGTTCAGGGAACAGGAATGGGAGTACCTTCCATTTCGATCTATGCCCATGAACTAATCAATGATTATAACGTTAAAAACCTGATAAGGGTTGGAAGCGCAGGGTCCTATCAAAAAAGTGTAAAACTGAGAGACATTGTGATCGCCATGGCGGCTTCTTCCACTTCTGGCATCAACCAGGCGCGTTTCCAGGGAGCCGACTTCGCTCCTACCGCCAACTTCGGATTATTTCAGAAAGCAATTGAGTTAGCCAAAGAAAAAGGTATTGAAGTTAAAGCAGGAAATGTACTAACCAGTGATGAATTTTATGCCGATGAATTCGAATCTTACCAGAAATGGTCAAAATTCGGAGTCTTGTGCGTTGAAATGGAAACTTCAGGTTTATATACTCTGGCAGCAAAACATAATGTAAACGCACTTTCTTTACTGACCATTTCAGATTCATTGGTCACAGGAGAAAAAACTTCCACCGAAGAAAGAGAAACCACCTTCAGTGAAATGGTTGAGATCGCTCTGGAATTGGGTGAGAATTAGAAAATTTAATCTTTAATATATTGAAAAGCGGTAACCGAAAAGTTTCCGCTTTTTTTATTTCCTGAAGTAAATCAATCACTTACGCCACAAGAACGCTCTTAATTAAAAGTCTTCACTTTCAACTCTTCCTGAAAAATCGTAACATTACAGGCGAAAAAATTATATCCCCCGTTAAATGGAAGACGAAAAGTTTACGAAAGACCCTGAAGAAATCACCGAAAACAGAGAATTGAACATATGGGAAGCTTTGATTCCCGTTTTCGCTCTTATCGGGATGTTAGCCTATAATGTTTTTGTTTTTGGAGACGATGCTCTCAGCGGTTCCAACCAATTTATACTTTTACTGGGCGGTGCGGTAGCAGCTTTAGTAGGAGTTTTCAATAAGGTGTCTTTTGATAAAATGATCGAAGAGGTTGCCCAGAATATCAAATCGACAACCGGGGCTATTCTAATACTGTTAATGGTTGGTTCTCTGGCCGGAACCTGGCTGGTAAGCGGGATCATTCCAACGATGATCTATTACGGCTTACAAATCCTTAATCCTACCATCTTTCTAGCGGCTTGCGTAATAATTTGTTCGGTGATCTCTGTTGCGACAGGTAGCAGTTGGACGACTTCAGCTACAGTAGGTATTGCCTTAGTCGGGATTGCCGAAGCTTTGGGAATTTCAGTAGGCATGACTGCCGGAGCAATTTTATCGGGAGCATATTTTGGTGATAAATTATCGCCATTGAGTGACACCACTAACCTGGCACCTGCAATGGCTGGAACTGACCTGTTTACGCATATCAGGTATATGACCTTAACCACGGTTCCAACCATTAGTATCACCCTACTAGTCTTTATCATACTGGGTTTCACTATTGAACCTTCAGGAACAGCCGATACCGCTTCTATCCTGAGTTCAATTGAAGCTGCTTTTAATATTAATGGCTGGTTGTTTATCGTACCGGTTTTAGTAATCGTGTTGATCATTAAGAAAACACCACCTCTAATTGCCCTTTTACTGGGAACTCTTTTAGGAGCAGCAGCAGCACTTTTCTTCCAGCCCGAAGTAGTTGCATCTGTAGCAGGGTCTGAAAATCTAACTTTTGAAACGGCTTACAAAGGGATCATGAATGCCATTACGGTAGATACTTCCATTGTAACCGAAAATGAACAATTGAACGACCTTTTCTCTTCCGGAGGAATGGCAGGAATGCTGGGTACCATCTGGCTTATCATTTGCGCAATGGTTTTTGGAGGTATCATGGATGCCATTGGGGCATTGGCGACGATCAGTCGCTCTTTACTTAACCTCTTTCACACGACCTTCGGATTATTTACCAGTACGGTAATAAGCTGTTTGGCCCTGAACGCAACAGCATCAGATCAATACCTGGCGATCGTTGTACCGGGAAAAATGTTCGCCAAAGCTTATCGAGACAAAGGTCTTGCTCCTGAAAACCTAAGTAGAACGTTGGAGGATTCGGGAACGGTAACCTCGGTGTTAATACCATGGAATACCTGTGGAGCGTATCATAGTGGAGTTTTAGGTGTACCGGTTGCCTCGTACTTCGTGTATGCTATCTTCAACTATCTAAGTCCGTTCATGACCTTATTATTTGCTGCTTTCAACATAAAGATCAAACAGTTAAAGGAAAGTGAACCGGTCGCCGCATAGTCACCAATAACATTTGTTTATTAAAAATTAAAACGACAATTGACAAAACCTATACCGAAATAAAAAATTAAAATTTGCCGCACCCCCATGGGTGCGGTTTGTTTTTATCTTTGTACCAGAAATTAATTAAATAATCATAAACAATAATTATATGGCTTTAGTAGGAAAGAAATTCCCAAATTTAGAAGTGAACGCAATGAACGAAATGGGTGACACCTTTAAGATCAATGTATTCGAAGAGGCACAAAAGAATGGTAAGAAAGTTTTACTTTTCTGGTACCCTAAAGATTTCACTTTTGTTTGTCCAACAGAGCTTCACGCTTTTCAGGAAGCACTTTCAGAATTTGAAAAAAGAAATGTAATGGTGATCGGAGCATCTTGTGATACTCCAGAAGTTCACTTTGCATGGTTAAATACTCCAAAAGATCAGGGAGGAATTGAAGGAGTAACTTACCCTATCCTTGCCGATTCTAACAGAAACCTTGCTAACCAGTTAGGTATCCTTGACATCTCAAATGAGAAGTATGATGACGAAACAGGTGTTTATACTGTTGAAGGTGATAACGTAACTTACCGTGCTACATACCTTATTGATGAGGAAGGTGTAGTATTCCATGAAGGTGTTAACCATATGCCACTAGGAAGAAACGTAAACGAATTCATCCGTTTGATCGATGCTTACACTCACGTACAGGAGAAAGGTGAAGTTTGTCCTGCAAACTGGGAAGAAGGAAAAGAAGCAATGAATGCCAACCGCGCAGGTGTTGCTACTTACTTAAGCTCAAACTAAAAAAAGCACAACAATGAGAGAATTGACAAATGATAATTTAGCAGAAGTAGTTTCAGAAAATGACACGGTAGTCGTTCAATATATGGCCGGCTGGTGTGGGAACTGCAGGGTTATGAAACCTAAGTTCAAGAAACTTGCTTCAGAAAATGAGAATGCGACTTTTCTCCTGGTTGATGCCGAAAAATTCCCTGAATCAAGAAAACTTGCAAAAGTGGACAATTTGCCCACTTTTGCAACCTTTAAGAACGGGACATTGGTCAACCAGGTGCAGACCAATAAATTTGAACTTTTAAAAGACCTAGTTAATGAAGTTACCAGTAATTAGACATCTTCAAAAGAACAATGAGCCGCAGAAGCTTGAAAGCACCCTCGAGGTGCTGGAATCTTTCAGCGAACACCGTTCTGTCACAGACCAGGAAATGGATGTGGTAGGGGAACTTATAAGCAATATCTGTGGAGCTCTTGAAGTTCAAAAGATGATAGATGAAGGAATGTCCGAGCGTGACGCCGCGAATTCTTTCATGCAAAAAGTGTTAGGTTCAATAGACAAATAAGAACCTTTCCAAAAAACCTGATAAAGGCTGCTTTTATTATAAAGGCAGCCTTTATTGTTTTATGATAATTTTAGTAAAAGCCAGCAGGTAATATTTTAAATTTAATAACTAAACCACCAACCAGATAAAGAATATGTCACAAATAACGTTTAAAGGAAAACCTGTTACCACTTATGGGCACCTCCCTGAAAAAGGAGAAAAGGCTCCACATTTTGAGTTATTGAAATCTGATCTAACTATTGCAACGCTCCAGGATTTCAAAGGCCACCGGGTGGTTATGAATATTTTTCCAAGTATTGATACTGACTTTTGCTCCACTTCTGTACGTAACTTCAGTAAAAAAGTAGCTGAAATGGATAATGTTATACTCCTTAACATTTCTCGTGACCTACCATTCGCACAGCAACGATTTGTGGAAGAAGAAAATATTGGAAATGTGGTTAATTTATCAGATTTTCGTGAGCGAAATTTCGGAAAGGATTACGGGTTGGAAATGATCGACGGACCCTGGGAAGGACTTTTATCGCGTGTAGTGATCGTTCTTGATGAGAACGGGAAGATCCTATACACCCAACAGGTCAAAGAAATCAATCAGGAACCCAATTACCTGGAAGCTCTAAAAACACTATTATAAATGTATGATTTTATCACCGGCCGTATTCGAGGAGGTGGTTATGCTATAAAAGGTGCCTGGCTCTTGATCAAACATGAGCACAGCATTCAACTACAGTTAATTCTAGCAATTCTCGTTACCGTAGCCGGTTTTTACTTTGATATTACAGCCACAGAATGGATGTTCCAGTTGCTATCCATAGGCCTTGTAATGTGCTGTGAAGGCCTGAATACTGCGGCGGAAAAAATTGCCGATTTCATTCACCCTGATTATCATACAAAAATTGGTCAAATCAAAGATGTTGCTGCAGGTGCTGTATTTTTTGCGGCTGTGATCGCAGTGATCATTGGCGTCATTATTTACTTTCCTTACATCTTTTATACTGTCTAAAATTTAAAAGACAAGTACTACAATATTCACTATTCTTAACAGTTCTTAAAAGGCCGCTTTAACATCTTATTGTTTTAGTTAACCAAGTTTACAAATAGATTTTAGGTTTTCTTTATATTAGATGGTCCTAATTTGTATTTTTGCTCCAAACACGTCGTTGTAATATGCCAAAAAAGAAAGCTAGTCAAAAACCAAAACAGTCCCGCTTCACTAAGCCTTCCTTTACACTATCCCCCAAAAACAAGATTATTCTGGGTAGTTTTTTGGTTCTTTTTGGTCTGGCATTACTTATAGCGTTTATATCATTTCTTTTTAACTGGCAGGCAGATCAAAGTGTCCTTGGACAATTAGGAGATCGTGAGGTAAAAACTCAAAATCTGCTGAGCAAATTTGGAGCCGGCATCAGTAACTTTTTCATCTACGAAGGCTTTGGGATCGCAGCCTTCGCACTTGCCATTTTAACCATCACCTCGGGCATTTATTTCTTCTTTAACTTAAATAAACAAGCTCTGAAAAACTTTTGGTTCTGGGGAGTTCTGGTGATGATATGGCTTTCTGTTTTCTTCGGATTTTTTGCCCCTTCCAACTCGTTGCTGGGCGGAACCGTAGGATATGAAATGAACGATTATTTACAGGATTATCTTGGGTTTACCGGGACGGTCCTACTCCTCACCTTTCTCCTCGTGGTCTATATGGTTGCCAGGCTGAAGCTCACTCCTGAAAAGATCCTGATATATTTCAGGAATACTAAAAAAGATATTAAAGAAGACTTTAAAAACTATTCCGATACTACAGAAAGTACTTCAGGAGAAACCGCATACACAGAGCCACTAGAGGAAGATCTGGATCATGCTTCAGCAGAGCCATCCGAAGAAATTTCAGAAGAACCTGAAGACGAATCTCAACCGCAACCGCAACCGGCACCAGAGAAGATCGTGATCAAATCTCAGGAAAACCCTGACGATGTGGAAATGGAAGTAGAAACGGCGGTCGAAGAAGCCGTTGAAGACAAACTGAGCAAAAAACTTGTTGAAGATTACGGCGAATTTGACCCGACCTTAGAACTTAAGAACTACCAGTTCCCAACGGTAGAACTTTTAAAAGACTACAATGCCAATGGTGGCGGGATCACCATCAATCAAGAGGAGCTCGAGGAAAATAAGAACCGCATTGTTGATACGCTTAAGAATTATAAGATCGATATCGCCCAAATCAAGGCGACAGTAGGCCCAACCGTTACTTTATATGAAATAATTCCAGAGGCCGGAATTCGTATTTCAAAGATCAAAAGCCTGGAAGATGATATCGCACTTTCACTTTCTGCACTTGGAATTCGAATTATCGCTCCTATTCCCGGCAAGGGAACAATTGGTATCGAGGTGCCTAACAAGAACGCGACCATGGTTTCCATGCGCAGTGTGATCGCATCACCTAAATTCCAGCATGCCGAGATGGAATTGCCTATGGCACTTGGAAAGACCATTTCAAATGAGACTTTCGTGGTAGACCTTGCAAAAATGCCCCACTTGCTTATGGCAGGTGCTACAGGTCAGGGAAAATCAGTTGGATTGAACGCCATTTTAACTTCACTGCTCTACAGCAAGCATCCCGCAGAAGTGAAGTTCATTTTAGTGGATCCTAAGAAAGTGGAATTAACGCTTTTCAACAAGATAGAACGTCATTACCTGGCGAAACTTCCAGATACTGAAGAAGCCATTATTACCGATAATACGAAAGTGATCAATACCCTTAATTCACTTTGTATTGAAATGGACGACCGCTATGAGCTTCTGAAAGATGCTATGGTAAGGAACATTAAGGAATACAACACCAAGTTCAAGGCCCGTAAATTAAATCCTGAGAACGGTCACCGCTTTCTGCCATATATTGTATTGGTTGTTGATGAGTTTGCCGATCTTATCATGACAGCAGGGAAAGAAGTGGAAGCGCCTATCGCAAGACTTGCCCAGTTGGCAAGGGCCATTGGAATCCACCTTATCATTGCTACTCAAAGACCATCGGTTAACGTTATTACCGGTATCATCAAAGCCAACTTTCCGGCACGTATAGCCTTCAGGGTAACTTCTAAAATTGACTCAAGAACCATTTTAGACAGCCAGGGAGCCGATCAATTAATTGGGAAAGGAGATATGCTTTTCACCCAGGGTAACACCTTATTACGTCTACAATGTGCATTTGTAGACACTCCGGAAGTGGAAAAGATAACCGAATACATTGGATCTCAAAAAGCCTATGCAGACGCATACCAGCTTCCTGAGTATAGCGGAGAGGAAAGTGGCACAGGTCTTGATATTGATGTAAGCGAACGAGATAAACTCTTTCGCGAAGCCGCTGAAGTCATAGTATTAGCCCAACAAGGTTCGGCCTCATTACTTCAGAGAAAATTGAAATTAGGATATAATCGCGCAGGGAGAATCATCGATCAGCTGGAAGCTGCCGGAATCGTAGGACCATTTGAAGGCAGTAAGGCCAGACAAGTTATGGTACAGGATTTGGAAAGCCTCAACCGGTTGCTAGATGAGTAAAAAACTTAAAAAAATAAAATGAAAAAGTTAGGATTATTAGTATTAGCGTTTGTGGTTACCTTTTTTGCCCATGCACAATCTCCAAACAACACCGATGCATTATTGAATGAGGTTTCTTCTAAAGTTAAAGGATATGACAACATCGTAATTAACTTTAAATATTCTCTTGAAAATACTGCGGAAAATGTAAAGCATGAAACCCGAGGAGACGTGAGTCTTGAAGGTGAAAAGTACTTACTGAATATTATGGGTACGACCCGTATTTTTGATGGTAAGAAATTATACACTATTATACCTGAAGATGAAGAGATCAATATCTCCTCTCACAATCCTGAGGAAGAACAGAATATCACTCCTTCAAAAATGCTGACTTTCTATAACGACGGTTATAAGTCTCAAATTGATAAAACAGTGGACCTTAAAGGAAGAAAGATACAGTATGTAAGGCTTACCCCTATTGATACGAATGCAGAGATCAAGAATATCCTGCTTGGTATCGATAAACAAACCAAGCATATATACAATCTTATTCAAACTCAGTCAAACGGAACTAAGATCACGATAACTGTGACCAGTTTCAAGACGAATCAGCCTATTCCGGAATCATTGTTCCAGTTCAAGGAAGATAGATATAAAGATTACTACATTAACAGGCTTGACTAATTGAAGACCCTAGACAGGTACATACTTACCAGTTACCTTAAAACGTTTTTTTCGGTTTTTGTAATACTCATGTTCATCTTTGTATTGCAAACCATCTGGCTATACATCGGGGAACTTGCCGGCAAGGACCTCGATTTTGTCATTATACTAAAATTCCTTTTATATTTTAGCCCTAAGCTGGTACCCCTGGTCTTACCGCTTACCATCCTGCTTACTTCAATTATGACCTTCGGAAATTTCGCCGAAAATTATGAATTTGCAGCCATGAAATCTGCAGGGATCTCTTTACAGAGAGCCATGAGATCGCTTACGGTCTTTATCCTGTTTGTGAGTTTGACTGCATTCTTTTTCGCCAATAATGTCATCCCGGCTGCCGAATATAAATCAATCAACCTCCGGAAGAACATCGCCCAGTTAAAACCGGCCATGGTGATTTCTGAAGGGGTATTCAATGACCTGGGAGAGATCAATATTAAAGTTGACGAAAAGAGTGGTAATAATGATCAATATCTGGAAAATGTCATCATTCATAAGAAATCCCCTCGCCGATCGGGAAATTTCACAGTGATAAAAGCTTCCGAAGGAGAATTGGTGGGAAGTACAGATTCCAATATCCTTAGCTTAATTCTCAAGGATGGGAACTATTATGATGAAATTCAGGCCAGCTCCCCGAAAGACCGGTCTAAAAAACCATTTGCGAAAAGCTATTTTAAAGAGTATGTGATCAACATGGATCTATCGGGGTTCAATGAAGTTGATCTCAATGAAGAACGCTACAGCAATTCGCATAATATGCTTAAGATCTCTGAATTAACTCAGACGATAGATTCATTTTCCACAGCATACAATTCCGGAGTTGAGAGCTTATCAAACAACCTTTATCTTCGAACGGGCCTTAAAAATATACCGGAAAAGTCGAAACCTGCTGACTCTGTTCCTGACATTGAAAAAGGCATCCTTCCTCTTTACGAACCATATAAGGCTTCACAAATAATTAACCTGGCCCTGGGCAACATAAATGGTGCACTGACTACGGTTGAGGCCAAAGCGAGTGAACTCACAATGGCTTCCAAACGTCTTAACAAATTCGAGATCGCCTTGCATGAAAAATATGTTTTAGGTTTTGCCTGTATCGTATTATTCTTTGTAGGTGCGCCTTTGGGAGCGATCATTAGGAAAGGTGGAATGGGATTACCAATGGTTATAGCCATACTCCTTTTCCTCACCTATCACTTTATAGGAATATTTGCCAAGAACAGCGCCGAAGAAGGAACTATAAGTCCGTTTTTAGCCACCTGGCTATCTACTTTGATCATGTTACCACTAGGGATCATTCTTACTTACAGAGCTACAACAGACCAGGGATTATTCGGCTTCAGCGCCCTTTTTGAACCTATTAAAAAATTGCTGAAAAAAGCACATATCATGGGCCGAAACGAAAAGGTTTAAATATCTTTGCCCACACACAGAAAACACGGTTATGGCTAAGGAAACTTCCTTTAAATTAGACAGTATTAAAGAAGCTATTGACGACATCAGGGCCGGAAAGGTCATTATTGTCGTCGATGATGAAGATCGCGAAAATGAAGGTGATTTTCTTGCAGCGGCCGAAAAGGTTACTCCAGAAATGATCAACTTTATGGCCACCCATGGCCGGGGATTGATCTGCGCGCCGCTTACTGAAAATAGGTGTAAGGACCTAAACCTGGAAATGATGGTTGGCAATAACACTGACCCGATGGAAACTGCCTTTACCATTTCAGTAGACCTTAAAGGTAATGGTGTCACCACAGGAATTTCAGCAGTCGACAGGGCAAAAACAGTGAAATCACTGATTGACCCTGAAACCAAACCACAAGACCTGGGACGACCAGGACACATATTTCCGTTAAAGGCAAAAGCAGGAGGTGTACTTAGAAGAACCGGTCATACCGAAGCTGCAATTGATTTTGCTCGATTAGCAGGATTTCAACCGGCCGGCGTGATCGTTGAGATAATGAACGAAGACGGTACTATGGCACGCCTACCACAATTGGTAGAAGTAGCTAAACGTTTTGATCTTAAACTCGTTTCTATCGAAGATCTTGTTGCATACAGAATGCAGCATGACTCCCTTATTCATAAAAAAGAGGACTTTGATATCCAGACCCGTTTTGGAACATTTAGATTAAGGGCATATGAGCAAACTACCAATAAGCAAATACATATAGCTCTTACAAAAGGTTCCTGGAAATCTGATGAGCCCGTTTTGGTAAGGGTGAATTCTACCCTTGTCAATAATGACATTTTGGGAACCCTCACCAATAATGCAGAAAAGAAACTGGATTATATGTTCAAGGCCGTTAATGAAGAAGGCAGAGGAGCCATTGTTTTCATTAACCAGGAAAGCCAAAGCCTAAACCTGCTAAACAGGTTGAAAGAACTAAAGGAAATTCAGAAAAAAGGAGAAATGAAAGCCCCTCCCATTGTCATGGATACTAAAGATTTTGGTATCGGGGCACAGATCCTTCACGACCTTGAGATCCATAAATTAAGATTGCTGTCTAATTCCCAACAAACCAAACGTGTGGGAATGATAGGTTACGGACTGGAAATAACCGAATACGTGAGATATTAGATCTCAATAACGGTTTCTTCGAGCGGTCTTCTCACCTTTTTCAGGTCGGCAAAAAAGTCATCTTCGGCTCTGTATCCCACTGGCAATGCCAGCACCGACTGCAGGTTGAATTTGTCTAATCCAAGGATTTCGTCATATTTTTCAGGTTCAAATCCTTCCATAGGACAGGAGTCAATCTCTTCCACCGCACAAACCGTCAGTAATGTTCCAAGAACCAGATATGCCTGGTGCGTGGCCCAGGTCCTGATCTCTTCTATGGGTTTTTTCTGAAAATCTCCGATAAGATAATCACGAAAAGGATTTAAAATATCGTCCGGAGTATTGCGTATATCCTTTACATACTTAAAGTATTTTTCTATAAAGGATTTTCCAATTTCTTTTTCTATTCCAATTACAAGGACATGGGAAGCCGTTCCTACTTGCTTCTGATTGTAAGAAGCCTCCATTAACTTTTGTTGTAATTCTTTATTTTGAACCAAAAGCAATTTTAAAGGTTGTAGGCCATATGAAGTAGCGGTGAGATTGAATGCCCTTTTCAGAACTTCGATCTTTTCTGCAGTTAACAATTTCTCTGAATCGAATTTTTTAGTGGCATAACGCCATCTTAAAGCTTTTACACTCTCCATCAACAATAATTTTCACAAAGATAAGGATTCCTGAACTTTGAACTTATGAACCGAGTATCCATAAAAAAAGGCCCCTAAAGGCCTTTGTTAAACTTTTTGTCCCTGAAGGGATCTTTTTTATTCTTTTTATAATAATTAGAATAGACTCTCCTCATTAGAAATCCGGTGATCAGGATAACTATTAAGATTTCTAAACCCATTAATAAATAGACTACATCCATTTCTAAAAAATTGAAAATCAGAATGATTCGGATTAGAAATCAGAAAGATTTTATTATTAAATACAAATGTAGAGCGAAGTAATGCAGTCGGTTAATGTTATCCCCACAACTATTGTTGTTTATAACATTATTTTAAATAAGTATTTGCCCTAATTAAGGTAAATTTAAATAATAGCTATTTCTAAGAAGATTAAGAAAAACATTAGAGAACTTATAAACCCTACCAAAAGCAAAACTTACAGTTTGCTCTTTCCGGTAAAAAAGCCGTCACCCGATGGAAATTTATGTAAAGGCCTTGCCTGTAGAAGAGATTTTAATAGATCTGTCTGAAAAATTAGACCTACCAATCGAAAGGGATGCAGGAGAACTTTGTTTAAACCTACCCAGAGAGATTGGTTACGGTTTCATCCGCGGTTCAAGTTTTCCTTCGGGGTTGGGAATCATTGAATATTACTGCACCTTTTTTAAAGATCTGAGAATTCATTTTTCAGCGAACAAAATCCATCCTCTAAAATTCATTTTTTGCTCTAAAGGCAAGATCAACCATGCTTTTGAAAATGAGGAGAATCCTCACACCATTGACACCTATCAAAATGCCATTGTTTCAAGCGCAGGTCACAATGGACATGTAATGTACTTTAATGCGAATGAGACCGTCCATGTGTGTAGCCTCGAGATCATTCGGGATAAATTCAGCCTTCGGAATAATTATAATTTTGAGGGATTGGATTCCAATCTTAAAAACCTATTTGAGGAAAATGTTGCTAAAGATGTCTTTTTTTATCAAGGAAATTACAGCATTGAACTTGCCGATATTGTTGAAGAGATCAATAAAAAATCTCAAACGGGATTTCTAAGATCGATCTTTCTGGAAGCTAAAGTCTATGAAATGCTTACCAAACAGATCATCCAATACCAGACAGACCAAAACTCCGAATCTCTACCCTTCCTTACCAGGCAGTCTGATGTTGAAAAAGTGAAGCAGGCCGTTAAGATCATCAAAAAAGAAATGAACCGTAATTTTTCTGTCAATTACCTTGCGAAGGAAGTTGGTACCAATGTAAATAAGCTTCAGGAAGCTTTTAAACATATGTTTGGCCTAACAGTCAATAAATATATGCAACAGGTCAAACTGGAAGCCGCCAAAGAGCTCCTAATGACGACAGATCATAATATTTCTCAAATAGTAAGTATGATAGGGCTTAGTAACCGAAGTTATTTTTCAAAGGTCTTCAAAGAAAAATACGGAGTAAGTCCTAAATACTTCCTTAGAAACCATAATGACGGTGAATAAGAACCGCCTAACTAGATACGATCTTCTGCCAGGGTAAGCTCTAAGGTAAAACAGGACCCTTTTCCTTTGCCCTCACTTTCAACCGTTATTTTTCCATTATGGGCCTCCATGATCTCCTTGGTGATACAAAGCCCCAGGCCAGTTGAGGATTCACCTCCGGTTGGCTCTGCACTCAGGGAAACGAATCGTCTGAAAAGGTTTTTCTGATCATCTTTTGTTAATCCCGGGCCTTCATCCCGAACGCTCAAAATCGCTTTTTTCCTTTCCTTAATTAAAGAAATTTCTGTCTTCTTTTGAGAACCCGAAAATTTAATAGCATTATTGACCAGGTTATCAACCGCTTCAGTGATCCTTCTGTGATCTGCGTAGATAAAACATGGTCCGGTATTTTTAAAAATCAGTTTTTGACCTTTTTTCCTGGCCGGGGCTTTATTGGCATCCAGTATTCCCTTTACCAGTTTTGTAAGATCAAACGCTTCCAGTTTCAGGTGCATTTTATCAGACTTCTCCAGTGCATTTTCGATCAAACTGTTTATCGAGTTTGCCATACGCCTTCCTGCATCCTTGATCTGCTTTGAAATATCGTCAATCGCCGCAGGATTGTCTTTATTAGACATAATCAGGTCAGCAAGTAAAGGCATTATAGAAACAGGGTTTTTGAGATCATGTGCGGTAGTACTCAAGATCTCATACTGAAGTCGTATCGCTTTCCTCGCCTCCAACTGAATTTCTATCTGGTTCATTACAAGATCAGCTAGCCTATAAAGAGTTTCCTTCTCCGAATTTTTCAATTTCCGGGGCTTTTTATCCATCACACATAAGGTCCCCAAGTTAAATCCTTCTTTCGTTCTAAGAGGAACGGCAGAATAAAACCGAAGCCCGGTTTCTCCCGTTACCAATGGATTGCTTTTGGTCCTGGCATCTTCCAGGGCATTCTCTACAATGTAAATATTTTCTTCTTCAATGGCTGAAGAACACAATCCGTCATATCTGGGAACTTCCGGGATATCGAGGCCGTACTTACTTTTGAACCATACCCTGTCATAATCTACCAAAGAAACCACTGAAATAGGTACTTTAAGGAGCTGAGCCACCAGTTTGGTGATGCTGTCAAAACTTCCATCTGGTGGGGTGTTCAGGATCTCATATTTCTGCAACATTTCGATCCTTTCCTTTTCCCCGGCCTTAAGCTCAGGTTTAGTCAAGCTCATAATTTCAGTACGATTAGATATTACCAGATAAAGATACATAAACCTTAAAGAAATCCTAATTTTTACTTTTAGACCTCTTATTTTCAGTAATGTAAAAATGAATCCGGTTTAGGACGAAAGTGCCTCCAGGGCCTTTTCTATATCAATTCCTTTCTTTAAGACCGGCAGAAAAAGATTTGGTTTACTTTTAATTCTTGCAGGCATTGTTTTGATCGTGAAGTCTCTCATATCCAGTTTAGAATTGACCTCTTCCCATTCCAAAGGAGCCGAAACCGTAGCCCCCTGTTTTGGTCTGGCGCAGTAGGGTGCCGCAAGGGTCTGCCCTTTCCGGTTCTGTAAAAAATCCAGGTAGATCTTCCCTTTTCTCTTTTTAATATTACGCTCCATAGTGGTAAGATCTGGTAACATTTCCTGAATAAAATAACACAGGATCTTGGTAAAGTCCCTTGCCTCGTCGTAATTATATTTCGCCCCTAATGGAATATAGATATGAAGCCCGCTTGAACCGGAGGTTTTTACATATCCCTCGATCTTCGCTTTTTCTAGAACTTCTTTCGCGGCCAGGGCTACCTCTACTACCTGTTGAAAGGTGGCTTTTGCTGAAGGGTCAATATCGATGACCGTATAATCTGGGTTAAGCAAATTCCCTTTTCTAGAACTCCACGGATTTAATTCTATACAGCCGAGGTTGGCCAGGTAAATTAAACTGGCCTGGTTTTGACAAAGTATATATTCTATATCCTTTTGACTGGATTTTGAATGAATCTTTAAGGTTTCCAGCCAATGCGGAAAAATTCCCGAAATATCCTTTTGATAAAACCCCGGTTGTTTGATCCCGTTAGGATGCCGGTGTAAATTCTCCGGCCGGTCTTTCAAAAAAGGTAATATGTACTCTGATATTTCTAAATAATACTGAATGAGATCAAACTTTCTCAAACCCGAATCAGGCCAGTATATCTTTTCCAGGTTACTGATAGGCACAGAGATACCATCAATTTCAAGGAACTCACCCGCTTTATGCGAAGATGGCTTTTGTTTTGGGACTTTTGCGACTTTCTCCTTGTCAATTTCTGAAGGAAGCTTGTCAAACCTCAATCCTTTAAAAGAGGGATGCCGCATCTGGCCTGACTTGGTCCACTCCGCAAAGTTCACCTCGCATATAAGCTCGGGAGTCATCCAGGTTGGTTTTCTTCCTTTTAAATTAATCTTCTTTTCAAACGGACTTTCCTCTGTGACGAGAGGCCTGAACCTTGCCATGAGTTCTTTTCGGTCCTTTGCACTGAATCCGGTTCCACAGTTCCCAATATAAACAAGTTCGTCATCACGGTGCATACCGAGGATCAGGGATCCGAAAGGGGCTGAACTCTCAGAATCAGTGAATCCGCAGATAAGGGCTTCCTGGCTTTCAATCGCTTTAATCTTCAACCAATTATCACTTCGGCTTCCCGGAATATATTCCGAATCGGCCTTTTTAGCGATCACCCCTTCCAGGCCGGCCCCAATGGCCTGCTCAAAAAAGCTTTTTCCCATGCTTTCTATATGATCGCAATAATATACCTGCGGAATATCTTCAATCACTTCGGGAATCAGGCTTTTACGCTCGGTAAGCGGAAGCGACATGATATTATGACCGTTTAAAAATAGAAGATCAAATACATAATAACGCAGTTCCCCCGTAGTATCCTGCCCGTAATTCTGGAGTTCCTGAAATTGAGGCTTACCTTTCTTATCAAGTACCACGATCTCCCCGTCAAGTATTACATCGTGGGGAATGGCTTTCAGGTTTTGATAAATCGACTTAAACTTTCGTTTGAAGGAAATTCCGTTTCGGGAATACAGGTCTACTTTCCCATCGTGGATATTTGCAAGGGCCCGGTAACCGTCCCACTTTAATTCATAGATCCAGTCGGCCTTATTGAATATTTCCGAAGCTTTCGTCGCCAACATGGGTTTTATAAGCTTGGTATGTTTTAATTTCTTTACTTTTTCAGAAGAAGCCTGCTCACTAAAATTTTCAGCATCATAAACAAGATCAGTAGAAAATTCATCCTTTTTCTTGATCAACAACCATTGGTTATCCTTCTCTCCTCCCCTTTTGGTGTGAACCAGGGCGAAACTGCCTTTTATTTTATTTCCGAAAAAATGAATTTTGAGATCACCTTTTATAAGCTGCTCCAAAAGTTCCTTTTCTCCTCCTTTTTCGATAGGCTGATAAGTGCCTTCATCCCAGACGCTCATTTCCCCAGCACCATAATTCCCCTTAGGAATAGTACCGTGAAAGGTGAGGTATCTTACAGGGTGATCTTCGGTCATGATGGCCAGACGTTTATCTACAGGATTCATTGAGGGGCCCTTGGGAATCGCCCAGCTCTTTAACACGCCTTCCATTTCCAGTCTAAGGTCATAATGGAGCCGTGATGCCTGATGCCGCTGGATCACAAATCTTAATTTTTTCGGCGGTTTTTGATAGGCGGCTTCGGGTTCGGGAGTATTGGAAAAGTCCCTTTTTCGAATGTATTCGTCCAGTCCCATTTATGAAGCTTTGCTTTTCTTTTTCTTTTTTTCCAGACTAGCCTTCAACTGTGCCATAAGATCTTTGGCCGGAGTAGGCTTGGAATCGAACTTTTCCACTTTGGGCTTTTTACCTGATGTTTTGGACTCTATGATCTTTATAAGCTGTTCGTTATAGATATCCTTATACTTTTCAAAATCGAATTTTTCGGTGTATTGCTCGATGAGAGATTTTGCCATATCAACCTCCTTCTTGGATACTTTCGCATCTGGAAGCTTAAGTTCTGCGGGATCACGCATTTCATCTGCAAACCTGATTACATGTAAAACAAGGGCATCTTTATAAACCCCTACCAGGCTCAGGTTCTCCTTAGCTCTCATCACGAAAGTGGCAACTCCCAGTTTATCGGTTTCCAGAAGGGCCTTTTTCAGAAGGTTATACGATTTCTCCCCTCCTTTTTGAGGTTCCAGAAAATAAGGTTTTTTGAAAAGTACATCGGGAACATCCTCCTCCTTAATAAATTCTTCTATATCGATGGTTTTGGATTTCTTCATGTTCGCTTTTTCAAAATCCTCATCTTCCAGTACAATGTAGGCATCATCCTTAAGATATCCCTTCACAATGTCCTTCCACTCGACTTCTTCCCCTGTAATTTCGTTGACCCTTTTATACCTTATCCTGCCATGGTCTTTACGGTCTAACATATCAAGGTCTAGTTTTCGCTCTTCACTACCGGAATACATCTTTATAGGGATACTCACCAAACCAAAACTTATGGAGCCATTCCAGATTGATCTCATTATCGTTCATTTTTTGTTGCCTTTCTACAAGATACCAGTTTTAAACCTGCGTTTTTACCTGATTAGCAAACTGTTAACTAACTGAAGAAACTTTCCTGCTGAAAGAGTTAATTTTTAAAAAAACCAACTTAATACTTTCTTAATCGTTTTTGAAAGAGTCCCAAATCCAAGTAACTTGAAATGAAATGGAGGATGTAATTCCGAAGTATACTAACCAAAAACCAATTCTCACACATGTCATTAAAAGCCATATTCCTGAACTGTACCCTCAAAAAATCTCCTGAAACATCCAATACTGAAGCCTTTATAAAGAACGCCGAAAAAATTTTTCACGACCTCGATGTGGAAACAGAATCTGTGCGAGTAGTAGATCACAATGTGAAATTCGGAAATTCCTCAGATGAAGGAGAAGGTGATGACTGGCCAAAGATCCTGAAAAAGGTGAAAGCCAGCGATATTTTGATCATCGCAACCCCCATCTGGCGGGGAGACCGAAGTGCCGTCGCTAAACTGGTAAACGAACGATTTGACGGAGTATGGGAAGAGGCAAATGATGAGAATGGCCAGTACCCAACTTACAATAAAGTTGCCGGGGTTATGGTTGACGGTAATGAGGACGGAGCCAAAAAGGCTATTTCCAGCATTTGTTTTGACCTCGCAGAACAAGGGTTTACCATTCCCGTAAATGCGTTTAGTTATTACGTGGGGAAAGCCGGTCCCGGGCCCGCTTATATCGAAGCTAAAGGCGATAAACACCTTTTCACCAACCGAACCTTACACTACATGGTCTATAACCTGGTACATGTTGCCAAGCTCCTAAAAGAAAAACCCTACCCAACCAATATTCTTGAATTAAACGAGAAGGCTAAGGAAATTAGTAATACCGAAGAATAACTCTAAACACATAATTAAATGTTCGTCTGGCTACTTCACATTCTTATCGACTCAGCGGTACTGCTGGCAGCTGCCAGCGTATTTCCAAAAGTGGAATTAAAAGGTTACAAAACGGCAATTTTTATCGCATTCTTAATCGGGGTATTAAGCTTTCTGCTAAGCTGGATCCTAACGGTCATTTTGAATGTGGCGACCCTCGGAATTTTCTATTTCCTGGGATTGGGTTTCATTACCAGGATCATTGCTTATGCTCTCATTATCGAACTTGCCGATAAACTTAGTAAGGATTTTAAGACCCGTGGTTTTATGCCTTCATTATGGCTGGCAATAATTCTGGCGACTGTTGGCGCGATAGTAGACGCGATTTTATTGTAACTTGAAAATTATCTTTTGGCTCTCTCATATTGAGGGGGCCATTTTATATCTTCTCCTAATTCTTTCGCAGCTTCCATCGGAAAATAAGGGCTTCTAAGAAATTCCCTGGCCAAAAGAACAAGATCAGCCCTGCCATTTTTAAGTATCTCCTCAGCTTCCTCGGCTCCTGTTATCAATCCAACCGCTCCGGTAAGAATATTCGCTTCTCTCCTGATGCTTTCAGAGAACTGTATTTGGTAGCCTTTTTCCGCGGGGATCTTAGCATTGGGAACATTTCCTCCTGATGAACAATCTATCAGATCCACACCAAGATCTTTGAGTTTACCAGCCAATTTAATGGAACTCTCTTCATCCCATCCTCCCTCTACCCAATCGGTTGCTGAAATACGTACGAACAAAGGCAGCCTGTCAGACCAAACTTTTCGCACCTCTTCCACCACTTCCAGCAATAGCCTGCATCTATTCTCAAGTTTTCCACCGTATTCATCATTCCGCTTGTTAGTTAGCGGGGAAAGAAATTCGTGAAACAGGTATCCATGGGCGGCATGAATTTCAACTACTTCAAATCCGGCCGTGAGCGCTCTTTCGGCAGCTTTCCGAAAATCGGTTTTCACCTTTTGGATTCCCTCCTTATCCAGAGCTAAGGGCTTAGAATTGCCTTCATAAAAAGGAATGGCGCTAGGAGCAACAGTTTCCCATCCGCCCTCTTCAGGAGAAAGCAATTTCCCTCCTTTCCAGGGGCTGGTGGTTGAGGCTTTTCTCCCTGCATGAGCCAATTGAATTCCGGGAACACTCCCTTGAGCTTTTAAAAAATCAACAATTCCTTTCAAACATTCTATGTGAGCATCTTTCCAAAGTCCCAGATCATCCGGACTGATCCGAGCTTCGGGAGAAACTGCTGTTGCTTCAGTAATGATCAAGCCAGCTCCTCCAACCGCTCTGCTTCCAAGATGCACCAGATGCCAGTTATTGGCAAAACCGTCTTTACTGCTGTACATGCACATGGGGGAAACAACGATCCTGTTTTTGATGGTAATATTTCTGATCTTTAAAGGTTTGAACAAATAAGCCTCCATAAGTTAAATTTGATGAGCCTCTAAATTAAGAAACTACCGGCGTTTGGAAAGCGAATATTCGCAGGTTTTTAGAAGTATATCAACACTTTTAAATTAATTCTGCATATTTGAAGTATGAACGCGGCTCAATTCATTGAAAACACCTTTAAAAAACTAATTCCGGCGCCATTTACATTGGCGGTACTCCTCACTCTTATTACCATGCTGCTTGCATTCTTTTTTACAGGAAGCAGCAGTATTGAAAACGCCAACCATATTCTAATTTCCTGGCAGGCGGGAATGTGGGATCCTGCTTTGCTGGTGTTCGCGGTCCAAATGATGCTCATACTGGTATTGGGACATGTTCTGGTATTAAGTAAACCTATGGCCATCCTTACTGCCAAACTCACATCTATAGTTAATAGCAACACCAGCGCTGTTGTAATTGTGAGTGTCTCTACCATGATCGTGGCATTTTTCAATTGGGGATTGGGTCTTATTTTTGGAGCGATCATGGCCCGAAAGGTAGCCGAAGCCGCTCAGAAAAGAGGTTTCAAGATCAACTATCCCTTAATAGGTGCAGCCGGTTATGTAGGCTTAATGGTATGGCATGGAGGGATGAGCGGGAGTGCCCCTTTAAAAGCTGCGGAAAACGGTCATCTTGCCAGCCTTTTTCAAGGTGCACAAAATACCGAATTTGTATCTTTTCTGCCTTCCTTTATTTCTACGGAAGAAACCATTTTCGCTTCCTGGAATCTTCTGCTCTTCGGAATTTTGATCCTGATCGTACCTTCGGTACTCTACTTTGTATCTAAAGCCACGCCTTTATCCACAGTGCGGCTTCCGGAAGAAAGGAAAACTGTCTCGACCTCTTTGATCAAAGGCGCAGAACGCCTGGATCATTCCCGATGGCTCAACCTGCTATTTGCAGGTCTGCTTCTCATTGCTTTTGTCCTGAGTTACTGGCAGAATATCACAGAAATGAACCTCACTCCTAACATGTTGAATTTCCTGATGTTGGGACTCTGTATCCTGTTGCACGGCTCCTTTGCATCATTTTTGGCTGCCCTGGAAGAAGCCATAGTAGGTGCCGCTGCTATCCTTGTCCAGTTTCCGCTTTACTTCGGAATAATGGGTATTATGAAAGAAACTGGCATGGTCAATGAAATTGCCTTATTCTTTTCAAGTATTGCCTCTGACTGGAGTCTGCCGGTCTATACATTTTTCAGCGCCGGCCTGGTCAATATTTTCGTTCCCAGCGGTGGTGGACAATGGGCAATACAGGGCCCTATCGTTCTTGAAAGTGCCCTGAAACTGAACGTTCCGTTAAACAAAGCCATCATGGCCTTTGCTTATGGGGACCAGATCACTAACATGCTGCAGCCTTTTTGGGCCCTACCCCTGCTGGCAATCACAAAACTAAAGGCCCGCGAAATACTGCCGTACACCCTTATCCTTCTTCTCACCGGAATGGTAGTTTTCCTTACTGGATTACTATTTATTTAAAAATCAGCCACATACAGAATAAATTCAAGGAATATTTAGCTCAATTTTCAAATAAAAAAGCTAAATTTAAGATTAATCCCTCCTATGAAATCCCCCATTTTCTTGAATATTCATATTTAAAACATATTATTATGCCAACAGTAATCATATCTCACAAAGTAGAGAATTACAAAAAGTGGAAAGAGATCTATGACCGGGATATAGAAAGACGATCTCAAGCCGGGTTAAGGGAAATCAGCGCAGGACAAAAAGCAGATGAACCTAATATGGTGTATATGGTTTTTGAAGCCAGCGATTCAAACAAAGTAAAAGAAATGATGCAGGACCAGAGTCTTAAAGACCTTATGGATGAAGCCGGTGTGATTTCAAAACCCGAATTGATCGTTATTGAGGAATAAGAGTTTTATTCAAATCGTGGGTACTTTGATAATGGTTTTCACACCTTTGGCATCGGCTTTATTGCTGATCTCAAAGAAATAATCACTCCCGTAGAGATTTTTGAGTCGGGCATCGATATTGGCAAGACCCAAACCGTTATGCAGTAATTCCCCGTGGCGTGATGAGATCGCTTCCCCGTTATTATCAATTTTAATTACCAGGTATTTGCCTTCCTCCTTTATGGTAATATTGATCTCAAGATCTGTATGATCGTAAGAATATCCGTGTTTAATTGAGTTTTCAATGATGGGCTGCAATAGTAAAGCCGGCACTTTTTTATGAAGAATGTTTTTATCTATGTGCTTGGTGATCTTTAAGTGGTCTGAAAAGCGCACATTCAGAATGTTTAAATAATATTCCAGGGTTCGCAGTTCCTGCTCGAGAGTGATTTCGTTTTCATCCCCTTTATATAAGATCTCCCTGAGGAAATCACTTAGATCGGCGATAGTATCTTTTGCTTTTTCCTTATCTAGATCGGCCAGCACGGCTATACTGTTCAAAGTATTGAATAAAAAATGCGGTTGCAACTGCGACGAAAGCATTTTCATCCTGGCACTCACTAACTGTGTTTCCAGAAGGCTCCGCTGTTTTTCAGCTTCCTTCACCTGCTTCACATAATAGTAAGTGTAAATGATGAAAACCATGGCAAAATAAATAAGGAAGTTAAGATCCATTACATAAATAAACCTGTAAAAACTTTCTTCCAATTGGTATTCACTCAGACCGATCTTTCCTGTTACGATGGCAAAAAGGTCAAAAATAAGCCTTATGAAAAACCCTATAAGAATAGAAAAGACGGTATGTATTATAATGATCTTAACCCACGAGTAATTCTTATAGAGGAATCGTTTGGTGCTTATGGCGATCAAGGTCATATAAGTGACCACAATTATCCAGTCTATTAATAGATTATAAATAAGGAAGTCGGCCCATGGTTCAAAATGCCTTTCGGGATGATAGGATTGCATATAGGCTGTTTTGGCTATAAAAACCAGGTCAAATAGGGCATAAAACCCAGCCAGTAGAAATACCAGCTTCAGGTCTATATATTTTTTTATGGCCGAAAGTTTCATTTTTTAGATACCTAGTTTGTCTAAAAATTCTTTTTTATGTGATTTGCTGATATGCAGTAATTTTCCGTCGGTCATTCGCGCATCTATTTCAGAATATTCGGAGTGTACGATCTCTTTCACCTTGCTCATATTAACTATGGTGGATCTGTGGATTCGGAAAAATTTGTTATCATCAAGCATTTCATCGAGATTATTCAGAGATTCCCTAAGAACATATTTCTTTTCCGACGTATAGATCTCAGCATAATATCCAGAAGCTATGATATACAACACATCATCTGGGTTTATCAAAATGGTCTTGTTTCCCTGTTTTACCGGAATACGTACCGGTGGATTGTAACCATCAGATTCCCTGGAATAGATCTTAAAGAGATCATGAATTCGTTGTTCGAAGTTCCTGTCTGATTCTTCCCGGGAGGTGTTCAATACTTTATTAATGGTCTTGAAGAAGCGCTGATCTTTAAAAGGCTTCAGCAGAAAATCGAAAGCATCAACATCAAATGCGCGGCTGGCATAATTGTCATAAGCGGTGACGAAAATGACCATGGGCTTGGGAGAGATCTCTATCTTTTGCAAAACCTCAAAACCGTTCAGGTCTTTCATGTTGATGTCCAGGAAAACAAGATCGGGTTTCTTTTCATTGATCTTCCTTATTGCCTCTTTGCCATTGGAGCATTCACCAATGACTTCTATCTGCGGCACATCTTCCAGGAGATTCACCACCCGTTTTCTTGCCAGTTCTTCATCATCTATTACTAGAGATCTCATTTTCTAAAAGTTAAAGCTTGTACAATTTAACACAATTAAAGCTCTTTTCCTTCAGAAAAATTGGGTCTGTCAGTAATCAGATCAAACAAGTCAATGAACACATTGGTTTTCAAAACCAAAACAGACCATCAGACTTTTGAAATCTGACGGTCTTATTAGGAGGGCATTATCTGCTGGCCACTTCTCTTCGGTCGGGCTCAAGAGCATCTATCTTCACGATCTTAGAGCTATTACCGTTCTTAAGTTTGATACGGTACATATCTTTCTCTACCAGACCGTTCTTACCATGGCTGAGACGAACATTTTTAACCATGGTCCAACCCGCATGATCTCTATAGAGTTCTTCCCTAAGTTCTGCTGGAAGTACAATGTTTTTAAATCTCTGGGAGGTTTTTTTCAAATTACCTTCCTGGTCAAAATCGGCTACCAGTTGACCTTTTCGGCTAACAAAGCTTACCTGATAGGCCATATAGTTTTTATCTTCGACAAAGGCGATAAAATTATCTATATCAAAATAGGCGTTCATAAATCCTATTGCATCATTTTCGAACTCTCCTGTATATGCTTCATTCACTTTAAAGGAATAGCTGTCCCCGTCCTGTGTTACTTCCCAGGAAAGCGGTCCAAATCCTACTTTTGCTTCTTTAAGTTCTGTAATTTCCTGAGCTTGCATCACACCTGCCCAAACTATCAATACCAAATAAATAAATAGCGTTCTCATAATATTTCATTTTAAAGGGTTATCATTCTTTTATCAGATCCACTGATCTGCCATAAAACGTTTTACAGGAATAAAACTAACACAAGAATCCCCTGTTTGAAGGTAGAATGATCCAAACGGGTGGTATTATGGTAACCAACAGCAAATAATTGATTTAAACGTAGATATTCTTTGAAATGGGAGGATAAGGAAGTTCACAGCAGGAATGTAGCGGTTCACCGTAAAAATTAGATCACTGATAAATATTTAAACAGGAAAAGCTGAAAAAGAAGAAAAAATAACCGCCCCAACTCTCACCCTTCCGTTACCCTACATTCCGGAATTGCGATTAAATGCCGAAGCGGTTTTCTTTTAAATAAGATTTAGGTCTTTGACTATACCTATCAAATGCGGGGTAGTCCTTGCATTGAACTCCTCACGTAATTCTTTTAATCGTTTTTCAATAGTACTTTTACTATTGGGAAAGATCTTTTTCTCCCTGAATTTACTCTGGATTTCTTCCTGAGTAAGCCCATTGGCGATATAAGAGAGCAAATTGATCTCAAAATCTTCTAAAACCAGCATATTAGACTGTTTCAGAGCATTTTCGATATCCAAAGAGTTAAAGCTATCTCCCCTGTCAACCGCAAAAATGGCTTCCTTAAGATCTTTCATCCCATTGCGGCCTTTACATACATAGCCATTGATATTGCCAGATTCCCAAAGGGTTTTCACTGTTTGGGGATGATCTTCAACACTATTTACCAGGACGGTAAGATTAGGATCTTCTTTTTTAAGAGCCGCGATAAGGTCTTTTCCAGACTTTAAATTTTCATTCCTGTGATCATTTTTAAAGGAAAGGTCACAGATAAGCAGATCAAAAGGCTCATTTTCAAGGATCGCCTTTTTGGCAAGCAAATATGCAGAATCACAATATTGGGCATGATCAACCTTTTCAATATCCAATTCCTGCATCACACTTCTTACTGCGAAGTTGATGCTGTCATTATCCTCTGCTATTAATACTTTCTTGAACATAAGATCCTTAGTGATTGATACTTTTATACATCAAATTTAAGGCATCCTGTTCAACAATAATTACGGTTTTCCACAATTTAGGAAAATATCAAGGTCACAGTTCAAATTTAACCATCCATCCGGGTCTTGAACCTTTCAATATATTCACCTACATGTTTCCCATCCATCAAGGCATGATGTACGTGAACAGATGTGGACATAAAGTACTCCTCCCCTTCCTTCACAAGCTTTCCGAAGCTGATCTTTGGGCAACTGTCTTTATAGTAATAGCTCCTGGCATGTGATAAAGATTGAAAATCGATCCACGGAATGGCTGAATAATGAACCACATCTTTATCATCTTTTCCGGAAGGATTCAAGCCGGACATGTTTTGAACCTTTTCGATTTCCGGCTTTACTGAAGTACAGAAATCTTCAAAGTCCTCCCTGTATTTCATATAACAGAATCCGAAAGTATCATCTGGTCTTGATATTGTTGCTGAAGGATGAATAACATCATACAAATAAACCTCATTATTTTCCCCTATACGATACCGGAAGGCTTCAGTTTGGTTTACGGCAGATATGGAAGCGTGCAGGTAATACAGGAAAAATGAATAATTCTTCTCTTTTGCGGTCTTGTAGGCTTTTGTGCAATTGATGCGTACGCATACTCCAAAGAAAGGTTCTTCAAAGGAATTAAAAAATTCAAAATGTTCTCTTCTTGACCAGTCTTCTTTGTTTATTTTAGTTCTCATGGGAGGTCGTCAGTTTCTAAGTGATCTCTTTACAACAGCAAAACTAAGAGTATCTTTAATTCCAATGGCTGGTAAAGGGAATATTTTATCAAAAAGCTATGTAGAATATATGCGTTTTTCAGCTATAAGAAAACATTTCAAAATACAAAGAAGATCACCCATGGCTGAGGTTGTGGATTTTTATTTGCAGAGAAGATGTTAAAAATTCCCCTTTTAATTGTAGTTTTATTTTATGATAAAAGTGGTTATAATCGACGACGAAATAAATGCTCAAAGTTTATTAGAGAAAACCCTGGATAGATATTTCCCTAATAAATTCAATATTGTTGAGAAATGCAATTCGGTGGATGCCGGGGTGCTTGCAATCAAGAAACACGAACCCGAATTGGTCTTTTTAGACATCCAGATGCCTGAAAAAAATGGTTTTGAATTATTCAGTTATTTTGATGTTGTAAAGTTTGAGGTAATATTTACCACCGCCTACAATCAATTTGCCATAAAGGCCATCAAGCGCAGTGCTCTCGATTATCTATTAAAACCGATCAGTCATCTGGATCTATCCGACGCCATAAAAAGATTTGAAACTAAAACTGAAGGTAGCTTCGCCCAGAAGAAACTGTCACTATTGTTGGAAAACCTGAATGTAAATGATCAGAATGTAAGTAAAATTGCTTTTCCTACCCTCGAAGGTTTTGAACTTATTCATTCAAACCAAATTTTATACTGTAAAGCTGAAAGCAATTATTGCAGCATTAAAAGGATTGACGGGATCACTAAAATGGCTACGAAAACTTTAAAATATGTGGAAGAAATACTTCCAGCCAACCCTTTTCAAAGAATTCATAAAAGCTACGTCATTAATTTAAATTATGTAGTTAGATACCACAAAGCCAATAAAGAAGTTGAATTAACCAACGGAGAAAAACTTCCGGTTTCTTTCCGAAAAGAAGAAGAATTTATAAATGCCATTCTACAAAATCATTAAATTTTTCCTCTTCTTATTTTTATGGTTTAATGTGGCCTATTCCCAAAATTTTCCGGGAAAAAACTATTCTGCAGTAAACGACCTGCCAAACAATACTGTTAGATCATTGTTTGTTGACAGTAGTAATATCCTATGGATTGGTACTGATAATGGTGTGGTTAAAAAGGAAAATGATGTCTTTAAAAGCTTTTTTGAAGAGGATGGGCTCGCCTTAAATAGTTGCTGGGCCATAACGGAAGATAAGAATGAAAAGCTGTGGTTTGGCAGCTACGGCGCAGGTATCAGCATTTATGATGGAATAAATTTTAAAGTGATTTCAGAAAAAGATGGTTTGGTTCATAATGAAATAACCAAACTGTTTTCACATGGAAATCATATGTACGTGGGAACGAGTAATGGGGTTTCTATCATTGACATGGATACCTTTAAAATAATTTCCTTAGAGACCCCACCGGGTGATGAACTTTTCAGGGTTACTGGTTTTTTTGAATACGGTAAGGAAATTTATGTGGTGACATATAGGACAGGAATCTATAAAATTTCCCGTAATGACGGCTCTACAGACCTGGATAAAGTAAGTGACAGTAAATACATCTACTCCATTTTTATGGATAAAGACAGTATTTACAGTAGTAACAAAGGTTATTTTTCAAAGATTTCCCTGGCCGATTATTTGAATGAAAAAGATTCTATTCCTTCAGAAAAATTGGGGTTTTCCATTTTATGGGATCATGTAAAAACCAAAAGTGATAAAATTTTTGCGGCGGCCTGGGGCATTTACGATACCAATGGAGGTATCTATGAAGTGAAAAATGATCGGTTAATTTCCAGGGCTTCAGATTTTAATATTTCAAGTAAAAAAGTTATTTCTTTGGCTTATGATGCCACGTTCGAAAAATTATACGTTGGCACAATGGATGCTGGTTTATTTGAGGTCAATTTAAATCCTCAAATTAAGTTCAATAAGATTCATGGAAAAAATATCTACGGATTTGCCAGCACAAGAAATACTTCCGCAGTGTTATTAGATGACGCGATCGTTATAACAAATACTGAGAAAGAACATGCGATATCCTTATCTCAGCTTAAAAAATGGCAGGAGGATTATGTCTCAAACACCAAACTACCTTTGCCAAAGCACGAGGATTCTTTCTACGAATTAGATTATTCTACCAAAGCAGGGGATATTAATTTTTATGACATCAAAGTATTCGGAGATCTTTACTGGGTTAATACCAACATTGGGATATTTGCTGTAAAGGCTTCGGGGAAATTGCACCGTTATTTACCCTTGCATTCAGAAGAGATCAATTTTACTGAAAACGGCAGACTTATAGAAACAAATCCCTATGGTGGCGTAAGAATCTATAAGGATTTGGATGCTTTCACATATACTCATTTTAAACAGGAAGATCCTAAAACACCCACCATGGTGGTAAACAGTTTACAACAGGATGATAAAACCTATTTCCTATCTGTTTTTTCAGGGCTTTATGTGTGGGAGAACAATGAGTTCAAATCCTATTTGAATAAAGGAATTTGGAAAGAACAAAAATTAAGGCACATTACGACCTTAGGGGAAGATATTGCACTTTCAAATGAGTTCGGTGATGTTTTCATCGTAAATGATGATAAAGCATTTAAGCTCTTAAAAAAAATACCACGGGCTAAAATTCATGGCAATACCATTTCTTTTTTGAAGGAATACAACGGAACCTTATTGATTGGAACAGAAAAAGGCCTGACTCTTTTTAAAGATTACCGTTATATTTTTTTAGACGAAGAACAAGGGCTGAAACAACCTTTATTAAGCGCCTATGTTAGTCAAAACAGGTTGACTATAGGTAGTAAGGATGGTGTTTACACAATAGATCTTGATGCGGTCATTGATTCAAAAGCACTGGTGAAGAAATTAAACATTAAAGAAATTTTCATTAACAACAATAAATTTCCTTCCCAACAATTTTTAAATACGGAAGAAATCAAGTTGCGGCACAATGAAAACACCGTATTGCTTAAATTTAGTACGAACGCCCATCCATACCCGCATAAATTAAAATATCAATACCGATTAAATGCTAGTGAAAATTGGAGTCTTCCCTCCTCTAAACCTGAAATATTCCTGCCTTTTTTACCCGCCGACAACTATAATATAGCAGTAAGAGTGATAGATGAAAGCACTGGTTCTGGCTTCACCCAATCGTTGCTAAGTTTGGCAATACTTCCGCCATTTTGGAAAACCTGGTGGTTCGTCTTGTCGATCATTACTATGACATTACTAGTAATTTATAGTATTTATCAATTTCAAATCAGGCAAAGCCGGAAATTTGAAGCACAGAAAAGGATGATCCAAAAACGTTTTGAAGAAACAAAAATGGAGGCTCTACTGGCGCAGATGAATCCGCACTTTATTTTTAATGCCATGAATTCCATTCAAAACTATATTATGGATAGTGATGTTGACAATGCCAGCATTTTTTTGGGTGATTTCGCCAAATTGATCAGGTTAAACCTCGATCACTGTACCAGACCATCTATTACATTAATTGAAGAAATTGAATATTTACAATCCTATATCAGGGTTGAGAACACGCGGTTTAATAATACGGTCAATGTGATTTTTGAAACCGATCCTTTGATCGATGTGTATGATGTTGAGATCCCGACCATGTTATTACAGACCTTTGTGGAAAATGTTTTTGTTCACGCTTTTCCGACAAGTATCACCAACCCCACATTAAAGATTTCATTTAACTTGTTACCTGAAAATGTTTTACAGTGTGAAATTGAAGATAACGGAATAGGTTTTTCCCCGGGAGCTAGCAATAAATTGCACCAATCAAAAGGCGTATCTTTAGTAAAAGAACGCTTGTCCTTACTTGGTTATGAAATGGAAAAAGCAATACATATAGCCTCCGCTGAAAACAAAGGCACTTCTATTATTTTAAGATTAAAGATCTAACGCTTACTTTCAAATTCCACACGTTAACTAAACGCCTAGCCTTCGAATAAACATAAATTTTAAGTTTGGGAGAAATTATAGAAAGTGAGTTACAGAAAACCCCTAGGTAATATTTTATATGTAGGGTATTAAAATTTTTCAGGGGACATTTGTAACCGTTATTTCTGTAATTGTAATAAACAAAACCACTAGCAACGCAGTTAGTGGTTTTTTTATTTAAATAGTTTTTGCTCTATGTTCTTCCTCGGTACATTAAAGTCTTACCCACGTCATTTAAGCATGGTCAAAATTGTTCCTGATACCGCGCTTACATGATTCCTTAAAAGCAAAAAACCCGCAACTTTCGTTGCGGGTTTTCATTTGCGGAGAAAGAGGGATTCGAACCCCCGGAGGTGTGACCCTCAACAGTTTTCAAGACTGCCGCATTCGACCACTCTGCCATTTCTCCTTAGCGGTTGCAAATATAAAAACCTTTTTTGAATTTTAAAGCAGAAATTCACCCTTTTTTAAAGCCTAAATTTTTACTTCCTGATTTTGAAGCTATTCGAAATCGAAAAAAAATAAAATCTATTTTTAGAAACCATAAAAACGGCTATCAATCTCGAAATTTCTTACAAGGCTTGTTAAAGCACGGTTAAATGATAACTCCTCTTTAGAGTTATCAACAATTTGTAACTATCTTACCTCCATAAGGAATTAGCCTTGAAATAAGGCACATCAAGTGAGAAGCGTGACCCCCTACAGAACTCTTCTCACTTTTTTTATTTACAATTACGAGGGTGAGTGCCATAACTTCTAGGTCTGAAGAAAATTATCCTCATGAAGTTTCAGTGGTATTCTAAAACTTAATCCTTCAAAAAACACCTGATCATATCTGTAGTAGTAACAATCCCCACCAGGGCATCATCATCTACCACGGGCAAGGCATGAAACTCATGGGTCAGAAAAATATTTCCCACTTCCTCAAGTGTTGTTTTAGAGTTTACAGAGACCACCTTTTTGGTCATCACCTGTTCTATAGTGAACATGTCATAAACAGTAGTTTCCACCCCTTCCCCGTCTTCATCTACGGCGTCAGCGAATGATATACGAAGAAGATCGGTGTAGCTCAGCATGCCGACTATATGCCCTTTATCAACAACGGGAAGATGCCGGATGTGGTTTTTCTTGAAAAGAGATTCAGCGGTGGTGAGTTCATCTGAAAGCTTCAGTTTCACAATATTTTTGGTCATGATCTCAGAAATAGGAACATTCTTTTTCATATCGATTGTTTTTTTGGAGCTTCTAATTTGGTATATAAGATACGACATAAAAAAATAGGTTGTTCAGATAATTCCGAAGAAATTAGCGCCTTAACAGCAACCTTTTTCTGGGATTCAGGGAAAACTATTACCTTGTGAACTTTATTAAAAAGTAAAATTATCTATGAAAAGAGTTTTGTTATTTTCTTTGGCGCTGAGCATGATCACTTGTAGAGCCCAGCATCCAAAGAGCGAGGAACATGCAAGTCCTGAAGACTATGCAGAAACCATTACTGCACAAGAGCTGAAGGAGCACTTGTATACCTTCGCGAGTGATGAATTCCAGGGAAGAGAGACCGGCGAGCCCGGACAAAAAATGGCAGCAGAATACCTCAAAAATGAATATAAAAGGTTGAACATTGCCTCCCCTTTCGGGAATGACGATTATTACCAGGAAGTGCCTTCAAGCGTTTTTACCCGCGGAAAGATCAAGGATACTGAAAATGTACTGGCTTTTATAGAAGGAAGTACCATGCCCGAAGAAGTACTGGTGATCTCTTCTCATTATGACCATGTGGGAATGGATGACGAAGGAAACATTTATAATGGAGCCGATGATGACGGATCTGGTACAGTAGCGATCCTGGAAATAGCCGAGGCTTTTAAAAGAGCGGTTGATGAAGGCTTTGCTCCAAAACGTTCTATCTTATTCTTGAATGTTACCGGAGAGGAAAAAGGCCTGGTAGGATCTAAATTTTATACAGATAACCCTGTATTTCCTTTAGAGCAAACCGTAACCAACCTCAACATTGATATGATCGGACGCGTTGGAGAAGGAAAAGAAGAATCTGCTGATTACGTTTATTTGATCGGAAGTGACAAGCTGAGTACCGAACTTCATGAACTAAGCGAAGAGATCAATAGTAGGTATACCAATCTGGAACTGGATTATAAGTACAATGATGAAAATGATCCAAACCGATTCTATTACCGAAGTGATCACTATAACTTCGCCAAAAATGATATCCCGATCATCTTTTATTTTAACGGGGTGCATGAGGATTACCATAGACCCACCGATACTCCTGATAAGATCAACTATGAGTTATTGGCTAAAAGAGCAAAACTGGTGTTCCATACTGCTTGGGAAATTGCGAACAGAGCAGAAAGACCGGTAGTTGACAAGCCTACTACTGAAGCGGCGGTAGCCAAATAGATAAAAAGATCAAAGATGTTAAGCAGCCTCACAGGTTCTTCCTGTGGGGCTTTTTTTATAACCTCATCTGTAAAAGGATATAAAGTATAGAAACAAAAAAAGCTCCTCATTTCTGAGAAGCTTTTTGGGTGGAAGACCGGGTTCGAACCGGCGACCTCTGGAACCACAATCCAGCGCTCTAACCAGCTGAGCTACAACCACCATTTTAATCGGATGCAAATGTAGTATAATTCCTTTCTTCTACAAAAGAAAAAAAGCTGTTTTTTTATTTTAAATCAAACAATGAATCTACCGCCACATAACGGCTCACAGTGAATCCCTCTCCGTATTCCGCACCTATTAATCGGCCTAAGTCTTTGGCCCTGTAGGTGATACTTTCCAAAAAGTTACTGCTGGAGATAGGTGTTTCCGGCTCATCACTGTTCTCATCAAAAAATTGTGACCTATACGCCTTTACAGAGTCTAACTTCCTGTCCATAAACCCCGTAACATCCACCACTATATCTGGAGTAAGATTTTTCCATTGGATGTAGTGAAAAACGTTTTTTGGCCGCCAGGCATCCTGCGAATTCCCGTCTAAAATGGTTTCTATCTTTCTTAATCCGCTTAAAAAACAAGCATCGGCCACAAGTTGAGCTCCTTTGCCGTGATCAATATGTCGATCATCTACCGCATTACACAATACAATTTCTGGCCGGTATTTTCTTAGAACCTTTATGATCTCAAGTTGGTGGGCTACATTATTTACAAAAAATCCATCACTGAATTCCAGATTTTCACGTACGTCTACACCCAATATTTTCGCAGCATCGGCCGCTTCTTTATCTCTAATTTCGGCAGTACCACGGGTACCAAGTTCACCTCTGGTTAGGTCCAGAATTCCTACTGTTTTACCTCTTTCAATTTCTTTAGCAATGGTGGCAGAACAACTTAGTTCTACATCATCGGGGTGTGCCCCGATAGCCAGTATATCTAATTTCATTATTTATTTTCTAATTATAAAAATCGTCAGGATTTTAGATCCTGACGTCTAACATGTCTTTCCTGGTTTCTTCGAGCGCTTGTTGAATATCTTCTATCAGATCTTCGGTTTCCTCGATCCCTACTGAAAAACGCAACAATCCATCCTTTATTCCCACTTCTTTTCTCTCTTCTGGACTTAACAAAGCATGAGAGGTTTTCGCCGGTGACAAAATGGTAGACTCCACCCCTGCCAGGCTCATGGAAGGCTTGATGAGTTTTAGATATTTCATAAAAACACCTGAGTCAAGGTCATTCAATTCAAATGACAGCATTCCTCCGAACCCTTTCATTTGTTTCTTCGCTAGTTCATGGTCAGGGTGCGACTTTAATCCCGGATAATACACCTTTTCCACTAACTCGTGTTGTTCCAGGAATTCAGCCATTTTTCCGGCATTTTCATTTTGCGCTTTTACCCTTAGTCCCATGGTTTTGATACTTCTTTCCAGTAACCAAACTGTATAATCGCTCAGACTTCCGCCGAAATTCTTAGCAAGATGAAAGATCTTGTCAATGTTTTCTTCTGAAGAGATCACCGTCCCAGCGAGTATATCACTATGACCGCCCATATATTTAGTGGCCGAATGAATGACTACGTCAATTCCAAAATCAATAGGATTCTGATTCACCGGTGAAGCAAAAGTATTGTCTATCATGCTCACCAGCGCGTATTTTTTGGCCAAATGAGCCACAGCTTCAATATCGGTGATGGTCAACAGCGGATTTGAAGGGGTCTCAATATAGATCACCTTGGTGTTCTTCCTGATCTCCTTTTCAAAAGCTTTGGGAGTAAGATCCTTCGTAAAAGTGAATTCGATCCCGAATTTTTTAAATTCCTCAACAACTAAGTTACTGGTACCTCCATATAAGGTCTTTTGCAACACCACATGATCACCTTTATGTAGAAAGGCGAGCAAAGAATTGCTTACCGCGGCCATTCCGCTTCCAAAGATCAGTGCTGCTTCTCCATGTTCGAGGGCAGCCATTTTCTGAGCCAGTGCAACCTGGTTTGGAGTATTAAAATACCTGGGATAGCGCTTTACTTCAACATCTTCAAAGGCGTAAGAGGTTGACATGTATAATGGCGACACCGCGCCTTTGAACTCCTTATCTGCCAGTTCTCCGGCATGAGCACATAAAGTGTTGATTCCCTGCTGTTTTTTGTTCATAATGAAGAAAAATAAAGGGTTTTTAAATTTTCACTAAGTTAAAAAGAATTATCGAAAGCCCTGCGCCCGGATTCTTTCGAAAAACGCGATATCTTCAAAGCTTTCCTCCCTTCGAATCAGTTAAATTCTACCCACTTTTTTATCTTTACGTTATGAAATTACTTTTTACGAATATCCGTCAATTGCTGCAGGTTCGCGAAACAAATGTTACAAGACTGAACGGCAGCGAGATGAAAGAATTACCAACCCTCGAAAATGCCTGGCTTCTGTGTGAAGATGGAAGGATCGCAGACTTCGGAAGCATGGAGAATATTCCCTCTTTTGAAGATGTGGAACAGGTAGATGCCTCCGGAAAGATCCTGATGCCCGGATGGATCGATTCACACACCCACCTTGTGTATGCCGGCAACAGGGAACAGGAATTTGTTGACCGAATTAATGGATTGACCTATGAGGAGATCGCCAATAAAGGAGGAGGAATCCTGAATTCGGCGAAGAAATTACAGGAAACTTCGGCTGAAGATCTGTATGTTCAGTCTGCTCGTCGTCTGGAAGAAGTAATGAAAATGGGAACCACGGCGATTGAGATCAAATCTGGATACGGACTTACTACCGAAGCAGAGCTTAAAATGCTTAAGGTGATCAAAAGACTAAAAGAGAACTATCCTATAGAGATAAAAGCTACTTTTTTGGGTGCACACGCGGTCCCAAAAGAATATAAGGACAACAAGGACGCCTATCTGGATCTGCTGATAGATGAAATGATGCCGAAGATAGCCCAAGAAGGCCTTGCTGATTATGTGGACATCTTCTGTGAAAAAGGATATTTCACTGTAGAGGACACCCATAAAGTTCTGGCTGCCGGAGAAAAATACAACCTAACCCCAAAGATCCATGTGAATCAATTTAATTCTATTGGCGGGATAAAAGCAGGTGTCGAGCACAAAGCACTATCTGTAGACCACTTGGAAGTGATGGAACCTGAAGATTTTGAGGTTTTAAAAGGCAGTGATACCATGCCGGTGGCTCTTCCCTCCTGTTCGCTCTTTTTAACTATTCCTTACACCCCTGCCCGGGAGATTATTGACTCAGGGCTGCCATTGGCGCTGGCTACAGATTACAACCCCGGAAGTACTCCTAGCGGGAATATGAACCTGGTGGTTTCCCTGGCCTGTATCAAAATGAAGATGAATCCTGAAGAGGCTATCAATGCGGCGACCATCAACGCGGCCTATGCAATGGGAATTAGTGATACTCATGGAAGTATCACCAAAGGAAAAGCGGCCAATTTCATACTTACTGAAAAGGTGCCTTCCTACGGATTTTTACCTTACTCATTCGGAGCCAACCATATTGACTCGGTTTACATCAACGGTAAAAAGATCTAAATGAATAGCCTAAAAATATATTCTGAAAAGCACATTTCCGGATACCTGTCTGTAAGACCGGGAGAATCCAAGCTTGGCGAAAAAGTAAATTTCATATCAGATCTTAAATTGCTTCGGAAAAATCCTGCTCAATTTGTCATTTTCGGGATACCTGAAGATATTGGAGTACGTGCCAATTATGGAAAGCAGGGCACTTCCAATGCCTGGGAAGCATTTTTAGGTTCTTTTTTGAATGTGCAGCATAACAGGTTCTTTAATTCGGAAAAAGTATTGCTTCTGGGAGAGATCAATACTTACGAAGAGATGAAAAAAGCCGCCAATATCGATGTTTCTGACCCTAATTATCATCAAAAACTGGGAGATCTCACTGAACTTATAGATGAAAAAGTGAGCGCGGTGGTGAAACAAATCATTTCCGCAGGAAAGATCCCGATTATTATTGGAGGTGGTCATAATAACGCCTACGGAAATTTAAAAGGAGCTTCAGAAGCTTTTCAAAATCCGGTGAACGCGCTGAACATTGACGCGCATACAGATCTTCGCTCCACAGAATATCGCCACAGCGGAAACGGCTTCAGCTATGCCCTTAAAAATGGCTTTTTGAAGAAGTATTCTGTACATGGACTTCATGAAAATTACACTCCTGAATATATTTTCAGAGAAATGGATAGTTCAGAAGATCTTCAATACCATCTTTTTGAAACCCTTCCGCAGCAGGATAAAGTTTCAGCATTTGGCAGAAGTATCGACTTCGTGAAACAGGAAAAATTCGGACTGGAACTGGATTGTGACGCCATCTCAAATTTCCCCAGTAGCGCGGTATCGCCTACCGGCTTCAGTTTAAATGAGGTTCGGGAACTGGTAAAAAGGGCCGGAAAAGAAAAAAAATGTTGTTATCTTCATGTATGTGAAGCCATCGCGAAAGATGATTTCCCGACCGGTAAGGCAATCAGCTTTATTGTCACCGACTTCCTAAAATCCCGAATACATGAGTGATATTATAAAAATTTATATTGAGTATGTCGCCTTTGGAATTGAGATCGCCGGTATTCTTACCATGATCTTTGGTACTTTTTTGGCGCTGTTCAGGTATTTCACCAACCGCCACGAAGAGGGCAGTTCTTACCGAACTTTTAGACACGATCTGGGAAAGGCCATCCTACTGGGGCTCGAATTTTTGGTAGCCGGAGATATTATTGCCACAGTGACCATTGACCCAACCATGAACCAGGTATTAATACTTGGGGTGATCGTAGTGATTAGAACATTCCTGAGTCTTTCCTTACAGGTAGAACTGGAGGGGAAATGGCCATGGCAGAAAAAGGAAATCAGTTCTTAGAATGAAGACAATCACTTATGACCCCAAATACGCCAAGCAATTCAAGGAGTTGAACCTGGAGTGGCTCGAACATTTCTTTGTAGTGGAGCCTCATGATGAAGAGGTCCTTGGAAATCCGGAGAAATACATCATTAATCCAGGTGGCAATATCTTCTTCGTAAAAGATGGAGACAGAATATTGGCGACGGTGGCACTGATGAAAATGGAAGAAGGAATTTTCGAACTGACTAAAATGGCGGTTTCCCCTGAAGCACGCGGAAAGAATATTGGTCAAAAATTAATGCGCTTCGCTTTGGATTATGCCAAACAGCAAGGTTGGAAAAAACTGATCATCTATTCCAACCGGAAACTGGAAAATGCCATCCACATTTATAAAAAGTTCGGCTTTGAGGAAATTCCTATTGAAAAGAACAATCCTTACGGGCGTGGAGACATAAAAATGAAGCTCGAACTTTCCTAAAATTCTATTAATTCACGGGCTAAAAGGGGCTTTTTTGCTTAGTTTTAAGGTAAAACGAAGCAATATGAGATCATTTTTGAGCATTTTTATTTTTAGCCTGATATTCATTTCCTGTAAATCTGAACCTAAAGAAGAAGTTCAGGTAATTGAAACAGATACCGAGGAGGCGCAACAAATAGAAGAATCTGAAGAGCAAAATGGGCCTGAGATCACTCCCATCTCTCACGCCACAGCAGTGATCACCTGGGATGATACAACTATCTACCTGGATCCTGTAGGAGGAGCTGAAGCCTTTGAAGGGCAGAAACCTGCTGACCTTGTTCTCATCACAGATATTCACGGCGACCACATGGATGCCAAAACCCTGCAGGCTCTTAATTTAGGAGATACGAAGATCATCGCTCCTGAAGCAGTCAAAAAAGAACTACCCGATACCTTTTCAGAAAATGTAGTGGTCATGAATAACGGGGAAACAAAAGAACACCTGGGAATTTCCATTAAAGCGATCCCCATGTATAACCTGAGAGAAGAAGCTAAACAATACCACTCGAAAGGAAGAGGAAATGGGTATGTACTGGAGAAAAACGGAAAAAGACTTTACATTGCCGGGGACACAGAAGATGTTCCGGAAATGAGAAATCTTGAAAATATTGATATCGCCCTGGTTCCTATGAACCTTCCTTACACCATGACCGAAGATAAAGCAGCCGATGCCGTACTTGAATTTCAGCCTAAAGTGGTTTATCCGTATCACTACCGCGGAAAGGATGGGAAATCTGATGTAGAGAAATTCAAGAAGTTAGTGAACGAAGGAAACCGGGACATTGAAGTGGTGCTTACAGAATGGTATCCTAATGAAGACAAATAAACAGATTTAATATAAAAAAGTAAATGAGGCTGCCTTGAAAAACACTTTTAAGTCAGCCTTTTTTTTGAGATTCCAGGATTCAGTTATCATTTGTTCTATCCTACTAAAACTTTCCTTAACTTTAATGAGAAGCCTGCATTCATGAAATTTTTATATATCAGATTCTTCACCTTTTACCAGAACATCAAAAGCAAGATCGCCTTTTACCCCTCACTTTTTGCCATGTCGGGTGTTTTGTTCGCCTTTATAATGATGTACATGGAGAACAGGGGGGTCTCGAGATATTTGATCGATAACATACCCATCCTGGTGGTTAACAATGGTGATACCGCTCTTACTATTTTAAGCGCCTGTATAACGGGACTTATTTCTATGATGGTTTTTAGTTTTTCCATGGTGATGGTGTTGCTAAATCAGGCGTCAACAAATTATTCCCCCAGGCTTTTACCTGGTTTGATTTCAGACAGAAAACATCAGTTCATACTTGGAATTTATCTATCCAGTATTCTATACTGCATTTTTATTCTCTTTTCAATTCAGCCTACAGGTGACAAATACCAGGTGCCGGGGTTTTCCGTCTTATTGGGTATCCTGTTTACAGTAGTATGTATATATGCCTTCATATATTTTATACATACTATCTCCCAAAGTATACAGATCACCTATATTCTCGAAAAGATCTTCAACTCTGCACGAAATACCCTCGAAAGGCTTTTAGAATCAGAAAAAGAGAACTCCAAGTTTTCATTTCCCGACAGTAAAGACTGGCATAAATACGAGACTGAAAAAAATGGTTACTTCCAAAATTTCTCTCAGGAAAATTTGCTTGAGTTCTGTAAGCAAAATGATACGCTCATCGAGATAATTCCGGTTAAAGGAATTTTTGTTCTTCAGGGGATCCCAATTTTTAAATCTGAAAAAGAACTGGATGAAGAATCTTTGAAACAGATTCATAAATATATTCACTTTTCACGGGCCGAACTGGTTTCAGATAACTACGTTCTGGCGTTCAAACAAATCACAGAGGTAATTGCAAAAGCCATGTCACCAGGGATCAATGATCCCGGCACCGCTCTTAATGCGATTGATTACCTCACGGAACTCTTTCAACTGAGAATGCTAAAATCTGATGAAAGCTATATTTCCGAAGAAAATAAGGCATACATCAAAGTTAGAACCGTGAATTTTGAGGAACTGCTTTACAACGTGATGGCATCTATACGCACATATTGCAAACACGATATAGTAGTAGTTCAAAAACTGTGTATTATGTTCTATTATCTGCAGTCACAAAAAGCTGTGAAAGAAGACTATCACAAATGTCTGAAAGAAGAAGCTGAGCGACTGATCGAGGATGCTGAAAGTATGCTGGAAAACCGCAAAGATCTGTCTATTCTGGAACACCTGAAAAAAAAGCTTGAGCTGTAAAAAAAAACAAAACTTCCACTTCTAATTTGCTCATTAACACTGACCTGTTACAATACTTTATTATTCGCAATCAGCTTTTCAGTTTTGCTTAAATTTTTTCTCATCTAGTTCAAAAACAAAATCTTTCACAGCTAAACATTCTTGTCTTTGATTTTGATAAAAATGGTACTTACTACCTGAAACAAAATATCCCTTAGTAACTGAATCTGGTTCAGCTACTAAGGGATTATTATTTAGTTGAAGTAAAAAGGTTTACCTCACCAACTTCTTGTATTTAATACGTTTTGGAGTCACATCTCCACCAAGTCTCTTTTTCTTATTCTCTTCATATTCAGAGAAACTTCCTTCAAAGAAATACACTTCAGAGTTACCTTCAAAAGCCAAGATATGTGTACAAACACGATCAAGGAACCAACGGTCGTGAGAAATGATCACTCCACATCCGGCAAAATTTTCAAGTCCTTCTTCCAAAGCCCGAAGGGTATTCACATCAAGGTCGTTGGTAGGCTCATCCAGAAGCAGTACGTTCCCTTCTTCCTTAAGGGTCATTGCTAAATGCAGACGGTTCCTTTCTCCTCCCGAAAGCATACTTACCTTTTTGTTTTGCTCACTTCCGCTGAAGTTGAATCGGCTTAAATAGGCTCTGGAATTTACCTGGCGCCCTCCCATCATGATAAGTTCCTGCTCATCACTAAAGTTCTGCCAAATGGTTTTTTCCGGATCTATGTTAGAGTGACTTTGATCAACATATGCGATCTTGGCGGTATCTCCCACCTCAAAAGTTCCTTTATCTGGTGTCTCTTCTCCCATAATCATTTTGAAGATCGTGGTCTTACCGGCTCCGTTGGGTCCAATGATCCCTACGATCCCGGCCTGTGGTAATTTGAAGTTGAGATCGTCATAAAGTAACTTATCTCCGTATGCTTTTGCCACCCCTTTAGCCTCGATCACATTTGTTCCCAAACGTGGACCATTAGGAATATAAATCTCCAGTTTCTCGTCCATTTGCTTTTGATCCTGGCTCATCAACTTATCGTAGTTATTCAAACGGGCCTTTTGTTTAGCCTGTCTCCCTTTCGGTGCCATACGAGACCACTCCAATTCACGTTCAAGCGTTTTTTGACGCTTACTGGCTTGTTTTTGCTCCTGGGCTAGACGCTTAGATTTCTGATCTAACCAGGAAGAGTAGTTTCCTTTCCATGGAATACCTTCACCTCTGTCAAGTTCCAGGATCCATCCTGCAACATTATCCAGGAAGTAACGGTCGTGAGTTACAGCGATCACTGTTCCTTTATACTGCTGTAAATGATGCTCAAGCCACAATACCGATTCGGCATCGAGGTGGTTGGTAGGCTCATCCAGCAATAATACATCAGGTTCCTGAAGTAATAATCTACATAGGGCTACACGTCTGCGCTCTCCCCCGGAAAGCACTCCGATCTTCTTGTCTGGTTCCGGCGTACGCAAGGCATCCATTGCGATCTCAAGTTTGGTATCGAGTTCCCACGCATTGCTGGCATCGATCTTATCCTGAAGCTCAGCCTGCTTATCCATAAGCTTCTGCATCTTATCTGGATCTTCATAGACTTCCGGCAACCCGAACATGTCATTTATCTTGTTATATTCATCAAGAATGGCAACAGTTTCCGCAGCACCTTCTTTCACTACCTCCAAAACGGTTTTATCTTCATCCAGTTTTGGTTCCTGCTCAAGGTAACCAACAGAATATCCCGGTGCGAACACCACGTCTCCCTGGTAATTCTTTTCCTCCCCAGCAATAATACGTAGAAGCGTAGATTTTCCTGATCCGTTCAAACCAAGAATCCCGATCTTCGCGCCGTAGAAAAAACTAAGATAAATGTTCTTTAAAACCGGAGTGTTAGCTCCTTGATAGGTCTTGGTAAGACCAGACATGGAAAAGATCACTTTTTTATCATCTGCCATAAAAATGTTTTTTAAAATTGGTTTCAGTCTGAATTTTAAAACATTACGTTCTAAATCCTGAAAAAATTAATATTCGCAAATATCATAATTTTAGAAATGATATTCACTTCAGATGCTTGAAAATTTAAGAAGAATGAAGTCCCAAAAGCCTTAATATGATCAGTAATTGACCTGTGTGATAAGCTGTGTGTTCTATAACCAGCATTATCTCCCTGAAGATCGAATGTTTTTCGTTTGAAGGAACAGGATCGGAAAGGTCATTTTCAGGATCTAAAACATGCGCTGCCAGTGCCTCTCTTTCCTTAAAGAAATCAGATTTCAAATGTTCCCACTCTTTCTCATTACTGGGAGCTTGATGATCTGGCCAGTAATCTTCAGGCCAGGAATGCTCCTCATAATCTTTATTCCGGCAATAATTCAGAATGTCTTGCTGGGTAAACTTTAAATGGTAGAATTGTTCATAAAAGGAATAAGGCAAACCTTTGGGCCGCTTGCCAACATCCTTAAAACTTATTTTTTTGAGCAGTTCTTCTACCGGCATAAAAGCGTGGCCACCGCTAAGATGAGAAACCAGTTGCTCTTTTGTACTTCCAGAAGTTCCCATAGTAAAAGTAATTTAATCACCTTAAAAATACTCATTTGTGGGTAATGGACCATATTATCTGCAATGCTAGATTTGATAAACAAAAAAAGGATAAAGACACTGGTTCTTTATCCCTTTTTTAATGAAGTATTTCAAATGTTATACTTTAAACTCTCCCTTTTAAAGCATTGAATGCCCAGGACATTACAAAGAATCCTATTCCCACTGTTGAAAAGCCAATAGCGTATTCTCTATATTTTAAAACGCCCAGCAGTACCAGGGCGATCCCTATTAATAGCATACAAAAGGAGGCCCAGCCGCATATTCCGTTCTTATTCATTCCCATTTTGGTAGGTGTTATGTTATTTAATATAAGTTACGGAAAATCTTTTGAAGCAGGTTAGCGATTTTCCGGGGGCAAAAATAAAGAAGTGTGACAAACACAACTATGACAAAGGTCGCATTTTTTAATAATTAATTAGAGAATTTTAGTTCGCGGGTTTTTGTATTTTAGCGACCACCCTATAAATTCAGTGATTTTAATGGGTATTTGAGATACTTCGAAGAACCAAAAGATATATTGACCAAACCAATGGATATTCAATTTAATAAAAACGAAGACCACAATAAATTGTTAGTTTCAGATCTAAAATCCCGGCTTAAAAAAGTCAAACTTGGAGGCGGTGAAAAAAGGATCGAAAAACATCATGCTAAAGGCAAGATGACAGCCCGGGAGCGAATCGATTATTTGCTTGACGATGCTTCCGAAGCTATAGAAATTGGCGCATTTGCCGGGGACGGAATGTACGAAGAACATGGCGGTTGCCCAAGTGGCGGTGTGGTAGTGAAGATTGGAAAGGTCGCTGAAAAGCAATGTATCATTGTTGCTAATGACGCGACCGTAAAGGCCGGCGCCTGGTTTCCTATCACCGCTAAAAAGAACCTAAGAGCCCAGGAGATCGCCATTGAAAACAGGTTGCCGATCATTTACCTGGTAGATTCCGCAGGGGTTTACCTTCCTATGCAAGACGAGATCTTCCCTGATAAAGAACACTTCGGAAGAATATTCAGAAATAACGCCGTTATGAGCAGCATGGGAATCACCCAGATCTCTGCCGTGATGGGAAGTTGCGTTGCCGGGGGTGCTTATTTACCTATTATGAGTGACGAAGCCCTTATTGTAGATAAGACCGGAAGTATTTTCCTTGCAGGAAGTTACCTGGTAAAAGCGGCCATTGGCGAATCTATTGACAATGAAACTTTAGGTGGAGCTACCACCCACAGTGAGATAAGCGGGGTTACCGATTATAAAGCGAAAGATGACAAGGACGCGCTGGATACCATTCGCGGACTTATGGATAAGATCGGGGATTATGACAAGGCCGGGTACAATCGTAAAGCTCCTAAAAAACCTAAAAAAGATCCTCAGGACATCTACGGAATTCTTCCAAAACTCCGTAATGAACAGTATGATATGCGCGATATCATTGCTCGTCTGGTAGATGATTCAGAATTTCAGGAATACAAGGAAGGTTACGGTCAGACCATTATTACCGCTTACGCCCGAATTGACGGCTGGGCAGTGGGAATTGTAGCCAACCAGCGAAAGATCGTTAAAAATGCCAAAAAAGAGATGCAGTTTGGAGGGGTGATCTACTCAGATTCTGCAGATAAGGCCACGAGATTTATTGCTAACTGTAACCAGAAAAAGATCCCGTTGGTATTTCTTCAGGATGTAACCGGGTTTATGGTAGGCAGTAAAAGTGAGCATGGAGGCATTATTAAAGACGGTGCGAAAATGGTAAATGCCGTAAGTAATTCGGTTGTTCCCAAGTTTACCGTGGTAATCGGAAACTCTTACGGAGCAGGGAATTATGCCATGTGCGGAAAAGCTTACGACCCTCGATTGATCTTTGCATGGCCAAGCGCAGAGCTGGCTGTAATGGGCGGAACCCAGGCGGCAAAGGTACTCGCTCAAATTGAGACCGCTTCCATGGAAAAGAAAGGTCAGAAAGTAGATGCCGAGAAGGAAAAAGAAGTATTTGATACTATCAAGGCCAGGTATGATAAACAAACATCAGCCTACTATGCGGCCGCTCATCTTTGGACCGATGCCGTGATCGACCCGCTGGACACCCGAAAGTGGATCTCTTCGGGAATCGAAGCAGCCAACCACGCTCCTATTGAAAAAGATTTTAATTTGGGAGTGATCCAAACCTGATCAGAATTTAGGTTCAGTAAAATTTTAAGTCGCTAAAATGAGATTTTTCGCCTCCTTTCTTTTATTCATAGTTCTATCAATTCCTGTATCTGCACAGGTCTTAAGCCACAAAAAGACCTTTACGGAAGCAGACACATTACGGGGATCATTGCGACCTGAAAGAAATTATGATGTGCTCAAATATCATTTGGACGTAAAGGTGGAACCGGACACTAAATTTATATCAGGCTCGAACACCATTACTTTTAAAACGGAAGCTGAATTACCGGTCATGCAGATCGACCTGTTCGAAAACATGCAGGTAGATTCGATTATTTATAAAGGGGAAAATCTTGATTATACCCGACGATTTAACGCGGTCTTCGTTAAAATGCAACCTGAGCTTAAACAAGATCAGGTTGACTCCTTGCAGTTCTACTACTCGGGAAATCCAATAGTTGCTAGAAATGCCCCCTGGGACGGTGGTTTCGTCTTTAGCGAAGATGAGGAAGGAAATCCATGGATAGCTGTGGCTGTCCAGGGAACAGGCGCCAGCCTATGGTACCCGAACAAGGATCACCAAAGTGACGAACCTGAAGAAGCTCTAATTGAAATTTCAGTTCCAAACGGACTCATGAATGTTTCTAACGGAAGATTTGAAGGTAGAGAAAATTTACAGAATGGGTTTACAAAATGGTCCTGGAAGGTGGAAAACCCGATCAACAACTATAACATAGTGGTTAATATTGGTAATTATACCCATTTCAGCGACCGTTACAAAGACCTGGATCTCGATTATTACGTTTTGCCATACAACCTCGAAAAAGCAAAAAAACAATTCGAAGAGGTAAAGATCATGATGGATTGCTTTTATGAAAAGTTCGGGGCTTACCCATTCGAGGAAGACGGTTTCAAACTGGTTGAAACTCCATACCTGGGAATGGAACACCAAAGCGCTGTGGCCTACGGCAATAAATATCGAAAAGGTTATCTGGGAACCGATCTTAGCGGTACAGGAATAGGTTTAAGATGGGATTTTATAATCATTCATGAAACAGGACATGAATGGTTTGGAAACAGCATTACCGCAGCAGACATCGCAGATATGTGGATCCATGAAGCTTTCACAACTTATTCCGAAGCGGTTTATATTGAATGCCGCTGGGGAAAAGAAGATGCCCTGGAGTACCTGAAGGGAATTCGCAAAAATATCGGAAACTACGCCCCTCTTATCGGGACCTACGGTGTGAACAGTGAAGGATCGTCTGACATGTATTATAAGGGAGCCAACCTATTGAACACCATCCGAAGCATCTATAATGATGACAAATTATGGTGGAAAACTCTAAAAGATTATACTGAAACATATCGTCACAGGATCATTACTTCGCAGACAACCGAAGAATTCTTTGATGCAGCTACCACGGTAGATCTTAAACCGGTTTTTGAACAATATTTAAGACATCCTGATCTTCCTGAATTACAGGTCCGGAAAAAAGGTAATCAACTGGAATATCGCTGGAAAGCAGATGTATCAAATTTCGAAATGCCCGTAGATGTGATCATAGACGGAAAAGAGAAACGCCTCTTCCCAACCGAGGACTGGAAAATACTACCTCAAAAGATTTCCGAAAAAACAGACTTCAAAGTTAATGAAGCTGAATTCTACTTAGGTTTTACTGGATTTTAACCGGTATTCCAAGATGCTCCAGAAAGGATTTATTGTCCTGAAAATTATTTATTTATTTAATTTTCAGTAACTTATAGTTTCTAAAACTAAAAGCTATGGCAACTATTAAATCAATGAATAAGTGGGCCAATGCGCATACTTATTACTGGCTGGACCTTGTAAGGATAGCCCTGGGAGTTTTCTTCTTCATTAAAGGATTACAATTCATTTCCCAAACCCATATGTTGACAGAATTGATCTCACCGCTGTCGGGTTTTGGAGGCACCATGCTCATCGTTCATTATATTGCACCAGTGCACCTGGTGGGAGGACTGTTGATCGCATTCGGGTTATTGACCCGCTGGGCTTTGATCGCTCAGCTTCCCATTTTAATTGGAGCGATCGTCATTAATTTTGCAGGAACCATGTTCGTGGGGAACTTTCTACTCGCATTGGCAGCATTATTATTGACCGCATTTTTCATTTACTACGGTTCAGGTAAACACTCGCTGGATTACTATTTTAAGATGCAAACCTAAAATATAGTTCAGGCCATTCTGCTTTTCAAGGTATTACCTCTATGGATCTTACCATTTGGGGTTTCCTCAAATTTTTCTACGAAATAGATCTTTTTGGGGATCTCGAATTTTCCTAATTTCCGACTTGTCTTGATCTCATTTTCAAGGGAAAGTAAAGCCTCTTCAGAAAAGTCACTTTCCACCATCAATACCAGTTTTTCCCCAAGCGATGGATCTGGAAGAGAGGTGACAAAAAATCTGCTGGGAATAATTGGTTCGAGCTTTGTCTCAATTTGTTCAGGATGTAATTTTACGCCGCCGGAATTGATCACATTGTCATAGCGTCCTTTCCAAATGAATGTCTTGCTGGTCAACAACTCCACCACATCATTGGTCACAATCTCTATTTCTGAAAGCTGAGGCGCCTTTATCACCAAACAATCCCTGTCATCTGTAGAAATTGAAACATTGGGCAACACGGTAAAAGGAATAGGATCTGATTTCATCTTTTTTGGGTTAACCCTTCTGGCAGCAATATGAGTGACCGTTTCCGTCATTCCGTAAGTTTCATACACTTCCGTAGCAAGCCCCTGCACCAGATTCTTTTGAGTAGATGAAATAGCTCCTCCTCCAACAATAAGTTTCCTGATCAAATGCAGCCGGCTTAATGAATTGTCCAGCTGAAATGGAGTCATGGCACAAAAATCATATATCTTAAAAACCTGGTCCAAAGGATTGGCTTTAGGCAATCTAAGATCGATCTCCCAGCCAAGTAGAATGGCTCTTACCAGCATCATCTTGCCGGCGATGAAATCGACCGGCAAACAATGTAAGGCAGTTGTACCCGCAGGAAGATCAAAGAACCGACCTGTAGCCTTTGCGCTGTTGATCATGAATTGCTTTTTGATCCTGATCGTTTTTGGCGCGCCCGTAGAACCCGAAGTTTTTACCTCTACATAATCCTTGTCGTTGAGCCAGTCCAATAAAAAATTTCCGGCCTGCGCCTCATACGGCTCTCCTTCCTTTATCAGGCTGTAAGCCACCGCAGCCAATTCTTCATTGGTGTAGTAAAGCTTATTAAGCCTGAAAGCGGGATGCGTTTCGGGTAGACGGAAATTTTTTTGCATAACTTTAATCCAACTTTAACTTCTGAGACTTAAAGTTAGCATTTTGGTCAAGAAATCTAAATTTCTTCTGAAACATTTAAGGTTTCGGGTGGATGTACCCTTCCAAAAAGGCGTTCTTTCCAGTTTGTCCAATTATACTTTTTAGCCATCAGGAACAAGAAGATGGGATAAACAATGATAATAGGAAGAACAATATCCATTCCTCCGGATGGCTCAGAGATATCCTTTAAAATAGAATGAGTTTGAAAAGCGGTCCAGTCGGCGGTCACTAAAAGGGCGCCTATCAGGTTATTTCCGGCATGAAAGCCCAATGCCAGCTCCATCCCCTCGTCCATCAAGGTCATGATCCCCAACAACAATCCCGTACCTATATAATAGATCATTATAATATAACCCATTTGCTTAACTTCGGGATTAGCCAGGTGCAGACTTCCAAAGATCACAGAGGTCATAAGTAAAGGAAACCACCTGTTTCTGGCGAGAATTCCCAGGCCTTGCATCAAATACCCACGGAACATATATTCTTCAAAACTGGTCTGTAAAGGTACCATGACAATGGCGATTACTGCGAGGATCAGGAACGGCACAGGTTTGAAATTCCAGACAAATTCTTCCGGCCTAAGGTTATAGTCGATAACCGTTGCGACTAATAAAAAGATCCCAATAATGCTGAATCCAAAAAAGAATCTTCCCCAATCCATTTTTTTGCGGGTTGTGGTGGCTTCTATAATTGGTTGCTCGTGTAAATATCTTATGACCAGTAATATTCCTCCCAGGCCGGCGGCATAGGTAAGCAATAGCAGGAAAAACGAAAGGTTTGGCTCGAGAACAGACAGCATTTGAGATTCATCCATACCCATCACGTCAAAACCAAGCTCCATGAAGAGCGCTACACCAAATGGTATTTGTCCAACGATCACGGCAAAAAATACCAGTAAAATTCCAATTAAATACCTCCACCAATCTGTTTTTGCCTTGTATGCCTGTTGTATAAACATCTTCTTATAGGTTAAATTTCCATTCTTTATTAATATCATACCACAATTTACCTTGCCTGACCTCTAAAGGAGCTTCAAAATTATTGGTGTACAATCCTCCTGTTCCAAGTCCCTGTGGCATATCATTGTCCTGCGCATAAGTAAATTGTGAGATCCCATTGAGTCCCACATTACTTTCCAGCGCACTGGTGATCCACCAACCGGTATTAGATTCTTCTGCCAGGTCAATCCACTCACTTGCACCTCTAAATCCGCCAATAAGGCTGGGCTTAAAAATGAGATATTGTGGTTGTATCATTTGTATAAGATCACGTTTATTTGTTACATGAGTAACTCCAATCAATTCTTCATCAAGCGCAATAGCTAAGGGGGATTGCTCACATAATTGAGCCATAGCTTCCGGTTGGCCTTGCTTTATGGGCTGTTCAATACTGTGCAATTCCAGCTCGCTAAGCCTATTTAATTTCGTCAATGCTTCGGAAGGTGTAAACGCGCCATTGGCATCAACCCTTATCTCCATTTCTTCGGAAGTGAATTCCTTTCGAATAAAACGTAGCAGACTCAATTCAGTTTCAAAATCTATCGCGCCTATTTTAAGTTTTATACAGCGGAAGCCCTGGTCGATCTTTTGAAGGATCTGCTCCTTCATGAATGCTTCCTCTCCCATCCACACTAATCCGTTTATGGGAATAGAATCTTTTCCGGAAGTAAATTCCGAAGGGTATAACATAAAAGGATCATCTGATTCCAATGACCTGAAAGCCATCTCCACTCCAAATTGTATGCTGGGAAAATCACGAAGCTCTTCCCAAAGGCGATCTTTTCCTAATTTGATATTAGCACAAACCCATTTAAGTTTTTCCTCATAATCTGGCCGGTCATCAAAACTCAAGGTTCTCAGGATGCCGCACTCTCCTATTCCTCTTTTTCCCTGGTACTCCAAAATGAGAAACCAGGTCTCTTTTTCGGTAAGTATTCCGCGGGATGTTCCGCTGGGACGTTTGAAATTGAGAATGTATCGCTTGTAGGAGGCTTTGATCATAAATAAAATTAAAGTGGACAGGGATTACAGTTCGATGCTTTCTCCAGGCTCTAAAAGCATAAGGTCTTTTCCTTTTTCGTAGAATTTTCGTTTTGCTTCTTCATGATCGATCTCAATGAAGCCAAAGGTATCATAATGACATCCCAGGATCTTATCGCATTCTACAAAATCACTGGCAATGATCGCGTCTTCAATTCCCATCGTAAAGTTATCCCCAATTGGAAGGATTGCCAGATCCAGTTTTGTTTGCATGGGAATAAGTTTCATATCCATAGTCAGCGCGGTATCACCTGCAATATAGATATTCTTGTGTTCACCTTCTATTACAAATCCCCCCGGTTGACCGCCAAAGCTGCCATCAGGGAAAGAACTGCTATGGATCGCGTTCACATATTTAAGATTTCCGAATTCAAAGCTCCAGGTACCACCATGGTTCATAGGATGTACTTCCAGACCCTTGTTTTCGTAATGGGTGGTGATCTCAAAATTACTTACTATTACTGCACCGGTATTCTTTGCGACCGCTTCAGCATCCAGGGTATGGTCCTGATGCGCATGTGTCAAAAGAATATAATCTGCCTTAAGCTCATTAATATCGAATTTCGATTCCAGTTTTTCATTTCCGGTAATAAAAGGGTCTACCAATAAATGAATTCCCTGAACTTCGATGCCAAAAGTACTGTGTCCGTAATGTGTAATTTTCATGATTTTCTGGTTTTAAAGACAAATTACAAAAAGTTCCCGAAGCAACTGCTCTAAAATATCTGCCCTATTCCGAAGAGAACTGCTAACAGAAAAGTTGAAAGCGCGAGTTTTTTAAGTTCCGGATCAAGGTTTCCGGGAGTAGTGTTCTCCATCACTCTGTTCAAATGTCTTAAAATTGGAATAAAAGCCACAAAATACAGGAGATCCTCAATTCCTGTAAAGGTAAATGCCGAAAAGAGTACCATTGAAAATACAGCGGCAATAATTAAGATATAGTGATATTTTTTCGCCTTTTGCGGTCCTATTTTTACAACGAGGGTATTCTTACCGGCCTTTTCATCAGATTCCCGGTCTCGCATATTATTCAGGTTAAGAACTCCTGCGCTTAGCAGACCAATTGTGAAGGAAGGAAACAGCACTTTCCAGTCCCATTCCAAAGCGTACAGGAAGTAACATCCATAAACACCCACAATTCCGAAGAAAAGAAACACAAATAGATCTCCCAGGCCTTTATATCCGTATGCAGAATTTCCCACCGTATACTTTACCGCTGCCATGATCGCCGCCAATCCCAGGATAAAAAAGATCAGGGCGTAAAAAATGCTTTTATGCCCAAAGGCTATATAAATTAAGGCAAGTGCAAACAAAAAGGTAATCACACCGGTGAGTATCATTCCCAGCCACATATCCTTTTTTGTGATTAGGCCGCTTTGAAGTGCCCTTTTTGGCCCAATGCGATCCTCATTATCGGTGCCTTTTACAAAATCTCCATAATCATTGGCGAAATTAGAAAGTACCTGAAGGCCTAAGGTGGTAGCCAGGGCCAGGCTGAAAATGACAGCATGAAATTCCCCCTGGGCGACAGCTATCGAGCTACCAACCAGGATTCCTGAAATAGAAAGAGGAAGGGTCCTGATCCTCGCTGCACTTATCCAACTTTGAAATTTATTCATCTTTATCGCATTACTTTTACCAACAATTCTTTTAAAAGATCACCCTGCGGAACGTTTGCAGCTCCCACTCCTTTACTTTTTACATCGGCATCCCGCAAATAAGAGATCGCCCGACTTACTTTTTTCATGGAGTAATTTGCGGCCGCTGTAGAATAATCGCTCACAAAATACGGATTCACTTTCAGAACCTTTGCCACATTTGACTTGGACTTATCACTCAAAGCGTGATACTGTTGAATTTGTGAAAAGAAACTGAACAATAATGATACCGTCACAACCATAGGATTGTCCTTTGGGTTTTGAGAAAAATAATTAATGATTCGATGAGCTTTAAGATCATCTTTCATTCCCACTGCCTTTCGCAGCTCAAAATTATTGAAATCCTTACTTATCCCAATATTTTCTTCAATGATCTCTGGGGTGATATTAGTTCCCTGCGGGCAGATTAATTGCAGCTTTTGAAGTTCGTTGTCGATCTTACCAAGGTCAGTTCCTAAGAACTCCACCAACATTTGCGAAGCCTTTGGCGCTATTTGATAGCCTTTCCCCTGCAGGCTTTTATTGATCCATGCTGCTACCTTATTTTCGTACAAGGGCTTACTTTCAAAAATAACCCCGGTCTTTGCAACAGCTTTATGAAGTTTCTTTCTCTTATCTAGCTTCTTGTATTTATAACAAACCACCAGCACGGTAGATGGCTGTGGATTCTCAACATAGGCGGTTAACTGTTCAATTGTCCTTGAAAGATCCTGGGCCTCTTTGACGATCACGACCTGTTTTTCGGCCATCATGGGAAACCGTTTCGCGTTCCCAACGATCTCATCAATACTCACATCACGCCCATACAACACCATTTGATTAAAGCCTTTTTCGTCTTCCTGCAACACGTTTGCTTCAATATAATCGGCAATTTGATCTATAAAATAAGGCTCCTCTCCCATCAAAAAATAAACAGGTTTAATGTCTCTCTTTTGAATGGCAGATATAATACTATTTACTTCATCCATTAAAATCAGGTTTTTGATGCAGAGTTGAAACGGCGGCAGGAATTTATTGAAAAAATCCTATTTTTGGCCATGCATTCACTGAATTTCCCCAACTATACATTCAGGCTCAAAAATAGCGAAAATAAAGTAGCTGTTTTTGATGAGCTTCGGAAAAAATTTGTCCTTCTCACTCCCGAAGAGTGGGTACGCCAGCATACCGTACAGTTTCTACTGCAGGAAAAAAAATTACCTAAAAGCCTGCTGAATGTTGAAAAGCAGCTGAAGGTGCATGATCTCATTAAGAGATATGATATCCTTGCCTATAATCCCGATGGCAGCATCCATTTGATAGTGGAATGCAAGGCGGCATCGGTTCCCATTACTCAGGACACTTTTGACCAGATAGCTCGTTACAACCTGGCTTTAAAGGCAACCTATCTTATGGTTACCAATGGTCTGCAACACTACTTTTGCCAACTGGATTATGAAGCTGAAAAATATCATTTCCTGGCAGACCTTCCGGAATGGACTTAAAAAACCAATACCTCCTATTATACTCTTCGGAAATCTCCTTTTTTCCTACATTTTTGTTTTAATTTGCAACTGTGAAAATCGCCGTAGTCATACTTAACTGGAATGGAAAAGCACTGCTGAAGCAGTTTCTTCCCTCTGTAGTCCAAAATTCCCCCGAAGCCACCATTTATATAGCCGATAATGCCTCTGAAGATAATTCGGTAGACTATGTGAGATCTCATTTTCCCGAAGTAAAGATCATTCAGAATAAGGTGAACGGAGGCTACGCAAAAGGTTATAATGATGCCCTGGCCGAGCTTGAGGAAGATATCTACATATTATTGAACAGTGATGTAGAAGTTACCCAAAACTGGTTGCCACCCATGATTGCCGAATTTGAAAGTGATCCCCGGGTCGCTGCCTTGCAACCGAAGATCCTGGATTATAAAAGAAAGGATCACTTTGAATACGCGGGTGCCGCAGGTGGTTTTATCGATAAACTGGGTTATCCTTATTGCCGCGGAAGAATTTTTGATACGCTTGAAAAAGATGAAGATCAGTATGATGACACAGTAGAGATCTTTTGGGCCAGCGGTGCCTGCTTGGCCATTAGAAAGACTTGCTTTATTGAGGCCGGAAGATTTGATGAAGATTTTTTCGCACACCAGGAAGAGATCGATCTTTGCTGGCGACTTTTTAACCTGGGATATAAAGTAAAAGCTGTTGGGACTTCTTCGGTTTTTCACCTTGGTGGTGGCACTTTAGATGCCATGAACCCCAAGAAGACCTACTATAATTTCAGGAACAGTTTATATACTGTTCTAAAAAATGCTCCAAAACCGGATTTTTTAAAAATAATTTTCTTCCGACTCATTTTAGACGGACTTGCCGGACTAAAATTTATTTTTGAGCTAAAACCCTCACATACAGTCGCTATTTTACAAGGACACTTCAGTTTTTATTCAAATTTCAGTCGGATTTTGAGAAAAAGAAAAAATAATTCTCAAAAAAAGAAATATTTCCACCGTGCCACCGTTGTATTGGCGTATTATTTGATACATAAAACCAAGTTTAGTCAGCTCTGAAAGTTTTTATTTAAAGTATCAGTATAATTTCGCAGAGCCCTAACTTTTTGTATTTTTGAAACGTTTAACAATTAATCACAACAATTAAGAATTATGAAGAAAATCATGCTTTTATCGGCCACCGCAGCCCTCCTACTTTCTTCTTGTGTTTCACAAAAGAAATATGCCGAGCTTGAAGCCCAACAAAAAGAGACTCAGGATCAGTTAAACACCGCTACGGTTAAACTGAATTCTTGTCTTGACGAAAAAGAAAGACTTAACCAGCAAATTGGCCAGTTAAGCAACCAAAACTCAGCGTTATTGAACAACGTAGGTGATTTGGCGACTCTTTCTAAAAAAGAAGCAGAAAACTTGGAGCGTTCTTTAGAAAGCATCAAAGAAAAAGACATGAAGATCCAGCGTATGCAGGATGCTATCACTAAGAAAGATTCAGTAACTCTAGCATTAGTAACCAGCCTTAAAGGTGCTCTTGGAAACTTAAGCGATGAGGATATCCAGATAAATGTTGAGAAAGGTGTAGTTTATGTATCTATCTCTGACAAACTTCTTTTCGAAAGTGGAAAATACAATGTATCTGACCGTGCGAAAGAAGTGTTAGGAAAAGTTGCTACTGTTGTTAAGAACAAACCAGATATCGAATTTATGGTTGAAGGTCACACTGATGACAAGCCAATTAGAAACGCAGTGCTTCAGGACAACTGGGATCTATCTGTAAAACGTGCTACTTCAGTTGTACGTGTACTACAGGAAGAATTCGGTGTTCAGCCACAAAGAATGACTGCCGCAGGACGTAGCTACTATGTACCGGTTGCAACAAACGAAACTGCTGATGGCAGAGCTAAGAACAGAAGAACACGTATCGTGATCCTTCCAAAATTAGATCAATTCTACAACCTTATTGACCAAGGAATGAAAGAAGCTAAATAAGCTTTCCTTTCTTTTAGAAAACTAAGCCTCGCAATTTGCGGGGCTTTTTTTTTGACCCTCAATGTGTTAATTATCAAAATATTAGCGCTTCAAAATCCTGTTATAACTTAAATTTATAAGACCCTACTTCATCTAAATTTGAGCTTATGTGGCCTGCACTCAAAAAAATCCGCTGTATATGGCTACTTCTACCTTTCCTGCTGCTGGCCTGTGAAAAAGAAGATGAGTTCATAAATAATGAACCTGTTTCAAACACAGAATCATTTTCGAGGGAAATAAAGGAAAGTCTTAGCTCGTATAACATTAACAAAAGCCTCAGCAAAAAATCTTACCGTTCCACTAAGGATAGAGTAATACACGATTTTTCACCACCTCAAATCTCAAACAGGGCTGTTATCCCTTCGGAATGTGGTGCTACAGAATTTTCAAGGATCCAATTTGACCATTTTACAGCACTCGCCTCCGACCAGTTGGCAACAGACAATTTTAATTTTTACACTTATCTAAATCACAACGCAGCATTGCTGGGTATTGGAACCGACACTTTTGGGGAAGATGGGGAATATACTCAGTTGGTGAATAAGATAGAACGAGACCTGGAACGTTTCTGGGACATGCACGATGAGATCTCAATACGCGGACAACATACTTCTACGCTCAACGATCCCGAAATGCTCACTGAAATTCTATGGTACCTGATCGCTGACCTGGAATCAAAAGAACAACTGCAACCCGAGATCGAAAGACTATTACAATTAAACCTCGAATCTCGATTGTTACCGGAATCCCCTTTTTTCGCAGCCGAGGTGTTTGCCAGCTTCAACAATATGATCGTTTTAGGAGACGGCTTAATTGAGATGTTCGCAGAAACGGGAATATCAGGTGAAGTAACATGGACCGGGATCTTAACTCACGAATGGGCCCACCAGATCCAGTTTGACCATTTCTTCCGCTGGTATCCTTTTGGAAGTTTTGAGACCCATGCTGAAGAGACTCGACACATCGAATTGGAAGCCGATTTCTTTTCCGCTTATTATCTTACCCATAAACGTGGAGCTACCTACAACTGGAAAAAGGCCGAAGAATTTTTTGAACTTTTCTTCCAGGCAGGAGACTGTTCATTTGAGTTTGACTTACATCATGGAACACCACACCAAAGAATGCAGGCCGCGAAAGAAGGTTTTAAGCTCGCACAATCAGCTCAAAAAAAAGGTCATATTTTAACTCCCGAGGAAGTGCATCACTATTTCATCAATGTTGCCCTTCCGGAAATATTACCTAAAAACTACAGTCTATAGGATATCAACACTTCCTTTCCCCTCCCTGATCACTTCAGGTTCAGAACTAGTGAGATCAATAACGGTAGAAGGAATATTATCTCCGTACCCTCCATCGATCACAAAATCAACCAGTTTATCCCATTTTTCAAGAATAAGCTCAGGATCGGTAGTGTATTCGATAACCTCATCCTCATCTCTTATAGAAGTAGAAATGATCGGGTTACCGAGCCCGGCCACCAGGGCTTTTGAAATGTTATTATCGGGTACTCTTATACCAACCGTTTTTTTCTTTTTGAAAACCGAAGGCAGGTTATTGTTTCCCGGAAGAATGAAGGTATAAGGTCCCGGCAAACAACGTTTAAGGATCTTGAATGTTTGGGTATCTATCTGGCGAACATAATCTGAAAGATTACTCAGATCTTCACAAATGAATGAGAAATTAGCCTTTTCAAGCTTAACACCTCTTAAATGCGCGATCTTTTCTAAAGCTGCCGTATTGGTAATATCACATCCCAAACCGTAAACGGTATCTGTAGGATAAATGATGACCGCTCCGTCTCTTAAAGCGTCGACTATGCGCTGGATTTGTTTTGGATTAGGGTTCTCTTCGTAAATTCTGATTAGTTCGGCCATGTTTTCAGTTTTTAAAATACAAAAGGTACATAATATCTAAGCCACGGTAAAATTCTCAGGAATGGGTCAGTCAGTTTTTTCTACTTCGCTTTCCAGCTTAAGAACCTCAGCTCCATTCTCCTGTTGGATCAGCAAAGCTTTATTCCCGGGCTTTCCTTTCCGGGTCACATTAGTTCCTTTAATGGTCGTGTTCACTTCATGGTCAAAGGTAGCCTTGACCTTGCCGGTCGCTGTACCTCTTCCCCATTTCCACGTAACAGTGGATCCTTCCCGAATCATTTTCGTTGCTTTCAAATAAAATTAAAGACAACATGATATATGTCCTAAAGAATAACAGAAACTTAACGGTTACTCTGGTCTCAGGAAAGAACCTTCAGTTTTGCGAACTTCAATAAGAGTTTTTTAATACCTCCGTTCTCGAAATTGATCTCTGCCTTTTTATCCTGTCCCACTCCTTCAATACTTAAGACCTTACCTTTTCCGAAGCGCATGTGCTCTACCTCGTTCCCCGCCTCTAATTGAACAGCAGGTTCATTGCTTGTGCTGGATTCAGGAGAAGTGGCCGGTCTCAGCTTACGAAGTTTTCGCAGTTGTTCATCTGTAGGTTTGTGAGATGGCGGCGGCGTCCCATTACTAGGTTTCTTCTGTCTGAATTTACTCTTATCTACCTCTCCAAAAATATCGGTATCAATAAGCGGTTTGTATTTGTAATCATCCTGCGGAACCATTAGATCTAGGAACTTGTCATCGATCTCTTCAATGAAGCGACTGGGTTCAGCATCTACCAGTTTTCCCCATCTATATCGGGATTGGGTATAGGTGAGATAGGCTTTTTTTTCAGCTCTTGTCAGAGCCACATAGAAAAGACGACGCTCCTCCTCCAGTTCAGACCTGGTATTCATACTCATGGCTGAAGGAAAAAGATCTTCCTCCATTCCCACTATATAAACGAACGGAAATTCCAGCCCTTTTGCCAGGTGAATTGTCATGAGGGCTACGCGGTCATCATCACCGGTATCCTTGTCCATATCTGTGGCTAGGGCAACATCTTCAAGGAATTCTGTAAGTGATCCGGTAGCGTCTGCAAGTTCTCTCTGGCCTTCGACAAAGTCACGGATCCCGTTCAATAATTCTTCAATATTCTCAATTCTTGCAATTCCTTCAGGGGTAGCGTCTTTTTTAAGCTCCTGCAGAAGTCCGGTTTTTTTAGCTACCGTTTCTGCCACCGTAAAAGCATCCGAAGTTTCATTCATGATCTGGAAACTTTTGAGCATATTGACAAAATTCTCCAGTTTGGCCATAGTACCGCGATTGATCTTAAGATCGATGCGGTCCAGGTTTTCTATCACTTCATAAATAGAACGCTTATAATGGTTAGCGGCTATTGTAAGCTTATCAATGGTAGTCTGACCAATTCCGCGAGCAGGGTAATTTATTACTCTTTTTAGCGCTTCCTCGTCTTTCGGGTTGATAATAAGGCGCAAATAAGAAAGTACATCCTTGATCTCCTTACGTTGATAGAATGACAGCCCTCCATAAATACGGTAAGGAATATCCTTTTTACGAAGAGCATCTTCCATAGCCCTACTCTGGGCGTTAGTTCTATAAAGAATGGCAAAATCCCCATTCTTCATTTGATGCTCCATTTTATTCTCGAAGATGGAACCGGCAACAAATCGGCCTTCCTCCCCATCGGTAAGCAGCCTGTTCACAACGATCTTAGGACCGTCATCATTAGCCGTCCACACTACTTTGTCCAATTTGGTTTTGTTCTTCTCGATAACAGAGTTGGCCGCCTCTACTATATTTTTGGTCGAGCGGTAATTCTGCTCCAGGCGATACATTTGCACGTTATCATAATCCTTCTGGAAATTCAGAATGTTATTGATGTTCGCTCCACGGAAGGCATAGATACTCTGAGCATCATCCCCCACCACACAAATGTTCTGAAATTTATCTGAAAGTGCCTTTACGATCAAATATTGAGAATGGTTGGTATCCTGGTACTCATCAACCAGAATATACCTAAAGCGGTTCTGATATTTCTGAAGTACCTCGGGAAACCTGTTCAATAATTCGTTGGTCTTCAAAAGAAGGTCATCAAAATCCATTGCCCCGGCCTTGAAACATCTGTCTACATATTGTTGATAGATATCACCCAGCCTGGGTTTTTTTGACATGGCATCGGCCTCCTGCAATTCAGCATTTTGGAAATAAGCTTTAACCGTGATCAAACTGTTCTTATAGGAGGAAATCCGGGAATAAACCTGTTTATATTTATAAACATCCTTATCCAGCCCCATCTCCTTTATGATCGAAGAAATAAGTCGTTGAGAATCCTGGGTATCGTATATGGTAAAATTGGAAGGGTAACCTAATTTGTCTGCCTCGAACCTCAGCATTTTGGCGAAGATAGAGTGAAAAGTCCCCATCCAAAGGTTTTTAGCTTCGCTGTTCCCTACGATCTTAGCGATACGGGTCTTCATCTCCCGAGCCGCTTTATTCGTAAAGGTGAGGGAAAGTATATTAAAGGCATCCACCCCCTGGCTCATCAGGTAAGCGATTCGGTAAGTTAACACCCGGGTTTTTCCAGATCCCGCGCCGGCAATCACTATCATCGCCCCGTCCTTTTGCAGTACGGGAGCTCTTTGCGCATCATTTAATTCGGCTAAGTACGATTCCAATATTCCTGTTTTTTAAAGGCGTGAAATTAACCCAAAAAGCGCTTAAAACAAAACGCTCTGTCGGGTACTTTACAAATCATCTTCGGAAGAATTATGCCAAAGCTGATATTTTAAATATATTAGGAATACAATTAATCGTCTGTAAGGATTATCAAAAAATGAAGCATGATTAATGATTTGATGGATTTTATAAAAGACTTACCGTGGTGGGTTTGGGCAATTGGATTTTTTGTCCTGATCGCTATTTATGATATTTTCTTCAACCGAAAACATACGTTGCTCCATAATTTCCCGGTTTTTGGTCGGGCACGGTATTTTCTGGAGAGTTTCGGTCCACCTTTGAGGCAATATATTGTTGCCAATAACCGGGAAGAACTTCCCTTCAATCGAAGAGAACGAGGCTGGGTCTATGCTTCGGCCAAAAATGTCAATAATTATGAGGGTTTTGGAACCGACCAGGACATCTACCATGAAAATTACATCTTCATCAAAAATGCGATGATTCCTTTTAAAGTTCCCGAAAAGCATCAAAATAAAAGAGATCCTTATTTCCTGGCTTCTGCAAAAGTGATAGGAGAATATAATAAGAGAAAAAGACCATACAGGCCTGCTTCGGTGATCAATGTTTCAGCAATGAGTTACGGCTCACTTTCAGCAAGAGCTATAGAATCCCTCAACAGAGGTTGTAAAAAAGCTGAAGCTTACCATAATACCGGTGAGGGCGGATTATCCCCTTACCACCAGACCGGCGCCGATGTTGTCTTTCAAATTGGAACAGGCTACTTCGGGGTAAGGAATGAAGGCGGCTCTTTTTCTATGGAAAAAATGGTAAAGCTAACCGAAACCAATCCGCAGGTTAGAGCCATTGAGATCAAACTTTCCCAGGGAGCTAAACCCGGTAAAGGCGGGGTACTTCCGGCCTCCAAGATCACTCCCGAGATCGCCAAGATAAGACACGTTCCCTTAGGCAAAGATGTGCTCTCCCCTCCCAACCACAGCACTTTTTCCAACATGGCCGAAATGGTGAACTTTATTGAAAGCATCGCCGAGCATACCGGTCTTCCGGTGGGGATCAAAGCCGCCATAGGAAAGCTGGAGGAGTGGAAAGAGCTGGCAAAGATCATGAAAGACACCAACAGAGGTCCTGATTTTATTACTATTGACGGTGGTGAAGGCGGAACGGGAGCAGCCCCGCCAAGTTTTGCTGACCATGTTGCGGTTCCTTTTATTTACGGGTTTACAGATGTATATAAGATCTTCCTGGAGGCAGAACTTACCGACAGGATCACATTTGTCGCTTCGGGGAAACTTGGTTTTCCTGCCAAAGCAGCTATGGCTTTCGCAATGGGAGCTGATGTTATAAATGTTGCCAGGGAAGCCATGTTCAGCGTAGGTTGCATTCAGGCGCAGGAGTGTCATACAAATCGATGTCCAACAGGGGTCGCCACCCAGAACCGATGGTTACAGGCAGGAATAAACGTTACCAATAAAGCTGATCGGGTTAATTATTATTTTTCTAATTTTAAGAAGGAATTATTGGAAATGACCCATGCTGCAGGATATGAACATCCTTGCCAATTTAACATGGGTGATGTGGAGATAAATCTGGGTGACCGGTTCATTGCTAAATCCCTTGGAGAGACTTTTCACTATGAAAAAGCAAAAGTTCCGTTTGATTCTGTTGAAACTTTAATTGGATGTCCTAACTTAGGCGGCTCATACAGAAAAGGAGAAAAAACCGAAGTGAAAGAGGTAGAAACCAAAGACACTTCAGTATCTGACCAATAAATATCATATGACCGAAGAAAGTATTTTACAACTGTTGTTCTACTTGCTCCCAGCAGTAGTTGTTGGCGTGGTTGCCTTCTATTTTTTCAGCCTTCACGTTCGAAATGACGACAAACGCAGGCGCTATTTATTACATCGCGAAAATCAAAAACAAGCACTCCCCTTGCGTTTACAAGCGTATGAACGCATGGCATTGTTCCTGGAAAGGGTTGCCCCTGGTAATCTTTTAGTGCGGGTAAGACCATACAGTGATGATAAGATCGCGTATGCCAACCTACTGGTCAAGACGATAGAACAGGAGTTTGAGCACAATCTGGCTCAGCAAATTTATGTTTCCGAAGAATGCTGGAATGTGATCAAAGCTTCCAAGAATGCCACTATAAACAACATTCGTAAAACAGCGGCTAAAGATGAAATTGAAGATGCTGACCAATTGAGACAACAAATATTGAATGCATTGTTAGATCAACAACCGCCTAGTGAAACCGGACTTTCCTTCATCAAAAAAGAAGTAAAAGTACTTTGGTAGTCTAATTTTTAGCTTCTGATTCTTTAATCCCCAGTTCCTGCTCGAGAAGGTCTTTATCTTCAGGCAACAGCTTATCATTTGCGATAACCTGCTTTAAGAGACTTTTCGCGAACTCACGGAATCTATAATTATGATGCCTGCTTGCATCTAAAAGATCATAAATATTTTGACTTTGCAGCGCATTTAACTGCATAAGGAAACCAAATGCATTTTGCCTCACCTGGAAACGATTATGAGACGCTGTATAGGATGATAATTCTTCCAGATATTGCCCCCTGTTAACAATTCCTGTTTGAGGTGTCGCTATGCGCAATGCCAGCCATAAATTACGAATATTCTTATCTAGAAAGCCCTGTCTGCCCTCCATTTGTTGAAGGTATCGCACCCGCTCCTTCGGAAAGTTGATCCAAAGATTGAATAATGCCGCCTCTTGAGTGACATAGGATTCATCATCCAGTAAACTCTCATAGGCTGATTTTAATTCCTGCGGAATTTCCTGAAGACTTAGGGCGATCGCCTGCCTCACATAAAGATTGTTTGTTGCGAATGCCTTTTTATAAAGATCCAGAACCTCTGAAGTCTCCTCGAGTGCCAATTGGTGAACCACCTCCTGACCTATGTAATCATTTACCGGAAAATTCAAGGCTCTTTCAAGGAGTTCTTTCTTACTCTTCAATGGCAATTGCTTCAAAGCAGCAATTTCAAGATAGTTTCTTATAAATTCCGATTTTTTAAGGGACTCCAATGCTTCGGTTCCCTGAAATGCCGATTGTTCCAGCCAGTTCTTCCTATAATCGGTGAGATCTATCCCTGAGACTAATTCTACTTCCCGAAGGAAATCATCAGTAGTAACACTTCCAAAAGCATATTTTTGAAGGTATTGAGTGATCGCCTTGTCAAAAGACGCTTTGCCTACCAAACCTTTTAAAATATGAAGTGCCCAGGCCCCTCTTTGATAATAGGTCAATGAACTTCCTTTTTTACTTAGTAAGGCCTCCCCTTTTCCAAGATCACTCATTTTCTTTAGCTCTTCGGCACTCTGGAACAATTTCCAGTAGAAATAATCTTCCCCGAAAATCTCTTTTTCGAGCAACAGCGAATAGTAAGTAGAGAATCCTTCCTGCAGCCAGTGATGTTCCCCACTGGTGGCAGTTACTAAATTTCCGAACCATTGATGTGCCAGCTCGTGTGAATTGACCATCACATAGTTTCGGTCATTATAGCCTATCGAATCTACCAGGAAAATGTCAGAAAAAATGGTGGTACCCGTATTTTCCATCCCGGCGTATAAGAAATCCTGAACCGGAACCTGCTTATAATTCTGCCATGGATAAGCTACTCCCGTTTCCTTTTCCATGAAAGACATCATCATTTCTGAATGACGGTAAGTAGGTTCTACCTTTTCCTTAAAACCTTCCGGATAAAAGAATTGCATGGGAACACCACTTTCAGATACTGATTCCTTTAGTTTAAAATCTCCTGCGGCCAGGGCAACCAGGTAACTGCTCATAGGTTTATCCATATCGAATTCCCATCTGGTCCTGCCATCATGTATTTCTTCGGAATTTACCAATTGTCCGTTCGCAATAACCCGTTTTCCGGATTCATAGATTACACTGAGATCAAATTCCAGTTTTTCCCTTGTATCATCAAAGCTGGGTAACCAGTGAGATGTGTACTTGCCCTGCCCCTGGGTCCAAACCTGTATATCCTGTTTATCTGGGGAAGTTTGAATAAAATACATAGCCTTGATGGGCTCTGCTGAATATTTAAATTGAAGTGTATTATTCTTTGATTCTGAAAAGGCGTTTTTGATCCAGAACTTATTTTCATCTTTTTGGAAAGCTACTTTTTCGCCATTTAAAAATACCTGCTCAAATTCCATTTTTCGGGCATCAATCCCTACCGAATCTGTAGGTTCCAAAACATCAAAAGTATAAGTGATCTCACCGGTGATTTTGCCTTGTGAAGGGTCAATACTCAACAAAGCCTGTAAATGAGTGAAATCAACCTGTTGGGCGAACGTTACCTGGCCTGTCGTTAGCAATGACAGAAATAAGAAAAGCCATTTCATAATTCAAATATACATTACTCTTTATAAATCATGTAAATGTTATAAACGAATCGTCGGAATATTTCTTTTAGCGAGGTCCTTTAACCTTTTTTTTTATCTTCGTTTCATGAATCCGAATCTCTTGCAAACCCCCATTGATTACCTAAAAGGTATAGGCCCGAACAGGGCAGATATTCTAAGAAAAGAGATCGGGATTCACACATATGGAGACCTGTTGAACTTCTTTCCCAATAGATACCTAGATAAGACCCGTTTTTATAAGATCAATCAGTTGCAACGCAACAATGCTGAAGTTCAGGTTGTGGGGAAAATTGTTCACCTGAAAATGGTGGAGCAAAAAAGAGGAAAACGCCTGGTAGCAGATTTTATTGATGAAACTGGAAAAATGGAACTGGTATGGTTTCGGGGACATAAATGGATCCGGGAAAACCTGAAATTAAATACTCCTTATGTCATTTTCGGAAAGACCAACTGGTATAATGGGATCTTCAGCATGGCCCACCCGGAAATGGAACTGGTTGAGGATTACAAGAAAAACCTTAGAACCGCCATGCAGCCGGTCTATCCTTCCACTGAAAAACTGGGAAAATCAGGTATCACAAACCGGGTTTTCAGCCGATGTATTCAGCAGTTGTTTTTAGAAAGCGGCAACAAATTTTATGATCCGTTACCTATAGAGCTTCGGGAGGAACTTCATCTTTTACCAAAGGCAGAAGCCCTTTTCAACGCGCATTTTCCGAAGAGCCAGGAATTGTTGTCAAAAGCCCAGTTCAGGCTGAAGTTTGAAGAACTGTTCTATATACAGCTCCAGCTGTTAATGAAGAACCTCATTCGAAAGAAAAAGATAAAAGGCTACCGTTTTGAAGCGGTGGGAGATAATTTCAGTGAATTTTACGAAAATCATTTACCCTTTGACCTCACCAATGCCCAAAAACGAGTGATCAAGGAGATCCGACAGGATCTGGGCAGTGGCGCTCAAATGAACCGATTGCTCCAGGGTGATGTTGGATCAGGAAAAACCATTGTCGCTCTAATGAGTGTGCTGCTTGCTTTGGATAATGACTTCCAGGCTTGTTTAATGGCACCAACCGAGATCCTCGCGACACAACATTATCAGGGAATTTGTGAACTGGTAGAGAATCTTGGTATCAATGTGCGACTATTGACCGGTTCTACAAAAACTGCAGATCGCAGGGAGATCCATGAAGCCCTTGAAAACGGAAGTCTTCACCTACTAATTGGGACCCACGCGTTATTAGAGGAAAAAGTTCAATTCAAGAATCTTGGGCTAGCAATTATAGATGAACAGCATAGGTTTGGAGTGGCCCAGCGTGCGAGGCTCTGGAAAAAGAACGAACTACCACCACATGTTCTGGTCATGACTGCCACGCCCATTCCACGTACCTTGGCTATGAGCCTTTATGGAGATCTGGATGTTTCGGTAATTGATGAGCTCCCACCGGGAAGAAAAAGCATTAAAACGGTACACCGTTATGACAGCAATCGGTTAAAGGTTTTCAGGTTTATTAAGGATGAGATCAAAAAAGGCAGACAGATCTATGTAGTTTATCCCTTGATCCAGGAATCTGAAAAAATGGATTACAAAGATCTGATGGATGGTTATGAAAGTATCGCCAGGGAATTTCCAATGCCAGACTACCAGATATCGATCGTGCATGGTCAAATGAAACCGGCTGACAAAGATTATGAAATGGACAGGTTCGTTAGAGGCGAAACACAGATCATGGTCGCTACCACTGTTATTGAAGTAGGTGTGAATGTTCCTAATGCCAGTGTAATGATCATAGAAAGTGCTGAAAGATTTGGTCTTTCCCAACTGCACCAATTACGTGGTCGGGTTGGTCGGGGTGCCGAACAAAGTTATTGCATCCTAATGACCGGCCACAAACTTTCAGCAGACAGTAAGACCAGGCTTGAAACCATGGTCAGTACCGGGGATGGTTTTGAGATCGCCGAAGTGGATCTGAAATTACGTGGGCCCGGAGACCTTATGGGGACACAACAAAGCGGAGTTCTTAATTTGAAGATCGCCGATATCGTCAAGGATAATGATATTTTAAAGACCGCTCGTTACCATGCGCTTCAGGTTTTAAAAGAAGACCCAAATCTGGAATTGGAAAAGAACAAGATAGTCAGGTTTACTTATTCCCAGTTGGTAAAAAATAAAAATATCTGGAATTATATCAGTTAATTCCTTCAAATCCGTCTTTTTAGTAGTACCAAATCCATAAGGGATTTCCCCCGATTTTTGTCATATCGATCTTTTTTAAAGAATTATTTGGAGTACAATTCTTTCAATTCCACTTTACCGCAAAGATTCTCCTACAAAACTCCTTATTTTTTCTTTAAATTTAAATCTAACCATTTAAAAATCAGAATTATGAAGTCAAAAATCAACCTTCCCTGGTACCTGAGTTTAATTTTCATTGTATTCTTTATTTCTACCAATGCACAGGAAACAGACAAGGCATCTATTGGAGATGTGGTGTATGAGGAGTATCAGAAAAATGGCATCGACAAAGCCCTTGCCAAGTATCAAAAATTGAAAACTAATAAGGCTGATCAATATACCTGGACGGAATGGGAACTGAACCGGATTGGTTACAGGCTAATGCTGGATGATAAGGACATGGATGCCGCACAAAAGGTCTTTAAATTCAATATCGAAGAGTACCCGAATGCTGCCAACCCATATGACTCCTATGCCGATTATCTATTGGAAAAAGGGAATAAAGACGAGGCCAAAGAATACTTCAAAAAGTCTATAGCAATAGCTGAAAAATCAGAGAAAGAGGATGAACAAACCCGTATTATGGCGGGCTCAAAAAGCAAGCTAGCCAAACTTGAAAAGAAAGACAGGACTTTCGATTTTCTGGTGGGAGACTGGAACATAGACTCTCAAGGTTTCAATGAAGGCAAGGAAGGGCCTCAAATGAAAGGTAAAGATAAAGTTACCTATGATGAGAATGCAAATGCCTTCATCATCCATCACTTTGGAGAGGATGGTAATTCTGAAGGAATTCGGGTTATTGCTTACGATGCAATTGACGACGAATATGATGTAGCCTATATTAATCCTAACAATTTGCAGGGCATCCAGGTATCAAGTATGAAGATGAAAAAATTGGGTGACAAGAAATATGAATTCATGGATCACTTTACTGAAAGGACCGGTGAGGAAGTAGTATTAAAACATGAAATTGAAAGAATTTCCGATAATCAAATGAAATGGGTGATCTTCGAAAAAACTGATAATGACGACTGGCAAAAAGTATATGCCATGAATATGAGTAAATAGATTTTTGGGAATCTAATTAAAACAGGGAGGAAAGCCATGGCTTTCCTCCCTGTTTTTTGTTTTTTAGAGTGTCTTATTAAAATTATGTCAATACCGTTGGTAATACTATCTTTGCTGCTGGAAAAATTGACTCAATGAAAATTTCATATAACTGGCTTAAACAATTTATCAAGATCAACCAGGATCCGGAAAAAACCGGAGAACTTCTTACTGACCTGGGATTGGAAGTTGAAGGAATACATTCATTCCAAAGTGTTAAAGGTGGTTTAAAAGGAGTGGTCATAGGCGAAGTACTTACCTGTGAACAACACCCTAATGCAGACCGATTAAAAGTAACCACCGTAAATGTGGGCGAAGTAGATCCTGTCCAAATAGTTTGTGGAGCTCCTAACGTGGCTGCAGGCCAAAAAGTTCCTGTCGCTACAGTAGGAACCACTCTTTATGACGAACAGGGAACTCCCTGGGAGATCAAGAAAAGTAAGATCCGTGGAGAGAGCAGTCATGGAATGATCTGCGCTGAAGATGAGTTAGGCCTTGGAAAAAGCCATGACGGCATAATGGTACTGGATAATGAATTGGTACCCGGAACTCCCGTTGCCGAATTATTTGAGATCGAAGATGATCATGTATATGAAATAGGATTGACTCCTAACCGTGCTGACGCTATGAGTCACTGGGGCGTTGCCCGTGACCTCAAGGCGGGATTTCAGCAACAGGGAGAGATCCATGAACTGATCACTCCTTCTGTTAGCAGCTTTCATGTAGACAGCCGAAACTTAAGGATTCCCGTAAAGATCGACAACTATGACATGGCACCTCGTTATTGCGGAGTTACCCTTTCAGATATAAAGATCACCGATTCTCCAAAATGGCTTCAAAACAGGTTGAAAGCTATAGGGATCACTCCAAAAAACAATGTGGTAGACGTAACGAATTACGTTATGCATGAACTGGGACAACCTCTTCACGCTTTTGATGCCGATAAAATCGTTGGTAACGAAATACACGTCAAAACACTTCCTGCAGGAACTAAATTCACTACGCTTGATGAAGTAGAGAGAGAGTTGCATGAGGAAGATCTAATGATCTGTGATACTGAAAAACCACTTGCTATCGCGGGAGTTTTTGGAGGACTTGAAAGCGGGGTTACCCGAAGCACTACAAAGATCTTTATTGAAAGTGCATATTTCAACCCGGTATCTGTGCGAAAGACCGCAAAACGTCATGGCTTGAATACAGATGCCTCGTTCAGATATGAAAGAGGTATCGATCCAAATATCGCAGATTATGCTATAAAACGCGCAGTTTTACTTATCCAGGAATTGGCAGGCGGTAATGTAACCAGTGATGTGGACGATCATTATCCGAATAAAATTGAAGATTTTCCGGTTTTCCTTACCTATGACAAGATCAATACGCTAATTGGGCAGAATCTTGAGAAGGAAACCATTAAATCAATTTTGACCTCTCTTGAAATCAGGGTAAACAACGTTACTGAGACCGGGATGGGACTTACCATTCCTCCTTATCGTGTTGATGTAAAGAGAGAAGCAGATGTTATTGAAGAGATCCTAAGGGTCTATGGATACAACAATATAAAGTTTGGTGAAAAGATCAATGCTTCGGTTGCGAACTCTACACGTTTTGAAGATTATAAACTTCAGAATTTGATCGCAGGACAATTGGTTGGTCAGGGCTTCTACGAAACCATGGCTAACTCGCTTACTTCCCCGGCCCACAACAAATTAAGTGAGCAGCTTAAAGAAGAATATTCAGTTAAGATGCTGAATCCTTTAAGCCAGGATCTGTCTGTTATGCGTCAATCCCTGCTTTTTTCAGGGCTTGAAGCGGTTAGCTATAACCTCAACAGAAAACGCGGAGACCTTAAATTCTTTGAATTCGGAAAGACCTATCATCAGTACGAAAGCGGAAGAATGGAGAATAAGCATCTTTCTGTTTTTGTTTCCGGAAACAGAATGGCCGAAACCTGGAGCAGTCCTCTAAAAAAAGGTGATTTCTTTTACTTGAAGGGAGTAGTACAAGCAGTTCTTGAAAGGCTTGGCATTACCAACCTGAAATCTTCACCTGTTAAGAATGATGTTTTTTCCGAAGGAATGATCCTAAGTTTTGGAAAGACCAAAATGGTTGAATTTGGGGTAGTTAAAAAGAAGATCCTTAAGAGCTTTGATATTAACCAGGAAGTACTTTATGCAGATTTTAATTGGGATGAGGTGATCGAGGTCTCAAAAAATCAAATGAACAAGTTCAAGGATATTTCCAAGTTCCAACCGGTGCGCAGAGATTTCGCGTTATTACTTGACAAGACAGTTAGCTTTGAAGATATTTACAACCTGTCCTACAAAACTGAACAGAAGCTTTTGAAAAATGTTAATCTGTTCGATGTTTATGAAGGAGAAAACCTTCCGGAAGGAAAGAAAAGTTATGCGGTAAGTTTCATTCTGCAAGATGATTTTAAAACACTTACAGATAAACAGATCGATAAGATCATGTCTAAGCTTCAGCAGAACTTTGAAAAACAACTGGGAGCTGAATTAAGATAACAGCCATTGACCTTATAAAAACAAAAAGCCATTCAGAAACTGAATGGCTTTTTTAATTTAGATAACTGAATTACTTATTTCGGAAATTTTTCAAAAATGGCATTTACATAAGATCTAATTTCAGCGTCCAGGTCACCCGGACTAATTACATCATTTGCCGTACCACGCCAGATTATCTCCTTGGTTCTCCTGTCAATAAGATCTATAACCAGAGTTCCTTCCTTATAGGAAACCTGTTTTATATGCTCCCCTGAAAGCCGGGGAATAGTATAATAGTTATTGTAGGCGAAATCCCTGTAATACGGCCCTACGTAATAACCGGGCCTGTAATAGCTATAATTAGTGTATACCGGCACAGAATTTACGGCAGTTGCTTCATCCATCATAAGATGGTAATAAACCAGGAGATCAGGTTGCTCCCTATCCAGCCGGTAATCTTGATCTGTCATTTCATCATTGATATAGCCGATCACCATTTCATTTACTAGTTTATTATCATAGTTAGACGTTTTAATAGTATCCTGATTAGGCAAGAAAGCGTAACTGGAAAACGAGTCCATATCCACTGCAACCCTTTTATCTGTATTAACTTTAGGACCACAACTGGCAATCATAATCGCAATAGATAATGTAAAAAGGAACTTTGCATTCTTTAAAAAATCCATGATTCTCATAATTTTTATTGGTTTATTAATAAGTTACTAATTAAGCTATACACAAAGCACCGTTTTTTGACGCTTTAATCTTTTTTTAACCCCACAAGCTTTAATAAAAATTTATAATTCATTCACAATCAACTTTTTGCAACTTGAAGTGTTATTCCTTATTTTAGGAAGTTTAAAGAACGAAGGACTATGATGCTTGAAAGAACGAAGGACTATGATGCTTGAAAGAACGAATCTACACGAACGTTTAAAATCGCTGCGGAAAAAAGAAATTTCAGAAGAGGAATTACTCCAGGGAATAAAAGATTTTATAAATGCGGAAGCGGAAACAGAACAACAGATCCTTGACCGAATCCAACAAGGAGACGCTTTAGATATTGATAGAAATGATTTTAATATCGATCTCCTGGAGCCCGACCGAATTTTCCATATTTCCCAAATAAAGAAAATATGTATTCAATACCGACTTCGTTTTTTGAATACAAAATATTTTAAAGGAGAATTACCTCCAGGAGCTATTTTTGCAATTAAAGAGCTGGAGAAAAAACACAGCACTACCCTTCGGGGATTCTCCATCATTGCACCTGCAGAATACTTCAGATTGGAGAATGCAGATGATCCAATGCTCTTTAGCCCAATAGGCAACAATTACTACTATCTTATTCACAAATGGGGACAAGACATTCATCCGTTAAGAAAAGTGCTTATGTGGCCCCTCAAAAACCTGGAAACTCTGATCATTTTCAGCTTTTTCGCCAGCATATTGTTAACCTTCGGAATAAGGGAGATATTTTTTTCACGGTATCAGGCTACTTCAGAATTCCTCATTTTGTTCCTGTATACTTTTAAATCGACAATAGCTTTAATCTTCTTTTACGGGATTAGCCTTGGAAAGAACTTTAGTTCAGGTAACTGGAACAGCAAATTTTACAACGCATAGTGTTAAACTCTGACTAAAACCCATATCTTGGTTGCCAGCTATTATTAAATTAGCATAAAACTATCCAATATGAGTTCAGAAGATCAATATAAAAGAGTCTATACCGGTTCTGAGGTAAATGTGCAATATCTCCAGGAGCTAATGGAAAAAGCCGGCATCCATACAAGGGTTCGCAACGATTTTGATTCCGGATTGAGAGCCGGTTTTGGAGGTGGACTGCCCGGACAAGTACAGTTATTTGCCATTTCCTCACACTATGATGAAGCCTTAAAAATTGCAGAAACTACATTCCCAGGAAACGAATAATATGAAGGAAAGCCGCCCGGCGAAAGGATATTTTAGCCTGATCATTGGGATTGCCTTCCTGATCTATGGTGGATACAGGCTTTACACCTTTTATATGGGTGAGCCTTATAATACCTTTAGAATAATTGTTGCCATAATCTTTGTTCTATTGGGAACCTGGGATATTTACCGGTTTTTTAGAACAAGGCGTATAAAAAAAGGGTGATCAAATAGATCACCCTTCTTATTTTATTTTAAACAAGGTATTACTTCCCGGCCGCATACATTTTTTCGCGCTGCTCTTTGATCTTTTTGTCGCTCATATATTCATCAAAGCTTAAGTAACGATCAATAGCTCCTCCCGGAGTAAGTTCGATAACTCTGTTCGCCACGGTTTGAGCAAATTCATGGTCATGAGTTGTGAAAAGTACGGTTCCTTTAAAGTTCTTAAGGGAATTATTGAAGGCCGTGATCGATTCAAGATCCAGGTGGTTGGTAGGCTCATCAAGCATAAGAACGTTTGCTCTCATCATCATCATACGACTCAGCATACAACGAACTTTTTCACCTCCAGACAGTACCCGGGAAGTTTTCAAAGCCTCCTCCCCGCTAAAGATCATTTTTCCAAGGAATCCCCTAATGTGAACTTCTTCTCTCTCTTCTTCGGTCTTGGCCCATTGTCTTAACCAGTCAACAAGGGTTAGGTCGTTCTCAAAATATTCTGAGTTATCTAACGGAAGGTATGACTGGTTGGTGGTAATTCCCCAACTGTATTTACCGTTCAAAGCTTCCTGCTTCCCATTTAGGATCTCGTAAAAGGCAGTAGTCGCTCTGGAATCTTTAGAGTAAACCACAACTTTATCGCCCTTTGCAAGGTTTATATTCACATCTTTAAAAAGAGTTTCCCCTTCGATGGAGGCAGCAAGATTCTCAACATTGAGGATCTGGTCTCCCGCTTCACGCTCTCTCTCAAAAATGATGGCAGGATACCTTCTACTGGAAGGCTTAATATCCTCAATATTCAATTTCTCGATCATCTTTTTACGGGAAGTCGCCTGTTTAGACTTTGCTACGTTGGCGCTAAAACGCTGAATGAACTCCTGAAGCTCCTTCTTCTTTTCTTCAGCCTTTTTGTTCTGCTGAGCTCTCTGGCGTGCTGCCAGTTGAGAAGACTCATACCAGAAGGTATAGTTACCACTATAGTGGTTGATCTTTCCAAAGTCAATATCTGAAATATGCGTACAAACGGAATCCAGGAAGTGACGGTCGTGAGATACAACAATTACCGTGTTTTCATAGTTAGCCAGGAAGTTCTCCAACCAGCTGATCGTCTCATAATCCAGGTCGTTGGTAGGCTCATCCATGATCAAAACATCAGGATTCCCAAATAAAGCTTGTGCTAATAACACCCGTACCTTTAACTTGTTATCCAGGTCACCCATTAGCGTATAATGGTTATCTGCTTTGATCCCAAGGTTTGAAAGTAAAGTAGCTGCTTCACTGTCGGCATTCCACCCATTCATTTCCTCGAACTCAACCTGCAGTACTCCTACTCTTTCACCATCAGTATCACTGAAGTCTTCCTTTGCATAAATGGCATCCATTTCTTTTTTGATCTGGAAGAGCGGCTTGTTCCCCATGATCACGGTTTCCAGAACCGGATATTCATCATAAAGGTTATGGTTTTGCTCAAGTACAGACATCCTTTTTCCCGGTTCAAGATGAACATGCCCGGATGTGGGTTCAGACTTACCACTAAGGATCTTTAAAAAGGTAGATTTCCCGGCACCGTTCGCCCCGATAACTCCATAGCAGTTACCTTGAGTAAAGGTTGTGTTTACTTCATCAAACAAAACTCTTTTACCAAATTGAACAGATAGATTTGAAACTGATAACATATATTATTTTCTAAATTTTTGCAAAAGTAGCCATTTAAGACCATTCCCTAAAAGATTAACTTTTTTAATTATGCTTTTAACGTTCAATTAACAGCCCAGACAGGGTTCTAGGTCTATTTTTGCTTTCCGATAAAATTCAGCCCCCAGCTTTTGAAGACACTTTTTAAAAATATATCTGCACTTAAATGGTTAGCAGCCTATCTCTTAGGCTTTATTTTCATTTCATTTTATTCCTGCGATAATTCACCATCAAACCAAACCAATTCAGCTTATTTAGGGGGTGAAATCGTCAATCCTACTTCGGAATATATTGTTCTTCAGAAAAATGGGAAAATCCTGGACAGTATTCGTCTTGATGACCGGAATAGATTCAGCTACCGGATAGACAGCGTTCAGCAGGGCATTTATAGTTTCGGGCACAGGCCCGAAATACAGCATTTTTATATTTCCCCGGGTGACAGCCTCTTAATAAGAGCAAACACGCTTGCCTTTGATGAATCCTTACATTTTAGTGGAACGGGGGAGGCAGAGAATAATTTCATTACCGAAATGTTCTTACTTGATGAGGCCAATGCAGACCTTTTGTTATCTTTTTATAAAACCTCTCCCTCTGAATTTTTAAAGCAAACCGATTCTATCAAGAGAAACAGACTGGAACACCTGGAAAGACTTAAAGTAAAAAAGAAATTTTCTCCGGAATTCGTAACTCTTGCAGAGAAGATCATTAATTATGAATCTTATGATCTTAAAGAACGTTACATCTACCTCATTAGCAAGTATTATACAGAATATCAACAGAAATTGCCTGACAATTTCTATGAGTACCGAAAAAATGTAGTTTTTAATGACACCAGCCTTCAGGAAACTGCGGCCTATAAAAGATTTATTGAAAATTATCTTACTAATAAATCCCTGGAACTTTGCAAGAGAACTCACAAGGATCACGAAGAATGCTTTGATCGCGCAAATACCAAGAATATATTAAACAGGATTAAAATGGTGGGGGATCTAATTAAAATTCCTTCACTTAAAAATCATTTCTTATTAAAACTTGGCGCTAAAGGAATTGTACTGGCTAGAAGCAGGGAAGACATCAAGGTCATTTTAGAAGCGCTGCGAAAAAACGGTTTTCCTGAAGATCAGGTAAAGGATATGGAGCAGTTAGGTACGATCCAGCTTGCATACCTTCCAGGAACAGAAATTAAAGATGTTCCTTTAATAAATACCAAGGAAGAGTTTGTACCGTTTTTAAATATAGTTGACAAACCAACGATCATTTTTCTCTGGTCAATTTATAAGGATGGCCACCAGGAGGACCATAAACTCATTCAAGAACTTAGAAGAAAATATCCCGAGATCAATTTTGTAGGCATTAACCTTGACATTGATGAAACAACGGCATGGAAAATAGCGGTTCAAAAATATAATTACAATAAGGATTTTGAATATCAGCTGGGACAAACCCAAATTAACAAAAGGTTTTTTCAGTACTATCTCAACAAATTACTTTTCCTGGATGATGCTGGAAAAGTAGTAATAGGGGATGCTTTTATAAATTCTCCTGAATTTGAAAGCAGAATCCTGGAGTTCCTGAATAGGTAGAACAAAAATATTGCAAACAAAAAAGCTTTTATTCCGAGAATAAAAGCTTTTTCACTTTATAAGTAATAGGTTAACCTAGTTTCCCTTTTTGTAATCTGCAAGGAATTTTTCAAGTCCAATATCTGTCAATGGATGATTTAATAGTCCAGTAATAGAAGATAAAGGTCCTGTCATCACATCAGCACCAATCTTCGCGCAATCAATTACGTGCATGGTGTGACGCACAGAGGCAGCCAGAATCTCAGTTTCAAATCCGTAATTATCATAGATCAACCTAATTTCAGAAATAAGATTTAATCCGTCTGTAGAAATATCATCTAATCTTCCAATAAAAGGAGAAACATAAGTAGCACCGGCTTTAGCGGCTAAAAGAGCCTGTCCTGCTGAAAATACAAGTGTACAGTTAGTTTTGATCCCTTTATCGCTGAAGTATTTGATCGCTTTCACACCTTCTTTGATCATTGGCACTTTTACAATGATCTGCTCGTGCAATTCAGCAAGCTCCTCACCTTCTCTAATGATCCCTTCAAGATCTGTAGCGATTACTTCTGCACTAACATCTCCATCTACTATCTCGCAGATCTTTTTGTAGTGCTTAAAAATATTGTCTTTCCCCGTGATCCCTTCTTTAGCCATCAAGGAAGGATTGGTAGTCACTCCGTCAAGAACTCCCAGTTCCTGAGCTTCCTTAATTTGATCAAGGTTTGCAGTATCAATAAAAAATTTCATAGTGTGTTGTGTAAAAAATGAATAATAGACTGAAAATTTTGTTTTCAGATTGATGCAAAACTACAATTTATAATGTTTTAGCAGCAACCTCTCATAAAGTTTATCGGGCAGAATGCGTTTTAAAGCAACTGAAAATTTCTGAAGTGGCTCCCCTACCCTATAATGTACTTTGGGGTTCTTTGCCTGAATGATCTTATAAACAGCATCTGCCATAACTCCGGGGTCCTGACCTTCATCCACATGCTGATTCATAAGTTCCAGGGTTTTCCCATATTGGGATTCATACGGAGATCCTTCAAGAAGTGGCGCATGGTACCTTCCGGCAGCGATATTGGTCGCAAAATCTCCCGGGGCTACATTGGTCATCTTGATATTAAAAGCCTTAAGTTCCATTCTGAAAGCTTCTGTAGTAATCTCCAATGCACCTTTTGAAGCTGAATAGATTCCGCGGTAAGGCAATCCCATATACCCGGCAATAGAAGTTACATTTATGATAAGACCACCCCTGTTTTTTCGCATTTCAGGCAGTACTGCCTTAATGACATTGATAGGACCGAAATAATTGGTATTAAAAGCATATTTGATCTCTTCATCCGGAGTTTCCTCTATTGGTCCGGTGATACCTACACCTGCATTATTGACAAGTACGTCGATCTTTCCGGCTTTAGAGATAACTTCGGCAACGGCAGCTTTAATGGTCTCAGTTTTGGTCACATCAAGAGCGACCATAGGAAATGCGGAAGGTTTATTCCCCGGATTTCTACTAGTTCCAAAAACGATAAAATCTTTAGTTAGAAGGTATTCTGCAATGGCTTTTCCAATCCCGGAAGAAGCGCCGGTTATGAGAACAACTTTAGAAGTTTTGTTTTCTTTCATGCTGCAAAGATGCAACAAAATTTCACTAGCGAAAACAAAAAATGGCAAGCTACCCACATCACACCGCTACGACCGCTTACCCTTGCTGCGTTCCCGCCCTGGGGGATTCAGCAGGAGCTGGTTGTGTGGGACTTGCCGGGGCAAATATACAACCTTTCATACTTTTTGCAAGCATTTTCTAAACTGAATTAATTAATTTAACTTGCTTAAAAATCTACATTCTTGATGAAAATATTTAACTCCCTGTTCCTGTTATTTTTAGGGACTGCAATAGTTGCCTGCGGAAACGACCACGAAGATGAAAGTTCTGAATATTCCCTTGAAATTACGGGGGAGAAAACCGAATTTCAGTTAGGAGAAAGTATCCAGGCACGGGTAAATTCTTCCGATAACAACAAGATCGATTCGGTAGTTTATTTCTTACATGACCAACGATTGAAAAAAACTTCTGCTTCAGAATCCCTTAATCATACCTTCGAAAATGAAAAACTTGGAAAATGGGATCTTACAGCTAAATTATATTCCGAAGGAACAGTTAAAGAAGTGGCCAAGCAATTGACTCTTTTTAATAATGTAGCTCCAAAATCTTACACCTATGAAGTGATCAACTCCTACCCTCACGCAACAGACGCCTACACCCAGGGGCTGGAATTTTATAAAGATGAACTTTATGAAAGTACCGGTCATTATGGAAAATCTTCATTAAGAAAGGTAGATCTGGAAACCGGTGAGGTTCAGCGTTCAATTTCTATACCCGCGAGTTTTTTTGCTGAAGGGATCACCATATTAAACGACAAGATCTATCAGCTTACATGGAAGGAAGGTGAAGGATTTATTTATGATGTAGATACTTTCGAGAAGATTGATAGTTTCGCTTACAACGAAAGTCAGGAAGGCTGGGGTCTTACCAATAATGGTGAAAAACTATTCAAAAGTGACGGCAGCGAAAAGATCTGGATCCTGAATTCTGAAACTTTGGCCGAAGAATCTTTCATACAAACTGTTACCCACCGAACAATTTCAACCAAGTTAAACGAGCTAGAATGGGTGGAGGGAAAAATTTACGCGAACACCTATCAAAAAGACGGAGTCGCTATTATCAATCCGGAAAATGGGGCCATTGAAGGGGTCATTAATTTCCAGGGATTGCGAGACCTTCTAGGGAATAAAGACGTCCTGGATCCTGATAATGATGTACTCAACGGGATCGCCTACAACCCGAACACCAAAAAACTTTATGTAACCGGAAAAGACTGGGACACCTTGTTTGAGGTAGTGATCAAGGAGAACTAGATGGTAGTACCTGCAGAAATATATACCCATCACCGCAAGGTGACAAAAGAGGATTTAGACGATCTGGATCACGTCAATAACGTGGTGTATGTGCAGTGGATCCAGGATATCGCTAAGGAACACTGGGAAGTACGCGCTACAGAACAACTGAAAAGGGATTTTATCTGGGTGGTCATCAGGCATGAGATAGATTATAAGAAACAAGCTTTTCTGGGAGATGAGATCCTGATCGAGACCTACGTTGGAGAAACCACTTTTGTAACTTCCGAACGCTTTGTAAATATTAAAAATGCAAAATCAGGGGAGGTTTTGGTAGCCGCAAAATCTATGTGGTGTCTTCTTGACGCGCATACCAAGCGACCAACTAAGATCACCGAAGACCTTCGTACTGTCTTCCATAAAAGATGAGATATCTTTCCACATTCGGTTTATTGATTCTCTTGATCTTTTGGAGTTCATGCAGATCTGATTTTGAAACCGTGGAAAGCACCGGAAACCTCAAATTTTCTACCGACACTGTTTTCCTGGATACGGTCTTCACTACTATAAGTTCGGCAACTTACGCTCTCAAAGTTTACAACCGCACCAATGAAGATCTTAATATTCCGTCTATAAGTTTAAAAAAAGGAGAAGCTTCTGCTTACCGTCTGAACGTAGACGGGGTGCCTGGGAAATCTTTTATGGATATGGAAGTGCTGGCAAATGACAGCATCTACATCTTTATTGAAACCACAGTAAACCTTCAGCAAAGAGACCAACCGGAATTTATTTATGAAGACCACCTTCAATTTCGTTCCGAAAACCATTTACAGGAAATCCCTATTCTCACCCTGGTAAAAGATGCAATTTTCCTGTACCCGAAAAAAGACGGGAATGGAATAATTGAAACCATTCCTACCGGAACAAATGAACTGGGGGAAGAAGTACGGGTACAAGGATTCTACCTAAACGATGAACAACTGAATTTTTCGAACGAAAAACCATACGTGATCTATGGTTATGCCGCTGTACCTTCAGGAAAAACCTTAAACATCGCCCCAGGTGCAAGGGTCCATTTTCATTCGGAAAGCGGAATCATAGTTTCCGAAAATGCTTCTCTTCATGTGAACGGCACTTTCAGCATAGATCGTGAAAAACTTGAGAATGAAGTAATCTTTCAAAGTGACCGGCTGGAATCACAATTTCAGGAAATACCCGGCCAATGGGGAGCGATCTGGATACAGGAAGGCAGCGTGGAAAACATGATCAATTACACTACCATTAAAAATGCAAGTATTGGCCTTTTGGTAAATGGAGATACCACGAAAGCGGCTCCCAGCCTTCAGCTGAAAAATTCCCAAATCTACAACTCTTCCGTAAATGGAATTCGTGCGACCAATGCAAAGCTCTTTGCAGAAAACCTGGTGGTCAATAACAGCGGTCAGGCTTCGGTACAAATTCTAGGTGGAAATTACATTTTCAAGCACGCTACCCTGGCAAATTACTGGCAGCAAGGTTATCGTGAATACCCTGCTGTCTATCTGCAAAATTTCCGGGAAACAAAAAATGGACTGGAAATCTTTGACCTGGATCTGGCTAAATTCTCCAATTGTATCATCTTCGGAAATGAAAATAATGAACTTTTTTATTACAGAACCGAAGAAGCCGATTTCAACCTTCATCTGGAAAACTGCCTGATAAAATTTGACGATCCTTCCGCAATAGATGATCCTCTCTATGATTTCAATAATCCCGATTACTATCAAAATATCATTCTGAACGAAAATCCTTATTTCTGGAATCCGCTTGACAATAATTTCAGTTTACAGAAAAGCTCCCCTGCCATAGATGTTGGAAACCTTTCAACCGCGATGGAAGTTCCGAAGGATCTGTTACAAAATGATCGTACCGATAATCCAGACCTGGGAGCCTATGAGTGGATAACGTCTCAAAATGAAGAATAAAAAAACTGCCGAAAAAATCAGGTTTTCCGGCAGTTACATTTTTAAAATTTATAAGGTCTTAACTCTTAAAAAGAGGTTTTCCCTTCATCATTTCTGAAACTTCATTTCCAATAGCTTCAAGTTTTTCTTCATTTTCATGGTTCATGATGACACGGTCTATAAGATCTACAATGGTTTTCATGTCCTTTTCAACAAGTCCACGTGTTGTTACAGCAGGTGTACCAATACGAATTCCTGAAGTCACAAAAGGAGACTTATCGTCAAACGGCACCATGTTCTTATTGACAGTTATATCAGCTTTCCCTAATGCTTCCTCTGCCTCTTTTCCTGAGATATTCTTGTTGCGTAGATCGATCAACATCATATGGTTATCTGTACCACCAGAAATTACCTGGTAATCTTTCTCCACGAATGCAGCCGCCATAGCCTTGGCATTCTTCTTTACCTGCACCATATAGTGAAGGAATTCATCTGTCAACGCTTCTCCAAAGGCTACCGCTTTTGCAGCAATGATATGCTCCAAAGGACCTCCCTGATTTCCGGGAAAAACAGCACTGTTTAGAAGAGTGGACATTTTCTTTAAGTTTCCGTTCTTTAATTTCTCTCCGAAAGGATTATCAAAATCTTTCCCCATCATAATGATCCCTCCACGAGGACCTCTAAGAGTTTTATGGGTCGTAGATGAAACCACATGACAGTGAGGTAGTGGATCACTTAGCAGACCTTTAGCAATAAGTCCTGCCGGATGGGCGATATCTGCAAACAAAATTGCCCCTACACTATCGGCTATTTCACGGAATCTTTTATAATCGATCTCTCTTGAATAAGCTGATGCACCGGCGATGATCAACTTTGGTTGCTCTTTTTCAGCGATTCGAGCGACTTCGTCATAATCGATCAAACCGGTCTTTTCATCCACCCCGTAAAATACAGGTTGATATAATTTTCCAGAGAAGTTCACGGGAGAACCGTGAGTAAGGTGTCCTCCATGAGAAAGGTCAAATCCAAGAAATTTATCTCCGGGTTTTAAACATGCATGGAACACAGCAGTGTTTGCCTGCGATCCAGAATGCGGCTGCACGTTGGCATATTCAGCGTTAAAAAGTTCTTTCAGGCGTTCTATTGCAAGATTTTCAACTTCATCAACCACTTCACAACCGCCATAATATCTTTTGCCCGGGTATCCTTCAGCATATTTATTAGTTAACACAGACCCTGCCGCTTCAAGCACTTGATCGCTCACAAAATTCTCACTAGCGATCAACTCCAGGCCGTTGAGCTGTCTTTCCTTTTCTTCAGCAATTAAATCAAATAATTCCGTATCCCTTTGCATATGATTTTTTTACGTTAAATAATCCTCAAAAATAGCAAATACATTCGGTTCTTTCCTAGAAAATAATATATTTGGTTCGAATTGATTTTAACAAAATACCAACATTTATTATGCCTATTACCGCTAACGATCCAAATAGAAAAACCTGGTTAGAAGTCCCTGAGGATTCTGATTTTCCTATTCAGAATATCCCTTTCGGAGTCTTTTTGACCAGAGAAGATGTGATCACTATTGGTACCCGCATTGGAGATACAGCCATTGACCTGGGAGCGCTTCATCAATTAGGTTATTTTGATGGCATCCCGTTAACCGATGATATATTTTTACAAGATACTCTAAACGATTTCATCTCTGATGGGAAAAAGACCTGGAGACTGGTGAGAAACCGTATCGCGGAGATCTTTGATGCTGAAAATTCACAACTAAGAGACAACGACGAACACCGCAAAGTGGTGCTTTTTGGTCTTGATGAGATTGAAATGCAGCTTCCGGTGCAGGTTGGAGATTATACCGATTTTTACTCCAGTAAAGAACACGCTACCAACGTGGGAACGATGTTCCGTGATCCTGATAACGCTTTGTTACCCAATTGGCTGCACATTCCTGTAGGATACCACGGAAGAAGTTCGTCAATTATTCCTAGCGGAATCCCGGTACACAGACCTCAGGGACAGACCAAACCAAAAGACGCAGATGAGCCTGTTTTTGGACCATCCCAAAGAGTGGATTTTGAACTCGAAATGGCGTTTATAACTACCGATGCGAACCATTTAGGAGAACCTATTCCAATTGAAGAAGCTGAAGATTATATTTTCGGACTAGTTTTATTCAATGACTGGAGTGCCCGCGATATTCAAACCTGGGAGTATGTGCCACTAGGGCCGTTCCTTGCAAAGAACTTCGCCTCCTCTATTTCTCCATGGATCGTAACACTTGATGCTTTGGAGCCTTTTAGAACCGAAAGTCCAAAACCCGAAAAGGAGCTTTTACCATATTTAAAATATAAAGGAAAGAAAAGTTTTGACATTGATCTGGAAGTCTTCATTAAACCTGAAAATGGTGAAGAAACAAGAGTTTCAAAATCAAATTTCAAGTACCTATACTGGAATATGAGTCAGCAATTAGCTCACCACACGGTGAACGGTTGCCCTGTGATCTCAGGAGACATGATGGGATCTGGAACAATTTCGGGTCCAACCCCAGATTCTTATGGATCTATGCTAGAATTAGCCTGGAAAGGTGAAAAGCCTATCAAGCTAAATGATGGTAGCGAACGAAAATTCATTGAAGATAATGACACAGTAATTATGCGCGGTCATTGTCAAAAGGGAAAACACAGGCTTGGATTTGGAGAGGTAAGCACCAAGCTACTTCCCGTTTTTCAACCTAAGAAAAAGTAACCAGTTCTATATGTATATAAAGAGCCGCATTTAGCGGCTCTTTTTTTTACTTGATTCTAATGACGGTCTTCTTTTCTATGTTCCCGATTAGGTTCACGCTCCATGTCTCTTTCTCTCTCGGCGTCCTCTTTGCGTTGCTTATCGCGATCACCTGCAGCCTGTTGGGAATGACGTTCTTTCCTTTCCCCTTCATGGCGTCTTTTCTCCTCTTCTTCTCTTTTCTTTTCCATAATAAAAGTTTTTAAAAATTAGTTATTAAGGCTAATATACCTCCAAAACAAAATTTTAAAAACTTGATTGTGAATAAATTAAACAACTTTTAGCGATTTAACTTAAAGCACAATTTGGCTATAAATACTCTTCAATATCGGTTGCCGAAATTGAATGATGAGAAGCATGATGGACTACCTTTTCTTCCTTAATGATCAACATTTGCGGACTTTCATGACGTACATCGAAATGATCAGCAATTTCATTTGAAACCCCACGATTAGCAATAAGATCTAAAAAGTACAATTTGAACTCCTCACCTGTTTTCACATCTACCTCTTTTTCAAAAGTATTAAGAACCATACGACTGATTCCACATCGTGTAGAATGCTTAAAAACCACAACCGTCCTTTCTTTTGACTCTTCCTTAATGACTTCGATCTGGTTTTGATCTGTCAATGGATGCCACGGCACTTCTGTGATCTCTTCTTTAGATATATCTCGCTGACTTTTAAATACTTTATCAAATAATCCCATGATTTTTATTTTCGATAAAATTACTATTTCTCGTTGGCATTTTTAAGTTCTGGAGCACTAATTTTTAACTAATGTCTGTCCAAAAAGGTGATTTTTAGCTACCTTTATATGAGACAAAAAGTCAGTAAAAATGTACAATAACAGGTCATTTTGTCCGCCTCCTTCTACTGGTATATGAATTGCTAATTCTAAAAAAACAAAGACTATGAACCTGAACAATTTTACCATAAAATCACAGGAGGCCATTCAACAGGCCCAACAACTCGCCCAGGAATTCGGGCACCAGCAAATAGAGAACGAACATATTTTCAAAGCCATCAGCCTGGTTGATGAAAATGTTACTCCGTTTCTGCTGAAGAAATTAAATATCAATATTTCGCTTTTTCAGCAAATATTAGATAAGACCCTGCAAAGCTTTCCGAAGGTGAGCGGTGGCGACATCATGTTATCCAGAGATGCCTCCCGAACTTTAACGGAAGCTTCTTCTATCGCCAAAAAAATGGAAGACGAGTATGTATCTATAGAACACATCATTCTAGCCATTTTCAACTCTTCCAGTAAGGTAGCACAGATCCTTAAAGATCAGGGAGCTTCGGAAAAGGGATTAAAAGCAGCCATTCAGGAATTGCGAAAAGGTGAAAAGGTGACTTCTCAAAGTGCAGAAGAGACTTATAATTCCCTAAATAAATATGCCAACCATTTGAACAAGCTGGCCGAAGAAGGAAAACTAGATCCAGTGATCGGCCGGGATGAAGAGATACGCAGGGTACTTCAAATACTTTCCAGGAGAACCAAAAACAACCCAATGTTGGTCGGGGAACCGGGAGTTGGTAAAACTGCTATTGCCGAAGGCCTTGCACATAGGATCGTGGCCGGGGATATTCCTGAAAACCTGAAAGACAAGCAAATTTATTCTTTAGACATGGGGGCTCTCATTGCAGGTGCCAAGTACAAAGGAGAATTTGAAGAACGTCTGAAGGCTGTGATCAAGGAAGTTACTTCCAGCGAAGGAAATATAGTATTATTCATTGATGAGATCCACACCCTTGTAGGCGCAGGTGGCGGACAGGGAGCTATGGACGCCGCAAACATCCTTAAACCTGCGTTGGCCAGAGGTGAGTTAAGAGCCATTGGCGCAACCACTCTTGATGAATATCAAAAATATTTCGAGAAAGATAAAGCTCTGGAAAGACGTTTTCAAAAGGTGATGGTAGACGAGCCAGATACTGAAAGTGCAATTTCCATTCTTCGGGGAATTAAAGAAAAATATGAAACCCATCACAAGGTACGCATCAAGGATGAAGCTATTATAGCTGCCGTAGAACTTTCACAACGCTATATCACAAACAGGTTTTTACCCGATAAGGCAATTGACCTGATGGATGAAGCCGCAGCCCGACTTAGAATGGAGATCAATTCAAAGCCCGAAGAACTTGATGTTTTGGACCGCAGGATCATGCAGCTCGAAATTGAGATGGAAGCCATAAAACGGGAAAAAGATGAAGCTAAGTTGAAAACTTTGAGAGCAGATCTGGCAAACCTTAAAGATGAACGTAATGAGCTTCATGCGCAGTGGAAAAATGAAAAAGATGTAGTTGACAATATTCAGACTGCAAAATCAAATATTGAAGAATACAAGCTTGAAGCTGAACGTGCTGAGAGGGAAGGAAATTATGGGAAAGTGGCCGAGTTGCGCTACGGAAAGATAAAAGAAGAACAAGAGCGTCTTACCAAATTACAGGAGCAGCTGGAAGAAAACCAGAAAGGAAAGTCACTTATAAAGGAAGAGGTCACCAATGAAGATATCGCTGAAGTTGTAGCCAAATGGACCGGAATTCCGGTGAAGAAAATGCTTCAAAGTGAACGCGAGAAATTATTACACCTTGAAGAAGAATTACACCGGAGAGTTGTCGGTCAGGAAGAGGCTATCCAGGCAGTAAGTGACGCGGTGAGAAGAAGCCGGGCCGGATTACAGGATCAGAAAAAACCGATTGGCTCCTTCCTGTTCCTGGGTACCACCGGGGTAGGAAAAACTGAATTAGCCAAAGCCCTTGCCGAATATCTTTTTGATGACGAAGGTGCTATGACCAGGATAGATATGAGCGAATACCAGGAACGTCATGCCGTGAGCCGACTTGTAGGAGCTCCTCCGGGATACGTTGGCTATGAAGAAGGCGGTCAGCTTACCGAAGCCGTGAGAAGAAAACCATATTCGGTCGTACTTTTGGATGAGATAGAAAAAGCACATCCTGACACCTTCAACATTCTTTTACAGGTTCTGGATGAAGGAAGATTGACTGACAATAAAGGGAGACTTGCAGATTTCAGGAACTCCATAATCATAATGACCTCCAACATTGGATCCCACATTATTCAGGAGAAATTTGACACCGTGAAGGATGTTGATACCGCGATGGAGGCTTCTAAAGTCGAAGTGCTGGCTTTACTGAAACAAACGGTAAGACCAGAATTCATCAACCGTATCGATGATATAGTGATGTTCACACCGCTTACTCAAAATGACATTAAAAAGATCGTTGGTCTTCAATTGAAGGGAGTTAAAAAAATGCTGGACAAACAGGGAATCACTTTGGATGCTACAGATGAAGCAATTGAAAATCTGGCCGGAAAAGGATTTGATCCTCAATATGGAGCCAGGCCCGTTAAGAGAACTATTCAGAAGGAAGTTTTAAACAAACTTTCTAAGGAGATCTTGAGCGGTAAGATCACCACAGAAAGCATCATCCTTTTAGATGCCTTTGACAATAATCTGGTGTTCAGAAACCAGGAAGAGATCGCGGGACATTAAAACTGCGAATTGAATCATCAATAAAAGAAACGGCCGGGAAAACCCGGCCGCTCTTTTACTTGAAAATCAGCGTCTACCACCTTTCAATTTCTCTTTTTAATTCTTCTTTATCTCGTCCGGTTTTTTCCTGAAGCCGACCTAACATCTCCTCAAAACGGCCTTCAGCATACGTGGTATCATCATCAGTAAGATCACCATACTTTTGCTTAAACTGACCTTTAATTTGTTTCCATTTTCCTTCTAATTGATCATCATTCATAATAATGGTTTTTTATGGTTAAAGTATGAAATTACCTAAATTTCAATGGCGGTGTTGTCAAGAATTTCCCATATTGCTCTTAAGAATTTGTTATTTTTGCTCCCATGAAAAAGATACTTCTAACCACATTTTTAGCCCTTTCCCTGATAGGCTGTAAAAGTTCCAGAATTGGGGAAACAAGAAACCTCCAGTTGAGATACCTGGATAATTACACGATTGAAAAAGACCTTGAGATCAATGAAACCCTCGTGGGTGGCCTTTCGGGCATCGATTATCATGATGGAACTTTTTACATGGTGAGTGACCAGGCTTCCAACCCCAGGTTTTACAAGGCGGATATTAAACTGAAAGATGAGCAAATAGATACGGTCCTTATTAAGGAAGTGGTCAAACTGGAAACTTCTTCAAAAGGCTTGAAACACCAGCACCTTGACCTGGAAGGAATCCTTTTTGATCCGGAATCTGAAAATATGATCTTAAGTAGTGAAGGCTCGGTCAATAATGATATTAATCCCATGGTCTTCACCCTTTCTGAAGCCGGAACTTTCATAGACTCTTTTGCGGTTCCCGATAATTTTCTTGCTAAAAGCAAGAAAAAACCGAGAGACAATGGAACTTTTGAAGGCTTAGCTCACTCCTTTGATAAAAAGGGCGTCTGGGTTGCCATGGAACTACCTTTGAAAACCGACGGCCCAAAACCCAAGTTATTCAACACCAAATCTCCGGTAAGGATCACTTATTTCAACAAGGAAACCAAAAAGGCTGAAAAGCAGTTCCCTTATTTACTTGATCGCATCTCGAAAATTCCGTGGCTGTATTTCGCTGTTAACGGCGTAACCGATCTTTTAGAGTATGCCCCGGATAGGTTTCTGGTTGTAGAAAGAGGTTTTGCCAGTGGTCACGGTAGTAATGGAAATACGGTTAGAATATACGATGTGGATGCCCGTCTGGGAACCAACACCCTGGACAGAAATAACCTTAAAGTAACATTTTATAATCCTGCGAAAAAGGAATTGGTATTTGACTTAAAAAAGATCAGGAAACATTTAGACCAGGAGATAATCGACAACATCGAAGGGATTACCTTCGGTCCGCAACTCCCTAATGGGAACCAAAGTATTATCCTGGTATCAGATAATAATTTCAACACCTTAGGGCCTCAATTGAACCAGATCATCCTGTTGGAATTCAAACCAAAAAAGTAAAATTATGACAGCTTTCCTTATTTTTATCCTGGCCTTTTTTCCGGTTGAAAATCCTTCCGAAGAAAATATTCAAAAACAGGAAGCTATGACTAGCTATTATTTTATTAGACACGCAGAAAAAGAGGTAAGTGACCCTGCGAACAAGGATCCCGATCTTACGGATGAGGGCAGATCTAGAGCCCAAAAATGGGCGGAGATCCTTAAAGAGGTAGAGTTCGACCTTATTTTCACGACTGACTTTATTCGAACCAGGAAAACTGCGGAAGCTGTTGCGAACAGCCAGGAAAAGGAAGTTCAGCAGTACGACCCAAAACAATTGTACAGTGAGGAATTTCAGAAGAAAACAAAAGGCAAGACTGTGCTGGTGGTAGGTCACAGTAACAGCAATCCCAGGTTTGTAAATGTCATTCTGGGAGAAAAAGCATATGAAGACCTGCCGGAAAGTGAATACGGCAGTTTATATATAGTAAATATTTCACCTGACGGAACCAAGAGCCATCAGGTTCATTATATTAACTAATTGACTTCCACCTTCAAGATCTTATTCCTGATCTCAGAAACTTTTTTCAGCTTACCGGCTTCATACAAATCATCAAGCTCTGTTAAGGGCGTGTCAAGGTCATTGGTCTTGTAGTTTATATAATCTACAAACCTGGTCCCTTTTTTAGTACGTGGATCAACTGCTGCCCTAAACCGAATTCCGCCATCATTAACATAGAACCTGTAGGCCAGGTAGTCCACATTAAAATCCTCTTTATTGACCCAGTACATATAAATATCTTCATGGTCAGCTCCGCCACCTTCCTGCTTGAAAGTCACCTGCACCTGATAATAACTTTTATCTTTGATGGTATCCACACCTTTAAGCTGTCTGATCACAGCCGGGTCGTTAAGTCCATAAGGTAACTGCACGAAATAATGAACAGAATTGACACTTTCAGAATAAGCGGTGACCAGCGAATCTGGTAGGGTCTGCTCCTGTCCATTCTTATATCTTTTAAAACCGTCATTATTAAGAACATCTTTCACCTCTGCTCCTGAAGAATCGATTTGTGTTCGGGTAAATTCATATAAACCATCCTTTCGGCTGCTGGAATAAGTTTTATTTCTGAATTCAAATTTCACGGAAGCTTTCTCGTATTTTTCACCACCGGCAGCCTCAATAGCTTTGTCAATGACCTGGTCGGCAGTTAATTGATCGTTATTATTCTGGCAGGAAAGGAACAGCACAGAAACGGAGAGTAAAATAAGTTTTTTCATCTTGGGGGATTTACCAGACAAAAATAAGCATTCTAATTTTTCTTAAAATCAGAACCTAGATTAAGAATTCCTTAAAACCCCTTTAAATTGAAGAAAGCTTTATATTTTTGCTACCTATGAAGAACAGTATTAATATTAAGAACCGCAAGGCGAAATTTGAATACGAGATCCTGGACACATATGTGGCAGGTATAAAACTGGCCGGAACCGAAATTAAATCAATTCGTGAAGGGAAGGCCTCAATTGCTGAGAGTTTTTGTGAGTTTTCAAATAATGAACTGTTCGTCATTAATATGACCGTGCAGGAGTATTCTCATGCAACCTACTTCAATCACGATCCCAAACACGCGCGTAAACTGCTGTTGAACCGTAGAGAGCTTCGCAAACTGGAAAAGGAAGTGAAAAACTCCGGTCTTACAATTGTTCCGCTTCGATTGTTCATCAATGACCGCGGACTTGCAAAGATGCAGATAGCCCTTGCTAAGGGTAAAAAACTGTATGACAAACGGGAAACCATCAAAGACCGTGAAAGTAAACGTCGCCTGGACAGGATCAAAAAAGATTATAAATAAGCTCTGATTAATTTTTGTCTTCTAACAGCGGAACAAATCTAAACTCTCCAAATTCGGTTTTCTGAAATTCGGTCTTAGACTTTCTTTCAAACAAGGTCATTACCTGCGTGTCAACCCCTACCGGTATTACCATGCGACCTCCCACTTTCAGCTGGCTCAATAAAGGCTTTGGGACATATGGCGCACCGGCTGTTACAATGATGCGGTCAAAAGGAGCATAGTCAGGAAGTCCTTTATAACCATCTCCAAACCCTAAATATCTTGGTCGGTATCCTAATTTTGAAAGAAACAGTTTTGTCCTTTTAAAAAGTTCCAGTTGTCTTTCAATACTATAGACTTTGGCACCCAATTCGCAAAGAACGGCCGTTTGGTAACCACTCCCCGTTCCAATTTCCAGAACCAGATCTCCTTTTGAAACCTGAAGAACTTCAGTTTGAAAGGCTACTGTATAAGGCTGAGAAATAGTTTGGTCTGCAGCGATGGGAAAGGCTTTATCCTGATAGGCGTGATCCTCGAAACTACTATCCATGAACAAATGCCGGGGTATTTTCCTGATGGTATCCAGAACGTTCTCGTCTGTTATCCCTTTTTCAGCAACGATCCTGGCCAATTGTCTTCTTTTACCTTGGTGTTTTGTAGTATCCTTTCGCACTGTCTTTCAAAATTAGGCTCAAAATTACATAAAGATTACCGCTTGCTAAAGAAAAAAACAATCCTGTATAGGTATTAGAATTAAAATGGCATTGGCTTTAGGTCAATTAATATTATTTTTGTTCAAAACGTAAAAATTATGCTTAAAGCTGGCGTATTAGGCGCAGGACATTTAGGGAAGATTCACCTTCGTCTGCTACAGGAATCAAAGAAATATGAACTAGTAGGATTTTATGATGTTGATGAGAGTAGCGGAAAGAAAGTAGAAGCTGAATTCGGATATAAGTTTTTTAAAAATCTTGATGATCTAATTGCGGCAGTAGATGTTGTAGATGTGGTCACCCCTACTCTTTCCCATTTTGAAACAGGCAAAAAGGCCATCCTTGCAGGAAAACATTTATTTATAGAAAAGCCCATCACCAACACTGTTGAAGAAGCAGAGACATTGGTGGAACTGGCAAAAGAACATAAAGTAAAAGGCCAGGTTGGCCATGTAGAAAGATTTAATCCTGCCTTCATGGCCGTGGCGCCCAAGATCGAGAACCCAATGTTCATCGAGACCCATCGCCTGGCGGAATTTAATCCCAGAGGAACAGATGTCCCGGTGGTCCTTGATCTCATGATACATGACATAGACGCCATTTTAAGTGTGGTTAAATCTGAAGTAAAGAACATCAGTGCGAGCGGAGTTTCGGTCATAAGTGAAACCCCTGATATTGCCAACGCCCGTATAGAGTTTGAAAACGGTTGTGTTGCCAACTTAACCGCAAGCAGGATCTCCCTGAAGAATATGCGTAAATCCCGATTTTTTCAAAGGGACGCATACATTTCAGTAGATTTTCTCGACAAAAAATGCGAGGTAGTAAAAATGAAGGATGCACCCGAGAAACCGGGAGACTTTGATATGATCCTTCAGAATGCGGAAGGGATCAAAAAACAGATCTATTTTGACAATCCAGAAGTTAGCCTGAATAATGCTATTTTAGACGAGCTTGAGTCTTTCGCCGATGCCATTGAAAATGACACCGTACCGGTAGTAAGTCTGGAACAGGGAACCAAGGCCTTACGCGTAGCCAAACAAATTATAAATTCATTTAACTAAACAACACACATGAAAAATATTGCAGTTATTGGAGCAGGTACTATGGGAAACGGAATTGCCCATACTTTTGCACAATTCGGATATAAAACACATCTAATTGACATTTCAGAGAAGTCCCTGGAAAAAGGGATGGGAACCATTTCCAAGAACCTGGACAGAATGGTGGCCAAAGAAAAGATCTCTGAAGAGGATAAAAAGGATACTCTAAATAACATCACTACTTACACCCAACTTTCAGAAGGTGTGAAAGGTGTGGATCTTGTGGTAGAAGCTGCTACAGAAAATGTAGAACTTAAACTTTCTATCTTCAAGCAACTGGACGAGATGTGTTCAAAAGACACCGTTCTTGCTTCCAACACCTCTTCTATCTCGATCACAAAGATCGCTTCTGTAGTTTCAAATCCTGAAAGGGTAATTGGAATGCACTTTATGAATCCGGTACCGGTTATGAAACTGGTAGAGATCATTCGCGGTTATAATACCAGTGACGAGATCACCAATGCTATTATGGAGCTTTCCAGAAAGTTGAAAAAAGAACCGGTTGAAGTGAATGACTATCCTGGATTTGTTGCCAATCGTATCCTTATGCCAATGATCAACGAATCGATCGAGACTTTGTATAACGGAGTTGCAGGTGTGCAGGAGATCGACACGGTTATGAAACTGGGAATGGCTCACCCAATGGGACCTCTTCAATTAGCCGATTTTATTGGACTTGATGTTTGCCTTTCTATCCTGGAAGTAATGTACAATGGGTTTAAAAATCCAAAATACGCGCCTTGTCCGTTATTGGTGAATATGGTACAGGCCGGGAAATTAGGTGTTAAATCGGGTGAAGGTTTCTACGATTATTCTGAAAGCCGTAAGGCAGAAAAAGTTTCAGGACAATTCAGTTCCTAATCGAAATCAAAAGTCACACGATTGGCACATGTAATTCCATTCAAGGCGGTAAGACCGTCTCGCGATAAAGTAGGACTGGTAGCCTCGAGATCGTACCAGGATTATTCCGTAGAAGAATTAAGGTTTCAGCTTGAGCATAACCCTTTCTCATTTTTACATATCATCAATCCGGGATATAAATTTCAAAAGGAGATAGCCGGGAATAAACGGTTCCAACTCGTAAAAAACCGGTACCTCGAGTTCAAGGAAGAAGGGGTCTTCATCCAGGATCCGGAAGCCGCTTACTATATCTATGAAACCGTTTCCCGCAACCAGACCTACTGCGGAATTATTGCGGCCACCAGTGTGGAAGACTACGAAAAGGATATTGTAAAACGGCACGAAGACACCATTTCTCACAGGGAGAATCTTTTTAAGGATTACCTGCAAACGGTAGGCTTTAATACTGAGCCTGTATTGCTTACTTACCCTGACAGTGCTGTGATCAACAGCATTTCAGCAGAAATAAAGGCTGAAAGGCCAGAATATGAGTTTTCTTCACTTAACAGGGACACACATTATTTATGGGTGGTTAATGATCCCGACAAAACTGCGAAGATCAAAGCTGAATTTGATAAAATGCCGGCTGTCTATATCGCCGATGGGCATCACCGCTGTGCCTCTTCCTGGTTGCTGGCAAAAGAAAGCGAAGAGAACAATCCAGAGCATACCGGAAAGGAGCCTTATAACTACTTCATGAGTTATTTGATCGCCGAAAGCAATCTTAAACTCTATGAATTCAATCGCCTGGTGACCGACCTGAATGGAATGAGCAAAAAGGAGTTTCTCATGCAGCTTGACGAATGGTTTAGAATTGAGAACCGGGGAACGGAATTCTATAAGCCTTCCAAGAAACATCATTTTTCGATGTATTTGGACGGAGAGTTCTACTCCTTGTATTTGCGAAAAACCAGTTATGAGTTCACAGATTCCCTGAGCGCATTAGATCCTTATATTCTATTTGTCAAAGTCCTGAAGCCTTTGTTAGGAATTGACGACCCCAGGAATGATCTGAGAATTTCGTATCTTCCAGGTAGAAATGAGTCTTTCGAGGTCAAAAAGGCAGTTGACGAAGGTGCATTTGCCGTAGGCTTCGGAATGTTGCCTCTCACCATTGAGGAAGTAAAACAAATAGCGGATGAAGGTCTCACCATGCCGCCAAAAAGCACCTACATTGAACCCAAACTCAGAAGCGGACTTACCGTATATGAGTTTTAGAATACTTCCGAAGAAAACAATTTTAGAATAATGAGCATTGCAGATAAAATAAAAGAATTTCATGCAGAACTTCCTGCTGACGTGACTTTGGTTGCTATCTCCAAGACCAAACCTAACGAAGATCTAATGGAAGCTTACAAAGCCGGACAAAGAGTTTTTGGCGAGAATAAGATCCAGGAAATGGAACAGAAGCATGAAGATCTTCCGAAGGATATAAAATGGCATATGGTTGGGCATGTACAACGCAATAAAGTGAAATACATGGCTGGTTTCGTAGACCTCATTCATGCTGTTGATAGCCTGAAGTTGCTTAAAGAGATCGAAAAACAAGCCAAAAAACATGATCGAACTGTTGAATGCTTGCTTCAGATCAAAATTGCCGAAGAAGATACCAAATATGGAATAACTGTTGATGAAGCTAAAACTATCCTGAACTCTGAAACCTACGGCAAAATGTCTCATGTTAAGATAGTTGGGTTGATGGGAATGGCAACTTTAACAGAAAATGATGCCAAAATTAGACAGGAATTTAGCTTTTTAAAGACTACTTTTGACGACCTTAAAAAAGACCGTGAATCTTTTGAAATATTGTCCATGGGTATGAGCGGCGATTACAAGATCGCCCTGGAATGTGGAAGCAATATGATAAGAGTTGGAAGTTCGATCTTTGGTGAGCGTAATTATAATTAGAAACAGATATTAGCATTTGTACTCAATTTTAGACATAGAAACTACAGGAGGAAAGTATAATGAAGAGGGAATTACTGAAATTGCTGTCTACAAATTTGATGGTACAAAAGTAATTGACCAGTTTATTAGCCTGGTGAATCCTGAGATTCCTATTCAACCTTTCGTAATTGGCTTGACAGGTATCAATAATGAGATGTTACGGCATGCTCCCAAGTTCTATGAAGTTGCAAAACGCATAGTGGAGATCACAGAGGGTACCATCATTGTTGCCCATAATGCGAAATTTGACTACCGTATCCTCCGCACCGAGTTTAAAAGACTTGGTTTTGAATTTGAGAGGGAAAGTTTGTGTACGGTAGAACTCTCTAAAAAATTAATTCCGGGACAAGCTTCTTACAGCCTTGGAAAACTGGTACGTGCACTGGGAATTCCTTTAAGCGATCGTCACCGGGCCAGCGGAGATGCTCAGGCTACCGTGAAACTTTTTAAAATGTTGCTCGCAAAGGACACCGATAAGGAGATCCTGAAGAATTCGGTTAGAAATACTCCAAAAAATCAAATGGATACCAAACTGATCTATTTGTTGGAGGAGCTTCCATCCATTACCGGCGTATATTATTTCCACGATTCTGAAGGGGAAATCATCTATATTGGAAAAAGCAAGAACATCAAGAAAAGGGTGAATCAGCATTTTACAAGCGAGAACAGGAAATCCCGTGAAATTCAGAAGCACGTGGCATCCATAAGTTATGAAGCTACCGGAAATGAGCTGAATGCTCTCCTGAAGGAAAACGAAGAGATCAAGAAAAACAAACCTAAGTACAATAAAGCCTTAACAAAAACAATCTTTTCTTACGCCTTATATCAATCGAAAGATTCTGAAGGATATACCCAATTAAAGATCGCAAAGGCTGATGGTCGCAAGAAAAATATCACCACCTTCACAAATTTTCAACAGGCTAAAGCAGTTTTGAATAACATTGTTGAAGAATACAATCTGTGTCAACGCCTTACCGGTATTCATACCGGCAACGGCAGTTGTTTCAATTACAGTATCAAGGAGTGTAATGGCGCATGCATTGGGGAAGAAACTCCCGAAGAATATAATGAGCGAGTGGAAAGAGTCTTACTCAAATACAGTTATGAAAACCAGAATATGATCGTTATTGATCGTGGGCGTGATATAGATGAGAAAAGTGCCTTACTGGTTGAAAATGGTCAGTTCAAAGGAATCGGTTATTTTAATCTCAACTATCAGCTCAATAACCTGGATATCATCAAGTCCATCATCACTCCGATGCGAAGTGACAGGGATTCACAACATATCATTCAAAGCTATTTGAGAAAGAATAACCGTCTCAAAGTAATTAAACTGGATACTGTAGAGTAAAATTTTCACTTCTGTTAAGGGGGTTCCTACAAAAAATGTATTTTTACTCTATATAACTAACGTTTGCCAGAAGAACACAGATCATCCTGGAGAAGCAAACTTCATGAAATTATTTATGAAGCGGATACTCGTGCAGGAAAATTATTTGATTTAGTCTTGCTTTTTGTGATAATCCTCTCCATTGTCCTGGTGATGCTGGAAAGTGTAAAGTCACTGAATGCACAGTATTTTGAATGGTTTTACAAAGCAGAATGGATTATTACTATTGCATTCACAATTGAGTACGTTCTTCGAATCATAACGGTCAAACGCCCCAAACACTACATATTTAGTTTCTACGGAATTGTAGACCTTCTATCCACAATCCCAACATATCTCACTTTGCTAGTTGGAGGACAGAATTTATTCTTAGCTGTTAGAGCTTTACGTTTATTAAGGGTCTTTAGGATTCTGAAGATCACCCGTTATATAGGTGAGTCCAACAAACTTGTACGTGCTTTAAAAGATAGCCGACCAAAGATCATGGTGTTTCTGTTTACCGTTTTGGTTTTGTGCATCATTATGGGAACGGTCATGCACCTTGTGGAAGGAGAACAAGGTGGCTTTGACAATATCCCCATCAGTATTTATTGGTGTATTGTAACCCTTACTACCGTTGGGTTTGGAGATATTCACCCCGTCACCCCTGCCGGTCAGGCTATTGCTTCGGTTATTATGATCTTAGGATATGGAATCATCGCTGTTCCAACCGGGATCGTAAGCGCAGAGTACACACGGGATATGAAAAATAACACTATTCCGGTACCTATTAATTCACAGGTGTGCCGAGTGTGTAACGAGTCAAAACATATGGATGACGCCAAGTATTGCCATAACTGCGGAAGTAAACTCAATGAATAAACCCAATTTAATTGTTATTGTAGGACCTACGGCGATCGGAAAAACCTCTTTAAGCCTGGATCTTGCCAGTCATTTTCAAACAGAGATCCTTTCTGCCGACTCAAGGCAATTCTTTAAAGAAATGAGCATTGGTACCGCAGCACCTACTCCAACAGAACTCTCTAAAGCGCCTCATCATTTCATTCACCATATTTCGATAGAAGATGATTATTCGGTAGGTGATTTTGAAAAAGAAGCTCTTACCAAATTGGAAGAACTTTTTCAAACTCACGATACTGTCATTATGGTTGGTGGTAGCGGGTTGTATGTGGATGCTGTCACCAAAGGACTTGATAAATTTCCGAAGGTGGACGAGTCTATCAGGGTAAATCTTAACCAGGAATTACATACAAAGGGTATAGAAAACCTTCAGCAGCAACTAAAAGAATTAGATCCTCAGTATTTTTCAGAAGCAGATATTCAAAATCCACACAGGCTGATTAGAGCGCTGGAAATTTGTATCGGCACAGGGAAACCTTACTCTTCCTTTAGAAAAAATGAAGCCGCAAAAAGGCCTTTTAACAATATTTTCATCGGTCTTGATGCTGAAAGACAGACAGTATATGACCGTATAAATCAAAGGGTGGATATAATGGCCCAGGAAGGCTTAATTGAAGAAGCCAGAAAGTTGTATGATAAACGTGGCCTCAATGCGCTGAATACGGTTGGTTATAAGGAATTATTCAAATATTTTGACGGGGAATGGAGCCAGGAACATGCCATTGAAGAGATCAAGAAGAACACACGCAGGTTTGCAAAGAGACAATTCACATGGTTCAGAAAGAACGAGCAGATAAACTGGTTCAATTATACAACCCCCAGCAAAGAAATAATCTCCTTTCTGGAAAGTAAAACGCAGAGCTAATCATTACGCACGATCGCTCGTCTCACATACTCTTTGTCTTCCCCGCTTAGTTTTATGGTGTACACCCCAGATTCATACATACTAAGATTCAGATCATAAAATCTCGTGACATCCTCAGGAAAATCCCTGGCAAATAAGAACCTGCCTCGAATATCAAAGACTTCAGCCCTGTTCAAAATGATTTCAGGAGAAGTAGTGATCTTAACATTACCACTTCCAGGATTAGGGTAAATGATCACGTACGGTAACGGATCTGCAGGTTCCTCTCCAATAAGCTCACAGAAACCTTTCGGGTCTTCTACCTTCACCCTGATCTCACATGCGCCCTCTTCATTTGGAGTTACATAATTGAAAATAATCGTTTGTTCGCCAATATCCTCACATCTAAATTCCTCCTTGCTCACCGAATATTGAATGGTTCCCGTGCCGCCGGTGAAAAGTGATCTTGCATCTAACCTAACATTCCTTCCTTCCTCCATCTGAAGGCTAATAGCATCAACACACTGTATACTTTCCCCAGGTTCTTCCGGAACTCTGACATTCAACAAAACCTCGCAACTGGATTCATTCCCGGAATCATCAAAAATCGTGAGGGTAATTATTTGTTCTCCTTCATCCTCTCTTGTGAAAGTTGATTTTGAAAGAGTCCTTGAAACAATTCCGCAATTATCTGTGGATCCTACATCAATCTCATCTACTGAAATACTTACTGACTCGTTATTCTCCAGATCGATCTCTAATGAACTAACACAGGCTACTTCCGGAGGAATATTATCTGCTACGGAAAGATTAAAATTACAGGAAGTTCTTTTTTCACCTTTTTGGACAGTCAAAGTAATTTGGGTAGTTGAAGTAATGATCTCTCCTGATGGTGGCTCCTGAGTTATCACAGCATCTTCCACAGACACCTGGGCCAAATCCCTGAAATCGGGCACTACATAAGAGCAATTGTCGTTCAATTCTCCAATTTGATCATCTGGACAAGTAATATTCAGAACTTCTTCTTCGGTCAACCGCAATATAAAAGAACAGGAAGCCGAATTCCCGGCATCATCAACCGCGGTGAGAAGGATTTCTGATGTTTCAGAAGTAATTATAGTATTAGGAGTCGGTTGCTGAGTTATGGTATAATTTCCGCAGTTTTCAAATACTTCGGTATTTGCTGAGAAATCGGGTAAAACAAATCCATTTTCAGGTTCCCAGGCAAATATGAGATCTCCTTTACAAGTGATTTCAGGTGCAGCCTGATCTTCAATTTTGAGGTGTACCACACATACATCGACATTGCCATACTCATCGGTCGCCCTGATCTCTACGGAAGAATTTTCAAATATCACAGTTCCCGCTGCAGGAGTTTGTTCAATGTCGGCTGAAATATTGGTGCTTACCCCAACTGTGAGATCAGGAATCTGCACAGAACAATTTTCATTCAGAGCTAAAATTTGTTCAGCAGCACATGATGTAATTTCTACCATAGGAACTTCTTCAGCTATTAAAACAATCTCAAACTGACAAGTATTGGTATTTCCCGAGGCATCGATTACAGTAAGAATTATTTCCCTGCTTTCAAAAATGACACTTCCGGGTGCCGGTTCCTGGATTACTTCAAAATCACAATTCTCTTCGACCATGGCAGAAGATCTGAAATCAGGAATTACAAATCCATCCCCTCCATTAAATGTAAATTCCTGATCACCGGGACAACTTATTGTAGGTGCAGTGGTGTCGTTCAGGATTATTTCAAAAGAACAGGTTGCCGTACTCCCATTTTCATCTTCCGCGAGATATTCGATCAGTGTCGATTCATAAATTTCGGTTCCCGGTGCCGGAATCTGGACAATGTCAGCTGAATGATTGGTCGTGATCTCAGAAGTATAGTCTACCAGAATATAACTGCAGTTATCATTTAATTCTACTATTCTGGAAGCGGGACATTCAGTTATTTCCAATGCATCTTCTTGAAAAGTAAGCCTAAAAGCACATTCCTGAGACCTGTTCCCGGATGCATCTTCGGCTATAAAACTAATTTCAGAAGATTCAGTAATACTAGTTCCCGGCGCAGGCTCCTGAATAATTGAAATATCTGAAGAACAATCGTTCACGGAAACCGTACTTCTATAATCAGGTAACACGAAAACTTCTCCAAAACTGAGGGTTTCAAAAATGTCATTTCCGCAACTGATCTCCGGAGGAGTATTATCTTCTATTGAAATAGTCATATTACAGCTTGCGGAATTTCCTGCGGCGTCAACTGCTTTGATCTCGACTGAGGACTGTGAATCAATAAGAGTTCCGGCTGGTGGAGTTTGGGTTATGTCAGCCTCAATATTGGTCGAAATTTGTTCGCTGAGATCAGGGATCTCCACCACGCAGTCGGTATTTAAGTATAAGACAATTTCTGAAGGGCATGAGGTGATTTCTACAGTTGGTTCCACCACCTCTGTCAGGTTGACTAAGAATTCACAGTCACTTCTGTTCCCACGGCTATCGATGGCGGAGATCACTAAATTTTGACTTTCAAAAATGACACTTCCGGGTGCCGGTTCCTGGATTACTTCAAAACCACAATTATCTGAAATCTCTGTCAATGGTCGGAAATCAGGAATAACAAACCCGTCATTCCCATTAAATGTAAATTCCTGATCACCGGGACAACTTATGAAAGGCACGGTAGTGTCTTCAAGGGTCAGTTCAACAGAACAGGTTGCTGTATTCCCATTTTCATCTTCCGCGCGAAATTCGATAATTGTCGATTCGTAAATTTCAGTTCCCGGTGCCGGAACCTGAAGAATTTCAGCTGGATGATTGGTTGTGACCTCAGAAGTATAGTCTACCAGAATATAACTGCAATTATCATTTACTTCAGCTATTTTGGAAGCTGGACATTCAGTTATTTCCAATGCATCTTCCTGAAAAGTAAGCCTAAAAGCACATTCCTGAGACCTGTTCCCGGATGCATCTTCGGCTATAAAACTAATTTCAGAAGATTCAGTAATACTCGTTCCCGGCGCAGGCTCCTGAATAATTGAAATATCTGAAGAACAATCGTTCACGGAAACCGTACTTCTATAATCAGGCAAAACGAAATCTTCTCCAAAAATAAGGGTTTCAAAAATGTCATTTCCGCAACTGATCTCCGGAGGAGTATTATCTTCTATTATGATGGTCACATTACAACTCGCGGAATTGCCTGCGGCGTCAACTGCAGTGATCTCGACGGAGGACTGTGAATCAATAAAAGTTCCGGCTGGCGGAGTTTGGGTTATAACAGCCTCAATATTGGTCGAAATTTGTTCGCTGAGATCAGGGATCTCTGCCAAACAGTCGGTATTTGAGTATAAGACAATTTCCGAAGAGCATGAAGTGATTTCTACAGTTGGTTCAATTACTTCTGTCAGGTTCAGCAAGAATTCACAGTCACTTCTGTTCCCCCAGCTATCGATCGCGGAGATCATTACATTTTGGCTCACGAATAGAACAGTTCCCGCAACGGGTTCCTGTATCACCTCATAGCTACAGTTATCTGTTATTGAAATTTCTGATGTATAATCTGGTACCACAAATCCTGTTTCCGAATCAAATGAATATTGTTTTTCACCAGGGCAGGTAAGCTGTGGAACAGTCGAATCGAAAAGATCAAGCTTAAAGCTACATTCTACAATATTCCCTAAATCATCCTCAGCAGTAATTATAATCTGCGTATCCTCTGTAATTTGAGTTCCGGGAGCTGGCATTTGTGAGATCGTTGCACTGTGATTGGTTGAAACTTCAGAAGTATAGTCCATAATCGTAAACCCGCAACTCTCATCGACCTCAAAACTTTTATTGGCAGGACAATCAGTGATCAATAAATCTTCCTTTTCAAGGATCAGGTTGAAAGTACATGCTTCGGAAACATTTCCTGCTTCATCCTCTGCCAGGATCTGGATAGTTGAAGTCTCAGTGACAACAGTTCCTTCAGGTGGATCCTGGGTAATGACAATTTCTTCAGAACAATCTGAAAGGGAAACCAGCGAACGATAATCAGCCAGAACAAATTCGGTAGTAGAGATGACTTCCACCTGGTCTGTGGGACATTCGATTATTTCCGGCGGACTTTTATCTAGTAGGCTAACCAAAAAACTACACTGGGCAGTATTTCCAGCCCCGTCTATTGCATTATACCTAACAGAGGTGGTTCCCAAAGTGAAAAAATCGCCCGGTGCAGGACCCTCAGATAATTCAATAGTTACTTCACCGGAATTGTCTGAAACCTCAGGCAAAGTATAATTGACTATTTGCCCACAATCCCCGTTTTCAACATCTATAATGATCTGATCAGGGCAAGTAATTATAGGAGGTTCAATATCTGCACTTTCTGTAATTATAATTTTAAAATCACAGGTGATACTATTTTCAGAGCCATCTGTAACTTTATAAGTGTTTATAGTTAAGCCGATTGGAAATTCACTTCCAGAAGGCAGACCTGCGATTTGTTCCAAAGTAATTCCGGAGCAGTTATCTGAAATCACGGGAAGATCATAGTTTACAACTTTGCCCGAAACCCCAAAATCAACGGTAAATTCCAGGTCTTGAGGACATTCAATAACCGGTAATTCTACATCTTTTACAATGACACTAAAACTACATGAGGTCTTGTTTCCCTGATCATCAATTGCCTCAAAAACCATTGAATGCTCTCCGGCCCTAAAATATGAGCCTGAAGAAAGACCTTCGGTCTGCGAAACTTCAACACTCCCGGATTCATCAAACGCTGAAGGCACCGTAAAGGACACCACTGTACCACATTCTCCTTGATCTGTATTAAATTCCAATGATGAAGGACAGTCTGTGAATTGGGGCGGCAGATCCTCCCCTCCATTGACAATGATCTTAAAACTGCAGACCGAGGTATTTCCGGCCCCATCGGTAGCTGTAAATTCAATTAGGTGTTCCCTGGCTTCAAACTCACTTCCGGAAGGCAAACCCTTGGTTTGAGTAAGGGTTACAAAGCATTTATCTGAAGCTACAGCACTGGGAAAGTTTACAATGGTAGAGATCTCCCCCGAAGCTAAATCTATTTCAATGTCTTCATTACAGGTGATCTCAGGAGCTTCAGCTGCGTCAAAAGTGGGAATTCTTTTATAGATCTCAAGATCGAATTCTATTCTGGACGGGGTATAACCAAAGAACGGCGCGTAACTTCCGAAGATATCGGCATTATCCACGTAGAAGTTTTCACAAGAATCAAAGGCAAGATCAACAGGAAAATCAATTCGGTCGACAAGACTGGTGACTTGATCTCCTGCCACATTAAATACTTTCACATAGAAATCTTCATTCTGGATACCGAACATCATTTGCTCTGAGATAGCCAGAAGATCTCCAAAGGCCAGGGTTTCAAAATTTATAAAATCACTGAATTCCAAACGGTTCCCGTATTCCAGAACATGCACAAAATCATACCCATCAACTACCACGCTACCAGGAGAGACAATCCCGGGCAACTGGCCTGTTTTATTAAGGTTCGCATCAAGAAGAATTACAGAAGCCGAAGCAGTACCTGCCTGGCTCACGTAAACCGTTCCTGAAGAATTCACAGCGATCCTGATAGGTAATTCAACATTTTCATTTTCTTTCAATACGGCATGAGATTCCTTGTCATAAATTCGGATCCTGCTGAAGGTGCTTCCTTTTTCAGGACCTTGTAAACCATCGTAATATTCCGCAACGTAGACCTTATTATCTTTAACATCTAACCCCAAGGGCCTGTAAAATGAGCTGTAAATGGTCCTTTCCGGAAGGTAAGTACCCGAGGGATCAAATACCCTTATCTTTCCGTTATCGGTAAAGGTTTCACCTGCAGCCAAATAATCGGCTATATAAAAATAACCCTCCCCATCTATAGCAATATCCCGAGGACTGTCCAGCTGAGAAGCCGGTATAACACCTGCTTGTATTAAATTACCCTGAGAATCTCTTTTATCTACCCCTTTTCCGAAGGTAAGAGTATATACATGACCATCTGGACCAGTTGCAATTGCAATGGTAAGATCCTGGTAATTTAAATCCCCGGCAGTAACAGTTGGCAGATCGACCTTTGATAAGAATTGAAAGCCTGGGGTGGTATTGTAGAAATCCTGGGCAAATAGAATCGTGGAATTAATCAGGAAGAAAACCCAAAAAAAGGAAATTCGTGCTACCCCAGATGAGGGTAGACAACAAAATTTCAAGTGTAGATTATTTTTGGGGACCTCACTCATTCTGTGGTGGTTATACACTAAATATAACCTAATGCAGAGTAAGGGAGGGTGAAGAAAATGTTAACACACAAAACATTATCACGACAGGCAGCTGCCGTGATAAGGTTTTGTTAGAAACTGAAAAGTGATTTATAAGTTAGCTTTGAGCTTCCTCTTTATTTCTAATCACCAATCTAAATCCTTCCCCATGAATGTTAAGGATTTCTACATTCTCATCCTTTTTAAGGTACTTTCTTAGTTTGGCAATGTAAACATCCATACTACGAGAGGTAAAATAGTTATCATCTCTCCAGATCTTTGTAAGCGCCAATTCTCTTGGCATAAGATCATTTTCATGAAGTGCCAGTAAACGCAATAGTTCGTTTTCTTTAGGTGACAGCTTGGAAGGTTCCTCATCTTTAAAAGTAAGGAATCTTAGTTTTGAATTCAGATGGAAATCTCCAATCTGGAACTCAAATTGTTTACTGTCCGCGACACTATCAGTGGCTTTACGCTGCATGATTGCTTTGATCTTCATTAATAGAACCTCACTATCGAAAGGTTTATTAAGGTAATCATCTGCCCCTACTTTGTACCCCTTTAAAACATCTTCTTTCATAGCCTTGGCAGTAAGGAAGATGATAGGAATTTCTTCATTTTTTTCTCTGATCTCTTTTGCAAGAGTGAAACCATCTTTATAAGGCATCATCACGTCAAGAATACAAAGATCGAAATCATCTTTTTTGAATTTTTCGAATCCTTCCATTCCATTTTTGGCATGAGTGACCTCATAGTCATTCATTGCCAGGTAATCTTTTAGTACCGTTCCAAAATTTGGATCGTCTTCAACTAGTAGAATCTTCTTATTTTCAGTTTCCATAAATTAAGATATTAGTGGTAGTTTAATTATAAATGTACTTCCTTTTCCTTTCTCGCTTTCCACGCTAATAGTTCCCTGGTGGTCATCGAGAATTCTTTTAACGTAAGCCAGGCCAAGGCCATGACCTTTAACGTTATGGATGTCTCCGGTGTGTTCGCGATAAAACTTTTCAAAAACCTTTTTCTGAACAGGTCGCGTCATTCCGCTTCCCTGATCTCTTATTTTCATCACGATATAGTTCTTCACATTCTCTGTGTAGATGTCCACTTTGGGATCTTCGGGAGAATATTTTACGGCATTATCCAGTATGTTGACAATAACGTTTGTAAAATGTGTAGAGTTTGCCAGGATAGAAGATTTCAACGCTCCAAAGTGGGTCTTAATATAACCACCCCTGTCTTCAACAATCAATTCGACATGTGTGATAGCCTCCTCAATCAATTCATGCATATCAAGACGCTCTTTCTTGAGATCTAACTCGTTCTTTTCAAGTCTTGATATTCGAAGAACATTTTCTACCTGGGCGTGCATTCTTTTATTCTCGTCCCTTATCATTCGGTGATAATGAGAGACCTTGGCTGGATCATTCATGACCTTCGGATTTTTTATCGCATCCAAAGCCAGGTTAATGGTGGCTATAGGTGTTTTAAATTCGTGGGTCATATTATTTATAAAATCGGTTTTTATTTCTGATATCTGTCGCTGTCTTATCAATTGTGATAATGCACTTGAATAAGCTATCACGATGATGAGGGTAAAAATGATCGATAAGGTCGCCATTAATGTTATGGACGACAGTACTACCTGTTTCTTTTCGGTGAAATTGACAAACAATTGATAGTCATTTTCCCCATTATCTGTTGAGAACAACGGTACTCTATATGTTGTTTTCGAATTCAATTTGAAATCTTCTGAACGAACTTTAGTGGCGAGCCCGTTTCCGTAAATACCATATTCAAAAGAGGTGTTCATTCCCCTGTTTTTGAGTTCCCGGTTTATAAGGCTTTCAAGGTATTGCTTGGAAACCCGTTTATGAACCGGCATTTTGCTGGTATATTCGCTCACGGTGGAACGTATAAACTCCTTTTCCACATCTTTCATCCGAAAAATGCGGTTAATCCTGTTGGGGGTGGAGAGCGAATTATCGTTCAGACTATCGTTTTTTACCAACTTTGAAACTTTCGTGTTGATCAGCTTTTTAAAGTGGATAGTATCAATAGATGCATCCAAAAAAGCTGTTGAAAGTTTGTAATCTTCTTCAATAATACCATGCGAATAAACATAGATCTCGTTTGAGAATTCATCTCGCTGTACTTGAAAAATCTCACTCATAATGGAACTGTCAGGTTGAACACCTAAACTGTCCACTACGTCCTGCATTGCAAAATAGTAGTTCTCAAGTTCATTGTTTTCGACTTCACTTGCTACTCTGCGCAGTATTTGTTTGGCGTTGAAAGAAAATTGTTCTTCTTTACTTTCAACGGTGTTTTTTATCCAATAACCCTGAACAAATATAATTCCTATTAGAGAGAGGCTCATGAGAACCACCAAAAGAAAAAATACCTTTTTGTTCATAACTCAAAAGTATGATTTTAACATTTAGCGAATTAACCATTTAACCAAAAGTTAACAAAAGAATGCCCTATTTATGCGCTCTTCCGCATTAAATCATGGATTTTCCGTACATTCTCACGGGTTTCAGAGAGGTCTTTATTCTCTATAATGAAGTCTGCAAACTGAGCTTTTTTTTCGTCTGACCATTGGTTGTTCATTCTAGCCTGAATTTCTTCGGCAGATGCTTTATCACGCTTTTGCAAACGCATTAATTTCACCTCTAAAGGAGCGGTAATCAGCAGGTTATAATCACATTTCTTATATCCGCCTTTTTCGAAAAGAATGGCTGCCTCATACACCACATAGTCTGAATCTTGCTGATCTTTCCACGTTAAGAAGTGTTTTCCTACGGCAGGATGAACGATCGAATTTAATTTTTCCAGAAGATCACGATCATTAAAAACCCTGGAAGCTAAGAATTGTCGATCTAAAACACCATTCTTATATGCAACATCCCCAAAGATCTCTTTAATTTGAAGTTGAATTTCAGGATCAGAGTTCATGAGTTTTTTAGCTTCATCATCAGCAATATAGACCGGTATTCCCAATTCCCTAAAAAAACCGGCAACCGTGGTTTTACCACTTCCAATCCCTCCTGTTAGTCCCAGTACTTTCATTTTTTAATTATAAACTGGATCCTTTTTTCGTTAAGACGATGATTAGTTGTAAAAGCGGGCTTTTTGGAAATTTCCGGAATCAGGAAATCCTGGTTTCCCTGCAATTTGGAAAAATCAGCCACTACTCTAAAATCTGAAGCATTTACTTTACTGTAATCATTCAAGACCACCTGAAAGAATAACAAGGTCTGCTTCGGAAAAATGACTACGTTTAGCCCTTCCGGAACATTTATTAATTCAATCGGTACATCCACGCTACCTTCTGTGAATTTTTCAACATCAAGCATATATTCAACTTCCGGAGTATAAATGGTAAGATCTTTTAAGCCAGAGGTATCAATCTCTATACTTCCATCCAGGTCATCGTTTACTTTTTGAAGCTTAAGATCACGTGTGGTCAACCGGGTGAGGGTATCCAAAAGCTTGCGGGGCCCGCTTACAGTTACCGAATCGGGCTGAATACTGAGTGTCTCTATGGATGAATAACCAGCTGCAAAATTCACCTCGATGTTAGAAATTACAGGAAGTATCTTTTCTTCCTTTTGTTGAAACTGTATGGATAACACATCTTTCACGAACTGACTGTCCTCAAAATCAATATTTAATTGAGAAAGGATCTCATTTCGGTTTTCATCAATAAAATAAAGCAATTTACCGTCCTGTTCCACAGATTTAGAAACGTCTATATACAAAGTGGGTGGAAACAATGAAAACCATGCGATCTTAAACCCGTTCTCTTCCATGCGTAATTTTAGCACCGAAGGATTATCAGGACTCAAAAGTTTATCGGGAGGAATATTGACATAACTCACGGGAATGTCAATGATCTCATTGTATTGCTTGGAAAACTGAACAAAGATCCAGATCACCACCGCAAAAAATAGAAAAAAGAAAAACGAGTTGAAATTGGTCTTTTTAAACCGGGTTTTGGTTAAGGCCTTCAGTCTTTTTAGCATCTTTAAAAAATAACTTCGGAAACCTCTTTTCTGGGGCTTCATTGAGAATTCTAAGATAGTAGGAAGAACGGCAGAAACCAAACCCATATCCTAAAAATTGCACCAGAGTCGCCCAAACCGAATAGGCTGCGATCTCTAAACTCAAGTTCTGCAACAGGGAATGGAAAAAAATGATCACAAAATAAATTCCGTAGAAAAACAATAACTGGGGAAAACCAAACAAGGCAAGCAGCAAACTTAAGACCAATCCTGCCATAAAAACACTTGGAAACCAAAAGGTAAGCTTTTTAGAATCTGGGTGCCATTTATTCAGCACCGGCCGCACCAAACCGAATTTATATACCTGCTGATAGAACTTAGTCCAATCAATTCTTCTTTTATGATAAACATATGCTCCCGGAAAAAGACAGGTTTCATACCCATTTTCTAAAAGTCGCAGAGCAAGATCGGGATCCTCTCCCGGGTGAATTCGCCCAAAACCTTCAGAAGCTTCAAAGGCTTCCCGAGACAATCCCATATTAAAACTTCTGGGTTGAAACTTCCCAATGCTTCGCTTCCCCCCTCTCAATCCGCCGGTCGTTAAGAAAGAGGTCATGGAATAATTGATCGCCTTTTGGATGGGTGAAAAATCCCCGTGCGCCGCATCTGGCCCTCCAAAACAATGAACAAAATGCTGTTTTAAAGATTTGTCGACTTCTGACAGGTAATAAGGAGGCAGGATCACATCTGAGTCTAAAATGAGAAAATAATTACCTTTTGCCCTTTTCATTCCATAATTCCTGGAGTCACCCGGCCCGGAATTGGGTTTCATGAAATAACTAATGGTCAAATCCTCAGCAAAACCATCCACAATATCCTTGGCAGGAACTGTAGATCCATCCTCTACGATCACCACTTCGAAGGGCCGGTCGAATTTCAACTGCCGCATGCTTTCCAAAAGTTCCTTGATCTCAATGGGCCTGTTAAAAACCGGAATTATGAATGAGTAGGTTATTTCCATATCACAAATGTATTAAAGAAATCATTCGCTTAAGCCCTAAAAAAACAAAGGGTCGCAAAAATTAAATTTTACGACCCTTCAAATATGTAGTTTGAATTAGCTTATTTTTCCTGTCCTTTTACAAAGGCTTCCATTACCTGCTGGCTAACTCCCATGTTTGAGAATCCTCCATCATTATACAGGTTTTGTAGAGTTACTCTTTTAGTAAGGTCTGAGAAAAGAGTCACGATATAATTGGCACAATCCATTCCAGTAGCGTTTCCTAGCGGCGACATCTCATCTGCATACGCGATGAATCCGTCGAAACCTTTCACTCCCTGTCCGGCAGTAGTTGGAGTTGGAGATTGTGAAATGGTGTTTACACGTACTTTCTTTTCTTTTCCGAAGAAATACCCGAAACTACGGGCAATAGACTCCAAATAGGCTTTATTGTCTGCCATATCGTTGTAATCAGGGAAAACCTTTTGAGCAGCGATATAAGAAAGAGCCATAATGCTCCCCCACTCGTTCATAGCGTCCTTCTTGTAAAGGCTTTGCATGGTCTTATGAAAAGAAACCGCCGAAACATCCCACCCTTTAGTGGTATAATCGTAGTTCATTTCAGTATAATGATTCCCTTTTCTTACGTTCACAGACATCCCAATAGAATGCAATACGAAATCAAGTTTTCCACCAAGGATCTCCATGGCCTTTTCCACCAGGTTATCAAGATCTTCTACACTCGTCGCATCAGCAGGAATGATCTCAGCACCAGTCTTTTCAGCAAGTTCTTTGATATTTCCCATTCTCATGGCAATAGGCGCGTTCGTTAAAACAAATTCTCCGCCTTCTTCGTGGATACGCTCAGCAGTTTTCCAGGCAATCGAGTTTTCATCCAAGGCACCAAAGATGATCCCTTTTTTTCCTTTCAGTAGATTATATGACATGGTATATTTTTTTGGTTTCTGTTAAGCGGGTAAATATAATAAACATCTTTTAATTAAGAAGCGCTTTTGCATGTGCCACGGCCGAATCGCTAATGTTCTTTCCGCCAAGCATCATGGCAAGTTCTTCAACCCGCTCTTCTCCTTTTAATTCCTTAATATTGGTTATGGTGCTATGAGCAGCGTCTTCCTTATAGATCTTGAAATGAGACCCTCCTTTTCCGGCGATCTGCGGAAGGTGAGTAATGGCAATAACCTGCATGACATTCCCCATTTTTTGAAGGATACCAGCCATTTTTTGCGCGATATCTCCCGAAACTCCCGTGTCTATCTCATCAAAAATGATGGTAGGCAGTTTACTGTATGTCGCTAAAATGCTTTTTACGGCCAGCATGATCCTGGATAACTCCCCTCCTGAAGCCGCTTTTTTAATATCGTTATAACTACCTCCTTTATTCGCGGAAAGCAGCCAGTTCAATTTATCATGACCATTCGGGAAAAATTCCTCCTGTGGCTCCAGCTCTATCTTTAAGGTGGCATTCGGCATTCCAAGATCTGCCAAAATGGTCTCGATCTCTTTTATGAACTTCGGAATGACGGCCTTTCGCGAAGCGTGGATTTTGTTCGCCTGCACCCGTAATTTTTCCTTTTGAAGGGAAATGGCTTTTTCAGCTTTTTCGATCTCCGCATCGGCATTTTCTGAAACCGAAACCTTTTGAGCCAGCTCATCCTGGATTTGTTTCAGCTCTTCAACAGTAGAAACCATATGCTTCTTCTGAAGATTATATAACACCTGTAGCTTATCATTAACCTGCGCAAGCTCTTCAGGGTTGGCTTCAACTTTATCAAGAGAAGTTTCGAGTTCCACCGCGATATCATCCAGCTCAATATTCACACTTTGTAAACGCTCGTATAATTGCTGGTAGGTCGTAGAAATTCCCGCGATACGCTGCAGGTTATTACGCGCTTCTTTCAATGCCGCTGCAGCACCAATTTCTTCCTGCTGTATATAATTCACCGCGCTGCCTAGCTGTTCGGTCAACTGCTCCACATTGCTTAGCTCTTCATATCGTTCTTCCAGCTCTTCCTGCATTCCAGCTGCAAGCTTGGCTTGTTGCAGCTCTGTCAAAAGGAATAAATTATAATCGTATTCTTTGGTAGCCTGTGCCTGCTCCTCTTTTAGATCATGTAATTGCTTCTGAAGCTTTTTTAATTCCTTCAGAGATTCCCTGTAAGCTTTAATTTCCTCGGAATTTTTCGCAAGCGAATCGATCACCAAAAATTGATAATCATTATCACCCAGGCTCAATGTCTCATGCTGACTGTGAATATCCAGTAAACGTTCCCCCAACACCTGAAGTGAAGAAAGGTTTGCAGGCGTGTCATTGATAAAGGCCCTTGACTTTCCCGAAGGAAGGATCTCTCTCCTTATAATAGTCTGGGATTCATAATCAAGATCTTCCGCAGCAAAAAGCGATTGTAACTCATAAGGAGCTATATTGAATGTCCCTTCGATCACACATTTCTTATCCTGATCACGAATGGCACTAAAATCGGCTCTTTTCCCCAATAACAGGGAAAGTGCTCCCAGCATAATGGATTTTCCCGCCCCGGTTTCCCCGGTAATAATGGTAAAGCCACTCTGAAGATTCATTTGAATATCCTCAATAAGGGCGTAGTTTTTTATTGAAAGCGTTGTTAGCAAGAGAATTGAAATTTGAGGTAAAGATACGGGAGAAATTATTCCGAATCAAAGTAGTTTTTTAATACCTGATGTTGCTCCACTTTTCAGAAAAAGTAGGCGCCAAAGTATTGAGAGCATCCACCACTTCTTTTACCGATACAGAAGGCCCGCCGCTAAAAACCTGCGAAACTTCATCGGCTTTTGCATCGAAAAAAGTTCGGACAACCAAAGAATTAGGCCTGCGGTCATTCATACGGTCGAGGTCTAAAATGGCTTTTGCAATGGCTTTTTTTCCCTCTGCAGGAGACATATGCATTCTGTCCAAACCATTACGGTGATAACCGTACATCGCCGACCTGTAGCCGGTATATGAATTAGACAACAGATCTGTAATTAAACGATATCTGGAAGAGTTTCCATCCATAGCTTTCCAGCCTGCACGACCACTTTGCTGGGCAGTGTTCACAATCTGGTTGGCAGTTTCAAAATACGGAGTTCCACCTTGCTCCTGGAAAGTATCTGCATCAAGACCTAGAATGGTGTATACATAAAATGTGACCACTGAGGTTAGATTTGAATTGAATTCACTTGCATTGAAACTGAACGGAGCATATTCTGAATACGTAAACCCGAACTGCTCATCTTTAAAATTGAATACCGGGCTGATCATGGTGGAACCAAATACCGGTCTGGATGATTGCACCTGGATAGTACCTGTAAAAGAATCGGCTTCGTAACTGGATATGTTGATGAACATGCTGCAATTAATGCGCTCATGCGGCAAAAACTGACGATTAGTCCATTTGGTCTGGTTAATGAATTCTGTAAGGGAGTTTTGAAGGGTTTTGAAAACCGTGACGTTAGTCCTACCTGTTTGCTCAGCGTTTACAACCACCTGGCAGTTCAACTCCTGTCCAAAACTTATACTTGTAATAAAAAGAAGACCCAGAAAAAAGAACAGCTTATTCATTCATCAATTCGATTAGTTCGTTTAAGATATCCCCGGCAACCTCCTTTTTGGATTTCAATCCAAAATCAGATCTTTTGCCATTCCTGTACAAGATACTAATCTTATTTGTTTCTGACTTAAAGCCTGCGCCTTTATCATTCAGGGAATTAAGCACGATAAAATCCAGGTTTTTACGATCCAGTTTCCCTAAAGCGTTCTCATGTTCATTTTCTGTCTCTAATGCAAAACCGACAAGCACCTGGTGTTTTTTTCTTTTTCCGAGGGAAGCCAGAACATCTGGAGTTCTTTCTAACTCCATATTTAGGTTCTCATCTGCCTTTTTGATCTTTTGACTGGCCAAGTGTTTCGGTCTATAGTCTGAAACAGCCGCAGCAGCTATGGCAGCATCCATCGAGTCAAAATGTTCGATCGCGGCCTCATACATCTCCTGGGCACTGTGAACCCGAATAAGCTGAATCCCTTCAATCGGATTCTGCAAATGAGTTGGCCCTGAGATAAGGGTCACCTCTGCTCCTGCCCTATATGCGGCAGCAGCCAGTTCATATCCCATTTTTCCGCTGGAATGATTCCCGATAAATCGCACGGGGTCAATTGCTTCATAAGTAGGACCTGCGGTAATTAATACCTTTTTACCTCTTAACGGAAGATTCGATAAAATATCGTTCTCAATAAACTCAACGATATCATCAGGTTCAGCCATTCTTCCTTCCCCGTATAATCCACTCGCAAGTTCTCCCGAAGTTGCCGGGATCATAATATTTCCGAAGGAAACAAGGGTCTCAAAACTCTTTTTTGTAGAAGGATGCCTGAACATATCCAGGTCCATGGCCGGTGCAAAATAAACCGGACATTTAGCGGAAAGATAGGTTGCTAAAAGAAAATTATCGCTGTTGCCGGTCGCCATCTTTGAAAGAGTATTGGCGGTGGCAGGAGCGATCAACATGAGATCTGCCCAAAGTCCAAGATCAACATGGTTGTTCCATAAACCGTTGTCATCTTCTTCCTGAGTAAAAGAAGAAATGACAGGATTTTTAGATAATGTGGAAAGTGTTAGCGGAGTTACAAACTCCCTGGCAGCAGGTGTTAGGATCACTTTTACCTCTGCCCCGGCCTTCACAAACAGCCGAACTAAAAAAGCTGTTTTATAAGCGGCAATACCAGCGGTAACACCAAGTAGTATTTTCTTGCCGCTTAATACAGACATATTTTATTCTTCGCTTTTAGTGTTGCGAGAGTAGATCTTATCTTCCAACCATTCCTGAACGGCTAAAGCGTGTGGCTTTGGCAATTTCTCATAGAACTTGGAAACTTCGATCTGTTCTTTGTTTTCAAAGATCTCATCAAGGCTGTCATTGTAAGTAGCAAATTCATCTAACTTCTCCAACAACTCCTTTTTAATTTCAGAGTTGATCTGAGTAGCCCTTTTTGAAATAATTGAGATCGCTTCGTAAATGTTGTTCGTAGGCGCATCAATTGAATTTTTATCCAAAGTAATGGTATTCACAGGCGCATCAGTCTTCTTTAAATCTATCATTGTTACTTCTCTTGATTATAAATTTTGTTCTGTTTCATTGATGTCGGCAAAGGAGGTTTGTGCTTCCTCCAAAAATTCACCTTCAGGATAATATCTTACATAATCCTGGTAAAAGTTACGAGCCGTCTTTAGACGTTCAGGCATTGCATAAGCATAACTGTTGATTGCATACTGGTATGCGGAATCAAACTTGTAATAAAATGCCTTTTCCCTAAATGGGGAGCCCGGATATTCTGAAATAAAATTATTGAAAGCGGTTATAGCCGATATATAGTTACGGGTATGGTGATATTGCTTCGCAATTTCATAAGCTTTCTTTTCCAACTTCACACGAAGCTCTGTAACCAATTCGTTAGCCTCATCCAGTTTTTCACTTTCAGGAAAACGGTTAATGAAACCTTGCAATTTTGCAATTGCTTTATGAGTTTCAGTCTGGTCAAGGTCATATCTCGGAGAAAGGAAGTAATAAGCTTTCGCACCTTTAAATGCTGCTTCTTCTAATTTCTCACTTTGCGGATAGGTTTCTACAAATCTCTCGAACTGGTAACCTGCCAGGTAATAATCCCCTAGTTCATAATATGTATCAGCATACAGGAAAACCAGTTTCTGACCCTGGGGTTTCCCCCTGTACTCAGGAACTATTTGTTCAAATAAACGAAGGGCTTTCTTGAATTTGCTCTTTTCATTTCCTTCTCCAGCCTTAGCTTCATTGTACAATTTCTCTGCGGTACTGTATTTCAAACCGGAGTCCTCACTTTTGAGAACCTTTTGATACTGGCCACAGGAAGATGCAACTATTACTACGCTTAATAAGAGGATAAATTTTTTCATTCTTTGTATTAACATCTGGCAAAAATACTCTTTTCTACCTTATTATAAAAACTTTAGTTCTCACAGGTTCCATAAGCAGTTTCAGCGCTTTTCCAGGAACCTTTATGTCTAAAAACACTTAGAAATTATCTACGAAAGAATTGATCTTTTCGGTCAATTCAGGGCTTGATTTCACTAATGGCAATCTTAGCGTATTTTCACAGATTCCTCGTTTAGCTAACATCGCTTTAATTCCAACCGGGTTACCTTCAGCAAAAATAAGATCTATAGAAGGAGCGATCTCATAATGAAGTTTATAAGCCTCATTGACCTCCCTATCCAAACCTAAATTCACCATTTTAGAGAACTCGGCAGGGAATCCTTGAGCGATCACCGAAATAACACCGTGACCACCAGCCAGGACCATAGGTAAAGTGATCATGTCATCTCCAGAGATCACTAAAAATCCTTCAGGCACCATATTGATCAGGTTCATTGCCTGCACCATGTCTCCTGCCGCTTCTTTGATCCCAATAATGTTCTTAAAGTCTTCAGCTAATCTTTTCACAGTTGACGGAAGCACATTTGAAGCAGTTCTCCCCGGCACATTATATAAGATCACCGGCTTTGAAGAAGCTTCCGCTACAGCTTTATAATGTTGATAGATTCCTTCCTGGGAAGGTTTGTTGTAATATGGAGATACTGACAAAACGGCTTCAAAATCTGATAGGTCCATACTTTTCAACTCTTCAACTACCTTGTTCGTACAATTTCCTCCTACTCCTAACACAAGTGGCAATCTTCCTTTATTTTCCTCGACCACGGTAGAAATCACCTGCTTCTTTTCTTCGGAAGTAAGGGTTGCACTTTCACCTGTAGTACCCAGAACTACCAGGTAATCAATTCCATTATCAATTTGAAAGCTAACCAACTTACGCAAAGCTTCAACATCTACTTTCAAATCGGCTGTAAAAGGAGTTACTAGCGCAACTCCGGTACCAACGAACTTATTCATTATGTGTATTTTTTATTATTCGTAAATATTTTTTCAATTCCATGAGAAATACCTCTACCTCATCAAAACCTGTATTAATGACAATATCAAATAAACCGGGATTCCCTTCATTATCAGCCCTCCCTACTTTTAGATCGGCATTTGTTGCCGACACCAAAAAAGTAGCCAGTTTATAATCGTTTTCGGTAAATGAGATCAGTACGTCCATGGGGCCCTTAGCAAAATTAACGACCTCTCCATTTTTTATCTTTCCCTTCCAGTTTAAATCCTTCCGAGAGAAGACCAGTCCCTGATACACGTCTTCTTTTTTTGTTTCCTCCCTACAGGTGAGAATTAAAAGATCTGTATCCCGTAAACCAAATTCATCTTTCAGCTGTAGAAAGCTCTCTTTTAAGTATTCGTCTTCAGAATCAAGAATTACACCAAATCGAGGAAACTTTTTCTCATCTCCTCCCAGGGAATTCTTTATAACGGATGCCATTCTTTGTTTGGCTACCCTAATTTTTAGGTTTGATAGCATATGGAGCAAAATTAGGTATTATAGGAATGCGAAAAGTAGCGATGTTCTAATAAATTTCCTACACTAAGTGGAGCAATCTGAGTTTTTTCTCTCGAGTTACGAAAAAGAGAAAAGCAAGCTTAAGTCCTGCAAATCGAATTAGAGACCCAACGATCTCCACACTAAGATCCGGAAAATAAAATACTTCCATATCCCTAAGCACATCAGAAAAGATAAAAGATATCGCCAGGCACATAAAGAAAACCGACTTACGTGAAAAGGAATTAAGATAATAGATCAAAGCGGTGATCGCCAGAATAAGAATATTTAAATAATACACTAAATAAAAAGAAAGCTCAAGACCGTCATTTAAGCTACGCTCTAATTCAAGTATGTGCAAAGACAACAAATAAGTGTACACAGCCACTACTATTACAAAGTAAAGCGTCATTAATTTACTGCCCCTTTCATATTCTGTGTGCCTTATGGCTTCTCTTACTAGAAATATATAGGCTGCAAGCCACAAACCAAGAATTATATAATTAAGAAACCACACGCCGTTGATTAATCCCAAGGTGTTAGCCGAAATTATACATACTAAAAAGGTGTAAAAATTAAGATTATTTAGAGGTAGTTCCTTGAAATAATATAAGATCAAAGGAACGATGAAAAATAACTCACTGCTGCTGGAAAGCCAGAAATTATCATTAAAAATACCAATGACATTTGCCAACATAGCAATTATAACCAGAAGGGCAAACAAGTATTTTTGTCTCATTTTCACCAAAAATTTTCGCAATATATAAATTTCAGCAGCAGAAAATTTAATTCCTTGCCCTCAAGTTATTAATGATTTAATAAACATTAGGTCCATAATTTTAAAAGTAGGGAGTTTGTAATGAGCGTCTTCTGTGTAGGGCATGTTGAATTAACGCATAATAAGCCATTACATGAAATAGAGGGTAAAAAATATTGACACTAATGTCTGACACCACATGCATTTTAAAAAAGAGTGAGATCTCAGAAACCAGTAAAGATGCAGAGGCCAGCATAAGCCATAATGAGGCATAGTGCGATTTTAGAAGATAACCGGTGAAGGTCACCCCTAATAACAGTATAAGCAAGAATTGATATAAGTAAGTAATGGTTTCATAATCGGGTAGGGCTTGTGGCACTAATCCTGAAACCGTAATGAACAGAAAAGCTAAAAACGTGTATAGAATAAGAAGAGAAATTCCTTCGACCACATGCATTTTTGATGTTTTGAAACCGGTTAATGCAAATACATAAATAATTAAAAGGCCAAGAAAAAATGATCCAATGATCAACCATGGAAAATGATCAAAACCGTAGATCAGAAAAATATCCCGAACATAAAAAAATACAAGTGCTGCAACCATAAATGGAAACCAGTTTCCTGATTTAAGGCGGTAATAGAAGATCAAAGTCGGGATCAGCAAATAGTTCGAAACTAAAGTTAGCCCGTCATAGCTGAAAATAGACCCTATAACGAACAGGATGGCAATGAGTAGAAAAATACCGTGAAGTTTCTTACTGTATTCCAATGGTTTTGATATATAAATAACTTAAAAACTTTGTGAAAAATATAACATTTTTTGGAATCATCCTCCTGAAAACCAAAAAATTAGGCTAATCCTGTTAAAATTCCACTTCCCGTAACCCCTAAAAATTAGCCAAAATACTTACATTACTTAGGTTTGATCTTTGGAAATCTTCATCGATTTAGAATTATTTAATAGCTTTATATAAGCCTGCCTCCCTTCAAAATTTGAGCTTAAAAAAATTTTGAAAACTAGCTAAACCGTTTTAAGAAGTACACAAACTTAAACTAACCAAGATGAGGCATTTATGTCTGATAGTGAATAATTACACTTTAGTCAGATTATATATACTTTTATTCCTTAAAATAACATTCTTGCCTATTTTGGGGTATTCCCAGGTCGACCATCCCGAACCTCAACTTAAAGTAGGTGTTTATCAAAATCCACCAAAGATCTTTATCAATGAAGTAGGAGAACCGGACGGAATTTTTATTGAAATCCTGGAATTAATCGCTCAAAAAGAAGACATTTCGATCACCTATCAGTCAGGGGAATGGGAAGAACTCATAGAAGCACTTAGCGGGGGCACTATTGATCTTCTCCCGGATGTTGCTTATTCGCAAGAACGAGATTCACTTTTCCAATTGAATTCTGTTCCTGTAATGAGCTCCTGGTTGGAAGCCTACGCCCTTAAGGACACGAATGTGCAATCTATATTTGACCTGGAAAACAAACGCCTGGGGGTGTTAAAAGGCTCTGTTCAGGAAGACTTTCTTCAACAATCCTTTAAAAACAATCTGAAGTTTAAATTTGACATCTTAACTTTTGAAGACTATCCAGAATCTGTAAAAGCGCTTGAAAACAAACAAATCGACCTTTTGATCGCTTCCAGGTTTTTCTTATTCTCTGAACACATTAACGGAAACATTATTTCCACAGGTATAATATTCAGGCCCTCAGAACTTCATTTTGCCTTTTCAAGATCTACCGACCCTGCTTTGGTAAGTAAATTTGACAGGCACCTTTCAAAACTAAAAAACAACACCGGATCCAAATATTATAAGATACTGCGTTACTGGTTCGATCCTCCTGGAAAATCTTTTGTTCCAAAATTCATCCTTTGGTCATTTGTTGTGCTTTTACTTGCCTTGCTCATAATCACGATATATTTCATTCTTCTGCGCTATCAGATTAAAATTAAGACGAAGGCCTTATGGAAGAAGAACCGACAGTTAACCCTGGCAAAAGAGAAAGCAGAGGAAAGCGAACGACTCAAAACCATTTTTCTTCAAAACATGTCACATGAGATCAGGACTCCCATGAATGGGATCATTGGCTTCCTTGAGCTTTTAAAGGAACCCGACCTGGATTCTGATGAGAGAAAAAAATATATAGAGATCGTAATAAAAAGCGGGCAACGACTATTGACTACCATCAACAATATTATCGAGATCTCAAAAATAGATTCTGACCAGATAAGCGTAAAATTGACCCCTATCAATGCGCCGGAAACCATGGATTTCTTTTATCAATTTTTCAAACCTAAGGCACGTGAGAAGGATATCGAATTGATCATGAACCATAATTTACCCACAGATAAGGCAATATTTATGGCTGATAAATTCATTTTTGACAATATTCTTACCAACCTATTAAATAATGCCATCAAATTCACTGATAATGGATATGTTGAATTCGGAAACTACTTTGAAAATGATAAACTTATTTTTTATGTAAAGGATTCGGGTGTTGGAGTCCCGGAAGAGCGGCAGCAAGCCATTTTTGAACGCTTCGTACAGGCAAACCTGAATATTACCAGGCCCCATGAAGGATCAGGGCTTGGTCTTTCAATTGTAAAGGCCTACGTAAAGGCTTTAAATGGGAAGATATGGCTGGAATCTGAATTAAATAAAGGCTCCACATTTTATTTTTCTATTCCTTACATAAAGCCGGTTCCCAATGAGGAGGAAGAGAAGCCCAAAAATAATTCCCGGGTCTTAAACAAAAAGTTATGCATAGTGGTGGCTGAAGATGACAACATCAGTTACCTGTTCATCAATCAAATCCTCAAAAGACCTGAAATACAGGTTATTAGAGCAAAAACAGGTCAGGAATGTGTTGACATCCTACAGAAAAAATCTGGAATTGATCTGGTCTTAATGGACATAAAAATGCCTGTAATGAACGGTATCGAAGCGACCAGTGCCATTCGGGAATTCAATAAAACGGTGCCTATCATCATTCAAACGGCCTATACTTCTTCACGAGATAAAGATGAAGCTATGGAAGCAGGAGGTACTGACTATATAACCAAACCAATCGATAAGAACCGACTTTTACAACTGATTCGGAAATATACCTAACGAACAGAGCATACTAAAGTCCTACCCTTTTTCAACAATATTTTCTAAATAAGTTGTTTGAAGTGGTTTTGATAAGAACCCTTTTAAAAACGGATAATCAAAATGCTTCATATCCCCATTATCAAGTGCTGAAGTTAAAATATAAACAGAGAATTTATCTTTTATTTTAGGATCAAGGGTGTTGAAATACTCTAAAAACTCCCAACCTGTCATTGTTGGCATGTTTAAATCTAAAAACATAATCGGCTTATTTCCTTCCGAAAATCCTTTTAAGCTTTCCAGTGCTAATTCCGGATTTGTGAACACCCGTATTTCTGCCTGCTCATCAAATTTTTTAATTGTAAACTCACAAATAAGGTTGTTCGTAACGTCATCATCCACCAATATATAATGCTTCTTCATACTCTGTCTCCGTTTTACTATTATTAAAGCTTACTATAAATTCTGCACCCTTATTTATTTCACTTAAAACCGAGATTTCCCCTCCCATCATTTCAACCTGAGTTTTCACCATAAAAAGTCCCATTCCTTTACCTTCAACGTGATGGTGAAAACGTTTATATAATCTGAAAAGCTGGTCCTTTTTATTTTCGAGATCAATTCCCAAACCATTGTCTTTGAAAGACAGATACAGCTTTTCATTTTCGCTCCAGGATCTAATTTCAATTTTAGGATTTTGATCCGGTTTGCGGTACTTTATACTATTAAATATCAGATTATAAAAAACACTGTGTAAATATCCTTTAATAGAATGCCACTGCGGAACTTCAGAAAAATCAGTAACCACTTCCACCTTCTCTTTAATAATTAGGTGATTAATACTCTCGGTTACACTGTTCACTAATTCCTGGAACTTAACGGCCTCTTTCTTTTCACTGATCTCTGTCTTACTTTTTAGTATACTGTTGAGATCTGCAATAATATTATCAAGACGATCAATATTTTCAAAGAGTTCTGTTAGAAATCGCTGCCTTAGCTCTTCCGGATGATCTTTTTGAAGATAAAGCCCCTTCAAACCTAATAGGTTTGCAACCGGAGCCCTAAGGTTATGTGAAACAATAAATGAGTATTGTTCCAGACCTTTATTGGCATTGATCAACTCTACTGTATATTTTTCAAGACTGGAGTTGAGTTCCCTTAATTTTATCTCAGACTTTTTCTGTTCAGTAATGTCACTTGAAATTACTAAAAACCCATTCAGTTCTCCTTTAGAATTATACACAGGCGTTTCTGTTACATAAGCTGGGAATTCTTTACCGTCTTTTCTTATTGCATTAACTTCGCCCACCCAGTTTTTCCCGGTTTTTAGAACATCTCTAATGTTACTGCATAGTTCTTTGAGCTTCCCAGAAGTGGAAAAATCCAGAATATTCCTTCCTAAAGCTTCTTCTTTTGTCCAGCCGTAAATCCTGGTAGCCGTTTGGTTCCAGTAATTCACAAATCCACAGGTATCGGTCGCATAAACAGCCTGACCAATTCTATCCAAAAGATCGGCCTGGAAGTTTCTTTCCTCTGTAACCTGGCTCTTTTCAGAAAGGTCTCTTATGATCAATGAGGTTCTGTTCCGGCTTTTGGCATCAACATATACCGAGGAGGTAAGTTCAGCAGGAAAGAAAGTGCCATCCTTACGTTTCATAGTGATTTCAGCTTTCACCCTTCCAGTCCGTTTGCGCTCATTAATTGCTTCCATTACTCGGGGATCATTTAAATCAACAATTCCAAATCTCCCTACTTCACAGATTTCCTTCTCTGTCATTTGAAGCATCGAACAAGCAGCAGGATTAGCAGCCAGAATAGTACCATCGGTCACGGTTACAAGTACACCGTCCATGCTATTCATGAAAAAAGAACGATATTTTTCCTCACTTTCAATAATAGCTTCCTCTGCCAGTTTATACTCGGTAATATCACGAAGATTGATGGCGATCCCATGAATATCACTTATATGTAATAAATTGGTTAATGTCACCTCAAGGCAAATTAACTCGCCGGTTTTCTTATGGGCGCAAACTTCGATACTTGGACCTGTTACTCCCGGTAATTCCAGGACGACCGTCATTGCTTCCTGTACCTTTTCCTTTTCCTCTGAAGCCAACAGCTCATAAAGGTCAAGATTTAAAACTTCTTCCCTTGAATAACCAAGGATCGTCGTAATTGCCGGGGAAACATAAGAATGCGTCCCATCTGGAGTTAATATAAGGGTAGCATCTGAACTATTCTCAACCAGGGTCTTAAACTTCCTTTCGTCATGACTCAGGTATTTTTTGATAAGGAAGGGAAGTTTACCCGGCCTGTCTCGAAAGATATAACTCCTTATTCCCCTGTTGAGTAAATTAATAGCGCCTTTTTCGGCCTCCTCGTCAATAATTAAGATAAGCGGTATTGAATCATCTATCTTTTTAAATTGAATTAGGATCTCGTCAATATTAATTTTACTGGAAGTAATATTATAATCCATTAAGATTACCTGAGGCTCAAATAGCCGAACGGTGGCTACCATTGCTTGTTCAGATTCAACAGATTGTGTTTTTATTAAATATTCTTTACCCGAAAGCAGCTTCCTTAGATCTACACCCTCTGATTTGCCACCTGTAAAATATAAAATTTCGTTAAATTCTTTCCTCATTGCCTCTACATAAAACCTCTATTACACTCAAAAAACCCTCACGACTTTCACCCGAAAAATAGATAAAACGACTCATTTAATCGATAAAGCACACAAAATCAAGTGGTAAATATACTTGAAATCCTGAATTAAAAAATTAATTCAGGATAAAAATCACAAGCAATATTTATTTTAAAGAAATGTTAAAATTAAAACAAGGATTCCTTTTAGCTCCGGAAGATTATTTATCAATGATCTTTAGGAAAGTTTGAGAACAAAGGGAAATTTCCAACTTACTATTTCAGCATTCTAAGAAAATCTTCCTCACTAATGATCGGAATTCCCAGATTTTCTGCCTTCGCGTGTTTGCTTGGCCCCATATTTTCACCAGCAATTACATAACTGGTTTTTGAGGAAATAGATCCCGAAACTTTACCGGCATTATCTTCGATCATTTTCTTAAGGTCATTTCTGGGCATAGAGAAAACCCCTGATACTACAAAGGTTTGTCCTTTCAGTTTAACTGTTTGATTGGCTAATTTTTCTGCAGAGATAGCTAACTGAAGGCCATAGCCTTTAAGACGTTCGACGTTCTTTACATTTTCTTCCGAAGAAAAGAACTCCACCACACTCTCAGCAATTCGCTCCCCTATTTCATCGATCTTCTCGAGCTCCTCTTTAGATGCCTTTTCCAGCGCTTCAATATTCTTAAAGTGGTTTGCCAGTTTCTTGGCGACAGTTTCTCCCACATATCTTATTCCCAAAGCGAACAAAACTCTTTCAAAAGGAATATTCTTTGAATTCTCAATTCCCTGGATCAGGTTGTCAGCCGATTTTTCAGCCATTCGTTCCAAAGGAAGAATCTGTTCCTTTTTCAGCTCATAAAGATCAGCGTAGTTTCCTATTAAACCTTCATTTACCAGTAGAGCGACTGTTTCTCCTCCCAGGCCTTCAACATCCATTGCCTTCCGGGAAATAAAATGCTGAATACGCCCAATTACCTGTGGCGGGCAACCGTTAAAGTTGGGGCAATAATGTTGAGCCTCCCCTTCATTCCGAATAAGTTCTGTTCCACATTCAGGACATTCTGTGATATATTCGGTGGGCTTGGAGTTTGGATCACGCTGTTTGAAGTTCACCCCAATAATTTTTGGAATGATCTCCCCGCCTTTTTCCACATAAACCTCATCGCCCTCTCTCACATCCAGTTTCTGGATCTGGTCAGCATTATGGAGAGAAGCCCGTTTCACTACGGTTCCACCAAGTTGTACAGGTTCTAAATTGGCTACAGGAGTGATCGCTCCCGTCCTACCGACCTGGTAAGTGATTTTATTCAAGTGAGTTGTAACCTGTTCTGCCTGGAATTTATAAGCCATGGCCCATCTTGGCGATTTAGCCGTGTGACCCAATTCTTCCTGTTGGTGCAGGTCATTTACTTTCACCACTACCCCATCGGTCTCATACGGCAGGTCGTGACGATGAACATCCCAGTAATTGATATATTTTAATACTTCGGAAAGGTCTTTTGCCAGAATAGCTTCATCAGGAACTTTAAATCCCCAGGATCTTGCTTTTTCCAGGCTTTCATACTGAGTCTTCAGACCAAGTTTGTGACCTTTTAGCCCGTACAATAAACAATCAAGCGGTCTTTTTGCAACTTCAGAGCTATCCTGAAGCTTCAGGCTTCCCGAAGCAGTATTCCGTGGATTCGCATAAGGTTCTTCCCCCGCTTCCACCCGGGCCGCATTCAAATGGGCAAACCCTTCATAAGGAAGGACGATCTCTCCCCCGATTTCAAATTTTTCGGGGTAATCCCCTTTTAATTTTAAAGGAACCGAGCGAATGGTACGCACATTATTAGTTACATCATCTCCTTTGAAACCATCACCCCTGGTAACAGCCTGTTTGAATTCACCTTTAACATAGGTCAAACTTATGGATGCCCCGTCATATTTTAGCTCACAGGTGTAATTTACCTCGCCATCAACTTGCTTCCTGATTCTTTTTTCCCAGTTCTCAAGATCCTCTTTCGAGTATGAATTGTCAAGTGAATACATTCTGTGTTCATGTGTCACGGTCGCAAAATTCTTGGTAACCGCACCTCCAACCCGTAATGTGGGCGAGTTATCATCATGAAATTCGGGATGAGCCTCTTCGAGTTTTTGAAGTTCTTTTAATTTTTGGTCAAAATCATAATCAGAAATTTCAGGCTTATCCAATACGTAATACAAATGATTATGATGGTGTAGCTCCTCGCGAAGTGCCTTTATTTTTTCCCCTGTGTTCATGTAAGTTCTAATCTATCGTTTTTAAATACCGCTCCAAAAGAAGCCTGAGCGATGGTAAATTTTATCTCAAATGGAGAGGCATATGCCTTATCTCCGGTTGGGATCCAGTCCTTAATATTTTTATTGATGATAATGAACAAACCTTCATCATCACCGGTGGCGCAAAACCGTTCGTAATCGCCTGTGAATTTCTCCAGTCCGAAATTTGAATTCAAAAACTGGAATTCATCTTCCACATTTTCAGTAGCAAGCCCTATTTCACTGACTCCTAAAAAGCTTTCTTCGGAAAAATTTTCAGGCCCTTCAGAAAAAAGGTCAGTCCGTGAGATCAACTCCACTATATTCCTGTCAGCGTCATAAAAATAGACCGACCTTGCCTTCCAGTTGGGAAAGTCAATTATCTTATCTTCCCCGTCTTTCAATATCCCAACTCGTTCCTCTAACCAGGCCAAAGCTTTCTCTTCCTGTTTCGGTGGAATGTGAATAGCATAGTGGTATGGAGTAGCATTTTCGACCTGCTCAAATTCTATCCCTGTATAACCTATACTTACCTGGAAGGAGTTTTCATGAAAATTTTTAACAGGCAGGCCTAATACCTCCTTATAAAAGTGTAATTGCTCCTGAAGGTTTGGAGTATATAATTTCAGAAAATCTATTTTCATGACTTTTCCCCTTTAAGCATACGATCGACCCCGAAAATATCCTTTTTTAATTGGGTTTGAAAATTTTTATTTTTCAAGACCTCTTCCGTTTCCTTTCCAAGATATTGGTTGATCTCAAAATAAACGGAACCATTTTCCTTCAATGAATTCTCTGCCAACTCACTTATCTTTTGGTAAAAGATCAAAGGATCATGATCTTTCACGTATAAGGCTGATTCCGGTTCAAAATCCAGCACATTACGGTGCATAGCTTCTTTTTCAAGGTCCCGCACATAAGGTGGATTGGATACTATAATATCATACTTAACCGGCAAGGAAGCGGCACTTAAAATGTCCTTTTGAAGGAATTCTATTTCAACTCCATTCATTTGGGCATTCCCTTGGGCTGTTTTTAACGCCTCTTCTGAAATATCAATGGCTGAAACTTTAGAATTCGGAAGGTTTTTTGCCAGGGAAACCGCGATACAACCACTACCCGTGCCTATATCCAGAATGTTCAGGGTCTTTTTCCCTGTTTTTTCAATATCATCCAGGATCCATTGAACCAATTCTTCGGTTTCAGGCCTGGGGATCAAAACGGCAGGATTCACTTTAAAGGTCAGGCCGAAGAATTCAGTTTGCCCGGTAATATATTGTATTGGCTCGTGCTTCTTTAAGCGTTCCAGAGCTTTTTCCAATTGCTGAAGTTCAGTTTCAGTCAGACTTTTATTCGGTTCTAAGGCCACCTGCAGGCGGCTCATCTTTAAAAAAGCTTCCGTGAGAATATTAAAAAAAGAACTGACCTCCTCTTTTGGGTACTCCTTTTGAAGTACGTCTATAAATTGATTTTTAAGATCCTTCAGCAGCATATTTTAAAGAGCCTCTAGTTCATTAAGATCTTTGATCATCCACATAGTGCAACTATAATGTCCGGTATTACCCAACGGACCTTCCAGAGAGCGAAAACCGGTGCGAGCATATAGTTTTCTGGCATTTTCCATGTAAGGAAGAGTTTCCAGGTAACATTGCTCATAACCCAAGTTCCGGGCGTGATCAAGACAGATCTTCATCATTTCAGCCCCGGCACCTTTACCCCGGGCTTCCGGCAAGAAGTACATTTTTTGAAGTTCACATATCCTGTCGTCTCCACCTTCCAAAGGAGCGATCCCGGCGCAACCGGTGATCTTATCACCTTCGACCAGGACAAAATAATCCATTCTATCCTTATTGTATGCCTCGAACATGTCATCTAGAGATGCATCTTCATAAGCAGTCCCAACTTTGGGAACTCCCATTTCAATCAAAACACTCTGAATGACTGTTTTTACCTGCTGATTATCTTCAGGTTGAATTTTTCGGATGGTATATGTATTCATTGCTTTTTCAGTAATTTTTCAATCCCCGATAGGCTTTGCGGGTGCCCGTAAAAGTACTATTTACACTCCTACCCTCCAATAAGATTTTCGTTCATTCTTCCTGCTTCAAAATCTGAAATATTCTGCAAGGTAACCTTAGCTATCTGTGTCATGGCTTCTTCAGTAAAAAACCCCTGATGGGCAGTGATCAGCACATTAGGAAAACTCATCAATCGGGCTATAAGATCATCTGAAACGATCTGCTCAGAAAGGTCTCTAAAAAAGAGGCTTTCTTCCTGCTCATAAACGTCGATTCCCAAATAACCCAGTTTTTGACTTTTCAAAGCTCTAATCGCTTCTTTTGTGTCGATCACGGCTCCCCTTGAAGTATTTATAAGCATCACTCCTTTTTTCATCATAGAAAATGCCTCTTTATTTATGAGGTGATGCGTTTCTGGAGTTAATGGACAATGAAGGGATATGATATCTGAGATTTTCAAAAGTTCTTCCAAAGAGATGTATTTCACCCCCTTTTCCTTTAATCCCGAAGATTCTTCAATATCATGAGCAATCACTTCACAACCCAGGCCTAACATGATATCAGCGAAAACACTCCCAATCATTCCTGTTCCAATCACTCCCACCACTTTCTTATGCAGGTTGAAACCCAAAAGATGATCTAGTGAGAAATTATTTTCCCTGATCCTGTTAAATGCCTTATGCGTTTTCCTGTTCAAAGTGAGGATCAGGGCAAGAGCGTGCTCAGCAATAGAATTCGGCGAGTAGGCCGGCACCCTGTATACTTTCATATTTTTTTCCGCGGAGGTTTTCAGGTCCACATTGTTGAATCCTGCGCACCTTAGAACGATCACCTCCACTCCAGAATAATGCAAGATTTCGATGGTTTCGGGATCTACCTTATCATTTACAAATACGCACACTCCTTTGAAACCATTTGCTAATGAAGCAGTGTGACGATTTAACGGAACCTCAAAAAAACTAAGATCATGCTTGAATTTTGCATTTAGCTTTTCTAAAAATTCCCGGTCATAGCTTTTTGTACTGAATACCGCTACCTTCATTTAATCAAAATTTAATCTCTAAAAACAATTTTAGGAGCCCGAAGCATCAACACCTTAAATTACTTAAAAACAACTACTAATTAAATTTAGGGTGACAAAAATATTTAGTTTCATGTTCATAAATCCATTCATCCAAAAGTTGAAATAACGAAGGGTCTAAATTCTATGTTATAAATACTATTTTTGTCACATGAAGATCCACGAAAGATACATAGATCGATGCATTCAGCTGGCTCAAAACGGGAGAGGACGCACCTTCCCCAATCCTATGGTTGGCAGTGTTATCGTGTATAACGACCGGATCATTGGTGAAGGCTGGCACAGGAAAGCCGGAGAACCTCATGCCGAAGTAAATGCCGTAAATGCGGTAAAAGACAAAGAGCTTCTCAAAAAAGCCACGATCTATGTTAGCCTGGAACCCTGCAGCCACTATGGCAAGACTCCTCCTTGCAGCAATTTGATCATTGACAGCGGTATTAAAAAAGTGGTGATTGGCACGGTTGATCCTTTTTCTGAAGTTGCCGGAAAAGGAATTAAAAAACTTTTTGATGCGGGTTGTGAAGTGATCGTAGGAGTTCGGGAAGAAGCCTGCCGGGAACTGAACAAGCGGTTTTTCACCTTTCACACCAAAAAAAGACCTTATATAATTCTAAAATGGGCCGAAACCAGGGATGGATTTTTGAGCCCCGGGAACCTGGACACCACAGAAAGGGAACCTGTCTGGATCTCTAACCGATATTCCAAACAACTGGTTCATAAATGGAGGTCTGAAGAGCAGGCAATCATGGTAGGAACAACAACTGCAGTTGTTGACAACCCCAAACTCAATACCCGCCTGTGGCATGGAAATCACCCGGTGAGAGTTGTTTTAGACAGACAATTAAGAATTCCCGCGGAGTCCTATATTTTTGATGACAGTATCAAAACCCTGGTTTTTACAGAAAAAGATACTTCAGAAAGAGATTCCGAAAATGTCATTTTTGAGAAACTTAATTTCAATGCTCCTCTGCCAAAGCAGGTGTGTGAAATTTTATACAAGTACGAGATCCAATCTGTGATCATTGAAGGCGGACGTCAAACTCTGGAAAGTTTTTTAGATGAAGGTTATTGGGACGAGGCAAGAGTTTTTACCGGAAATACTGAATTTGGAAAAGGGATTACTGCCCCCAGTATTGCGGGCACACTAATTTCTGAAGAACACATCGCTTCAGATCTATTAAAGATTTACAAGAATGATTAAAACGATAATTTTCGATTTTGGGGACGTTTTTCTGGACCTGGATAAGGCGGCTACAAAACGAGAACTGGAAAGGCACGCTATCTCTGATTTTTCTGAAGAAATACTTCAGAAGAACCGCGAATATGAAATGGGTTTGCTTTCTTCGGAAGAATTTATTGGAACTTACCGCTCTAATTATCCGCAGTTGACTTCCGAAGCATTCACCAAATCATGGAATGCCATTCTCCTGAAGTTTCCTGAGCACAGATTGAGCTTTTTAAAGGAACTGCAAAAAGAAGGAAAGTACAAGCTTATTTTGCTCAGTAACACGAACGACATTCATATTGACTGGGTGAAAGAGAACATTGATTTTTTCGAAGATTTCAAAAACTGCTTTGATGCCTTTTATCTCTCTCAAGAGATCAATCTTCGCAAACCGGAACACTCTATTTATGAATTCGTTCTCAAACAACATGGTCTTAAACCTGAGGAGACGCTTTTTATAGACGATACTCCTGAAAACACTAAAGCAGCTGCCGAATTGAACATTCACACCTGGAATATAGATCCCGCTACCGAAGATGTAGTTGATCTATTCACTATTAAAAAGGAATTATTTTGATCTTTCTCCTCCTAAGCGTTCTTTCATCAAGTGTGATCTTTGTGATCTTTAAACTCTATGACCGGTTTAAGGTCAACACCCTACAAGCTATCATTTTCAACTATTTTTTCGCATTTGGAGCGGGAATGCTCGTTGACGACCAGCCTTTCAACCTGGAACGCATACCTACTGAATCTTGGTTTTTGGGTACGTTCATACTTGGGTTCATGTTCATCGCAGTTTTTTACCTGGCTGCGATTACTACGCAACGTAGTGGACTTTCGGTAGTTTCAGTGGCCACAAAAATGTCGGTTGCCATCCCGGTTCTCTTCGGAATCTTTTTATACAATGAAAGCACCGGTTTCATTAAAATTATCGGAATCATTTTCGCGTTGTTCGCCGTATACCTCACATCCATCAAGAAAAAGGAAGGGATCACAATTCGGAAACGCAACCTGATCTTTCCACTTTTGGTCTTCTTTGGAAGTGGGATCATCGACACCACCTTAAAGTATCTTGAGACAACTTATGTTGCCGAGCAAGACGTAGCACGATTTACTTCTACTATATTCGGAATTGCGGGTTGTATTGGAATTACAATTTTGCTCATCCAAAAAATCAAAGGTTCTTTAGATCTAAACTTTAAAAACCTGCTGGGAGGGATCGCTTTAGGAATTCCCAATTTTGGTTCCATTTATTTCCTGGTACTCGCCTTAAGAACCGGCGGAGTGGAAAGTTCGACCATATTCCCTTTGAATAACGTGGCAATTGTTATGGTATCCACCTTCCTGGGAATTCTGCTTTTCAAGGAAAGAATGCTTCCAAAGAACTGGATAGGAATAGGCTTCGCAGTCATTAGTATAATTTTGATCGCAACTGCAGAGCAATGGATGAAATAAAGGATACATATAAGACCATTACAAAAGCTTCAGAAGAAGTCCTTTTCAAAGACAAGAACAGCAAATTCTTTGGATACGCTTTTCCTGTCAACAATGAAGATCAGATCAAAGATCACCTTGAAGACCTGAAGAAAAAACATCATGCGGCCCGGCACTGGTGTTATGCCTGGCAACTGGGAAAAGAAGATTTTCGGTACAGGGCAAATGATGATGGTGAACCTTCTAATTCTGCGGGTATGCCAATCTACGGACAGATCCAGTCATTTGAGGTTACCAATGTCCTTATAGTAGTGGTTCGTTATTTTGGCGGAGTTAAATTAGGTGTAGGCGGATTGATCAATGCTTATAAAACTGCGGCCCAAATGGCACTTGAAGCGTCAAATATTGTAACCCGCACGATTGATCTGAAGTTTGAGATCGCATTTGATTACCCTGAAATGAACAAAGTAATGCGCGTCATCAAGGAGAACAACCTGAATGTCATTGACCAGATCCTGGAATTAGATTGTAAGATCATTATTTCTGTTCGAAAAAAGGAAGCGGAAAGGATCTTTGAAAAATTTGACGCGACCTATAAAGTTAAAATAACCGAACTGGAAGATTAACTTTTAGGAAGTAATAAAAAGAGGGGGTTTTCCGTTTCTTTTAAAAGCCCAATTTATCGAGAACATATTGCGGACATTTTATGGGTTTATTCTTTTCCATGTCCATAAAAACAAGAGTGGTTTCCGCTTCCGTTAATAATTCCCCATTTTGGTTAAATATTTTATAACGAAATTCTATCCGAACACCGGGTTTTTTAAGAAGAGTGGTCTCAATTTTAAGCTCGTCATCAAATTTTGCAGATTTTTTAAAAATTAATTTTAGCTCATAAACCGGAAGCATCACCCCCTGTTCTTCCATCTTTTTATAAGAGACTCCTATCGCCTGAAGCCAGTCAATACGGGCAATCTCAAGATATTGCGCATAATTCCCGTGATAGACCACTCCCATTTGGTCGGTCTCTGCATATCTAACTTTAACATACGAATTATGGCTTTTCATCATTTTTTTGTGGGATTATTTAAATCGGTTTTGTACTTTCATCACAGGAACACAGTATGCTAAAATTTTTGTTAATTTTCAAGAGGCAAACCGTTTTTTTTTCAGATAATTTGTTCACATATTTGTTGCTCTAATAAACCCGGGAGAAAGAAAATTTTCTCTTTTTCTTATGGAAGTCACTACTAACAACCGAATTAAAAATTTAGAATCAGGAATGTCAGAAACTGCCCAATCAGTTTGGAACAGCTGTCTAGCTTTCATTAAAGATAATATTACCCCCCAGGCATACAAGACCTGGTTTGAACCCATTCAGGCTGTTAAACTTACTGAAAAAGCATTAAGCATTCAGGTCCCTTCTAAATTTTTCTACGAGTGGTTAGAGGAGCACTATGTCAAATTACTAAAGGTCTCCTTAAACCGGGTTTTAGGCGACCAGGCAAAGTTAGTGTATGTTATCAAAATGGAGAACACATACGGTAACAAACAACCGTTCACCGAAAAGATCCCGAGCACTAACAGGTCTAATATGTCTTCTCAAGAAGTAGATGTACCTATTAAGAATAAGAATCCGGAACTTAAAAATCCGTTTATCATACCGGGTATTCGAAATGTAAAGATCGAGTCCCAGCTAAACCCAAGCTACAACTTTGATAATTTCCTGGAAGGAGATTCCAACAGGCTGGCAAGATCAGCCGGATTAGCGGTAGCGAATAAACCGGGAGAAACCTCCTTTAACCCACTGCTCATTTTCGGGGGAGTTGGTTTAGGAAAAACCCACCTGGCTCACTCCATTGGAATTGAAATAAAAGACAAATACCCTGAAAAGACCGTTCTTTATATTTCCGCGGAAAAATTCACGCAGCAGTATATAGAGTCCGTAAAAAAGAATAACCGGAATGATTTCATTCATTTCTACCAGATCATTGATGTATTGATCGTGGATGATATTCAATTACTTTCCGGAAAAGCCGGAACTCAGGATGTATTCTTCCATATTTTCAATCACCTGCACCAAAACAGAAAACAAGTAATCCTTACTTCAGATAAGGCTCCTGTAGATATGCAGGATATTGAACAAAGATTGTTATCCCGTTTCAAATGGGGTCTTTCCGCGGAATTACAGCACCCTGATACAGATACAAGGATTTCGATCATCAAGAATAAATTGTACCGCGACGGGGTTGATATGCCGGAAGAGATCATTGAATTTCTGGCCAATAATATTAAAACCAATATTCGTGAGCTGGAAGGAGCCATTATTTCATTGATCGCGCACTCGTCTTTCAATAAAAAGGATATTACACTTGATCTTGCCAAGAAGATCGTTGACAATTACGTTAAGAACACCAAACGCGAAGTATCTATTGATTATATTCAAAAGATCGTTAGTGAATACTTCCAGATGGATGTTGAAACCTTACAGTCTAAAACCCGAAAAAGACACATTGTTCAGGCAAGACAGCTTGCGATGTTCTTCGCGAAGAAATTCACGAAAGCTTCTTTGGCAAGTATAGGTTCACAAATTGGAAAACGAGATCACGCGACGGTACTGCATGCCTGCAAGACGGTTGACAACCTTGCCACTACAGATAAGCAATTCAATAAATTTGTAGAGGATATCAACAAGAAACTTACTCTCTAAAAAGAACTTATGAAAACCAGGGTTTTGATGGTGTGTCTCGGAAATATCTGCAGGTCACCCCTGGCCGAAGGCATTTTAAAATCTAAAGTTGATTCAAATAAGGTTATTGTCGACTCGGCAGGAACCAGTAATTACCATGTAGGAGATTTGCCCGATGAGCGCTCGGTTTCCATTGCTAAAAAGAATTCACTCGATATAACTTATCAAAGAGGACGACAATTTACTACTGAAGATTTTGACAATTTTGACTTGATCTTTGTAATGGATATGTCCAATTATCGCGATGTGCTTTCCCTTGCCAGAACAGAAGAAGATCAAAACAAGGTTTCATTGATCCTTAACGAGATCTTTCCCGGGGAAAATGTTGAAGTGCCCGATCCTTACCATGGAGGCCATGACGGTTTTAAAAGAGTTTATGAAATGCTTAATGAGGCCTGCGAAGTAATTGCCCGTAAAATAGAAGATGATAGTGAATGACCCTTTTTTATATTCCGGAAAATTATATCTAATTCCAACCACCCTTGGAGATAATGATCCATTAGAAGTATTACCTGCCTCTGTTCAAAAACATATAGAAAGGATCGACACTTTCATCGTTGAGAATGAAAAGACAGCGAGAAGAGCCATTAAAAAACTGGTTCCCTCAAAATCTCAGCCTTCTTTAAAACTTTTCACCTTAAATAAGCACACAGATCCTGCGGATATTCCCTCTTTTCTAAAGCCTTGCATAGAAGGAACAGATGTTGGCCTTTTAAGCGAGGCCGGATGTCCGGGAGTTGCAGATCCGGGAGCCGAAATTGTAAAGATCGCTCATCGGGAAGGGATCAAGGTGGTACCACTTGTCGGCCCCTCCTCTATTCTTTTGGCTATGATGGGATCTGGAATGAACGGTCAAAATTTTGCTTTCAATGGCTACCTCTCAATAGATAAATCGGCTAGAAAGAGTGAGATCAAGAACCTGGAAAGACTATCGTTGGAAAAGAATCAGGCTCAACTTTTTATAGAAACTCCTTACAGGAACAATAAAATGCTGGAAGATCTGATCTCCATACTTCATCCGGCCACGAGGGTTTGTATAGCCTGCGATATTACATTAAGTACAGAATTTATTGTAACGAAACCCGTTTCGGAATGGGCTAAAACAAAAGTGGACCTTCATAAGAGGCCCACTATTTTTATACTGCAGAAGGATTTTTAATCTTCGCTTTTGCTTTCCTGTCAGGAACTACAAAAGAAGTATCATATCCCGCAAATTTTCTAAAGTAATGTTTTATGGAAGTTCCGAAGCCGTCATTAAAACTGAAAGCTCCACCGCTTCTCAAGTATTTTTTCACGTTTCCGGCACCCGCCAAGTGAGCAGCGGCCAGAATACCTGACTCTGTTATCTTAACGCCATTGATCACCTTGTCCTGGAAACGAGCAATATCCCTTCTAAGGATCCACTTGTTACGTGAGGTGTTAGCATAAAATGCAGCTTCCTGAAGATCGGGATTATTAAGAAAAAGATTAGTATCCTTGATCCCAATCATTTTAAGGGTACCTCTACCAAACTGGTATTTCCCCATATAACCAAAATCATTGATGATCTTGTAATCTCCACCCGATTCTTTAAACCCAAGAGCTTCCTTGAAAGCGATGTAGGATTTTCCAAGTTCAGGATAATTCCTGACCTCATCAAAAACAACTACATCCTGGACCCCGGGAACCGTAAAGTTTAGTTCCTGGTTAGCTACTGAAAACTCAGTAGCCAAATACTCTTTGACTTCTATAGCTTTCTTGGTTGAGAAGCTATAAAAAAATATAGAAGCTCCTAAAACTGGTAAAACTGAAAATTTTGCAATTTTCTTTTTCATCCTATTTTGTTTTGGTTGAAATAATCCTAAGATTATCCCAATTCGGCCGACAAATATATGATAAAATTTAATAAACTCATTGTCAGCATGTTAAACAATTCTTAAAGCAATTTTTGCTCTTCGAACAAGTATTAAGCACAGAACGTGCCAAAAATGAAACTGCACACCTTGAGTTAAAATTCAGTATACCAGAAACTTATCTGTTTATTTTTTGTTTGTTGATCCAACGCACATATTCGCGTTTATTGATATTGTGCTGAGAAAGTGTTTTGGAAAATTTATGATATCCAAAGTTCTCCACATCAACTACAAAGTAAAAATAATCGTGGTCCTCATAATTCAAAACTGCGTTTATTGAGGAAATATCAGGCATACTTATTGGGCCCGGAGGAAGTTCTTTATATAAGTAAGTATTATAAGGCGAATCAATTTTAAGATCCTTGTAGAGTACCCTTTTTATAACGGTATCAAAATCCTGCAACTTATCTTTCAAGGCATAGATCACGGTAGGATCTGCATCCAGCTTCCAGCCGTTATTCAGCCTGTTCATATAAACACCTGCAACCCGTGGTCTTTCGTCCACCTTAGCGGTCTCCTTTTGAACTATGGAAGCGACCACCATTACTTCGTGAGGTGTCAACCCGATCTCCTCTGCTTTCTGCAATTTTTCAGCTGTCCAGAAACGGTCATATTCTTTCTTCATTCGCTCCCTAAATTCTTCAGCGGAAGTATTCCAGAAGAATTCATATTTATTGGGAAGGTACATGGAAAGGGCATTGTTCTCGTTAAAGTTATTGGCGGCCAAAAACTCAGAATCTCTCATTGCCTGTAATAATTCTGTACTATCGGCCTCAATTTGGACTGCTACCCTACCCGCAAGATTCTCCAGTCTTTCCTGGTTATTAAAGGTTACCCACACCGGAATATTTCGGCTGCGCAACACATTGATCATTTCGTTATTGTTCATACCTTTTTTCAGAATGAACCTTCCCGCCTTTATATTAGCCGTGTACCCTTTTCTTTTAGCTACCTGATCAAATTCAGCAATATTATCGACCAAAGGCTCTAATTGATCCCGAACTTCAGAATAATCTGATCCGGTTGGGATATAAACATTTACTTTTTCCTCTGAAAAAGCAGTATTTGGAGAAAAGATCACATCATATATATAATATGAGAATCCGGCTAAAGCTACGATGCCTAAAATGGCAATAACGACTAATATTTTTCTAATGTACATCCTTGTTTATCAACTGATATAAAAGTTCATCTTTAAAGGTACCGTTTACCAATACCCAATCTTTTTTATGTGCGGTCTTTATAAAACCGGCTTTTTCGAATAAATTCTGACTTGAAATGTTATCTATTCCAACATTCGCGTATACCTGGTGAAGTCCCAGTCTGATAAAACTATATTTACGCAGAAGCTTAAGAGCCTCAGAAGCAAAACCTTTTTGGCGATGGTTTAGGTTCTTTATTACGATCCCAACAGCAGCCCGACGATGTTTTGGATCAAAATCAAATAGATCAATAAAACCTGCAGGTGTGCCATCATGTTCGCAAATGACCAGCCTTAACTGTTTTACTTCATAAATATCCTTGTGGGAGTTCTCAAGATATTGCCTGAGAATGAATTTGGAAAAAGGTGCGCTGGTAGAACTAACTTCCCAAAATTCCTCATCATTTTCTACTGAAAAAAGAAATTCAAGGTCGTGAGGCTCCAGAGCCCTTAGAAATATTTTGTCTCCTTTAAGCGTTAACATTCACAATTCCTTTAAAGACCTGTTTGGCCGGCCCGGTTAGCCAAATATTCTGAAAACGGGTTTCCTCAGGCTCAAATGAAACTGTCAACATACCTCCTTTGGTTTCAAGATGGACCGTATAAGAATCAACCTTCCCAGATGCATAGGCCGCCAATGCGACAGCAGTTACGCCAGTTCCACAGGATAAGGTTTCATCCTCTACTCCTCTTTCATAGGTGCGAACCTTAAAATTAACTTTATCAAGCATCTCGACAAAGTTTACGTTTGTCCCTCCTATTGAACTATATTCATTTGAATAGCGAATGGCAGCTCCTTCAGCTTTCAGATCAATGGAATCAATATTTTCGGAAAAAATTACATGATGAGGAGACCCGGTATTTAGAAAAAAAGCATGATCCTTCTCTTCCACTCCTTCAACATTGGTCATCTTAAGTCCTATCAATTCATTTTCGATAGTTGCCTCATGAAAGCCGTCAATTGCTGTAAACGAAGCTTTATCCTTTACGATCCCAAGAAAATTCGCAAATGCCACGATACATCTCCCTCCGTTTCCGCACATAGAACTCTCGCGGCCATCGGCATTGAAATAGACCATTTTAAAATCGTCATTAGCATTGTCCGGTTCCTCTAGCAATATCAGGCCGTCAGCACCTATGCCAAATTTTCTGTCACAAAGACTTTTTATTAAATTGGTATTGTTTTTGGATAAAATTCCCTGGCGGTTATCGACCATCACAAAATCATTTCCGGTTCCCTGGTATTTATAAAAAGTAAGTTCCATCAGGCAAGAATTAAAGAGCCAAAGATACAATAAACAACGAAAACTGTACAGGATTCTGTACTGCTTGTAAGCAATAAAAGTTTTAAAAATTAAGTTTAATCAAAAAGAAAAAATAACACTGGACCATGAAAAAATTTTTTAGTCTTTTGATTGTTTCCGCTTTAGGAGGTGCCCTATCTTTAGGTAGTTATGTTCTTTTTTTTGATGATGAACCAGTCTACCTCGAAGAAACACCAAGTATTCCCGATTACACGCCTGTTAACTTTGAGTCCGTCCCCGGCTCAAGCATGGCTGACTTTTCCGAAGCCGCAAACGAATCTATACATGCTGTAGTACACGTTAAAAATATGGCAATTACCCGAAATCCTTTTTCGAACAGCAGAACTGGAATAGCTCTTCAGGGAACGGGATCAGGGGTAATCATCTCTCCTGACGGTTATATTGTAACCAACAACCACGTGATCCAGAATGCCAGTGAAATTCAGGTTACCTTGAATAACAATGAAAGTTATATGGCCAAGGTAATAGGAACCGATCCTAAAACTGACATTGCCCTACTAAAGATCGATGCCGAAGACCTTGATTATTTACCTTTCGGGGATTCCAATAACACCCGTATTGGGGAGTGGGTACTGGCGGTTGGAAATCCGTTTAACCTCACCTCTACTGTGACTGCCGGGATCATCAGCGCCAAGTCTCGTGATCTGGGAATGGATTCCAATATTTCCTCCTTTATTCAAACCGATGCTGCCATTAACCCGGGAAATAGTGGAGGCGCGCTGGTAAATATCCACGGAGAATTAATAGGTATTAATACCGCTATCACTTCACAAACCGGTAGTTATGTAGGTTACGCGTTTGCAGTTCCATCAAATAACGCCCGAAAGATCGTGGAAGATATCCTGGAATTTGGGGATGTTCAACAGGGCATTCTTGGTATTCGAGGAGTTCAGGCTTCAAGATTACCTGCCGAAATGGAGATCAATATTACCGAAGGGGTTTATGTTGATTATGTAGAACAAGGCAGTGGAGCGCATAAGGCAGGTATTCAAAAAGGGGATATCATTAACAGAATAGACAATGTGAACATTAGAAAATTTTCAGATCTGAAAGGCTATATTGATTCAAAACGCCCCAATGATGTGGTCGAAGTACAGGTATTACGTGGAAATGATGAGAAAGTTCTGGATGTAAAACTTACAAAATATGAAACTTACCAGATCAAGGCTATTGGACTGGAAGTGACCAATGCGAACCCTGAAGACCTAAAAAGAAATAAAGTTGACCACGGAGTAAAGATCACAAGGGGCCTCACTCCTCAAATGCAGAACGAGAGCCTAGCAGGAACTTTGATCACCGCTATCGACAATATTCCGGTCAAAAATATTGACGATGTGAAGAGAGTGATGTCAGGAAGAGATCCTTCAGATCCTATTAGTGTCACCTTTATAGCTCCAAACGGGGAAAAACAAAAATACGTTTGGCGTTAGGCAAGATAAACTTGTTCAAAAAATGCACTAAAAGCTACCTCAAAAAGGGTAGCTTTTTTTTTACGGAAATACCTTTACGAAAACGTTTGAAATATATTATTTTTGCACCGATTTTAACATTCAACACAACTCTTGTAAAAATGAATTCAATCGAAGTTTACGAAAAAGAATTAGCATTCCAGGCAGACCGTCGTCGTGCCGCGGTGAGGTTTATCAAAACCGTAAGTGACCTGTGGTATGACAAGTCTATTGAACTGGTCCTTTTCAGGAACCAGTTAATTGACCGAAACGTGAGTGATATACTAGATCTTCACGAGTATGCCGGAGAATTTGTTCAAAAACCTATTTCGATATTTGATTCGGTAGAAATAGCAGAAGCAATTAAGAATCTTGATTTTCCTTCAGCTAAACTGGACATAGGTAAATTGACCTTTGAGTACCATCTCGAGGATCAAAAATATGCGAATGCGACCGCTTTTGTTTCAGAAAAGCTTAAAGACGCAAAGCAATCAGAGGAGATCACCCCTAAGGATGTCGTACTTTATGGCTTCGGAAGAATTGGGAGATTACTGGCTCGTGAGTTAATGACCCGTACCGGGAAAGGAAGCCAATTGAGACTTCGCGCTATTGTAACCCGCGGAAAAATCGATCAGAACACTCTAGAAAAAAGAGCTTCCCTGCTGAAGAATGATTCGGTTCACGGAGATTTCTCAGGAACGGTTTCTATTAATGCGGATAAACAATGCCTTGTGATCAACGGGACTACGGTACATATGATATCTGCCAATAATCCTGAGGAGATCGACTATACACAGTATGGTATAAACGATGCCTTGATCATTGACAACACAGGGGCCTTTAGAGATGATGAAGCTCTGAAAAGACATTTAACTTCTAAAGGAGCCAGCAAAGTCCTTTTAACCGCACCAGGCAAAGGTATTCCAAATATAGTTCATGGGGTAAACCATAAAGAACATGACCCGGATGAAGTATCTATTTTCTCTGCAGCGTCTTGTACAACAAATGCCATTACTCCGGTATTAAAAGCTGTGCAGGATTCGTTAGGAGTTGACCATGGTCACCTTGAAACCATTCATGCCTACACCAATGACCAAAACCTGGTTGACAACATGCACAGCAAATATAGACGAGGCCGTGCTGCCGCTCTTAACATGGTTATCACCGAAACAGGTGCCGGAAAAGCAGTTTCCAAGGCACTACCTGTGTTTGAAGGAAAACTAACATCCAACGCCATTCGCGTTCCTGTACCAAATGGATCTTTAGCCATCTTAAACCTGGCAGTAGAAAACCCAACCAGCAAAGAGGGTATCAACGAGATCATTAAAAATTATGCTTTGGAAGGTGACCTGGTAGAACAGATCAAGTATTCTATGGACAATGAGCTAGTTTCATCAGATATCGTAGGTTCTGCACAGCCTTCCATCTATGACAGCAACGCCACCATTGTCACTGAAGATGGTAAGAACGTGATTCTTTACGTCTGGTATGATAATGAATATGGATACAGCCACCAGGTTATCAGGCTGGCAAAATATATAGCTAAGGTTAGAAGATTTACTTATTATTAGGATTTATTCAAACCTTAAATAATCCAAAAACCCATCTTTTAAAAGGTGGGTTTTTTTATTGGTTCAAAAAGGCAATTTTATTTCAAAGTTTCAAGGATCTAAAGTGATGAAAATGAACAAATAACTACTCATAAAAAAATTAACTTTTAACATGGATGAAAGCTTTATTTATTCGTAATTTTGCGGCCTCATTAAAAAGAACTGGCCTACAGATTCACAGTTAGTTAAGTGTGAAAAAAAAGTGAAAATTTTCACAATATCCTGATTCTGGTCTCGTTCTGATAGTGTTCAAAAAAAATTATAAAAACTATGAAAAAACTATTATTCGCCTCAATTTTTACCTTTTGTTTTTCTGGTGTTGGATTTGCCCAAAATTCTGATGAAACTACTATCGACGAAAAATTCGCCGAATTGATCACTAACTCTAACAACTTTAAGGGATACAAAGTTGTTGACACCGGGGAACTTACTACCCTTCAAAACCTTACTTCTAAAAGGATTGCAGACTTAAAAGAAGAGATCGCTGCTAACAAGGAGGCAACCCTTGCTTTCAAACAAAAGATCGCTACGCTAAAAACCGATCTTGAAACTATGGAAGCAAAACTGGAACAGGTTTCTGCAGAAAAAGACGCCATTACTTTCTTAGGTTTACCTTTCAGCAAAGCTTCATACCAAACCACCATGTGGGGAATCGTTGGGATCCTTGTCCTTGCTCTTGGCTTATTTATCGTTCGTTTCAAAAAGAGTAACGTTCACACCCAGGAAGCCAGAAAAAATCTTACTGAACTGGAAAAAGAATTTGACGCATACCGCACAAAAGCTCTTGAGAAAGAACAGCGTCTTGGCCGTCTTTTACAGGACGAGAAAAACAAGCAAATGAAACTTGCTAAATAAGTTTCTCAAAACATTTACTTTATTGGTTAGCTGATAAGGCCTGCTATAATTACATTTGCAGCACTATAACAGGCAAACTTGCCGAATCATTTCGTTATGCGCATTGACATAATTACCGTTGTTCCCGATATCCTGAAAAGCCCTTTCGAAGCCTCTATTTTAAAAAGAGCGATCGAAAAAGGCCTGGTTGAGGTACACCTTCATAACCTGAGGGACTATGTAACCGATAATTATAAACAGGTGGATGATTACCAGTTTGGGGGAGGCGCAGGAATGGTAATGATGATAGAACCTATTGACAAGTGCATTTCTGCTTTGAAAGCTGAAAGGGAATATGACGAGGTCATTTACATGACTCCAGACGGAAAGACACTGAACCAGGGAACAGCAAACGAACTATCATTAAAAGAGAATATCATTATTCTTTGCGGCCATTACAAAGGAGTAGATCAAAGAGTGCGCGAGCATTTTATTACCAGGGAGATCTCTGTAGGAGATTATGTTCTTTCAGGAGGAGAACTGGGAGCAGCCGTTCTTTGTGATGCGGTAATTAGATTATTACCCGGAGTTTTAGGAAATGAAACTTCCGCATTGACCGATTCTTTCCAGGATAATCTACTCGCTCCGCCTATCTATACCCGTCCTGCGGAATACAAAGGTTGGAAAGTACCGGAGATCCTTACCTCCGGAAATTTCCCGAAGATAGAAGAATGGCGGGAGGAACAGGCTTATGAACGCACAAAAAGACTACGCCCTGACCTGCTGGAAGATGAAGGAAAATAAATTTTCCCATTTGGGCATCGGCATTAAAATATTTTTATAATTTTGCACACGTTTCTAAACCAACCTCTGGCGAAAACCGTGAACGTTGCTTTAGACTTTATATTTAAACCATTATTGATATGGAATCGTTAGTTAAATTTGTACAAGACGAGTTTGTTACTAAAAAGGATTTCCCTGAATTTTCAGCCGGAGATACTATTACTGTTTATTACGAAATTACAGAGGGTGCTAAAACCCGTACGCAGTTTTTCCGCGGAGTTGTAATTCAAAAAAGAGGAACCGGAGCTTCTCAAACTTTTACAATCCGTAAAATGAGTGGTACTGTTGGTGTAGAGCGTATTTTCCCTCTAAACCTTCCTGCGCTTCAAAAGATCGAGATCAACAAGCGTGGTAAAGTACGTAGAGCAAGAATCTACTACTTTAGAGAACTTACTGGTAAAAAAGCCCGTATCAAAGAAAGAAGAAGATAATCTATTTAAGATATCCTTTCAAAAAGCCCCAAATTTGGGGCTTTTTTTATGCAGTATTTTCTTAAATTTCTTCCGGGTAAATTTTAGCATTTATTTCACAACTATTTGATAACTAATAAGTTGCATTTAAGTGTGTTTTTCCTTATATTTATAAGTGAATTTTAAAAGGGTTAGAATGTCGCAAGGAATTCACTTTTAAAATTTACTAATGCAAAGATCTTTACATTAGTTTTTATCATTTTTTACCGTTCTTTAAATAGTTTAATTTGGTAAAAACACCTTGAAGCAATTTATACACACTCTTTTGGGACATATAAATTGTTTCAGATGAAATAACGTTTTGCTTGTGAAATGATGAAAAGTTTTACGCAGAACTAAAAGGTTCAGCAAAAATGTTATTTCATTAGGAAGCCATTTCATTATATACTTATAGTGAAATGGCTTTTTTTATGCTAAAAATTAGATCTTCTCCCCGCTTCTTCCCCACTATATCTATGAAAAAACCTTTAAAAATGGTAAATTGCGCACACTTTACTGAAAAAAATTAATACATACCATATGACACAGAAAACCAAGATCATCTACACCAAGACTGACGAGGCTCCAGCCCTTGCGACATATTCTTTACTTCCAATTGTACAGTCTTTTACCAAACCCGCAAATGTGGATCTTGAAACCAAGGATATTTCCCTGGCAGGACGCATACTTTCTCAATTCCCTGAGAAATTGACCGCCGACCAAAAAGTTGCTGACAGCCTGGCTGAATTAGGAGATCTTGCTAAAACACCGGAAGCCAATATTATCAAACTTCCAAATATCAGTGCTTCCATACCTCAATTAAAAGCAGCGATCTCAGAACTTCAGCAAAAAGGATATTCGCTTCCTAATTACCCTGATGAACCAAAATCTGAAGAAGAGAAAGCCATAAAAGCTAAATATGACAAGGTAAAAGGTAGTGCTGTAAACCCTGTGTTACGTGAAGGAAATTCAGACAGGAGAGCTCCTAAGGCTGTAAAGAATTACGCCAAAAAACACCCTCACTCTATGGGGGAATGGGCATCAGACTCTAAGACACATGTAGCTACCATGGGGAAAGACGACTTTTACTCTAATGAGAAGTCCGTTACCCTTTCTGAAGACACCAAAGTAAATATCCAGCTTGTAAATGCTTCAGGAAATGCGACCGTACTTAAAGAAGGTCTTAAACTTTTAAAAGGAGAGATCATCGACGGTACTTTCATGAATAAAAAAGCGCTTGTGAAGTTCCTTGAGGAGCAGGTAAAAGACGCTAAGGATAAAGGAGTGCTATTCTCACTTCATATGAAGGCTACAATGATGAAGGTTTCAGACCCTATCATTTTTGGCCATGCCGTAAAGGTATTCTTTAAAGACATTTTTGATAAATATGCTTCAGATCTTGAAAATGCAGGTGCAGACCCAAACAGTGGTTTAGGCGATGTATTGAGTGCCATTTCTAATCTTCCGGAAGATAAAAGATCTGAAATAGAGGCTGCTATAAAAGCCGATATTAATAATGGTCCTGACCTGGCAATGGTAAATTCAGATAAAGGAATTACAAACCTTCACGTACCAAGTGATGTGATCATTGATGCTTCTATGCCGGCCATGATCAGAACATCAGGGCAAATGTGGAATGCCGAAGGTAAAACACAGGATACCAAGGCCGTAATACCAGACAGTAGTTACGCCGGGGTGTACCAGACTACCATTGAATTCTGTAAAAAGAACGGGGCATTCGATCCAACCACTATGGGAACTGTTCCTAATGTTGGACTAATGGCTCAAAAAGCTGAAGAATATGGTTCGCATGACAAGACCTTCGAAATTTCTGAAGATGGTCGTGTGCAGGTAGTAAATGCAGAAGGAGATGTTCTTATGGAGCACAGCGTTGAACAAGGCGATATCTGGAGAATGTGTCAGACAAAAGATGCGCCTGTTCAGGACTGGGTGAAACTAGCGGTGAACAGAGCAAGAGCTACCGGGACGCCAACCATTTTCTGGTTGGATAAGAGCCGGGCTCATGATGCCGAACTAATCAAAAAGGTGAATGAATACCTTCCTCAGCATGATACTTCAGGACTTGACATCAGGATCATGTCTCCCGAAGAAGCTACTCAATTTACTTTAGAAAGACTTAAAGACGGAAAAGACACTATTTCTGTAACAGGTAATGTATTGAGAGATTACCTTACTGACCTCTTCCCTATTCTTGAACTGGGAACCAGCGCAAAAATGCTTTCTATCGTTCCTCTTATGAATGGCGGCGGGTTATTTGAGACCGGTGCAGGTGGATCTGCTCCAAAACATGTACAGCAGTTCGTGGAAGAAGGTCATTTAAGATGGGATTCTCTGGGAGAGTTTTTAGCACTTGCTGTTTCATTAGAACATCTTGGAGAAAAGTACGGGAATAAGAAGGCTTTGGTACTTTCGGAAGCTTTAGATAAGGCTACGGAAGAATTTCTTGAAAAGGATAAATCTCCATCCAGAAAAGTGAACGAACTTGATAACCGCGGAAGTCATTTCTACTTAGCATTGTATTGGGCGGAAGCTTTATCTGAACAGGAAAAAGATGCCGAACTAAAAGAAATTTTCTCAAAAGTAGCCAAAGAGCTAAAGGAAAATGAAGATCAAATCCTTCAGGAATTAATCGATGCTCAGGGAGCACCGGTAAATATTGGCGGGTACTATAAACCTGAAGAAGATCTTACAAGTAAAGCGATGAGACCTAGCGAAACGCTTAACAAGATCCTTAACGGGAAGTAGTTTCTATTTTGATTTATTATAAGAGAGCCGGAAAGTTTTTCCGGCTCTTTCTTTTCATAATAGTTTGAAGTAAAAAAGATTCAAAATAAAACCTGCTTAATAGATAAACAGGTTTTTTTTTGCGATTGTCATAAGAAAAATAAATACTTTTGCCTGCATATTAAAAAACTATCCATGACAATTACTCAGTTGCATTACGTTTTAGCAGTTGCTGAACATCAAAACTTCACAAAAGCTGCCCAGAAGGTATTTGTTACCCAGCCTACCCTTTCCATGCAGATACAAAAGCTGGAAGACGAGTTGGACGTGCTAATTTTCGACCGAAGCAAAAAGCCTATTGAGCTGACAGAAACCGGTAAGAAAATAGTACAACAGGCCCGTAACATTGTCAATGAAAGCGACCGGATTCAGGATATCGTAGACCAGCAAAAAGGTTTTGTCGGTGGATTATTCAGGCTGGGAGTGATCCCTACTATCATGCCAACTCTTCTGCCTATGTTCCTGAAGGCTTTCATTAAAAAATATCCGAAGGTAAAACTGAAAATTGAAGAGCTGCACACCGAAGCGATCATAGAAAAATTACAGGACGGTCATTTAGATGCTGCTATTGCTGCCACTCCTCTTGAAATTCCGAATATTAAAGAACAGCCTCTTTATTATGAACCATTCGTAGGTTATATACCTGAAGGGCATAGATTGAATGGAAAGATCAAACTGGAAGTTGAGGACCTTGACCTTGATGACATCCTGTTACTGGAAGACGGTCATTGTTTTAAAGATGGTATTTTAAATATCTGTAAATCTACAAAAGCAGCAAGCGATGATCATTTTCAATTGGAAAGTGGAAGTTTTGAAACCCTTATAAAACTCGCAAATGAAGATTTAGGAATGACCCTGCTTCCTTATTTACATACCCTGGAACTGAAAGATCAGGAAAAAAAGAATTTGAGAATGTTCAAAGAACCTTCCCCGGCGAGGGAAGTCAGTTTAATTTACAACAAAAGCGAACTGAAAATGCAGATCATTGAAGCTTTAAGGGCAACAATCGCTGGAGTTGTGAAAGGAGCCATTACCTTTCAAAATGTAAAGATCATAAGTCCACTTCCTAAGAAGTAAAACAATTTTTCAAGCAAAAAAAAAGCGGCTTTTCAGCCGCTTTTTCTATTAAGTCTTAAGATAAATTAAACATTGGTTAAGTTCGGGATTCTGCCTGATCAAAGTAAAAATGAATAATTTCAATTCTTCGATCTCGTAAGGTAATAAACGCTGAAGCGCTTTTTTAACCTCTTTGCAGAAAAGCGTCACATCAAAACTCACTTTGTCAAGCACCGTTTTGGTGTATTCAAACATCGCTCTCGCCATAGTTAAATGGTATTTAAATAAAAACCTGGTTAGTAAAGGTAAAGAACTTTTATAGGCTTTCTTTTTTTGGATTTTCAACAGACTAAATTTAAGAAAAAATTTAGTTTCAGGAGAAAAATTTAACTGTTAAAATCGATTATCTCCATCCATTAAATTTCCTAATCCGCCAAGAATACTGCCCTCTCCTTTATCTTTCCCGCCTCCCTGAGGGGCGGCTGCAAGGATCCTTCCAGCCAGCCTGCTAAAGGGCAATGATTGGATGAAGACTGTTCCCGGTCCCGTAAGGGTCGCATAGAACAGACCTTCCCCTCCAAAAATGCTGTTTTTTATGCCACCTATAAATTCAATATTGTAATCTACATCTTTTGTAAAGCCAATGATGCAACCGGTATCTACTTTCAGTTTTTCTCCCGGTTTTAGAACTTTCTTGGCAGTAGTCCCTCCAGAATGAACAAATGCCAGCCCATCCCCTTCAAGTTTCTGCATGATAAATCCTTCCCCACCAAAAAGCCCGCGACCAATTCTTTTGCTGAATTCTACTCCTATTGACACCCCTTTGGCCGCGCATAAGAAGGCATCTTTTTGGCAAATGAACTTTCCGCCATATTCGGTAAGATCTATAGGAATCACTTTCCCGGGGTAAGGAGAAGCAAAACTGATTTTCTTTTTTGCCATATTCTCGTTTGAAAAGATGGTCATGAAAAGGCTTTCTCCGGTAAGCAATCTTTTACCGGCTCCTAATACCTTTCCGAGGAAACCTTCATTTTGCTTTGAGCCATCTCCAAATATGGTATCCATTTTTATGCCGTCATCCATCATCATAAAATTGCCGGCTTCAGCAATTACAGCTTCCCTGGGATCCAGTTCCACTTCCACATACTGCATCTCCTCTCCAAAAATCTCGTAATCTATTTCGTGTGAATTCATTTTTAAGGAATTTAATTTTATAATGTTTTTAGCTTTTCGCCCTTATGGTCCATTCAAATTCAAATTGGGATACCTCTTCCCCATTTTCGTTGACTCCAATAGATTTCATCCAGAAGGTTTGGCCTTCTCCAGTTTCTAGAGTTCTTTCAATTGCATTAGAGATAAGGTGACCGTCCTGGCAGGTAAAAGTGATCCTGCCGGTAGCCTTTTTAGTAAACCTGGCATTGTTCTGAGCCACTAACATGGAAATTCTTTTCCCACTGTCCTGGATTCCGCTCATAACAAGAGCTCCTGTAGATAGTTCTGCCGCCATAGCCTGGACAGCAAAATAAAGTGAGTTGAAAGGATTTTGGTTGATCCATGTATGTTTCACCCCCGTAACGCATTCCCGTTCATTTATCTTTTTAACCCGCACACCACAAAACCAGGCACTGGGTAATTTGAACATTAAAAAAGAATTTAATTTTTTTCGGGTGATTTTCATGTTTCAGATAGATTTTGCCTAAAAGTATTCATTTTTTTGATCATCCTAAAATGTTAAATTATGTTAAATTTTCGATTAATACAGTACTTTGTTTTGCATAATACCATCTTTAAGATATATATTTGTATTAGAAAATCAATCAAAAATGACATCACAAGTACAAAATCCGGACAAAACAGTAGCAGCTTTCATCCACCTGTCTACTTTTTCACAGCTCTTTTTCCCTTTGGGAAATTTTATTTTTCCGCTAATCTTTTGGATGGCTAAAAAAAATGACCCTTTTGTGGATGAGCATGGAAAACAGGCCCTGAATTTTCAGATAAGCCTTTACCTCTATTCGGTATTCCTAATCGCAATTGCAATAGCTGGAATAATATTGCTAGGACTGAATACCTCAATTGAGGATCCTTTTTACCTGGATCATCATTTTAATTTTTCAGGAAACCTTCCTGAAGCTGCCCCCATAGTCACCTATGTTATGATAATGCTGCTCTTACTGCTTTCCTTATTTGTTTTAAATATCTACGCTGTGATTTCGGCTACCATTAAGGCATTCGAAGGAGAGTATTATAAATATCCATTAACCATCAATTTCATCAGTCCGGCACCTGTCGGAATAAATCAATCAAAAAATGAACAGTTTAACAACACTCAAAATGAAACGCTATGAAGATTGAAAATACCAAGGCTCAAATGCGTAAAGGTGTGCTGGAATACTGCATTCTTTCCGTCTTAAAAGACAATGATGCGTATGTAGCCGAAATTCTTGACACTCTCAAGAGCGCCAAACTACTGGTAGTTGAAGGAACTATTTATCCTCTTCTCACCCGACTTAAGAACGCAGGTCTTTTAAATTATCGCTGGGAAGAATCTACCAGCGGTCCGCCACGGAAGTATTACGGACTAACCGAGACCGGCAAAATATTTTTAAAAGAACTTACCCATACCTGGGACGAACTGCAAACCGCAGTGACAATTGTAACCACCAACAAAAATTCTAATAATCATGAATAAGACAGTTAATATAAACCTTGCCGGCATATTCTTTCATATTGATGAAGACGCTTATGCCAAATTGCAACACTACCTGGACGCGATCAAAAGATCTTTGAGCGGTACTAACGGCAGGGACGAGATCATTAATGATATCGAAGCCCGTATTGCTGAATTATTTAGTGAGAAGATCCAGAATGAGCGCCAGGTGATTGGAACCAAAGAAGTTGAAGAGGTGATCGCTGTAATGGGGCAACCCGAAGACTATATGCTGGACGAAGAACTTTATGAAGATGAACCGTCCTACACTAAGACCAAAGGAAAGAAATTGTTCAGGGATACCGAGCACTCATACATTGGTGGAGTATCTTCAGGATTGGGACATTTCCTTGGGATCAACGCCATCTGGTTGCGTCTCGCATGGATCCTGTTGACCATATTCTCCACCGGTGCTTTCATCCTTATTTACATTGCCCTATGGATCTTCGTGCCTGAAGCTAAAACTACAGCCGATAAACTTGCTATGCGGGGAGAACCGGTAACTATTAGTAATATCGAACGAAAGATCCGCGAAGGATTTGAGGATGTTTCAGGAAAAATGAAGGACATAGACTATGAAAAATACGGCTACAGTGCTCGAAAAGGAGCAAATTCTGCAGCCACAGCAGTAGGAGACGGAATATCATTCCTACTGAATCTGTTCGTAAAGTTCATTGGGATCCTTTTATTATTGATCGCAGGTACCACCTTAATAGGCTTGTTCATAGGTTTCTTTACCGTAGGAACATTCGGGATCATAGAAGCTCCCTGGATGGAATGGGTAGACATGGTTGGTCCCGGACAGGAAAACATCTGGGTCATTTCCATCCTTGCATTTCTTGCCATAGGGATTCCCTTCTTCTTCCTTTTTATACTAGGTCTGAAGATATTGGTTAAAAAGCTGAAGTCAATAGGAACTACCGCTAAACTGGTGCTTCTGGGATTATGGATCATATCTGTCCTTGGGCTTATCTTCTTCGGAATAAAGCAGGCTACGGAAAGAGCTTATGACGCAGATGTTGTGATTACTGAAACACTTCCGGTGAAAGCCAATGATACCTTATACCTGAAAATGGAAGGAAATCCGGTTTTGAATTCCACCCCATACCGAAGCGGAAAATTTAATTATTCCTTAGACGAGAATGATCAAAAGGTGCTTTGGTCACAAGATATTCGTCTGGTTGTAAAGTCTACTTCAGACTCATTAGGAAGAATAGAGATCCAGAAAACCGCTGAAGGAAAGAATTATGAGGATGCCCGTGCCAGAGCCGAAAAGATCAATTATTCCACCTCTTTTTCAGGAAATGAACTGAAACTTGGAGGACAATTAACTACGGCACCTGAAAACAAATACAGAGACCAGGAAGTTCAGATAACTCTTTACCTTCCGGAAGGAAGCATCCTTTATGCGTCAGATAACACCTATTCCTTTCACAGGAATTCTGATTGGTATGAGGACATCCTTGAAAATGGGAAAGAAGAAAGGTATCTTTTAATCACCCGCAATGGAGTAGATTGTTTGGATTGCCCTGAAGGGGATGATTCCTGGGAAGAATCTGAAGGAGAATGGCTGGAGGAAGAAGATGACGAGATCAATGCCAGGATTGATGTTGACGGAGAAGAGATCAATGTCAAGATCAACAAAAAGGGTGTAAAGGTTAAAGATGAGAATAACGAAGAGATCTTGAAGATCAACTCTTCAAATATATAAACTTTAAAATCGCAGGTCATGAGCATATTATACGAAATATTAATAGCCGCCGTGTTCTCTGCACTTCTTTCGCCCCAAACGGAAGTAAAGGAAACACAGCCTGAAAAGGTAAAAACCGAAAAGGTTTCGACAACACCTTCTCAGGACTGTAACACAAAAAAGATCGAAAAAATTTGATCACTAACCATCTAAGAAAAGAACGGGTCTGAAAATTGAATTTCAGACCCGTTCTTTTTTGCTTCATTCTAAGATTATAACGGACCTGTTCTTAAATGAGGATTAACAGGTCCAATTTGTTTTCCGGGAACCGTTTCCCTACCTTTGTTAAATATTTGTTAACCTTAAATATTTACTAATGAGTTTTTTACCTACAGATGAAGAATACCGTAATCTGCTCCATTCTAAAGAACTCTACAAGCAGATATTCGACAGTTCGGTTCTCCCTATCATCATTCATGACATGTATTTAAACATTATTGAAGTGAATGATAAAGTGATCGAGGTGTTTGGTTATTCCAAAGAGGAGATATTAGACTTAAAGATTTTGGATCTGCACACCCACAACGAACTGGAACACTCCCTGGAGGTGCTGGAGAAAATGCAAGAATCAGATCGCCTGACGGTTAAAACTGAGTTCAAACGAAAGGACGGTTCAATTATTACTGCAGAAGTATCCCCGTGTAAGATAAAATTGAAGAATACTGCCTTTATCCATGTTCATATAAATAACATAAAGGATCTGGAAGAAGTCGAAACAGAAACAGAGGAACTTTTAAATAAAAAATAAAGTTGAAGAAGGATCATTAAAAAAAGGCTGTTAAAAACAGCCTTTTTTAATTTTAAGATCTTAGACAGTCAGTCTTATTCTGCAATGACCTCTTCATTGCTTTCTACAGAAGCCAGGTAACGTTCGGCATCTAAAGCAGCCATACAACCTGTTCCGGCCGCAGTAATAGCCTGTCGGTATTCTTTATCCTGTACATCTCCGGAAGCAAATACTCCGGGTACATTCGTTTTAGTAGATTTTCCTTTGGTGATCAAATAGCCGGTCTCATCCATTTCTAATTGACCTTTGAAGATCTCGGTATTTGGTTTATGACCAATAGCGATGAACAATCCTGTGATCTTGATCTCCTCTTTTTCACCGGTTTGGTTATTCACCATTCTAAGACCTTCTACAACCTGGTCACCAATTACTTCATCCACTTCAGTATTATATCTTACATCAATGTTCTTAGTGTTCATTACACGGTGTTGCATGGCTTTAGAGGCTCTAAACTCATCTTTTCGAACCAGCATAGTCACTTTAGAACAAATATTGGCAAGGTAGGTTGCTTCTTCGGCGGCGGTATCTCCTCCTCCAACGATTGCCACATCCTGTCCTTTATAGAAGAACCCGTCACAAACGGCACAGGCCGAAACTCCGCCTCCACGTAAACGTTGCTCACTTGGAAGTCCCAGATATTTTGCCGTAGCACCGGTAGAGATGATCACAGTTTCAGCTTCGATCCAGGTCGCGTTATCCACACAGGCTTTATGAATACCTCCTACTTCTTTACTGAATTCAACTTCGGTCACCATTCCCATTCTAACCTGAGTACCAAAACGCTCAGCTTGTTTTTGAAGGTCCACCATCATGGCAGGACCGTCAATTCCGTCAGGATATCCCGGGAAGTTGTCAACTTCTGTAGTTGTGGTCAGCTGTCCCCCTGGTTCCAGTCCGGTGTACATAACAGGATTGAGATCTGCACGAGCCGCATAGATGGCCGCGGTATAACCTGCAGGCCCGGAACCTATGATCAAACACTTTATTCTTTCAATATTTTCACTCATTTCAAATTCTTTTTGGTCTTGTAAAAGTAGTAACTTTCAATAAAAACTTACAGAAAAGCAGATACAGATTTACTATTCTTTTATAAACGAAGTGAATACAGGAGTTCCTTTAAAAGAAGGTTTCAAGAGTATTCTTTAAAACTTACCTTTGTTCTATGATCGAACTATCCATCTTTAATATCCTGGACCTTCTGGGAACGATCGCCTTTGCCATTTCCGGAGCCTTATCGGCCATGAACCGGCGCCTGGACCTATTCGGGATCTTTATCATAGCTTTTGTAACTGCAATTGGAGGTGGAACCTTACGGGATGTTCTTATTGGAAGCACGCCGGTGAACTGGATGGAGAATATCATTTACATCTACCTCATTGGGACGGTAACCATTTTTTCCATCGTCTTCAGAAATAAACTGAACTACCTCAAAAAATCCCTCTTCCTTTTCGATACGATAGGACTGGGCGTTTTTACCATCACAGGAGTAGAAATGGGAGTTAAAAATGACCTGGACCCTATTATCTCTATTGCACTGGGAGCCATGACCGGAACCTTTGGAGGGGTGATCAGGGATATCTTGTGTAATGAGATCCCGGTGATCTTCAGAAAAGAGATCTATGCCACGGCTTGTATCATTGGTGCGCTTGCTTTTGTGATTTTAGACTCCTTTGAAGTAAGCACAGACATCACTTACATAGCCACCTCCCTCACGGTAATAGTCATACGCTTACTGGTCGTAAAATATCATATTTCCCTGCCTTCCTTTTATCCCTCTCCACGATCTTAGGTAACTGTACTTTTCCAGGTTTAACCATTCCGGAGATATTTTGGAATGTCGCCTGTTAAATTACCTTAAATACTGTAACATTTTGATTTCCAGACAGTCTATTAAATAAAGAACGTTCCTCCCAAGATTGTCGAATCAAAAAACGCTAGTCATGAAAATCTTTAAAATGTTATTACTCGTGTGTGCTATTTCATTCAGCACATTATTGACAGCAAACCCGGTAGAACGGTTTGCCGACTTGAACTCTATTTCATATGAAATTGAAAAGATCCTTGAAGAATCACATTATGATATTGAAGAAGATCTTAAAGTAACTATTTTCTTCTCCATTTCTGAAGATCAACGTATTCAGTGTCTAACGGTTGCATCAGGAAATGAAGATGTGAATTACTTCATCAAAAAGGAACTTGAAAACAAATTACTTTTAGGTGAGGAATGGAGAAAAGGAGTTATTTACGAACTAACTGTTGATTATGCAGATGTGGTTCTTAAATACGCCGCTATCTAATGAGGCAATTTCTTCCGAAGCAATCCATACAGAAAGGCCCCTAAAACTGCTCCAAGCAATACTACCACGATCGAGACGTATCCCGCGCCTATCAACGTATAGATAGGTCCGGGACACGCGCCTGCCAAAGCCCACCCCAGTCCAAATATCACTCCTCCAAAAAGGTAATTTTTGAAGCCTTTTTCCTTAGCTTCGATATTTACCGGAGTACCGAAAAAGGATTTTACATTCAATCTTTTTATCAACTGCACGCCAATAACTCCAAGGATCAAAGCAGATCCTATAATACCGTACATGTGGAAGGATTCAAAACGGAACATTTCATAAATCCGAAACCACGAGGCGGCTTCAGACTTGTACATCACAATCCCGAAAAAGGTCCCGATAAATAAATAGGCTGTTGTTCTCATTTTCTAAAAAATTAAGGGGAATAAAAGATGTACCATCACAAGGCCACCAATAAAAAATCCTATTACCGCGATAAGTGAGGGCAACTGCAAATTACTAAGACCTGAGATCGCATGACCCGAAGTACATCCTGCCGCATAGCGGGCACCGAAGCCAATGAGGATTCCTCCAATTATAAGTATCAATAATGCGAAAGGGTCTGTTAAGGCAGAAACACTGAATAATTCATTTGGCAGGTATGCTTCTCCGGCACTTTCGAAACCAAGCTCTTTAAGATTGGTTTGAGTTTCGGGATTTATGTCTACTGCTTTATTAGGACTTAAAAGATTTGCGCCAATAAACCCTCCTATTGCAGCTCCCAAAATAACTATCAGGTTCCAGCGGTTCTTTCGCCAATTGAAATTAAAATACTCGGCCTTTTTCCCGGCGCCGCAAACGGCGCACATAGTCTCCAGGTTTGAAGACATCCCGAACTTTTTCCCCATTAAAATCAGGAGAAACATTACCAGGGCGATTAAAGGCCCGGCCACATACCAGGGCCAGGGTTGATAAATCCATTCCATTGAAAGCAATTTTCAGCAAAGATACGTTAACCGGACATGTTTATCCCGATTTGCACAATAGACAATTCCAATGTCGTTATTTCTTGAGAAAATCCTTCAGATTTTGAAGTACCTTTTGAGACAGGCGTTTTTCGGTCTCCCGGGTCCAGCCGGCACTTTTGTTTGCTAAAATCACATTTTGAAAATTTTCTACTTCTTTTGAAAGACCAGACTTCCCATCCCCGTCAAAAATGGCAAAATTTCCCTGTTGGTGAATCCATTGCTTAAATCCGTTTTCTTCAAAAGGTAGACCCAGAGATGTATTGATAAGGATCTTACCACTTCCGAAAGTTTTAAATTCGGCCTCCTTTAGCAAGACCGTATACTTTGGCAGGTGAAAGGAAATTATTTCAGACCTTTTCAAAAGTACCTCCAGGGGCAGGTAATCCACCCCTCTTTCCTCCCATTCACTTTTTCGGGTGCGGCTGAAATAGAATAGGTCTGCTCCAAATGGAAGCAGGCATTTGGCAAGGAGCTGACCGGTGGTTCCCAAGCCTATAATGCCAATCTTTTTACCTGTTAATTCTTCGGGTTCCTCTTTCCACTGATTATCACCGAACCCATGAAGAAGATCGATCAATTTAGACACTATGAATTCGGCAACCCCGGGATCGCCATAATCAAAGATCCCTGTTACAGTAATGCCTTTCTTTCTTGCAAAATTTACCGCCACATTGGCCGAAGCATCGTCATACAGGCTACAGGCCATGCCTATATATTTCAGATTAGGGAATTGTGCAATAATGTTTTCATCAAGGGTGGTGTGCCATGAAACCAATACTGCATCTGCATCTTTTATCCTCTGAACTATTTCCTCATTAGTCTTGGGATAATCATTATAAACATCCATCTCTTCGGTGTACTTTTTTAACTCCTTCAGAGCTGATGCCTGCAACTTTATATTGTCAACACAAACGAGCTTTTTGAATTTCATAAGCGTTCCATTTAAACATAAAACCGACTGTAAAAGCCGGTTTTATGTGATAATCTCTTAATAATAGCATTCTTTTATAATGGGATATTCCCGTGTTTACGATCTATACGTTCTACCTTTTTGTTCTCTAACATACTGAAGGCTTTTAGTAGTTTTCTGCGGGTTTCCTTTGGCATGATCACTTCATCAATGAATCCGCGTTGGGCAGCCTTGAATGGGTTCGCGAATTTTTCAGCATACTCGGCTTCTTTTTCTGAAAGTTTCACTTCAGGATTTTTTGCCTCCTGGATCTCCTTTCTAAAAATGATCTCACTGGCCCCTTTCGCGCCCATAACCGCGATCTCTGCGGAAGGCCAGGCGAAATTAAGATCGGCACCAATATGTTTGGAGTTCATTACATCATAGGCACCGCCATACGCTTTACGGGTGATCACCGTTACTCTTGGCACTGTGGCCTCACTCAGCGCATAAAGAAGTTTAGCGCCATGCAAGATGATCCCGTTCCATTCCTGATCTGTCCCGGGAAGGAAACCGGGAACGTCTACCAGTACCAATAACGGAATATTAAAGCAGTCACAGAAACGGGTGAACCTGGCGGCTTTCTTGGAAGAATTCACGTCCAGCACGCCGGCCAGGCTCATAGGTTGATTAGCTACAATTCCAATACTACGCCCGCCCAATCTTGCAAAGCCCACAATAATATTGTCAGCATAGTTCTTATGGACCTCAAAAAAGGAATTTTCATCTATGATCCCTTTGATCACCTCGTGCATGTCATAGGGCTTACTGGAACTGTCAGGTACGATCCCCTCCAGATTCTCCCTTACTTCATCACCCAATTCATAATCCAGTTTATGAGTGGTCTCCCGATTGTTCTGCGGAATATAGCTCAGTAATTTTTTAATATCCTCTAAACAACTAATGTCATTAGCAGATGTAATATGTGTAACCCCCGATTTAGTAGAATGTGTACTGGCGCCTCCCAGTTCTTCGGAAGTAACCGATTCATTGGTAACGGTTTTCACCACATTTGGTCCGGTCACGAACATGTAACTGGTATCCTGAACCATGAGAGTGAAATCTGTCATAGCAGGTGAATACACTGCGCCTCCGGCACACGGCCCCATAATGGCAGAAATCTGCGGGATGACCCCAGAAGCCTGAACATTGCGGTAAAAAATATCGGCATAACCACCTAAAGATTTAACTCCTTCCTGTATCCTGGCTCCTCCGGAATCATTTAAGCCAATTATGGGAGCTCCCACTTTCATGGCATGATCCATTACTTTACAGATCTTTTCTGCATGGGTTTCAGAAAGAGAGCCTCCAAAAACGGTAAAATCCTGGGCGAATACATAGACCAATCTTCCGTTGATGGTACCATAACCTGTAACAACCCCGTCTCCATAGTATGTCTCGTTTTCCATTCCAAAATCTGTGGTACGATGCGTCACCAGTATACCAATCTCTTCAAAAGAACCTTCATCCAACAAATAATCAACCCGTTCCCGGGCAGTAAGCTTCTTTTTTTCGTGTTGTTTGGCGATGCGTTTTTCACCTCCTCCCTGGAGAGCTTCAGTAATCTTCTCTTTTAATTTCTCTTTATTTTGGCTCATGTGATTTGTTCAAATTGGTCGTTAGTGATTGGGTAACCTCAATACTTGTCGGTCCTCAAGGTATTGCTTCAGGGCTATTAAAGCTGCCAGCTCCCCTTCCTCTTCTGTTTGCTTCTGCAGTTTTTCTGCGGAATAATATTTTTTCACAAAATGGGTATCAAAGTTTCCCCTTCGGAAGGCTTCGTGTTCAAAAACAAATTTTCCGAAGGGTAAAGTAGTACTCACTCCTTTGACCTCATATTGATCAATGGCTTTAACCATTAACTGGATCGCCTCCTCACGGGTTTTACCGTAGGTGATCAATTTCGCCAGCATAGGATCATAATAAATCGGGACTTCCATGCCTTCCTCAAAACCGTCATCCAGCCGTATGCCGTCTCCTTTTGGTCCGCGATATCTTTCCAGTTTACCCACACTTGGCATAAAATCTTCTAATGGATCTTCAGCATATACCCGTAGCTCTACAGCATGGCCACTAATGGTGAGATCATCTTGTTTAAACTGAAGTTCCTCTCCCCTGGCGACTTTTATTTGCTGTTCGACCAGGTCGATCCCGGTAATTAATTCCGTAACGGGATGTTCCACTTGCAGGCGGGTATTCATCTCCAGAAAGTAAAAATTCTTGTGTTCATCCATCAGGAATTCAACAGTTCCGGCTCCTACATAGTCACAGGCTTTTGCCACCTTAACAGCGGCCTCTCCCATTTTTTGACGAAGGACTTCATCAAGGATAACTGATGGGGCTTCCTCCACCACCTTTTGATGTCTTCTCTGGATACTGCACTCCCTTTCAAAAAGGTGAAGAAAATTGCCATGTGTGTCAGCCAGCACCTGTATTTCTATGTGGCGCGGACTACCAATGTATTTTTCAATAAAAACTGAACCGTCTCCAAACGCCGACTCGGCTTCGCTAATAGCCCGCTTCATTTGATCTTCCAGGTCCTTTTCCTTTTCTACGATGCGCATTCCTTTTCCTCCTCCCCCGGCGGAAGCTTTAATGAGAATAGGAAAGCCGATTTCTTTGGCGATTGTTTTCGCCTTTTCAGGATCGGTAATCGCTTCGTCGATCCCGGGGACCATGGGAATATCATATTTTTTGACGGCATCTTTTGCTGCCAGTTTACTCCCCATAACCTTAATAGCCCTTGAACCGGGTCCAATCCAGATGAGGCCATTCTGTTCGACCTTTTCGGCGAATTCGGCATTTTCACTCAGAAAACCATAACCGGGATGGATACCATCAACAACTAGTTTTTTAGCAACTTCAATGATCTTATCACCCAGTAAATAGGATTGATTGGAGGGAGCTTCCCCTATGAGTACGGCTTCATCGGCAAATTTCACGTGAGGGGCATTACGATCGGCGGTAGAATATACCGCGACTGTCTTGATCCCCATTTTTTGAGCAGTTTTCATCACCCTCAGCGCGATCTCACCACGATTTGCAACCAGTATCTTTTTCATGCTGTCTATTTCTATTCAGATTAAATTCTATTATTCCATTTCAATAAGAAGCTGACCTTTATCTACGGTCTGTCCTTTTTCTACACCTACAGATTTCACAACTCCATCTCGTGGAGCTGTAAGTGTATTTTCCATTTTCATGGCCTCCAGAACCAGCAAATAATCGCCTTCTTTCACCTCATCCCCTTCCTTCACCTGAACGTCAAGGATTAGACCGGGCATTGGGGCCTTTATATCATTCACCACATGGGCGGCAGCCAGAGACAATCCCATATCTTCGATCAAAAGATCAAGGTCATTGGAGATGTTCACCTCATAGATGTTGGAATTGATTTTTACCGAATAAGTTTTATTGAGAAAATCTGATTTTTGAATGGTAGCTTTAAAAGATCTGCTTTCTTTCAGAACATGAAAATCGGTTTTGGAATTCTTAGTAAGATCTAAACTATCTAGTTGCTCTTTCGTGAACCGAAATTCCATTTCTTTGTTCACTGCGACTTTAAAATTTTGTTCCATAAAGCGGGGTTTTTCGGAGCTTTTCGTAAATATAAAAAAATAATTTCCCCATTAAATTAAGAATAACATAATATTGGAAAAAGAAAAAGGCTGTTTGATCTCTCAAACAGCCTTTTTCGTAAATATGTTACAGCAATTACCCCTTCTGCAATATTTCCTGAATATCATCGGGAATTGGCATAGGTTGAAGTGGCGGAACATTTGCACCACCGGTATTGCCAAGTGGTATCTGCCCCACAAATGATTTTACACCACCTATTAATAAGCGAGGTATTTGACCTAAGATCTCTTTCCAGTCCTTTATAGAAAATCCAAATTTCAACATCAACCAATGGGCACGGGAATGCTCAATAGGATAGGCCTGGCCAATTACATGTGCCCGCTCCAAATGATACCAGGCATGAATAAGGTTGCCCCGCTTAAATGACTCCCTGTACTGTTCCAGTTCTTTTAAATAATAGAACTTAATTTCTCTGGGAATGGTGGTATTGAACTTCATCTTATTAAGGATTAAGAATTAGCTGAACTTTTTAATATCCTCACTCATGTCAAAGATCTTTACATTCCCGAATTTATTTTCGAGAATACTGCTACCTGCAGAAGATCTATATCCTCCGGCACAATGAACCACTATAGGTTTATCAGCCGGTACTTCATCTGCTCTCTCTCTCAATTCATTTAAAGGGATTTCTACCGCTCCCTCAAAGATCTTCTTTTCGGCAACCTCACTATTATTTCGGATATCTACAATTGTGTATTCTTCCTGGTGCTTTTTAAAGTCCTTCAGGTCAAACTGATCTGACTTTTTAGAAACTTTTTCAGAAAGGGTAAATATTCCTTTCAATTGTTTTTCATACCCGATCTTGGCAGTTCTTTCCAGCATTTCACGAACATCTGTAATACTGTTCACAACCAGGAAAAATGGCTCATTCGGCTTTACAATCGCACCTAACCAGGTCTCATACTTATCGTTTTCTCCTCTTGCCATGATATTGATACTGTTTGGCAAATGCCCTCTTTTGTAAGCATCGCCATCACGCGTATCGACCACGGTAGTACCATTCTCAACATTCTCTACCAACAAATGCAGTTTCACACCGGCTTTTGTCTTTTGAACGTTGTCCGCACCGGTCTTGTTTACATCCACATTGAATCCGAAGTAATGCGGAATGAACGGCTGGTCTTTTAAAATGGTCTCTACGAACTCTTCTTCAGTTTGCTCCTGGAAAGCCCAGTTATACTTGCGCTCATTTCCAAGAGTACTGGAAGAATCTGTACTCATATTCTTTCCGCAAAGTGAACCCGCTCCGTGAGCAGGATAAACGATCGCATCATCTGGAAGCCCATTGTACTTGTTCTGCATGGTATGGTACATATCCTTAGCAAGTTCCACTCTTTTAGCGGTCATATTTCCGGCTTTCTCACGAAGATCTGGGCGCCCAACGTCTCCAATGAAAAGAGTATCTCCAGTAAACAAGGCTGTTTTCTTTTTGCCTTCAGCTACAATAGTGATACTGTCAGGTGAGTGACCAGGTGTATTCAAAGCCTTAAAAGTGACCTCTCCCATTTCCACACGATCTCCTTCATCAAAACCCTGATGCTTATAATCTGCCCCTAATAATTTACTCACGTAAATAGTAGCCCCGGTTTGCTCATGGATCTGCAAATGACTACTTACAAAATCGGCATGTGGATGGGTTTCAAAAACCGCCACGATCTTAGCATTATGTTCCTCTGCATACCTGTAATATTGCAAAGGATTTCTACTGGGGTCTATAAGGGCCATCTTACCATCACTCACAATAGCGTATGAATAATGTGCAAGAGGCGAATCTTTAAATTGTTTTATTTTCATGATCTAATATTTTTCTGTTTTTAAAACTTTATTTTTATTCCTGAAAGGAACTACAAGTTGCTGCGTGAATCCTTCAGGAAAATCTTCATCTCCTTCAAATCCTAATTCTATGTTCCGGCCATTCTTCGGAATGTATGCCGTTCCGAACAAATAGTCCCAAAGACTCAAACTAATTCCGAAGTTCATCCCCGAAGGATGCGCTTCCGGGAGATCTTTTGCATGGTGCCAAATATGCATTTTCGGGTTGTTGAAGATATAACCTAATTTACCATAACTCCAACCTACATTAGCGTGATTGATATGCCCTACCAAAACGGTAAACATATGGACTACAAAGAACTCCTTGATCCCGAAGCCTATCATTGCCAGTGGAATATACTGAATGCTTTTGTAAATCACCGTTTCCATAAAGTGAAATCTAAACTGGGCCGCAAAACCCATTTCCTTCACTGAATGGTGTATTTTATGAAATTCCCATAACCACGGCCTTTTGTGCAGCTGCCTGTGAACATTCCACTGAATGAAATCTGCCACCACGAACATGATAAGCAACTGTACCCAAACAGATAAATGTTGTACCTCGATAGCTACAATATTTTCAATTCCGAAGAGACCCAGAAAATCATTAAATAACTGAACGCCTATATTCGAAATGGCATTGTAGCCTACCAGGGAAAAAAGAAAGAAGTTGAATAAAATGTAAAAACTATCCAGCCAAAAATCCTTTCTAAATATCTTCTGATTTTTTCTCCAGGGTAATAAGATCTCAAGGCACCATACCAGCAACGACAATCCCAACAGCCAATAAAAATAATTGGTCCAGCCGGGATTGGTGATCTCTTCTGCCAGGTAATTGAAATACCCTGAAAAAGACTCTTTAAAAATGCTTATATACCTGTTCAACCATTGTTAAATTTAGGGTAGCAAAAATACATTTTTAATACACTTCAAGCAGTAACATGAGTTACACAAGTCTAAAAATAATAAAATCAACGAATTACAATTCTAAGTTACTCAAATTCGGAACAATCTGGACTTGGAGTATATACACCGGCGGCCTGTTGGTATACCAGGGTTGCCCCCAGGTGGCCGACATAAGTAAGCAACACGGTACTTCCTGTAAGAATAAGGATCACCACGATCAGGAATATCTTATTTTTAAATAGAGGGATTTTAATGTAACGAAGACCATCAATGAGGAAGGCTGCAGTATACAGCCAGGCGGTGGTCCAGGCCATATTTTCGTGCTCTTTAAGAACGGTAGGATCACATAATTCTTTAGATACGATCCCATCGGCAAGATTACCTGTGAAAATGGCGACCCAGGCTCCAATTACTCCAAGACCCAACAAGACCGTTCCTCCCCGCTCCCATACCTCTCTTTTATAACGTAAGGCAACTATTTTAAAAAGGAAAGCTACGATCAATAAGGCTATCGGAAAATGGACCGCTAAAGAATGTAAAACCTCGGTCCGCCAAAAATCAGGCACTTGTTCCATAACTATTCAAGTACTTTTACAGAAACAGGATCCAGTCGTTTTCCTTCTTTTTTCACTTCTACTTCTACCCTCATTCCTTCTTCCAAAATCGAAAAATCAACTGTAGAACCGTCCCTTGTCAGTTCGGTCTCATCTGTAAAATAAAGTTCGAGGGTTTTGTTGTCATCGGTCTCCACATAGATCTCCGTTTTTGACGGTTCTACCTCCTTGATGGTTCCTTCATAGGTTCCCGATTCTACCACATCGGTCTTTTCTCCGCAAGAAGAGAATAACAAAATTGTAGCTACCAGCAAAGTGCTTAAAATCTTGGCTTTCATAATGGAATGTTTTAAATTGGTTTCTAGTATGTTCCTATCTCTAAAGTACCTAAAAACAGCGGTTTCCCAAAATAAAGAATAGCTTATGTAACATTTGTCACATAAACTCCAATCCGACCTGATTATATTTGTTTCTTCATGCAGTTAAAAAATCACGTAGCGCTTTTACTGGTTGTCATTTTCCTGGGAAAACTTGTGACCGTTGACTCTAAAGGCTTTGGTGCCCTTTTGGATTCATCGGGCATGACCCTGGTGAATAAAATGTGTTCAAAAAAACTGCCGAACAATAAAACTTCGGAAGACCTTTCTACAGACACCGTAATTCAGGGTCTGGAAATGGATTTTCTATGCCATACTGCATTTGATCATAATATTACAGAATGGGGTGTGACAATGACCGAAGACAACTTTCGAGAATATAACTATCAGACTCCAGGAGTTTTTTCATCCCTACAGAAAAAATTCTACCCGCCCCCCAAGGTCTGATATTTTTACGTCTACAAATTGCACGGGTCTAAATCTGAAGACATACTTCGTCTTGTTTTAACCCCCATTTATCTAATCATCATATTACATATTAATGACCACTAAAATTGTAGTGACGCGTCGTTCGGTTCAGATTTTCCGAATAATGCTAAGCGGAATCTTTCTAGTTGCCAGTTTCAGCCATATCGTCAAGGTAGATAAAACTGTGCAGCGTATAGATCAGGCCAGGTTTAAAGGCATCGCCTATTTCTTTGGAGAACCAAAGCTCCTGGTGATCACCTCGGGAATCGTAATGTTTATTGCAGGTATTGGACTTTTAGCAGGGTTTAAAACCCGGTGGGCCGCAATAATTCTTGCGGCAGTCTTGATCCCTATCACCCTTACCGTACAGGTAGGCCAGATCACTACCCTTGGACCTCTTTTTAAGAACATCGCGATCCTTGGCGGATTAAGCTTTTTTATCATCAATGATTTTAATAACCCAGAAAAAAATAACAAATGAAAAATATACTTTTAGCGAGTTTCGCAATACTACTTAGCCTCTTCACCAATCCTTTACAGGCCCAGACCAACCACGAAAAACATGCAGATCATGTAAATTATGTGATCCTCACCCGCAAGGTGCCACAATTAAAGCCAATACTGTCAGCAGCCGAAGAACTTGCTTTACAGGATGGTGACAAATTCGGGGATTTCCAGGTGGTGGTCTGCGGAAAAGCCGTACAGGACCTTACCAATAAAGAGACCATGAGCGGCTTTCTTCAAAAAGCCGAAAAATCAGGCGTAATCATCAATGCTTGCGGATTTTCTCTGAAGAAATTCGGTGTAGACAAAGCTCAACTTCCCGAAGAACTTCGGGTTGTAGAAAACGGTATACTTCACAATTTCGAGCTTCAGAAGAAAGGATACCTAAGTATCGAACTTTAAACCATTAAACCATCTACCCATGAATAAAAAATTGAAAAAGAATTTAATAGAATACGGAATTATTGGCGCTGTTTTCATCATGCTTTTCGTGACCGGACTTCATACAGAAGTATTTGGGTTTTTGCAAAGAGGGATCCTCGCCACGGGGCTCATGAACCCAAATACAGAGGAAAAAGCTGAAGTAGCTGCCACAACCCCCGCAAAAGGCGCAATTCTGGACCTCAACCTGGTGAATTCAAAAGGAGAGCAGGTGAACATGAAGCAGTTCAAAGGGAAGGTCATCTTCCTGAACTTCTGGGCCACATGGTGTCCTCCCTGTATCGCAGAAATGCCCGGCATACACAATCTTTATAAGGAAGTAAAGGATGATAATGTGGAATTTATCATGCTTTCTGTAGATCAGGATTTTGAAAAAGCCAAAAAGTTCAAAAAGAACAAGGGTTACGAATTTGAGATCTACCAGGCCACAGATCCCATTCCGCAGATGTACTCCACCAGAAACATTCCAACAACCTATGTAATTGATTACGAGGGTAATATTGCCTTAACTCATTTAGGAATGGGGAATTTTGACACCAATGATTTCAAACAATTTCTGAAAAACCTGCAATAAATTGATCACGGCTGTCAAAAATCTGACTTTTGGCAGCTGTTTTCCAGGCCAAGAAAAAAAGAATTTTATGAGAAAAGGTATACTTATAGATAATTTTATCTTGGTAGGATGTTTAAAAACCTGCAGCAATTGAAGCCTGCAGGTTTTCTTTTTATTTTTTTTGAGCCACGAACCTTATGACCGATCCAAGCCCCTTATGGTGCACACCTTCCTTTAGATCTACCTCGGCTTCGTAAAACTCCAGAAATTTGAGTTCTCCAAAATCCTTTTTTATTTCTTCCATTGAAAAGAGCAAGGCTTCATCTTTAGGTCCACCCACTTTGGGGTTGACCTGCTGGTAGGCAGGGTGTTTTTCACTGAAGCCTTCAAAGAATACCAGCCCGTCCCGTCTCAAATAAGAGATAAGGCGTTTGTGGTAATCTGCTCGTATTTCTGGAGGGAAATGTGCATAGATCAGCGCAACTGCATCAAACTCTTCCTTCTCATATCCCAGTTCAGGAAGCTTACCCACCTTATATTCTATTTCAACCCCTCTTTTTTTGGCTAGTTTCTCTGCTTTCTTTTTTGCTTCACTGCTTTGATCAAAAGCGCCAACCTTCCATGCCTCTTCAGCTGCGAACACCGCATTTCGCCCCTCTCCTTCGGCAGCGAAAAGTATCTCTCCCGGTAAAAATTCCAAGAGTTTTTCTTTAAAATACTCATTGGGTTCTTCCCCATAAATGTATTCTTCCCCACTGAAACGCCCGTCCCAAAATTCCTTATCCATCGCTTTTTATTTAGGATCCTTCCTGAAACTGCAAAAGGTGAAATTTTGTGTTCCTCCGGAAGGGGTTTGATGATCAATATTTTTACAGCTTAAAGTGCAATATCCCTTAGAAAAAAGGTCCTGCATCTCACTTATTGAATACTGTTTGATCTCCAAGCCACTACATTTGGTAGGACCTTTTTCAGAGAAAGTACCCATCACCACGAAACCACCCGGTTTCACGGCTTTATCCACTGTCGCCAGATAACTTTTTACCTGCTGTTCTTCCGTCAGAAAATGAAAAACAGCCCTATCATGCCAAAGCTCGTATTGTCTTTCCGGTTGAAATTTGGATACATCTGCCACGATCCAATTCACCTCATCCGCTTTTTCCCCAAGGCGCTCCTTCGCCCTCTCTAAGGCCTTTTCTGAAATATCTACCACCGTCACATCTGTGAAGCCCTGAGATATCAAGAATTCAGCTAAAAAACTATCTCCGCCGCCTATGTCGATAATGGCCGCGTCTTTTTCCAATTTACAATCGGTTATATACGACAGGGAAACTTCAGGCATGGGTTCATACCAGCTAACCTCAGTAGGTTTCTTGGTCTCATAAACCTTGTTCCAATGATCTTTTCTATTTTCCATAAACTAATCGTTATTTTCAAACTCCCACCAGGGTTCCCGGGGGATATCATTATTTAATGAATAAGCTTCCCCAACCCGGGGAACCACAAAGTTAATATTCTCTTTCCCGGCTGCTGAAATAAATCGTTTCACAGGTTCATTCCAGGGGTGCATGGAAAGCACAAATTTGCCCCAGTGAACCGGTTGGACCAGATCGGCATTAAGATCTATAGCTGCCTGCACGGTTTGCTCAGGGAACATATGGATCTGTGGCCAGAATTTATTGTATTGCCCGCATTCTAAAAAAGCAAGGTCAAAAGATCCGAAATGCTCCCCGATCTTTTTAAAGCTCTGATCATACCCCGAATCTGAACCAATAAAGAACCTATAATTATCAATTTCTAGAACAAACGAGGACCATAAGGTTTGTGCGCGCTTAAAACCTCTTCCTGAAAAATGCCTGGAGGGCGTTGCTGTAATTTTTACTGCTTCGGAAAGTTCTTTGGTCTCCCACCAATTGAGTTCTGAAAATTTGTTTTCTGAAACACCCCAATATTCCAGGTGCGATCCCACTCCCAAAGAAGCAACAATGGTTTTTACTTTTGCATCCAGGTCCCTGATACTTTCCCAATCCAGGTGATCATAATGGTCGTGAGTAAGGATCAACAGGTCTATCTCAGGGAAATCTTCAGCATTAAATGTATCTGCTCCCGGAAATGCCTTTCCGAAGAACCTGAAAGGAGAGGCTGTACCGCTAAAAACAGGATCTACAAGAATATGGTAATCATTAACCCGTATCAGATAAGAAGAATGACCAAACCATACCACTTCCGGTCCTTCTCCATTCAGCTCCTTTAAGTTCGTTTGGACATAGGGGATTTCCGAAGCAGGGCTAACGGAAGAAGGCCTGGAAAACATCTTTTTCAGCAGCGTAAAGATCGACACACCATCAGGATTGACCGAAGTAGGCTCCACATTTTGAAAACTTCCGTCATGATAATTTGAAACAGATCTGATCCTTGATAGGCGACTGCCTGTTGGATTCTTTCCGAAAGATTTAAAATTCATAGCGCCTAGATTCTCCAATTAAATTTAGGGAAAAATCTACCGGTTTGGGCTTTATAAGATCCATATTCGGGAAAACGTTCCTGGAGTCGTTTTTCCTCATAGCTGCTTTTGGCATAAAAAAGACCGGCCAGTACCAGGCTAATGATCAATTTATACCCCGATCCTAACCAAAAGGACAAGCCAAAGGCGATCATCAATATTCCGGAATAAATAGGATGTCTTGCAAATGTGAACGCTCCGGAAGTGATAAGTCTGGAGCCTTTTTTAGGACTTGGAAAAGGTGATAATCTGGTATTAAGCTGTATGAAGGCTATTACAATTAATATACCACCAATACCGGCCACAAAAAGTGCGATCCAACGCAGGTTTTCAGGAAATTCAAGGAATAAATTTTCTGCATCAAATAACCACGCTAGAAAGATCACGATCTGCAGCAACACATATATTTTATCTTTTAATGGTACCGGCATAGATCACTATTCTTAAAATAATTCTTTCCAGACAATATAAATTCCCATGATCAAAACGAACCATCCAAAACCCTTTTTTAGCTTTTCACCGTTAATGAACCTGTTCAGGTAGACACCCAGGAAAATACCCATTATTGAAAGGGAAGTGAAGATCAGTAAGAAAGGCCAGTCTATTTCCATGTTTTGGACATCTCCAATGAATCCAATTAGAGATTTGATAGAAATTATCAGTAAGGAAGTCGCAACCGCTTTTTTCATGGGTAGCTTTGCAAGCAATACTAAAGCCGGAATTATCAGGAACCCTCCACCGGCTCCAACAATACCCGTAAGAACCCCTACGATAACACCTTCAATAATGATCAAAGGGTAGTTGTATTTAACTTTTTCAGCAGGTTCAGATTTAACTTTCCGCTCCTTTATCATCGACACTGAAGCCAGGATCATGATAAAAGCAAAGAATAACATGATCGCCAGGTTCCTGGTAACCTCTATCTCTCCTATGGTCAGGATGTGCTCAGGGATAGCCGGAACTAAAAATTTCCGGGTAATATAAACGGCTATAAAAGCTGGAATGGAAAAAACAATGGCCGTTCTATAGGCCACCCGCTTCTTTTGCATATTCTTAATGGCACCTACCAGTGCAGAAGAGCCCACCACAAAAAGTGAATAAGCCGTAGCCAACACCGGATTCACTCCGAGCATGTAAACCAGCACAGGCACAGTTAAAATTGAACCACCACCCCCGATCAATCCCAGAACCACACCTATTAAAAGTGCGCCAAAATATCCCAGAATCTCAATTATTTCCATAGCTAAAATTTTCGGGGCAAAAGTAGTTCTTCAAACTTAGGTAGAAAGTAACATTTATTACAGTACCTAAAGATCGATAACCTTAATATTATTGCGTTGCAACTGGATCTTTCCTTCCAATTCCAATTTTTTAAGCAGTCTTGAAATTACCACCCTTGAAGTATGAAGGTCATATGCGATCTCCTGGTGAGTCACCTGTATCAACTCACTCCTATTGATCTTAGCCTTATCCTGCAGATAACGCATTAAGCGTTCATCCATATTCAAAAATGCAATGGTATCAATGGTGTCCAGCATTTCTGAAAGTCGGGAATGATAACTTTCAAAAACAAAATTCCTCCAGCTTTTATATTTAGAGGTCCACTCCTCCATTTTCTCAATTGGGATCATGATCAGCTTTGTATCCTTTTCAGCAATGGCCCTGATCTCACTTCTGGTTTGCCCCAGGCAACAGGATAAGGTCATAGCGCAAGTATCCCCGCGCTCCAGAAAATAAAGCAATAACTCGTCCCCGTCCTTATCTTCTCTCAAAATTTTAATGGCCCCGTCAAGCAACAAGGGCATACTTTTCACATATTCCCCAATTTCTATGATCTTTTCGCCGGCTTTAACCTCTTTTAAAGATCCAAATTTTGATATCTCTTCTATAAGATCATCTTCAAAAATGAAATGATATGCTTCTATTAATTCCTCTTTAATCATGGAGACGATTTTTTCTGAAGTAAAATTAAGAGTTTAAATAAGAAAAACAGCAATTGAGCTCTACACTTTAAAAAGTACTTTCTAACCTTTAAAATATCAATACATAGATTCATTTTCAATGACTTGAAAATCAATTTTTTACGTACCTTAGAGAGGTTCTCCTAAAATACTTTGTTGCCTCTAAATTCTTCCTTTGTTATAAGCTTCAGTTTTGGTGCTCCCCATCTGGTTTAATATTAAAAACACACTAAATTAATTAGTTATGGATATTCAAGGTACAGAAAAATTAAGATCTGAAATGGAGGGACCGGTACTTTTACCCGGCGACGAAGGTTATGATGAGGCGCGCGCACTTTGGAACGGGATGTTCGATAAGAAACCCGCGGTGATCGCTCAATGCAAAAGCACTCGGGACGTTGTGAGTGCGGTCAACTTCGCAAGAGAGAATGAACTACTGGTAGCTGTAAAAGGTGGCGGACATAATTCGGCTGGAACAGGTTCCTGTGACGACGGACTTATGATAGACCTGTCTCTTATGAATAAGGTTGAGGTTGATAAAGACACACAAATCGTGACTGCTCAGGGAGGTGCTTTACTTTCTGAAGTAGATGCTGAAACCCAGAAACACGGGCTCGCAGTTTCTTCAGGTATCATTTCACATACCGGGGTTGGCGGATTAACCCTGGGAGGCGGCTTTGGCTGGATAAGCCGAAAGTTCGGACTTACCATAGACAGTCTTGTTTCTGCTGAAGTTGTTACCGCAGATGGGAAAGTGGTCACCGCCAGTGAATCTGAAAACCCAGATCTCTTTTGGGGGATTCGGGGAGGCGGTGGAAACTTCGGGGTAGTGACAAGTTTCAGAATAAAAACCCATAAGATCGGGAATGAAGTATTCTCAGGGGTCATTGTCAAAAAATTCGAAGCCCTAAAAGAATATATGCGCTTCTTTAGAAGTTATGTGAGGAAGATGCCCGATGAGATCACCATCTGGTTGGTAGTTAGACATGCCCCACCACTACCCTTTATTCCGGAAGAATATCACGGAAAATTGGTGGCACTTATTCCATTTGTTTACCTGGGAGAAAAGGAGAAAGGAGAAGAATTAATACAGCCAGTAAGGGACGCTGAAGAAACTATAGGTGACGGATCGGGCATGCATCCCTGGACAGCCTGGCAACAAGGTTTTGATCCACTGGTGGAGCATGGCGCGCGCAATTACTGGAAATCGCATCACATCAAAGAGCTTTCAGATGAATGTATTGATGTCATCTATAAGTTCGCTCAAAGCATGCCTTCTCAGGAATGTGAAATATTTGTTCCGCATATGGAAGGCGCACCCAGCAGGGTTTCTTCAGATGCAACAGCATTTCCCCACCGAAATACACCATTTGTACTGAATATTCATACCCGCTGGAGAGATGAGGCCGATGATAAAAAGGCTTTGAAATGGGCCAAGGATTTCCATGAAGAAACAGAGCCTTTCAGCCAGGGAGTTTATGTCAACTTTTTGAGTGATGAAGGATCAGCCCGCGTGCGGCAGGCCTACACCGAAGAGGTTTGGGAAAAGCTGGTTGAGGTGAAAAGAAAATGGGATCCAAATAACCTTTTCAAGGTGAATCAAAACATAGATCCTCAATCCAGCTGGAGACAACATGATCTGGTTCATTAATTACAAACGGTTTTAATTAAGGAACAGGTCATCAAAAAGTACATTTTAGAGTTCACTTTTTATTGTCTGTCAAATTCATTACTTTAATAGAAAATCATATTTATGAGCAGTAAGATTCAGACATTCTTATTATTTACGGGAGAAAACCACGGAAAAGCAGAAGAGGCGGTTAACTTTTACACCACTCTTTTTGACGATTCTGAAATTTCAGATATCCAAAAGTACGGTCCTAACGACCCAGAACCAGAAGGGTCTGTGAAACAGGCACATTTCTCATTGAACGGACAAAATTTCATTGCAAAAGACAGTCACCTGAAACACAACTTTGATTTCACTCCTGCTATTTCCTTTTTCATTGAAAGTGATAGCCAGAACGATATTGAGGTCGCTTTCCGAAAGCTTGCAAAAGATGGAGTTGTCTTTATGCCATTAGAAACATACCCGTTCAGCCCCATGTTTGGCTGGGTACAGGATAAGTACGGAATTTCATGGCAACTTAATTTAACTCCTGAAGTGGTAAAGGATAAATAACAGGTACTTCTAAAAGTTTATAAATATCCCTCCAAAACAAAATTTTGGAGGGATATTTAATTATTCCAGATTTTGTTTTAATTCCAGGATCCTGGAATTCATCTGCTGCAAACCATTTTCAAAAGCCTGCTTGTTCTTTATCAATTCTTTTTTAGAAAGATTATGGTAATGATCTACCCCTTCCAGGAGATTATCACAGAAGGTCTTCCAGCCTTTAATATCTCTGGGGCCCGGGCGCAGGCAACTCTTTATTTCCTCCTGCACATACTCCACATAAAGCTGTAATTCCTTGAGGAACATATGCGCTCTTGAAGGATTTTGCGGTAACTCTTTTCGACCATAGATATGATCTGTCATTTCCTGTAAACTAGAGACCTTAGAAAAATTTGCAATATTGGGCCCAGGACAAATTGTAACAGCGTCCAGTTTTTTAACCATAGGCACCTTGTAATTGAGACTGGCCGAATTACTAAGGCCAATGCAAAGACATTCTTTACTTAACAGGTCAGCTTTTTGCATTTCCAATTCCTCTACGGGCAGATCTGCAGATTCCAATTGTTCGAGTTTTAATTTTTGATATCTCCTCGATGCTGTACAGATAGGTTCTTCAGTAAATTCAGTGTTAGAGACCAGGTATTTTTCAGTACATGGACTTCCCGGTTTCCCCTTATTTATTCGTTGCTGTCTTTCCTTGTCAGCCGTTGTGCCTTTCAGATAATTAAACCGAACTCCCAGCGGGGAAGCTTTGCTAAGTACTACGTCCCGCTCCGTACTTTTAGATAAAAGATCTAAAGTTTCATCATCAACCGTAGTGGCTTCAGGACATAATAAGAACGGGGTTCCCCAGCCAGTTCCCGAAACCTTATAATGGTTTATCAACAACTGTTGTTCTTCGGCTGTTCCAATTCCTCCCTGTACGGTAATATTAATGGGATGCGGTTTATCAAAACCTTCCTCTCCCCTTTGCTGAATCGCAGGATTATAAAGACTGAAAAGGTCTGCTGCGAGTTCCTCCTTTTTATTTTTGAACTCCTCCAGGATGGGCCCCAGTAATAATCCCTGGGTCGCAAAGGCATGGCCTCCGCAATTTAGTCCCGACTCAATTCTAAACTCGCTTACCCAGATCCCCTTTTTCGCGAGGTATTTCCCCTGAATAAGAGCTGAACGATAATCGCTCACTTTGATCACTACTTTCTTTTTAAACACTCCCCAGTCTGAAGCGTCAAATTCCCTGAAATTTTCCAGGTAATTGAAAAGCCTGGGGTTCATACCCGCTGAAAAAATAACCGCAGAGTTTTCCAGATCACTCTCAGCATAAGCTTTTAAGGCACCCAGCGCATCTGAACCATCGGGAATTATTTCCCCTTTTTGATCCTTATTGTTCTTATCTACTTTGGTCATGATATTAACCTCAATAGCTCCGGGTTTGACATTTCGTCGCAGGAATTGTTCAAGTTCGGCCCTGGCCTCACCGTGAGCTTCCAGAAACTGATGATATTTTGCTTTCAGGCCGCTTTCTTCAGGCAGCATTTCAAAATACTTTACAATTTCTGATCCCGTTTCAAAGGCCGTTTCCTTTAGCTTATCCAATTTAGTGTGGACAGTGCGGTTCACCAGGTTTAAATAATCGGTTATTCTGCGAACCCGGTAATTTTCCTCATGTTTTTCGATAGGTACATAAGGTTCATTGTTTTCCTGGTAATAGTACTTCCTCATCATTTCTACCAGATTGTCTTCAATAATTGACAAAGCTGAATTGATTCCGTAGCAGGCCACTTTTACCGGACTATCTATGGTAAAAGAAATGCCCATCACGGGGATGTGGAAATTATGTGGTGATAGTGTATACATATTTCATTATTTTTAGGCAAGCTTCAAAGATGGCTAACCTCTAAAACATGAAATATGATTAAGGTCATAACGGCTTTTAATAAAGCACCCTAAATCTAATGGTTCCTTCAATGCCTCGCATCTCCTCAATTACCTCTTCGTTGTAAGCCTTATCAATGTCGGTGATCACATAACCAATTTCCTCATTGGTCTTAAGGTATTGTCCCACAATATTACAGTCATGTTCAGACAACACATTATTGATATGGGCGATGATACCAGGCCGGTTCTTGTGAATATGAATAAGCCTGTGAGCATTTTCCAGAATAGGCAATTGAAGGTTGGGGAAGTCCACACTATTAGTCGTGCTCCCGGTGTTGATATATTCAATGATCTTCCCCGGAACAAAATTCCCTATGTTCACCTGGGCTTCCTGGGTGCTGCCCCCAATGTGCGGAGTCAGGATCATATTCGGGAGTCCCCTAAGTTCAGATTCAAAAGTCTCATTATTCGTCTTGGGTTCCTTCGGAAATACATCCACTCCGGCACCTTTCAATTTTCCGGAAGTAATATTCTTTTTCAAGGCTTCGATATCCACCACATGACCCCGACTCAAATTCAGAAAGACAGCGCCGTCTTTCATCAGGTCAAATTCTTTTGGACCAATAAGGTTCTTATTTTCCTTTCGGCCGTCAACGTGCAAACTTACAATATCTGAAACCTCCAGAAGCTCCTCTAAACTGTGACATTTTGTAGCATTTCCAAGCGCCAGTTTTTCCATCAGATCATAGTAATATACATCAAATCCAATGGCTTCAGCAACTACAGAAAGTTGTGCGCCAATATTTCCGTAGCCCACGATCCCAAGCTTTTTTCCACGGATCTCATTGCTCCCGGAAGCCGATTTATTCCATTTTCCCTGGTGCATTTCAGCAATCCTGTCCGGAAGGCCACGCATCAATAGAATGATCTCCCCAATGGCTAATTCCACCACCGACCTTGTATTACTGAAAGGCGCATTAAAGACCGCGATCCCTTTCTTAATGCACTCATCCAGGTCGATCTGGTTGGTACCAATGCAGAAAGCGCCCACCGCGATCAAACGATTGGCATTTTGTAACACTTTTGCGGTAAGGTGGGTTTTGGACCTGATCCCCAAAACGGAAACATCTTTTATCCTTTCTGAAAGCTCCTCTTCATCCATAGCTCCGGAATAGGTGGAAACATTATAGCCTTCATTCTTAAGGATCTTTTCAGCATCCTCATGGATATTTTCAAGTAATAACACCTTTATCCGGTTCTTGGGATAGGAGATCGCTTTGTTCATTTTATGTAAATACAGGAACTCATCCAGACTTGGAGTTATATGATCTGCTTTTTCCAGGACATTATCACGCTCCACATTTTCAGTGAAAGCATAAAACTTATTGGCAAGGCCGGCCGCTTTGATCTCATAATCCGTATACCCGTCTCCAATGACATATACATCGCCCTGAAGGTCCAGGCTCTTAAGGATCTCCACCTTTCCGTTATTGGAAGAAAGTAAATTGTCCTGATCGAATCCTACGATCCTTCCTTCGTCATCTACTTTAAAGGTATTTGCAAAAACATTTTCCTTCCGTACCCCGAATTCTTCCACGATGGGAACAATGAACTCTTTAAAACCATTGGAAATAATGTAAATATTCTCATGGTGTTCATTGAAAAACTCCCGGTTCCTAATGAAAGATGTGGACACTTTACTTTTTAGACGATTCACCAGGTGAGGCAAGTGACTTTCTTTAGCATTTAGCAAAGCCAGTCTTTTCTCCAGCGACTCCCTAAAAGATAGATCTCCCGCCATTCCGCTATTGGTTAGCTCTTCAAGTTCCTGAAGTCGCTGCTCTTTTTCGGCATGATCTGCCAGGGAAATTTCTCCTAATACATCCAGGGCTTCAACCTGGGTAAAGGTGCTATCAAAATCAATTACAAAGTGCCGATTGCTTTTCATCTTAAAGAAGTGTTTTAATGCGCTAATGCATCCAAAGCTAAGCAATTTTCAAAGTTTCAAAAGGAGATTTAAATTGAAAGATCCCAGAATTATGAATTCCTAAAAAATTTCATATTAAGTTTATATAAATCTTAATTAAAGCTGGGCTAAAGTGCCTATCCTTTTATTTCAATTCGTTTGAATCAAAGGAACCTGCTTACATGGCCTCAGATTCTTTGAGACTGATGTTTAAGAACTTTGAAAAATAATCGGAAAGGTCTTGGAAACTGGATCACAGAACCTAGAACTTGAAAAATAGCTATTTAGAATAAATAAAACTTTAAAAAGTCCTTCAACTAGAAGGGATTTTTATCCGTAGTAAACTTTGGTTGATGATAATTCAGATCTCCATTCCAAAAGTAAAAGCGATCAATACCAGGAACAGATAAAGTAAAACCGAGAAAAAGTTCGCAAAGATGGCAAGCTGGGGACTTTGAAAGTCAAGGCTGTTTATAAAAGTATAGATCAAACCACCAAGGCCACCGGCTACCGGCACTAATATGAAAGGAAGAAACATCTCCTCATTTTCAGTCACATTTGGACTCCCTAAAAAAGCAAGTGTAAGTGTAATAAGACCTAAAGCGATCAATCCTCCTATCACTGCAGCTTTCCAGGAGCCAAATTTACCATTAGGCTGTTTTTGCATTCGTTATCTTCTGGTTAGTCATACAAATCTACTTCCTTTCAACTTGGAAACAAAAATAAAAGCCCTGTAAAAGGTTATTTTCAAAGGGCTTTCCGTTGAGACTTATGTTTTACACCGTAAAAATATGCTAAAAAAGCCATGTGTTTCAATACGATGGAACTTGATAGAACAGGTGTACTGGAGAAATGTATTAGTTAAAGCATTTTCGGAAATAACTTTACTTTAATTTTATTTTCAAGACCCGGGTTAAGAAATCCAGGATCTCCCTTTCCACCACCTGAGTGTTTTTTGATTTTATGCCGCTTCCTATAAAATGGGTTTCTGGCTCTGCCAACGCGACCAGTTTTTTAAGGGAATCCCTGGTTCCCAAAGCCTTGTGCATGCTTTTAAAATCATCTACCTCTACATGCTCATCTTCCTTGAGAATATTATCGTGATAGTACAAAGTGAGCACCGGAACTTCAATGTTACTAAACGTTTCCTTATTCATGGTGGTAGAAACCAAAACCTGTAAGTCAACCAAAGCTTTTGAGGGATAGACTGTATCCCAGTATTGGGCTGCTATTTCTTCCTCGTGCTCTATCTTTTTTTCAGCTCCCAAAGAAACTAAATTTGCAATCTCATAACCCCAGGGAGAATTCAAGATAAAGGCTCCCTCCATATCATCTTCAATATTGGGCGCCATATTGATAAGGGCAAAAACTGAATCTGGATAGGTAGCCGCCAGTTTAAGAGCGAGCGTCCCTCCCGTTGAAGTGCTCATTATAATTACTTTATCACCAATTATCTTCCCGATCCCTAATGCCCTTTTAGCAGATTCCCAGGCCGATTCTGCTGAAAAATCTTTAAGGGCAGCTTCCGGTTTTAATCCATGACCCGCCCAGCGCGATAAGTAAATATTGGCTTTCAGAGAATCAGCGATATTGACATTTACCGGGTAGCCGTCTTTATAACTTCCGGCGAAACCATGCAGGTAAACAATGCTGTATTCACTTACCTTCATGCTGTCATTGTACCAACGGATCCTGGCCTGATTGTCTTCTCTAACCGGTTTCCGGGCTTCAGATTTCTCTACATCCTTCTCAAGGTCAGCCAGCTCCACAGGTAGTTTAGGCAGCTCAAAATTGTAAGTAGGCTTTGGGATCTTTGGACCGGTAAAAAAGGTGACCAAGACAATTACCAACAGGCCGGCAAGCAGCCAATATCTCTTTTTCATTTTATAAAGGTGAAAAATTACCGGCTTTGTTCCTAAATTTTTTTAACTGACAAATTCAGGTTATTCAAATTCAATTGACTCTACTACTCCACTCAGAAATTTATCAATATTGAATTCAGGGTTTTCCACTAATCCGAATCGCACCACCACCAGATCTTTTGAAGGAATGATAAATACATGTTGTCCCTGGAACCCGTTGGCAGAAAAAAGATCTTTCGGCACATTGGGATATACTCCGCCGGCATTCAGCCAGAATTGGGCGCCATATTGCCCTTCTGATCCGTTGGTAGGTGTAACGGTATATTCAACCCAGGATTCCTCTAATATTTGTTCCCCGTTCCAGTTCCCTTTATGCAGATATAACAATCCGAATTTAGCCCAATCCCTCGGAGTTGCCCAGGCATAAGAAGAACCTACAAAATTCCCCGTCAGATCAGTCTCCACTACCATCGAGTTCATCCCTATCTTATCGATCAACTCAGCATACCAGAAATCGAGGTATTCCTGATGCGCTTCAAATTGATCACGAATGAACCTGGAAAGTAAATTAGTGGTTCCGGAAGAATAATTCCATGTTTCCCCGGGTTTCCCAACCAGAGGTTTCCGTAATTGAACGTCGCTCATATCTTCTTCCAGAAACAGCATTTTTGTGACATCAGAGATCTCTCCATAGTCCTCATCCCATTCCAGACCGCTGTTCATTTGCAAAAGATCGTTCAAAGTGATCTTTGAACGTTCGTCATTTTCCCATTCCGGAAATAAATGATCCTGGTCCAAACCGATCTTTCCTTGTTTAGCCAGTACGCCAAGAACTCCACTTGTGATACTCTTGGTCATGGACCAACCCAAAAGCTTGGTTTCTGGAGAAAAGCCTTCGGCATAACGTTCAGCTATCAAATGGTCTTGATACAGTACCAATACTGCCCTGGACCGGTTTTGAGGCTCAAAAGCCATATCTATGGCCGATTTAAGTTTTTTACTATCTATATTGTGAAAAATGGTATCAACATATGGCGCATCTCCATAAGGATATGGTATTGTATCAAAGGAAAAACTGCGATTTGGAATATGGTCCACCCGTTTTTCTGCTGAAGTATCTTCAGGTAAGAGAGTACAACCTATCCCCTGAGTATAAACCGCTTTTCTTTTTTTAAGTCCGAAAACTTTGGAAGTAGCAAGGTGCTTTTCGAGATAGACCTCATTATCAGCCAGGGAGACAGGGTCGAAATCATTGTCTTCGGCTTCAATGGAAGCCAGTTCTCTATCAGCTTCAAAAGCACAGGAACATACATTCTTAGCAGCAAACCCGGTGATAATATTTAAGCGGGGATAGTAAAAGTAACCAACCACGGCTAATGACAGCACTACCAGAACCAGACTGAGGAGCAGTATTTTTTTCATGACTTGGGGATTGGATTCCTTTTAAAAGTAAGAATAAAATTGAATATTAGGAAGTTAACTACATTTGGAAGCCTTATTAAAATTTTAAAATATATCTGTTCTTAATATCCCACTGTAACAACCCGGTTAATTCTATTGTCTTTGACTACAGAATATATCCGATGTATAAAAACACTAACCAATGAAAAATATAATTCTCCTTATGTTCCTTTTTGTTCTCTCTAGTCAGTCATTAAGAGCACAATTAACACCCGGAAGCAAGGTGTATAGAGAAATAGTGAAAGCTGACAGCCTGCTTTTCAAAGAAGGCTTCAACAATTGCAATTTTGAAATTCTTAAAAAGATCACGGCCGAAGATCTTGAGTTCTACCACGACCAGGGCGGAATTACCTTTGGAAAAGAAGCTTTTATTGAAAGCACCAGAAAGAATATCTGTTCCATCAGTTATAAACCTATCCGGAAACTGGTGGAAGGAAGTCTGCAGATCTACCCGCTTAAAAACAATGGCAAGATCTATGGTGCTCTTCAAATCGGACTTCATGAATTCTATGCTCAAGAAAAAGATAAAGCTCCTTATTTAACGAGTGTTGCGAAGTTCACACACCTATGGATCAAACAGGAAGACAGTTGGTTACTTAAAAGGGTGCTGAGTTACGATCACCGTAGCCCGAAAGAGTAGCCCTTTCCTTAAAAGTTTATTATTTTAACATTATTCGGAAGATCCTTTCCTTTCAGGCCTTTTGAAAGAAAATATCGTCTTCTCAGTACCGGATCGACCAACGTAATTTTTTTCTTTCACATTTATTTTAGATTTTGGAGTATAATTTAAGATGTCATTAACAGTTATAAAAAGGTCGGAATGATTAGCCCCATCAATCTGATCAATCGAAAATGACTGACATCTTTTATCCAAATAGCCTATGTGGAAAAACCTACTTCTGCTCCTTCTTTTTGTGGCGCCCTTTAATTTAAAGGCTCAGTTCACTTCAAAAGACATCTCCAAATCTTTACTTTTGGGAAAACTTGATTATAATGAGAACGTTGATTTCGTGAAGGTAAACGATGATCATGCCTCTAAAACAACCTTTCTAAACAAAGAAGTTTATGATGCCTTTTTAAAAATGTATGAAAAGGCCTCCAGCGATGGTATCGAGTTGAAGATCATTTCTGGAGCACGAAACTTTGAGCACCAAAAAGCCATTTGGGAAAGGAAGTGGCAGCGCCTGGCCGACATTGACCCACACAGCCGCACCCAACAAATACTTGAATTCAGCTCCATGCCTTCAACATCACGGCATCATTGGGGAACCGATATCGACCTGAACAATCTTGAAAACTCTTATTTTGAATCGGGCCAGGGAAAAAAAGAATATGACTGGCTGGTAAAGCACGCCCCGGAATTCGGTTTCTACCAGGTTTATACCTCTAAAAATTCGGGAAGAACAGGTTATTCCGAAGAAAAATGGCACTGGTCTTATCTTCCGCTCGCAAACCGCTATCTACAAGCTTACAATAGTGTGGTAAGTTATGAAGACATTGAAGGTTTTGAGGGAGCTTTTCTGGCTGAGGAGTATAAAATGATCTCCCATTATGTCAACGGAGTTTCAGAACAGTTTGAAAGTCTGGTTTCTGCGGAAGAAATTTCCGAAGAAATTCTTAACCTCTCTGAGGACGTAAAAAACCTTAGCAGGTAAGCCGCAGCTTCGTCTGGGAAACAGAAAATTTTCAATAAATTTGCAGGCTGTAAATAACAACAGATAAAATGTCAGAACAGCAGCAAAATTCAGATCTGGAATCACAGAACACTGAAACTTTCAATTCTCAGCCGGAAATCCCGGAACTGTATTCCAAAAACCTGATCCTAGTATTTGCCATTGTGTTCTCGACTCTTTTCGCAGCTGTCCTCCTTATACTAAACCTCAGGTCTCTTAGTAAGAGAAATGCCGGGTTACAGGTTTTGATCTTCACGATCTTATATCTAATTGCCACCGGGATCGTAATTCAATCCTTCAATTTGCAGCCGGGTCTTACCGTGATCGCCAATGTAATTGGCGCGGCTATCCTGAACGAATACTTTTGGAACAAGCATATTGGCAGCGACCTGGAATATAAAAAGAAGGGGTGGATGAAACCTTTAATGATCGCTCTGCTCATCGCCTTATCTGTTTTCTTTTTACTGATGATGAGCATGTAACATGCCTCCTTGTAAGAAATGGTTTACAATATATCCGGATTAATTTCCGTTATTATTGACTAAAACCAACTAAATGAAAAACATTTTTAGACTACTGTCCCTGTGTTTACTGGCAGTTAGCCTTGCTTTTACAGCAGGAGACAAAAAGACCGTGATCATTGATGTGGCGCACGGTGGAAAGGATTCGGGTAACACCACCGAAAACGTACTGGAAAAAGAGATCGTGCTGCAAATAGCGCAAAAGATCGTGGCTTTAAATGATGATCCCAATTTGGAGATCATTCTTACCCGTAATTCAGATAAATCCCTGAGCCTTTCAGATCGCGTCAAGCTGGTCAACTCTAAGGACGCCGACCTTTTGATCTCCCTTCATTTAAACAGCGCAACCGCTTCAGAAAGGACCGGTGTGGAAATGTACATTACAGAGAATAATTCAATGAAAGAACGCTCTGCCCGCCTGGCCCAAACCATTAAAGCTTCGCTTGAAAAAGACTTTGAAGTAGCAGAGATCAAGAAGGCCAATTTCAAGATCCTCAAAGGCACTAACTGTCCGGCGGCTCTCATAGAATTGGGTTTCCTCAGCAATCCTTCAGAAAGAGCATTTCTGCAAAGTGAAAGCGGGCAGGAGAAAATGGCAAGAGCCATCTACCATGCTTTAAAATAAACTACCTGCATTAAATTTTTGAGGCGTCTGTGTGCGCCTCTTTTTTTGCCTGCATCTCACTCCGGCAACGGGTTTATTCGGCTCAAATTTTTCCGTAGTTTTAGGCTCTCAAAAACATGCACATGCGTAAAATTACTTTTCTGGCCCTGGGTCTCGCAGTTCTTACCGGAATTTCCTGCAGGGAGAACAAGAAGACGGCAGGCACTTCCACAATGGTATCATCAAAAGAACTTAACCCCCAAAAGCTGGATGAGCTGGGTAAACGCTACCTGGAACTGGGACGTTTCAGCGGAAGCATCCTGGTGGCCGAGAACGGAGAAGTAGTGTATCACGAATTTTTCGGCCGGGCAGATAATGAAACTCAAGAAGCGTTTTCTGATAACAGCATTTTCTCTTTAGGACCGTTCTCTGAGTTTATAAGCAACGATGCCGGTCACCAACTCATAAGTGAAGCAAAAAAGGATTCCGTGGAGGTTGAGTTAAAAAAGGCAACTGAGGCCCTTATTCAAAAAGCAGGCCTTGAACACACTTTTTTACAAACCGAAGTACCCCAAAATGCCGTTACTGGATACATACACAGTATAGGCCCCGATGGTCCAAAGACCGAGCCAGTTGCCCATGGCAAGGAATTGCAGCTTTGGACCACTGCAAAGGATCTCCGGAGACTCATAGCCGGTGTAGCAAAAGACAGCCTTATCCAGGACGGGTATTACGAAACCGGAGGATTTAATTACGCGATAAGAAAAAAGGGAGACCTCAGCGTGATCGTTCTCAGTAATAGAAGGCATCCCGTGGCCGGCGAAATGGCCAAAAGTATCGAAAACCTTTGGCAGCGACTGCCGTACCAACTGCCTCTGGCCCGAAAGGAAATTAAGGTCTCCCCTGCCCTTTTAGAAGAATATGCCGGTGTCTATACACTTGCCCCGGGAGCGAACCTGGAGGTGTTGTCAGAAAATGATAGCCTGTTCATTTTAATGGGGCCGCAAAAAACCTATCTCAAGCCCCAGTCAGAGAACCAGTTTTACATGGATAACAGCGAGGCAGCGATCAGGTTCGAAAAGGACAGCACGGGCAAGGTAGCCACTGCGGTGCTGCTGGACGGATTTTTAGAGGGAAGATCAATTCCCAGAAAACGGGAATAAAATAAAGCTCATGCCAGTATTTAAAGAGATATCAAATTATATTTCAGGGTTAAAGCCTGAAAACATTCCGCCGGCACGAAAAGAGGTTTTGCAGCCCCTTGTTGATTATATTCAGAAGAAGTCAGAGAAAAATGAGGAGATCAGGCTGAATTTTATCTGCACGCATAACTCCCGCAGAAGTCACCTGTCACAGGTATGGGCCCAGGCATTGGCTCATCACTTTCAGCTGAAGAACGTGGTTTGCTATTCCGGAGGGACCGAGGCCACGGCCATTTACCCAATGACAGTGGAAACCTTAAAAAAAACCGGTTTTCAGGTCAGGAATCTTTCCGAAGGAAAAAATCCGGTCTATGGCTTAAAATATTCAGCGAACAGCCACCCCGTCATTGGCTTTTCAAAAAAGATAGAGGATGCCTTTAATCCTAAATCCCATTTTGCGGCGGTCATGACATGTAGTGAAGCAGACGCCGGCTGCCCGTTCGTACCGGGTGCGGAAACAAGGATCCCCCTCACCTATGAGGATCCAAAACAGTTCGATGATTCCCCGGAACAAGCACAAAAATACCTGGAACGCGGCGAACAGATCGCAACCGAACTTTATTATATTTTTTCCCAAATTAAACCTTGATGACACGTAACAAGAAACTAGGTTTCCTGGACAGGAATCTCACCGTGTGGATCTTTGCCGCCATGATCATTGGCGTAGGATTGGGATATGCGATCCCCTCCATTCCCGAACTCATTAATTCGTACAGCACCGGGAGCACAAACCTGCCAATCGCCATCGGCCTTATCCTGATGATGTACCCGCCCCTGGCAAAGGTGAATTATGCGCTCCTTCCCAAAGTGTTCCGAAATACCAGAATACTTTCCATTTCCCTGGTCCTTAACTGGATCATAGGTCCGGTATTGATGTTCGCGCTTGCCCTCATCTTTCTTCAGGATCATCCAGAATATATGGTGGGCTTGATCTTAATTGGTCTTGCACGCTGTATTGCCATGGTGCTGGTATGGAATGACCTGGCCGATGGCAGCAGCGAATACGGAGCCGGCCTGGTTGCCCTCAACAGCATTTTTCAGGTCTTCGCATATAGTTTTTACGCCTGGATCTTCATCACCATCCTCCCTCCTTATTTTGGTTTTGAAGGCGCGATCGTGGATATTTCAATAGAAACCATCGCCGAAAGTGTGGCGATCTACCTGGGGATCCCTTTTGCAGCAGGAATACTCAGTCGACTATTTCTTGTAAGATTGAAGGGAGAAGTTTGGTATACCAATACCTTTATTCCGACTATTTCGCCTTTAACTTTGATCGCCCTGCTGTTCACCATTGTGGTCATGTTTTCCCTCAAAGGCGAATTGATCGTAGAGATCCCTATGGACGTGCTCCTCATAGCCGTGCCGTTATTGATCTATTTCACCCTCATGTTCATCATTGGCTTTTTCTTTTCAAAGGCTATGGGAGCTGAGTATGACAAAACCGCTTCAGTGGCTTTTACCGCCGCAGGAAATAATTTTGAGCTGGCCATCGCGGTGGCGATTGGGGTGTTTGGACTTAATTCCGGCCAGGCCTTTACAGGCGTGATCGGGCCGCTGGTGGAGGTTCCGGCTTTGATCTTCCTGGTGCGGGTCTCTTTCTGGCTTAAGGATAAATACTACGGAAAGACCGAAGTTTCAGAGCACTCTTAAAGATCATATTTGTTTCCTCTTTTCCGGAAGTTCTTCTGCGGAAGGCCTATCGGAAGGCAATCAAGCACCCACATAGAATAAAAAAAGGGATCCCGAAGGATCCCTTTTTAAGTTTATCAGAACAGCTTATATCTTCACATTCAGTTTCGCATAGTAATAAGCTCCGCTTATTCCCATTTGTACCGTGTCCCAATAACCGCCACCTTCGGTCCAGTCATCCTGCTGGTCCGGATACACATTGAACAGGTTATTGCTTCCCACATTCAGTTTTAAGTTCTTGTTCAGTTTAAAACCAAGGTTCAGGTCGGTCACGATCTTAGGATCATATGTGTCTGAAGCCGCCGCGATCTGGTTGGCAAAACTGCCATAATCTTCGGTTGGTTCGAACATCTGCCAGTCGAGTAAAGTAAGTTCGCTGAAACGGGTCAATCCCACGGCCGCGTCAAACCAGCCCAAGTCATATTTTACGTTCAGGGTTAGTTTACTTTCAGGAGCTGAAGCCAGTAAAAATGCCTGGTCACGTACCCCGAAGAAGGTCTCTTCATCAAGGTTACCATTCTTTACATCTGTGATCTCCATGTCATTGATGTTCCCGATAAAGCTCGTTGCCAGGGTACCTTTTCCAAGGCTCATTTTATGGGTAAGCACGATATCAAGTCCCATAGTTTCAGTGTCGGCACCGTTAGCAAAGAACTGGGCTGCCTTTACATTTTCGATCTGTGGGGCTTCAAAATTACCTGTCAAAACGATCCTGTCCTGGATGCTGATATAGTAACCATCTACTGTAGCCGTAAAGCTGCCAATATCTGCCGTGAAACCAAGAGAGGCGTTAAAAGCGGTCTCTTCCTGTAACTGACCAATCCCGAAGGATGCCGTCACCGGACTGTTATTCGGAGAAAGTTGAGTATCCAGTGCTTCCCCGCCCACGAAGTTCGTGAACTTCAGGTTGTAATAGATCTGTGCCAATGACGGTGCTCTGAAACCTGTACTTACAGAGCCTCTGAAATTGACATTGCTCCCGGCCTTAAGGCGGGCGGCCAGTTTCCCGTTAAGGGTACTTCCAAAATCACTGTAGTTCTCAAATCTCGCGGCCGCTGCAAGTAAGAAAGCATCGGTAAGTTCGATCTCACCGTCGGCATAAAGGGAAATGTTCGAACGGTTCCTGTCCACCTCGTTATCCGGGCTGTAACCAGGGAACCCCTGGGAACCTCCGGGACGCAGTTCTCCGGTTTGAGAATCTGTTGGTTGCTCCTGGATGGAAGGATCTGTAATTACCTTTCCGTTCACGTCATAAGTAGCGTAAGAAGTTTCTTCTCCTGCAAAGATCACGAAGTTCTCAGTCCGGTATTCTGCACCAAAAGCGAGGTTCAGTCCGCTCATGATGTCGTCAAAATACCTGGAAACATCCATGTTCAGCGTGTTCTGGCTCAGGCTGTGTCCTCCCGCATCGAAGTCGGTAGGAGAAAGATTTTCCAAAGAAGCGTTCAGTGTTCCCTTGATATAATAATGGAAGTTGTTCTCTCCATAAGTATTGCTCAGGTCAAATTTCCAGTCGTTCAAAGTGGTGGTCCTGATCCCTGCGGTCACGGCATTATCTGTAATGATAGACGTGATTCGCGGAGTAAAGCCGTCAGGATAGATACTTACCACGTTTCTTTCGGTAGGATTATTCCGGGTAAAAGCAAAAGCATCGGTGTCGCGATAGTTTCGGCCACCGAAAGCATAGAATTCAGAGTTATCTGAAAGTGGCAGCGCGATATTTCCGAAGAAATTAAAACCTTCGATCGATGCTTCTCCAAAGCCGCGTCTGAAATCGAATCCGGGACGCAGGGTCTTGTTTTTGGTAAGATATTCAGTCGTGAAATTGGCATACCCCTTCTCCCCTACGTGGAAACCGTAGTTCCCGGTAAGTTTTAAAGAGCCCCCGTCAAAATCCTTGTCTTCACCTATCTGGTTCCCATCGCGCTCGGTATCCAGGCGATTTCCGTCTGTGTTAGGAGTACCTTCCGGAAAATCCCCCTGGGCATCGGTATTATAGAAACCGTAATTAATGTTCCCTGTAAACTCATCTGTATTATCCTTCAGCACCAGGTTGATCACCCCGGCGATAGCGTCAGACCCGTACTGGGCAGAAGCTCCGTCTCTCAGGATCTCGATCCTTTTAATGGCCGAGGCCGGGATCGCGTTCAGGTCAGTTCCTGTATTTCCGCGGCCACGGGTCCCGAAGATATTGATAAGTGACGACTGGTGACGTCTCTTCCCGTTCACCAGAACAAGTGTCTGGTCAGGACCAAGTCCTCTCAGGGAAGCAGGATCAATATGATCTGCCCCGTCAGATCCTGACTGTTTATTGGCATTGAAAGAAGGTGCCGCGTATTGCAGCAGTTCGTTCACCTCGATACGCCCTGTTTGTGTGGTCACCGCCTGCACATCGATCACATCAATGGCTACCGGCGTGTCTACCGGCGTACGTTTAGGACTACGGGAGCCCACCAGTTGCACCTCGTTAAGAGAAACCCCACCGGTCATGGTCACATCTATAGTGCTGCGCCCATCCACCGGTTCCTCTATTTCCTCGAAACCAATGTAACTGAATACCAATGTTGCGTCTTCATCCACCCGAATCGAGTAGATCCCGTCAAAATCTGTGGTCACGCCATTGGAAGTGCCTTTCTCGATCACGTTCACTCCCGGTAACGGCATTCCTTCATTGTCGACCACCTTCCCCGTGACCTCCTGGCCGTAGCCAAACAGGCTGTAAAGCCCTAGTATTGAAATAAATAAAAATCTGCTCATTCCTGAATTTTAAAAAATTAACAATCGGCAATAATAGATAAAAATTCTTTTAAGAATGTTAAAATACTCCCATTCGGTTTAAAAAATTTTCAATTTTCAGAGGCCGAAAATGAAAGGTTTATAGCCGGCGAATCTTCAGTTTCAAGAATGATCGAGCTAAGATCTGCCGGGTTAAGACGGGCTGAGCGAGACCCTTTCATAAATTATCCATTGTGAATAATTTATGTTAACTTAGACAGGCCCCGCAAAATTCGTAATCAATTAATCAATACATATATGAATACATACATCGCGTTGAGAAGATTCGCCCTTTTGATGGGAGCCTTCTTTTGTCTAACCACTCTATTCGCCCAGGGCAAAGCCCAACAGATCGAAAACCTCTTAAAAAAGTACCATGAATACGGCCTTTTCAACGGCTCGGTGCTGGTAGCCCATGAAGGCGAGGTCGTCTATGCAGACGGCCTGGGAATGGCCAATATGGAATATGATATTCCCAATGAACCCAATACCAAGCACAGGCTGGGCTCTATCACCAAACAGTTCACCGCGGCGCTCATCCTGCAACTGGTGGAACAGGGAAAACTGAAACTTCATAAACCTATCTCCACATACCTGCCAGATTATAAAGGTCCGGCAGCCGACAAGGTGACCATCCATCATTTGCTCAACCACAGTTCGGGAATCCCCAGTTATACTTCCTTCCCCGGATTTTTCGAGGAACACAGCCGCGATCCATATAGTCCGAAGGACTTTGTAAAGAAATTCGCCGATTCTACCCTGCAGTTCACGCCGGGCGAGAAATTCCTGTATAACAATTCGGGTTACTTCCTGTTGGGGCATATCATTGAGGAAGTTACCGGCAAGACCTATGAACAGGTATTGCAGGAGAACATCCTGGATCCTTTGAACATGAAGAACACGGGCTATGACCACCATGCCACCATTCTCAAGAACCGCGCTTCGGGATATGAAAAGAACGGGGAAGGATATGTGAACGCGCCTTACCTGGATATGTCATTGCCTTATGCAGCGGGTTCCCTGTATTCTACGGTAGAAGACCTGTATAAATGGGACCGTGCTCTGCATAACAACGAGATCCTCAGTGAAAGCTCAAAGGAGCTCATGTTCACTCCCCAAATAACCCAGGGCACTACGCATTATGGCTACGGCTGGATGATCAATAAACTGCCCGTTGGAGAAACAAAAGACAGTGTAGATGTGATCGCCCACGGCGGCGGGATCAACGGGTTCAACACCCTCATCGCCCGCTTCCCGCAAGACGAGGACCTGGTGGTCCTGCTCAACAACACCGGGGGCACCAAGCTCCAGGACATGGCTATGAGCATCAACAATATATTACACGATGTAGATTATGAAATGCCCAAAAGGTCGCTGGCCATGGCCGTCTTCCCGGTCTTTAGGGAACAGGGCGTCACTGCCGGGCTGGAGAAATACAAAACGCTGAAAGCCGATGAGAGCTATGCCCTCAATGAAGCTGAAATGAACCGCATTGGTTACGGCCTCCTGCAGAATGACAAGGTCAAGGAAGCCATCGAGGTCTTCAAGATCAACGTGGAAGAATTCCCGGAATCCTGGAACGTCTATGACAGCCTGGGAGAAGCTTATATGGTGGCCGGGGAAAAGGACAAGGCGGTGAAGTATTATAAAAAGTCCATTGAAATGAATCCTGATAATGAGAACGGGATCAAAATGCTGCAACAGATGGATGCCCAGTAAAAAAAATCACGATTCTACAAAGAACCTTCCCGCTGCGGAAGGTTTTTTTATGGTTTCCCGTAATTACGTTAACATAATTTTAATAAGTTTACTGAGAAACCTCAAAAGAAAATAATTAGATGGCTATTAGAAATATAATTTTTCTGTTACTTTTCACCATAGTTAGTTTTAAAGGTCAAGCTCAAATAAAACCTATTTTATTTGGGGGAATTGACTATTATAGAGATAAAGGTTTTGAAGAAAATGCCTATGTAAATTTAAATATAGGAACACAATTATTTAAATGGCATTTTATTGCCCCAGAAATCGGATATGAGCATTATTACGGTTTGGTGAATGAGAACAATGAAATGAATCCAAATGACCCAAATGCCAGGGCTCCTTCTAAATTAAAGACAAGATTTTCTACCAATTCTCTATCATTGGCGCCAAAGTTAATTTTCGGGAACAATGAAGCTGCTTTGGTTCTAATCCCACAATACAATTTCGGAGAAATAAATGTTCGTGGGGATTTATTAAAAGATACCGGTAAACAATATGTGCTCGATGACCAGCAAAAGATTTCAGAATCTATTTCCTATTTGAGCATTGCTGCGGGGGTAGAAGGTCAATTTTTTGAGACCGAAGTTTTGCATTTTAGCCTTCTCTTAAAATATAATTTTTTGAATTCAGAGAAAACTTTGGAGAAAATTGAAATACCACAAAGCCGACTAAATTCTAACGGAGGAAGTGCAGAAGGTTTAGGTATTGGGTTTAGGGTATATTTTGATTTAATTGAATTATTGAAACAATAAAGGAATTCTTCCGGTATGCCGCTCTTTTTTGGTCCCTCATTTTAACTAAATTAATTATAAGACGATCTGATTTTGGATCTGAATTATATATACTTTTAGCACAAAATTTTTAAAATGATCCTATCGGGTTTACTTGTGATCCTTGGCTTTGCCGCTCTCATCTTCGGGGCTAACTGGATGGTGAACGGAGCTTCTGCTTTGGCAAAAAGATATAACGTTTCTGATCTTGCCATTGGTCTGACCATTGTGGCCTTTGGAACCTCAGCTCCGGAATTGATCGTAAACATCGTTGCTTCTCTTAAAGGCTATTCAGATATCGTACTAGGGAACATCATTGGAAGTAACAACTTCAACCTGTTCATCATTCTGGGGCTGGCAGGATTGATCTTTCCCATTAAGGTCCAAACCTCCACCGCCTGGAAGGAGATCCCTATTTCGCTGATCATTACCGTAATACTCATTTTCCTGATAAATGACCTCGTCTTTTCAGGACAGACCTCCTTCAGCAGGATAGAAGGGATATTCATGCTGGTACTTTTCGGGCTTTTCCTGTTCTATGTTTTTAAACAGCTGAAAAGTGATCCACAGGTCCAGACCGAAACATATGAGACCTCGACCGCGAAGATCTGGGGACTCATCGTCATAGGCCTTGCCGGGCTGGTGGTGGGCGGACAACTGGTGGTCCTTAACAGCGTCAGCATAGCCGACAACCTGGGGATAAGCGAAAAGATAATCGGACTCACCATAGTGGCGGCGGGAACTTCCTTACCTGAACTGGTAACTTCTGTGATCGCGGCGGCAAAAAAGAACAGTGATATCGCCATAGGTAACGTGATAGGATCGAACATTTTCAACATTCTCCTTATCCTCGGCATCAACGCGGTGATTAAGCCCATAGACTTTAACCCTAAATTCAATTTAGACCTGTACATCTTACTGGGGGGAACAATTTTCTTATTGATCGCTATGCTTACCGGCCAACGAAAGAAGCTGGACAGCTGGGAAGCGGCCATCCTTTTCGGATTTTATATCTTCTACACGATCTACCTGGTAAGCAAAGAGATCTAGGCCGATAATTTCCAGGCGAACCCTGTTCAAAAAGGCCATTTTTGATTAACTTAGGGATAAGCCTCCCAAAGTTTTTGAAAGTGCCTCCTGCGTAAAATTTTAAGGTCATGAAGAAGTTCATTCTCTTTCTAAGCTTAATGGCAGGTATCCCGCTAATGGCTCAAATTGAAACCGAAGTTCCCGATCTCTTCGTAAGGCTCTTTGACCTGCAAGGAAATAAGTTGGGAAAAGGCAAGGTCCTTTTGATCTCAGATACCTCTCTAACATTAAATAGGAAGGGCAGATCTATGGAATTTCCTATAAAAGAGATTGGTCTGGTGAAAACGAAACGCTCGGGAAAACATAATGTTCTTATAGCTACTGCGATCGGAGCTGTTATTGGAGGTATGGCCGGGGCTGCTTCTGCGGAACCTGATACCTGGTTTGGTTATACCTCTTCCGAAGGAGCATTTGGCGGGGCAGTTTTAGGAGGTGCTGCGGGAGCAGGGATCGGAGGGATCACGCTGCTTTTGAAAAATTCAAAAACGTACATCATCAATGGAGAGCCGTCGAACTGGAAAGCATTTAAAGATTCGATCTATCTACCCTGACAACCACATTACCCATCATAAAATGAGATCTGAGAAGTCCCTTTTAATATTCCTGGGAACAGTCCCTGCCGGTTTGAGCATTTTCGCCAGGCTTTCCACTTTCGGGTTCTTTTACCTTATTGGAATGATAACGGCCCTGTTCTTCGGGATTCTCCATCTAATCTTTTTAAATGACCTTCAACGGTATTTTAACCCTTCCAGGTCAACCCATCGGCTTATGGCCTGGGTCGGGGTTCTTAGCTTTCCGCTCATCTTCCTCTTCCAGTTCGACCTGGAGGAATACAAGGACAGCTTTTATGTCTATGAGTTCATTACAGGAGCACACAAGTCAAATTTTGAATTTTACGCCTTCTACATCGCCATATTTTCAGCCTTGGTCTACCTCGTTAATTTGATTTTTTGGAAGATCAAATTCAAACGGGCCTGACCTGCACCTTACAGCCGGTATGATCGAAAAATGTATATTTACCGAAATCAGGATCGAACTACCCGGTTCGAATTAACCCGTCGAACGAGTACTATAAGATACCCCTTGAAAACTTTGAAACCCCCGGGTCATAAGAGAAAAGATCCTTGAAAAGCTTATAGGTTAAAAACCCTTTTTCAGAAAAAAAATGTAGTTTCCTGTGATTTTTCACACATCTGTTACACTAATAAGGTGTAAACCAAACCGAATGACAGTAAAACAGGAATTCATTAAGCATGTAAAAGAGCACGAAGGCATTGTCTATAAAGTAGCTTCCGTCTATGCTGACGGCAAGGAGGACAGGCAGGACCTTTTCCAGGAGATCATTTACCAGCTATGGAGATCATATCCTACCTTTAAAGGCCATTCAAAGATCAGCACCTGGATGTACAGGGTCGCCCTGAACACCAGCATCACCCATTTAAAAAAGGAGAAAAGAAAGGACCAACAGGTACCTCTCGACCCTGAACTTCTCAATAGAATGGAAGACAGAGAAAACCTGGAGGAAGAACAGCTGGCCATCTTACATGCCCACATCAAAAAACTGAATCTTATTGAAAAAGGGATCATCCTTCTCTACCTTGAAGGCAGGAGCTATGTAGAGATCGCAGCGATCACCGGGTTTACCCAAACAAATATCGGCACGCGCCTCTCCCGCATCAAACAAAAACTAAAGGATCAAATCACTAAAGAACACAGCTATGGAATTTGAAGAAATGAAATCACTTTGGACAGACATGAGCCAAAAAGTGGAAAAACAACAATTATTAACCGATAAATTGATCATCAAAATGACAGAAGAAAGGTATACCAATAAGTTCAGAAAGATCTATGGCCTTGAAAGCCTGGGAGCGGTTACTTGTTTGGCAGGTGCATTTTACATCCTTCTCAACATCCAAAAACTTGATACGTGGTACCTCCTGACCTGCGGAATAATTTGCCTAGTCTTGCTGCTGGTGCTCCCTATGATAACCCTGAGGTCCATTAACAGAACCAAAAGCCTCAACATCTCCCAGAGAAATGTAAAGGAAACCCTAGTGAAGTTCTATAGAGCAAAAAATGAACTGCTGTTCACGCAGCGTCTAAACATGTACCTGGGCATACTGTTCGCTTTGGTCATCTTGCCGGTATTTTCAAAAATAATGAATGGGAAAGATCTCTTTATTGAGGAGAACATAAACGATCTCTGGCTGTTCATTCCAATCCTGTTAGCCTTTCTGTTCGTGATGGCGGCCTGGGTTTTCAGGGCCTATAAAAATATCACCACGTCGGCTGAAAACATTCTAAAAGAACTTGACACCTAAACTATGAAAAGCAATAATCGGCTTCTCTTCTAAAGTGGCATTTGAAATGCGGAATCATGGAATATCCATCAAATGTGTAATCAGGAATTTGATAAATTTTTATCTGTCATTAATTTGACCGGAAATACCTCAATGAATTTATTAATTATCTTCACCCAATAACCAGAGCTAAATCTTTCTACGATATTAACCATCGTTAAATTGAGTTGGCAAGCATAAAATACAACACGTAATCTTATGAAAAAAAAGGTCAATTGGGGGATCATAGGATTGGGAAAAATAGCAAATAAATTTGCTGAAGATTTACAACTTTCCAATACTGCCGTGCTTCATGCCGTAGCTTCCAGAAATGAAGAGAGAGCTAGAAATTTTGGAGAAAAACATAAGTCGGTTAAGTTTTATACGTCATATGAAGAGCTGGCAGATGACCCCGAGATAGATGTTATTTATGTTGCCACCCCCCACACTTTCCATTTTGAAAATACCATGATGTGTTTAAAAAAAGGAAAGGGGGTACTCTGCGAAAAGCCCATGGGAATAGATGTGCAGGAAGTGGAAATTATGGTCAGGGAAGCCAGGTCAAGGAATTTATTTCTAATGGAAGGCTTATGGACACGCTTTATGCCCTCCATTAATAAATTAATGGAGATCCTGGAGAATAAGGCGATAGGAGATATTTTATTTGTGCGCGCAGATTTCGGATTCAAAGCAGACGCACATCCCGAAGGCAGGCTATTTAATAAAAAATTAGGCGGTGGCTCTTTAATGGACCTGGGCATATACCCTGTTTATTTAAGTCTACTAGCCCTTGGAATTCCCCTTGACATAAAGTGTATGGCCCGCATGACCACCACGGAAGTTGATGCTACTTGCTCGATGCTATTAAATTATGAAAATGGAGCGAAAGCCATACTTGAATCCACCCTTGAAGCCGAAACTCCTTCTGAAGCCTACATTCATGGAAGTAAAGGATCTTTAAAGCTTCATAGCAGGTTTCACCAGGCTGAGAAAATCACCATTACTCAAAATGGAACCAAAGAAGTTTTCAACCTGGAATATGAAGGAAATGGATTTATTCATGAGATAGAGGAAGTAAATGATTGTCTTCTAAGAGGTGAAATTGAAAGTTCCAAACTGCCGTTAAAAACCAGCATCGAAGTTAGTCACCTGATTGACAGAATTAAAAAGGAAATTGGACTTGATTATAAAACAAAAATAGCGTCCCACAAGGCATAAAGAACGTTCAGGCTTAATAGAAGAATTAATATCACTAGCAGCTTTTGGGCTTAAAAGCATTATCTCAAAAGTATAAAATCAATAGATTCTCTGGCCTAAAGTTTCAGACGTAATTTATACTTTTATATAAATTTAAGATCATGTATATCCGTTCTACTTTTTTGATTGCCTTTTCGTTCATTTTTTTCCTTTCCTGTAAGCATAAAAATAATCCTGAAGACCCTGCAATTTCTAATGTAGACACCACAGTACAGGAATTAAAAATAGAAGTTTACGATTCAACAGCACTCGCTTTCCTTGATCCTAACACCAATTTTGAGGTTTTGGCCAAAGGATTTTACTGGAGCGAAGGCCCACTTTGGGTCGATGATTTACAGTCCGTAATTTTTTCTGATGTCCCCGCCAATAAGATATATAAGTGGAATGAAAAGGACAGTCTCAGCGTTTACCTCGAATCTGCCGGCCATTCGGGTACAGAGAACAAAAGTTCGGGCAGAGGTCCAAATGGTTTAATACTCGACTTAGAAGGCAAATTATTGATTTGCCAGCATGGCGACAGGCGTATTGCCCGCTTAGACGCAGATCTCAATAACCCTGAACCGCAATTTACTACGGTAGCTGACACGTATCAAGGAAAGCAATTCAACAGCCCCAACGATCTTGCGATTGACGAAGCAGGAATTATTTATTTTACAGATCCTCCTTATGGCCTGCCGGAAAATAAAACAGGTGAAATTGGAATGAACGGGGTGTTTAAAGTGAATCCTGAGAAAGAGGTTTCAGTACTGATAGATAGTCTAACCATGCCTAATGGAATTGGGTTATCTCTGGATCAGAAAACCCTGTACGTCAATCAGTCCAATCCCAAGAATCCGGTTTTATACAGTTACGAGGTTACCGGTGACGGTACTCTTGACAACGGAAAAGTATTATTTGATTTTCAAACTCTTTCTGAAGATAAAAACGGATTACCCGATGGTCTGAAAATTCACAAAAGCGGTAATATCTTTGCCACAGGTCCGGGTGGTGTTCACATTATAAGCCCGGAAGGAAAACATCTTGCGGCTATTTTCACAGGTAAATCCACGGCTAATTGCGCTTTTGACAAAAATCACGAATACCTGTATATGACCACAACGGACAGGTTGATGAGATTGAAATTGAAATAAACGAATCCCTAAACATGAAATACAACAAATACATCAGTAACGCTGTTCCTGTTTCTGAAATTGGACTGGGTGCATGGCAGTTGGGAGTTAACTCCGGGTGGCAAAGTATGTCTGAAAAAGATGCCATGAAACTGGTTGAAAGATCTTTAGAGTACGGCATCAATTTTTTTGATACCGCGCCAAATTATGGGTTGGGCACCGGTGAAGAAAGGTTGGGAAAGGCGCTAAAGAACGTTGATAGAAATACCATTGTGATCAACACAAAATTCGGGCATACAGATTCAGGTATTACTAACTATCACTCCAATTACATTAGGGAATCATTAGAAGGAAGTCTTAAAAGGTTACAGGTTGACTACGTTGATTCCCTCATTATTCATAATCCGCCCGCTCAGTACCTCGATGGTAACAAAAATGACCATTATGAGATCCTCGAACGCTTAATTGAGGAGGGAAAAATAAAAGCCTATGGAGCATCTTTAGATACTTCAGAAGAAATGAAGTTACTTATGAATACCACAAATGCCCAGGTGATTGAAGCATTTTTTAATATCCTGCACCAGGATACCTCTCAGGCATTTTCCATGGCAAAAGAAAAAGAAGTGGGAATAATCGCGAAGATCCCTCTCGATTCAGGATGGTTATCTGGCAAGTATACCGCTGAAAGTACATTTCAAGACATTAGAAGTCGCTGGTCGCGACAGGATATCCAAACCAGGGCTACGCTGGTAAACAGAATTAAGGAGATAACAAATTCAGAAAACAATCTTGCCCAAACGGCACTCGCGTTTTGTTTGGCATTTGATGCGGTTGCTACAGTTATACCCGGGAATGTAAATACTGCTCAATTAAAAAGTAATCTTGAAAGTATCAACAATCCTATTTCAGAGGAACTTGTTCAAGAATTAGAAGAATTTTACCGGGATGAAGTAAAAGATCTGAACTTGCCCTGGTAACATAAACTGAATAACGCCTTGCCTTATAGAATTAATTGAGATGGCTTATTCTTATCCCTGCCTGAAAAACCTTGGATATTGCCCGGAATGGTGTTTACTTGCAGGTGAAAGTAAGACCTCACCTTATAAAAATTAATTAAAGGCCGGTCAATGCTGAACGTGGCATTAAAAAAATTACTAAAACAACTTTTAAAAAACTGAAATAATGGAATATAGACGCTTAGGAAGATCCGGTTTAAAAGTCTCAGCTTTGTCTCTGGGGTCTTGGGTAACTTTTGGTAAGCAAGTGGAGATGGAAGATGCCAAAACCCTTTTAAAAACGGCTTATGATGCCGGGGTGAATTTCTTCGACAATGCCGAAGGCTATGAGGCCGGGGAATCTGAAAAAATTATGGGTGAGGCCATAAAAAGCCTTGGCCTTTCTCGAGATACATTTGCTGTTTCTTCAAAGGTATTTTGGGGAGGTGAGCATAAAATGCAGTTGGGGCTAAGTGCCAAGCATGTACGTGATGCCTGTGATCTGGCTTTAAAAAGACTTCAGGTAGAATACCTGGATCTGTACTATTGCCACAGACCGGATATTGACACCCCAATTGAAGAAACCGTGCGCGCCATGCATAACCTCGTTCTTCAGGGTAAGATCATCTATTGGGGTACCAGCGAATGGTCGGCTCAACAAATCACCCAGGCCCACGCAGTAGCCCAGGCGCATGGACTTACTCCGCCGGTGATGGAACAACCTCAGTATAATCTCTTGCATAGAGATAAGGTAGAATCTGAATTTTTGCCTTTATATGAAACTTACGGTCTGGGAACAACCACCTTTTCTCCGCTGGCCAGTGGAATCCTTACAGGGAAATACAATGATGGGATCCCGTCAGACAGCCGCTTGAACTTACCTGATTATCAATGGTTGAAAGACCTATGGACGAGTGAAGAGGGTAAACAAAAACTGGAAAAAGTTCGAAAATTAACCGGCTTATCGAAGGAGTTAGGTATAAGCATGCCGCATTTATCTCTCGCCTGGTGCTTAAAGAACCCACATGTTTCGGCAGTAATTTTAGGAGCTTCTCGATTGAGTCAGTTAGAGAATAATTTGAAAGCGCTTGATGTGGTGCGGCAATTAACTCCTGAAGTGATGGTAAAAATTGAAGCTATAGTCGATAACAAACCTGGCGCACCGGAACGATTTGGGCAGTAGGATCACTTTAAATATTGAAATTTCAGCCGACGGTTATTTACAGAAAGTAGATCATTTTTGAATAAAAAATTAAAACTAGCTAATGCCACAAAAACCTATTTTGGAGAATTTTAGCATTGTAAAAAGAAAAATAGAAGTCTGCGAATATCAATCGCTACGGCAAACCACCGGTTGGGGCTCTATAGAAAACGATGTGGTCGAAAAGGCCCTGGATAAAGACCTGTTTTCGGTCTGTGTTCTCGAAAGTGAACAAATTGTTGGAATGGGAAGAGTAATTGGAGACGGTGCCATTTATTTTTATATACAGGATGTCATTGTAGATCCCGGCTATCAAAATAAGGGAATCGGCAAACTCATAATGGAAAGCATTGAAGACTATCTGGCGAAAAACAGCAATAACAATTCCTTTATAGGTTTAATGGCTGCGGAAGGAGCAACTCAATTCTATGAGCAATTTGGTTACCAAAAACGCCCTGATGACCGACCTGGCATGTTCAAAGCAATTAAGAAATAAAAGTTCAAAAATAGCTGTACGAATTCAAATGAAAACCGGAAAATACGTCCTTAAAGAAATAGAGGCCTCAGACATTCATAAAATTCATATGGGATTATCTGACCCTGAGGTCACTCAATACTACGATGTCCACTTCCCTACCCTAGAAGATACCGAAGAGCAAATGCAGTGGTATGAAAATTTAAAAAGGGAAGGCACAGGGTGTTGGTGGGGAATTTATGACAAAGATGATAAATTCTATGGTGCAGGCGGATTTAATGGCCTGGACAAGGAACATAAAAAAGCTGAGGTCGGCCTGTGGCTGCTAAAGGAATATTGGGGTCAGGGGATCTTAAAGGAAGTGATGCCCATGCTTTTTGAAAAAGGCTTTAACGAACTCGGTTTGAACCGAATTGAAGGATATGTGGTGAGCGAGAATACCAAATGCAAAAATGCCCTGGAGAAGATCAATTTCACATACGAAGGCACTATGAGGGAATGCGAGATCAAAAATGGCAAAAAAATAAATGTGGACTTTTATTCCATCCTCAAAAGTGAATGGGAATAATCCCATTCACTTTTGCTTCAGCTTTACACTTTATTTGCTATCTTTAATAGAAGTAAAAAAGCCCTTTTTCCTCCCGCCTACCACTTAACCTCATATTAACCTTCGTTGGATAAAATATTCCTTCGTACCTCCCTCTATTTCTATTCATGTTTTGGTAATTAAATAAAACAACTGATATAGTTGTAAATTAATAACCTAAAATATGTACATATGAAAACTCAAGGTATTCTTTCTTTAAAAGCCATTCTAATTGGCCTTCTAGTATTGACAAGTGGAACTGTGGCAATGGCCCAAACAGATGAAATGGGAAATTCAAAAGTTGTTTCTCACGATGAAATGGCTTCTTTAAACTGGATGGCCTGCCCTGCGCCTTTAGATGTCGCCGGCTGTCATATAACCGTGCTTCATGGTGATCCCACAAAACCAAATTCAGATATTCTTTTCAAGCTTGAACCTGGAGCCTCGGTTCCAAGACACTGGCATACCTCGGCCGAACGAATGGTAATGATCTCAGGGGAAATGGAAGTAACCTATGACGGGGAAGAAACTCAGAGTTTTAAACCAGGTACTTATGCCTTTGGCCCTTCAAACAAACCCCATGTCGCGAAATGCAAGGAAGGCGGCGATCCGTGTGTGCTTTTTATCGGTTTTGAAGAGCCGGTAGATTCTTATGTAAAATCCGAATGAATTATTCTGATGATCTGGCGATATAAGCCGGAGAATTAATTTTTCAGAAAAATGGTACCTTCCGCAGCCATTATCTAAAAATAAGTATTCCATGCCTGGAATCATAGATATTAGTAAGACCATCTACCCTGGTATGCCGGTTTACAAGAGCCTGCCAAATTACTGAATTATACGATCGGCTTTTTTTTAGAAGGATTAAAACCTACTTAAAAGGGGTTAATTACCTGAAAATTCATCCCGGTATTCTGAACAGAATCGTTGTGCTGTACAGGAATTTCTTCAGATCGAATGTTACTATCAATAGACAAGTCAGGTTGGGCGAAAAAGAGAATAAAGAAAAGTGCAATGGGTAAAAAGCCGAGTAATCTTGATTGAAGTTCCATAGTTGGTCCCATATTTAGAAGATTGATTCTCTTAATAGACGCCTGGAAACCAATTATGTTACAAGCTGTTTCCGAAAAAAAGAGGCTGATACAGCCTCTTTTAAAATGGCAAATAACGATCTATTATGACTCAGAATAGGTGATATGAGTATAAGCGGAGGAGCCGTGTTCATGAGCATCCAGTCCCTCCTTCTCTACCTGTTCACTCACTCTTAGTTCTCCTGCCTGTTTTATAACATGAAAAATTCCGTAAGAGGTTAGAACAGAGAATAAACCTACTGCAGTAATCCCGGTAAGCTGAACCCCCAATTGGGCCCACCCGGCCATAGATCCAAAGAGTCCAACTGCCAGGGTACCCCAGATCCCGCAGGTAAGGTGAACTGACACCGCTCCTACCGGGTCATCCAGTTGCCACTTTTCGAGTAGAGCAACTGATAGCACTATGAGAATTCCCGAAACAGAGCCTATCAAAAAAGCATCCCAAATCCCCATAATATCGGCAGCTGCGGTAATTCCAACTAATCCTCCTAAAATTCCGTTCAATACCATGGAAAGATCGTTCGCTTTGTATTTAAGTCGGGTAAAGATAAAGGCACTCAGACCTCCCGCCGCGGCAGAGATACATGTGGTAACCAGAACCAGGGAGGTCTTCCCGGGATCTGCAGACAGGACCGAGCCTCCGTTGAACCCAAACCAGCCAAACCATAATAAGAAAGCGCCCACCGTTGACAATGGGATACTATGCCCCGGAATTACATGACTTACTTTATCACTGAATTTTCCAATTCTCGGGCCCAGTAAATATATTCCTACCAGAGCGGCCCAGCCTCCTACTGAATGTACCAAAGTAGAACCTGCGAAATCATAGAAACCTATAACATCTAGAAAGCCTCCCCCCCATTTCCACATTCCGGTGATGGGATATACAAGGCCCACATAAAGGATGGCGAAAGTGACGAAACCTGTGAGCTTTATTCTTTCTGCCACAGCCCCGGAAACTATGGTAGCCGCCGTTGCGGCGAACATCGCCTGGAAAAGGAAATCGGTGTAAAAAGTATAATTGCCATCCGCATAAGCAGCGGTAAGACCATTATCAGGTAGTAATAATCCGAAACCCGAAAACCCGAAAAATGATCCGGCGAACGCTGCGCCCGGGTACATCAAATTAAATCCAATTAGGGTATACGTTAAAAGACCAATAATAATGACCATTACATTCTTGAAAAGTATGTTCACGGTGTTCTTTGATCTGGTTAGCCCGATCTCCAGTAGGGAAAACCCCAGGTGCATGATAAAGACAAGGGCGATGCACAGCATCATCCACACATTGTTGATGGTAAAAGTGATTTCTTCCATAATTACAGCAGCGATTTAATTCCCGATTCCTTTGTGCGTATCCTGTACGCCTCATCAATAGTTGAAATGAATAATTTCCCGTCCCCTATCTTACCCGTGTAAGCAGCACTAAGCAAAACCTCCACTGTTAGATCCAGGTTATCTTCCTGTACCACCAAGGAAAGCATGCGACGGGGAATATCGGCCGTATTATAGGCTACCCCCCTGTAAACATGTCCCAGAGTCTCATTTCCGACCCCGGTAACATCCCAGTAAGTAAAAAATAGCACCCCTATTTCCTGAAGGGCCCGTTTTACTTCGGAAAATTTTTCGGTCCTGATAATCGCTTCTATTTTTTTCATAATTCTGAATTTTCAGAAATAAAAGTATATAAAATTAATTTACACCCCCTAAAAAAGAGGGGTTAAAAATTAATATTTACGACATTATTAAATTACACCCCCTATTTTTAATAGGTTAATTTCTTTTGTTTAAAATATTGAGAAATGTACATCGGGACCTTTGGGGTCTTTAAAGGTGTTTACTAAAAACTTCCGCGAAGAGCTTCAGAAAAAACAGGACCAATTTGCCTGAATTTTAACGTTTGGTAACAAAGGTTACTGACTACAGCCCATTCTGAGGGTACTTTTGCTCCATCAAAAATTATAAAATGAAGAAGAAAACAACTCTATTATTTATTCCGGTATTACTTTTCAGCTGGCTGCTTTCCGCACAGGAAACGGTAAGCATCAGTAAACGTGAAGTAAAGCAACGAGTGCAGGAGAACAACAGCAGCCTTCAGATTTCTCAACAGGAGTTTCTGGCAGCCCGTGCGCAGTACCGGCAAACCAACGCTGTATTCTTGCCTAACATAAGTGTCTCTCATACCGGGATGACCACCAATAATCCATTAATGGCCTTCGGAAGCAAGCTCAACCAGGAGGTGATCTCGCAAAGCGATTTCGATCCTGCCCGCTTGAACGACCCTGACCGAACCGACAATTTTGCCACAAAGATCGAAGTGCAACAGCCTTTGATCAACCTGGACGGATTCTATCAGCGGTCAGCCGCCAAAAACAAGATGGAGGCGACACAATTAAAGCGTGAGCGCACCGGAGATCACATGCAGCTGGAAACAGAAAAAGCCTATATGCAATTGCAACTCGCGCATAAAGCGGTGGAGGTTCTTGAACAGGCCCTTGAAACTGCCCAGGCTAACCTGAAACTGGCGAATGACAATTTTAAACAAGGTTATCTTCAAAGATCTGACTTGTTAGCTGTGGAAGTCCGCGTTACCGAGGTAAACAATCAACTTCAGTACGCTAAAAGTAATGTGAAGAACGCCAGTGACTACCTCATGTTCCTAATGGGAGATTCCATAGACGTGGTTTTGATCCCTAAAGACTCCCTGCAGGTTCAAGTGGCCGCAGTGAATAAAGGTCAGCTACCAATGGAACGTGCAGATATACAGGCCATGCAACTGGCTTCCCAGGCACGCAAACAAATGTATAAGGCCGATAAAATGTCTTTTTTACCCCGTCTTAATGCCTTCGGAAGTTATGAGCTGTATGATGATGAACTTTTCCAGGGAGATGCTACCGGGTATATGGCAGGAGTCGCCTTGACATGGGACATCTTTGACGGAAGTAAGCGCATTGGAAAGACCCAGCAATCAAAAGCAGAATTTAAACAAGCTCAACTCCAATATGAACAACACGTACATAAGAGTCAGCTGGAATTGAACCAGGCTAAACGTGCCTTACAGGATGCGGAAAATAAGTTGAAGCTTACCCGTCTGGCAATGGAACAGTCAGAAGAAGCCCTAAGAATAAGAAACAACAGGTACGAACAGGGACTTGAAAAGACCACCGACCTGTTAATGGCCGAGACGCAATTTTCAGAGAAGAGACTGGAATATTACCAGACCGTATATGAATACAATTACGCTTTGGAATATCTGAAGTTCCTTACCCAGAACCAAAGCACTACTGAGCAATAAGATAGATAAAAATCACCAAACTATAGAAAATGAAAAGAACAATATACACTTTAGCAATAGCCGGGTTAATCCTTTTTACGACCGCTTGTGGTAATGATGATAAAAAGCAGGTGGCTGACAAAGGACCGGCGGTAGAAGTGCAGGTAGAAACACCAGCGGCGGCTGGAGAGCGTTTTTTGACCGCCAGCGGAAAGATCGATGCCGTGAACAGCGCTAACCTCAGCACCCGTATGATGGGTTTCATTGAGGACATTCATGTGAATGTAGGCGATAAAGTGAACAAAGGCCGGTTATTGATCTCTATCAACAACACCGACCTGCAGGCCAAACGCGCCCAGGTAAATGCGGGGATAACCGAAGCTGAAGCCGCTTACAACAATGCCAAAAAAGACTATGAACGTTTTAAGGCACTTTACGAGGAACAATCTGCTTCCCAAAAGGAAATGGATGACCAAACGGCCCGTTTTGAAATGGCTAAAGCCAGGCTTGAAGCCGCTAAGCAGATGAAGAACGAAGTGAACTCACAGTTTGCATATGTGAACATCAGAGCTCCTTTTAGCGGAGTGATCACCAATAAGTTCGCTGAAGAAGGCACTATGGCCAATCCCGGCCAACCCTTATTAGCGATTGAAGCCCCAGGTAAATTTGAAGTTATGGCCCGTGTACCAGAATCTGAGATCTCAAGGATCAAAACCGGAACGAAGGTAGACGTGATCATCAAATCTATTGATAAAACTGTGGAAGGAACCGTGACCGAGGTTAGTACATCTGCCAGAAATACAGGTGGACAATACATGGTAAAAGTTGCTCTGGAAGATACTGAAGCTGAAGTGCTTTCCGGAATGTACGCTACCGTTAGATTCCCGATCGAAAAGAAAGAAACCACTACCAAAGCTGTCATGATCCCAAAAGAGGCGATCATCACCCGCGGTGACCTGAAAGGAGTTTATACTGTGAGCGCCCAGAATACCGCTATGCTACGATGGCTGCGTTTAGGAAGAACTTACGGAGACCGTGTGGAAGTTCTTAGCGGACTTTCTCCTGAAGAAGCTTACATAGTTTCTGCGGAAGGTAAATTATTCAACGGGGCAAAAGTGACTGTAAAAGAGTAATACCTTTTTCACAGCGCGTGAGCCTGCCTGCCGGTAGGCAGGGGATAGAGGCAGCTACCCCGCCTGACTATTCGGGCAGGCGTGTAGCGCCGAAAGCCCGGCCGAAGCTCTGAAGGAGCGAAGGACACGCCCAAAGAAAAAAGGTACAAACAACAACTATAAGAATTCAACATATGAAAGAAGGATTAGCAGGTAAGATCGCCAAAGGCTTTATAGGGTCTAAATTGACGGTGCTGCTCATGATCGTGTTCATGATCATTGGGGTGTACAGTTCATTTTTGATCCCTCGCGAAGAAGAGCCGCAAATTGACGTCCCCATGGCCGATATCTTTATTGGATATCCCGGGGCCAGTCCCAGCGAAGTAGAATCGCGCATTATAAAACCCATGGAAAAAATGGTTTCCAACATCAAAGGTGTGGAGTACGTCTACTCTAACTCGATGGAGGAACAGGGAATGCTCATCGTGCAGTTTTACGTGGGCGAGGATATAGAACGCTCCTATGTGAAGCTTTACAACGAGCTGATGAAACATATGGACCAAATGCCGCCCAACGTGACCCAGCCACTGGTGAAGACAAGGGCCATTGACGATGTTCCGGTTCTGGGACTTACACTTTGGAGCGAGAATTATGACGATTACCAGTTGCGCCAAATGGCCAACGAACTAAGGCATGAGATCGAGAAGGTAGAGGATGTTTCTATCGTAAATAATATTGGTGGGCGTAACCGACAGTTAAGAATCGTACTTGATAAAGATAAAATGGCTGCCAGCGGTGTGGACCTGCTGGGTGTTGCTGAAAAGATCAAAGCCAATAACCAACAGCTCTCTTCGGGAAGTTTTGATCGCAATGATTCTGAAATCCTGGTAAGCACAGGAAGTTTTCTGGAATCTGCGCAAGATGTGGAAAACCTCATCGTTGGGGTTCAGGACAACCAGCCGATTTACCTTAAACAGATAGCAACTGTAAACGACGGTCCGGAAATTCCTAAAGAATATGTGTCTTTTGGATACGGCCAGGCGGTAGCTGCTTCGGAAACTTATCCGGCAGAATATCCTGCTGTAACCTTGTCTGTTGCAAAACGTAAAGGTGCCGATGCGATGAAGATCGCCGATGTGATCCTTGAGAAAGTAGATCACCTGAAGCAAAACCTTATTCCTGAAGATGTGCATGTTGAAGTAACCCGAAACTACGGGGAAACGGCATCTCACAAGGTAGGGGAACTTTTAATGCACCTTATTGGAGCTATTATCGCTGTAACCCTGGTGGTAATGCTGGCAATGGGCTGGCGTGGCGGACTGGTAGTTTTTCTATCGGTACCTATCACCTTTGCCCTCACTCTACTGAGTTATTACATGCTTGATTACACCCTTAACCGAATTACTCTTTTCGCACTGGTATTCGTAACGGGAATCGTGGTAGATGACTCGATCATCATTGCCGAGAACATGCACAGGCACTTTAAAATGAAACGCCTGCCCTTCAAACAGGCCGCGTTATATGCCATTAATGAGGTAGGAAACCCTACCATACTGGCAACATTTACCGTGATCGCGTCTGTATTACCTATGGCATTCGTTAGCGGATTGATGGGACCATATATGAGCCCAATGCCGATCGGGGCTTCGATCGCGATGATATTATCATTGTTCGTAGCGCTCACGATCACCCCTTATTTAGGATATATCTTCCTGCGTGAAAAAGAGAAAAAAGGTAAACCTGTAAAGAAAGAAAAAACTCTTGAGGAAAGTATGATCTACCGCATCTATAAGCGCTTTGAAGAGCCGCTTATTGAAAACGGAAAGATCAGGTGGACATTCCTTGGTATTACTACGTTATTGTTATTAGGGTCTGTAGCCATGTTCTTCACGAAGGACGTAGCCGTAAAAATGCTGCCGTTTGACAACAAGAACGAGTTCCAGGTGGTGATAGATATGCCCGAAGGAACTACCTTGGAAAGAACCGCCGTAGTGACAAAAGAGATCGGGCAATACCTTTCTCAAAGTCCGGAAGTGGTGAATTACCAGAATTATATTGGTACCTCTGCCCCTATTACCTTTAACGGATTGGTGCGTCACTATGACCTGCGCGGAGCCAGTAACACGGCCGATATCCAGGTAAATCTAAGGGCCAAGGGAGAACGTAGTCTTCAGAGTCACGACATTGCAAAGATGCTAAGGCCGGATATTCAGAAGATCGCAGCTAAATATGGCGCCAATGTGAAACTGGTGGAAGTTCCGCCGGGACCTCCTGTATTGTCAACCATAGTCGCCGAAATTTACGGACCTGATTATGAAAAGCAGATCGCGCTTGCCGACAGTGTTAAAACTATACTTCAAAACACTGATGATGTCGTAGATATCGACTGGATGGTAGAAGCCGATCAGAAAGAATTCGAATTCGAGATCGATAAGGAAAAAGCCATGCTTCAAGGCATCGCACCTCAGCAGATCGTTTATACGCTGAATTCAGCACTTGGAGAAAGAGCGATCACACAATTATATGATGAGGACGCGACCCAAAGAGTAGGAATCGTATTAGCCCTTGATGAGGAGGAAAAATCTTCGGTTCAGGATATCATGCAGATTCAGATAACTTCCCAGAATGGGCAAATGATCCCGGTTGGTGATCTTGTAGAACCTAAGGAAGTGATTCGTGAGAAAAGCATTTACAGAAAGAACCAAAAACGAGTGGTTTATGTGCTTGCCGACATGGCCGGGGAACTGGAAAGTCCGGTTTATGCGATCCTTGGGATGGAAGAAAAACTGAAAGAGATCGACCTGCCTGCAGGTTACGAGATCCAGGAGCTGTATATGGAGCAGCCACAGTATGAAGATGACTATACCGTAAAATGGGATGGAGAGTGGCAGATCACCCTGGAAGTGTTCCGTGACCTTGGAATAGCATTTTTGGGTGTAATTGTTATTATTTACATTTTGATAGTTGGATGGTTCCAGAACTTTAAAGCACCTATAGTGATGATGGTGGCAATACCGCTATCCTTAGTGGGTATTGTATTAGGGCACTGGATGCTTGGAGCGTTCTTTACCGCGACTTCTTTTATCGGGATGATCGCCCTGGCGGGGATCATGGTTAGGAACTCGGTCTTGCTCATTGACTTTATCAACCTGAGAGTGGAGGAAGGTATTCCGCTTAAACAGGCGGTGATCGAGGCAGGAGCCGTAAGGACCACCCCTATTCTGTTAACAGCGGGTACGGTAGTGATTGGAGCTTTTGTGATCCTGTTCGACCCTATTTTCCAGGGACTGGCGATCTCCTTAATGGGAGGAACCATAGTCTCTACCTTCCTTACCTTGTTAGTAGTTCCATTAGTGTACTACATGATTGAGAAAGGAAAACACCCTGAAGAAGGTAAGGCGGTTGTTCAGGAGAAAGAAGAGTACGTGGAGGAAAGCAAATAAAAAATGATCTCATTTCCGTCATTTCAGGATGGCGGAGATGGGTTCAAATTTAAAAGTAAAACTAAGTTTTGAATTATAAACCAGACATCATGAAACTACTCATCGTAACAACCGTTTCAGATTTCCAGAAGGAGGTCCTAAAACTCTTCAAAGAGGCAAATATTGAAGCCTTTAGTTCATCTGAGATCGACGGCTACAAGAATACCAATTCCCTGGTCGCCACCCAAAGCTGGTTCCCGGGTCATAAAGGTGGAAATGAATCTCTTATGTTCTTCTCATTTACCGATGAAGAAAAGATCGAGGAGATCTTCGGATATATAAAAGAATTCAACAAAAACCTTGAAACCAATAACCCGGTAAGGGCTATTGTGTTACCAATAGAACAATCTATATAACATTTAAAACAATAATTATGCTTAACAGAGTCATACGCGGAATTGCAGGTACTTTCATACTTATTAGTCTGCTGCTTGCGATCTATGTAAATATAAACTGGCTGTGGTTCACAGCTTTTGTAGGATTCAATCTTTTACAATCTTCTATCACCAAATGGTGTTTAATGGAAGACATTCTGAAAAAACTGGGAGTAAGACCATAGAAAGTCACACTTCTTCATTAATACTTGTGTTGGGCGGGATCAATTTAAAGATCGGCCCGGTAAACCCGGTCACTGAAGCGACCGGGTTTTTTATTAAAAACAAATAGGATTCCGCATCATCACATTTATAGTAGGTTTTTTCTCTCTAGCTGACCGTAGTCATAAATTAGGGATAAGGAGGTCCTTAATTTTGACACTTAACCTGAAGAAGTAAATAATGTTTTCAAAAGCATGTGAATATGCGATAAGGGCTACCATCTTTATCGCCTCAGAGTCAGATAAAGGAAAGAGGGCGAGCCTTAAAGATATCGCCAGGGAAATAGACTCCCCGGAAGCTTTTACCGCCAAGACCCTCCAAAAATTATCTAAAAGCGGAATTATCACCTCCATCAAAGGAGCTCATGGAGGATTCACTGTAAGTCCTGATAACATGGATTATATCAAGGTAGCACAGATCGTGGTTGCCATTGACGGTGATACTGTTTACAAGAGATGTAGTTTGGGACTGGAGAGCTGTTCTGAGGAGCACCCCTGCCCTTTCCATTCGAAATTCAAACCCGTGAGACAGGAATTACAGCAAATCGTAGAAAACACCAGTTTGAAAGATTTAGTTACCGGATTGGTTTCCGGCGATACGTTTCTAAAAGTCTAAATTCAATGTACCCTACAAAGGAAATGGATATCAGAACAGAAAGAAAAGAGAACCTTCAGCAAAAACTTATAAAACTAAAGGAGGAAAAGAACGCGGTCATCCTGGCACATTATTACCAGGAACCTGAAATTCAGGAGGTGGCCGATTTTATTGGAGATAGCCTGGAGCTGGCCAAAAAGGCGGCCCAAACTTCAGCTGAGATCATCGTTTTTGCCGGTGTCCACTTTATGGCCGAAACAGCGAAGATTCTCAACCCTTCAAAAAAGGTATTACTACCCGATCTTAATGCCGGTTGCTCTTTGGCAGAAAGTTGCCCACCGGATGCCTTCCGGGAAATGAAAGAAAAATATCCCGACCATATGGTCGTCACATATATAAACTGTTCTGCGGAAATCAAGACCCTGAGTGATATTGTCTGTACCTCCTCAAATGCCGAAAAGATCATCAACTCGATTCCGCAGGACAAACCCATTATTTTCGCCCCCGATAAAAACCTGGGAAGCTACCTGATGAAAAAAACAGGCCGAAAAATGCTTCTTTGGGACGGGGCATGTATCGTTCATGAAGCCTTCTCCCTGGATAAGCTGCTAAAACTTTACAAGGAAAACCCCTCAGCCATGATCATCGCTCATCCTGAGTCTGAAGATCATATTTTAAAGGTCGCCAATTACATTGGTTCTACTTCAGGAATGCTCAACTACGTGAAAAACAGTGACCATGATACGTTCATCGTGGCTACCGAAGCCGGGATCCTCCATCAAATGCAAAAGGATGTCCCCAACAAAATCCTGATCCCCGCTCCTGCCAAGGAAGATAACACCTGTGCCTGCAGCGAATGTGCATTCATGAAAATGAACACGCTGCAAAAGCTTTACAACTGCCTGAAAAATGAAGAGCCCGAGATCATTCTGGATAATGATCTTATGGAAAAGGCCCACAGACCTATTAAAAGAATGCTTGAATTATCATAGTCTATGAAAACTGATGTGCTTGTAATAGGATCCGGGATCGCCGGGTTGTCATTTGCTATTAAACTGGCTGATGCCAGACCGGATACTTCAATTACCATTCTTACAAAAAGCAGTAATGACTTGTGTAACACCGCCCAGGCCCAGGGTGGCATCGCCGTGGTCCTTGACAGGGTGAGAGACAGTTTTGAACAACACGTACAGGATACCATGAAAGCCGGGAAAGGCTTAAATGACCGCAAGGTGGTTGAAATGGTAGTTTCACAAGCACCCGAAAGGCTGTCTGAACTGATTTCCTGGGGCACTTCCTTTGATTTCAACGGAAATGGAGAATTTGAACTGGGACTGGAAGGCGGACATTCACAAAGAAGGATTGTGCACCACAGGGACCTTACAGGAAAAGAACTTGAAAGAAAACTGCTGAAGAAAGCCGGGTCTCTTCCAAATGTGGAATTTGTGGACCGCTATTTTGTTATTGATCTTTTAAAGAACGAACAGGATCAAGAGAACTGTACAGGAGTGAAAATGCTGGACAAGGTCACCGGCCAACAGGTAAACTTCAATTCCCGAATTACTTTTCTGGCAACAGGTGGCAGCGGAATGATATTTTCAAACACTACGAATCCTTCGGTAGCTACTGCCGATGGCGTGGCAATGGCCCAGAGAGCCGGAGCCGAGGTCAAAAACATGAATTTTATTCAATTTCACCCTACCGCTCTTTATGAAAAAGACAAACACCCATTATTCCTTATTTCTGAAGCGGTAAGAGGGTTTGGAGCTTATGTAGTCAATCATAAAGGCAACCGGTTTCTTTTTAAAACCGATACGCGAGGGGAACTTGCTACACGTGATATCGTTTCTGAAGCCGTTGTGAAAGAATTAAAAATGAGCGGTGAACGTTCTGCATTTTTAGATTGCAGGCATCTAAACTTTGAAGCTTTCCAGAATGAATTTCCTACAATTGTCGCCTATTGTCATTCTATAGGCCTCAATTTAAAAACCGATCTTATTCCAATCGTTCCGGCTGCTCATTATCAATGCGGCGGAATACAGGTAGACGAGCACGCGCGAACTTCTATACCACACTTATATGCTTCGGGAGAATGTGCTCACACCGGGTTACACGGAGCTAATCGTTTAGCTTCTAATTCCCTGCTGGAAGCCCTTGTATATTCACATCAGTCATACAAATCAGTAATAGAAGAACTGGATAAACTTCCGGAGCCTGAAACCATAATAAGGCCAGAAATTCTAAGGTTTGAGCAGGAAGCTGACGATGAGATCATTGCCAGTCTAAGGCATCGCCTGAACGACCTCATGACTTATGATCTTATTCATGCATCGGGAAAACGGGAGAAAAAAGAAGCTCTCGAACATTTAAGAGAGCTTAAGGAAATGTTGGAAGATTATCCACCGTTCAATACGGGCACTACCGGTTTCTACGAATTGCGGAATATGGTATGTACCGCGGTATTGATCCTGGATCACGCCCTCGATTTTAGTAGTAAAATGAAAAAGAACCTATCGGAGCTCCTTGCATAGGATTTATTTCCTCGTCTCCTTATAGTACATATGGATATGCCTTCTTACATAAAGAAAACGTGACACCCCGAAAACGAGTAACAGCGGGCTAAACCCAATTAATATAAAACCAAAACCACGCAGATCATCAAGGGCCGGAACTTTTAAAAGTGCGATCCCCGAACCAAGGATCACGATCACGGTTCGCAGGTACGCTAAAAAAGTGCGCTCATTAGCCATTTTTGTACGGTCAATGGCCAGCCAGTCCCGGGTTATGAGTTCCTTCTTTTCTTTCATCCTATTTTTTTCCGGCAGCCTTCCAGGCCTTGTAACCACCTTTTAGATCGATAATATTTTTAAATCCTGCATCCGATAACTGTTTAGAGGCTTTAGCGCTCCGGTTACCGCTCCTGCAGTATAAATATAAAGGCTCCTCTTTATCAAATGAGCGGAACTGTTTCAGGAAATCATCGGCGAAAAAATCAATGTTCTTTGCTCCTTTTATGTGGCCTTCCTTGTACTCTTCCGCAGTACGAACATCTACCAGCTGAACATTTTTCCGGGCAACCGCCTGCTCATATTTATCAACATCCATTACTTTAAAGTAAGGATCCTGCTGGGCATTCATTGAAGTTATTAAAAAAATTCCGAAGAGGAATGGGATTAGCTTTTTCATAGTTTTTAGTAAAATTTACTGCAAAGGTTCAAAAACCACACCAGAAATAGCCTTTAATTCAAGGTGTCACATGAAAATAAATGGAGTTAAAATGGCAAAAAGTACCTAGTAAAACAAATAAATGAAACCAGGCATGGTTGTAATTAAGTTTACTGATACTATAAAGTATAGCTCCTACTGTATAAAAGATCCCGCCACTGAACAACCACCACAAACCTTCTGAAGACAGATTCCCGATCAAGGGCTTGATGGCGAATATTATGATCCAGCCCATTCCCACGTAAAGAAGTGTGGAAAGGATCTTGAACCTTCCCGTAAAAAATATCTTCAGCAGGGTCCCGAAAAAGGCAATTCCCCAAGCTACTCCAAAAATGATCCAGCCAATAGTTCCTTCCAGGGTCACTAGCGCAAAAGGTGTGTAGGTACCGGCGATAAGGAAGAAGATCGCGATATGATCGAATATTTTAAGTTTATAGCGCAAGTGCGGATCTTTGGCACTATGATAAAAAGTTGAGGCAGAATACAGCAACAGCATGGAAACACCAAACACCACAAAACTAATAAGCAGATTATCACTGCCTGTTCGCAACCCCTTTTTTATAAGAAAAACCAAGGCGATCACACTTAACACCATTCCAAAGGCATGAGATATAATGTTCCATTTCTCTTCTTTTGGGGAATAAAATTTTGCAGGGCCTTCTCCTTCCATTTAAATTTATTTTAGACCGGTAAAAATACTTACATATTTCTAACGTTCCTACTTATAAGAAATAATTTGAATGGAGATAAATTTACTTTGACCAATGTTTTTTTGAAATGTTTTTATTGGAATAAAAGGGATTTTTAAATAGATAATATTTGAAAAATTCCTAAGGATTGACTTAATTTTTTGAGTATTTAATGCATGAATTGAAAAAAAAATTTAATCATATTATGGTGATTCAAAGATTTTTCCTACATTACCCCTCTGATTTCTAAACTCTTACCCCCTCAATAGTTTAGGAAAAAGATTACAAATAAGTGCTTAATCCCTGCTTCCAGACCTCATTCCCCCCTCATTGGTCGATGAAATACCAAATTTTTCGGTAAAAAGCATTGTTTTTTAAAATAAAGATGTATTTTAGTTGCCACAAAACATAATCACCGTTACGAATATGGATTTAATAGTAGTGTTAATTTCTTTTGATATCATAGCCTCGAAGTTTCTTGATTCATTCATAACTTCTCATCGCTTGGACTTTTACCAGGAAAGAAATCCTATCCTTAGACAGGTGCTATCTGTTCTAAAAATAAATAATGATGCCTGGTTATCATTTTTCTTTACCATTCTTATAGTCGGTTCTTCCGTCTACCTGCTGAATACCTTCTATACTGCTACAGCATACCAGTTATTATTCATATTTGCAGGATTGTTTACCACTACTCTTAATTTAGGAGCTGCACACAGCACTTATTTCGGAAAACAAAATTTCATTACTGAAAAACTTATTCACGGAAGAAATATCAAAGCGTAAAACTTCCTTTTTAAAATATTATAAAAGCCCGATCTTAAGATCGGGCTTTTTCTTTTTTATATCCGTAATGACCGAAATAGTGAACAAAAAATCAGCTTCTGAAGCCAGTGAAACCCGGCAGATTATTAAGTTTGCCAAATAGAATTTTTCCGGAACAATTAATCCTGAAAAGGCTCATTTCACTGATCTTTTTAAACCTCCGGTTAGTTAACAGAAACCCTATAATATGAAAATGATGAACAAATTGTTGGTTATGTCCTGCCTCTGGATGAGTCTTGCCGGCCTTGTGAGTGCGCAGGAACTAGAATCTCCGAATGGTAATCTTGAAATGGAATTTTCACTGCTTGAAAATGGCACCCCTACTTACACTCTTACTTATAAAGACAAACAGGTAATTAAAGAAAGTAAACTAGGCCTGGACCTTAAAAATGATGAGGCTGATCTATTTAATAGTTTTTCCCAGGCTGATGTTGAAACATCCACTTTTGACGAAACCTGGAAACCGGTTTGGGGAGAAGAAAAGGAGATTCGCAATCACTATAACGAAATGGCTGTTACCCTGACACAGGAAGAAACAGGAAGAAAAATGATCGTTCGATTTCGCCTTTTTGACGAAGGACTTGGTTTTCGCTATGAATTTCCGCAGCAAAAAGAACTAGGCCACTTTGTCATAGAAGATGAGAAAACTCAATTCGCCATGAGTGGTGATCATACCGCTTTCTGGATCCCTGGAGATTATGACACCCAGGAATATGATTATACCGAATCCAGACTTTCAGAAATAAGAGAGCGCATGGCAAGTTCGATCACTGCGAACATATCCCAAACTTCTTTTTCACCTACTGGAGTACAAACTTCATTAATGATGAAATCTGAAAACGGACTTTATATCAACCTGCATGAAGCGGCACTTATAGATTACCCGGCCATGCACCTGGATCTTGATGATGAGAAGATGATCTTTGAATCATGGTTGACACCCGACGTAAATGGAGACAAAGCATTCATGATCGCACCAACTCATACGCCATGGAGAACTATTATGGTCAGTGATGATGCAAGAGAGATCTTGGCATCCAGAATGATCTATAATTTAAACGATCCAATCGCCATCGAAGACCCTTCCTGGATCAAACCCATGAAGTACATTGGGGTGTGGTGGGAAATGATCACCGGCAAGAGCTCCTGGCATTATACCGATGATTTCTCTGCAGTAAGACTTGGGGAAACAGATTACGATTCAGCTAAACCGAATGACACTCATGGCGCGACAACTGAACACGTGAAAGAATACATTGACTTTGCTGCCGAACATGGTTTTGACGGAGTTTTGGTAGAAGGCTGGAACATTGGTTGGGAAGACTGGTTTGGTCATTCCAAAGATTACGTTTTTGATTTCGTTACTCCTTATCCTGATTTTGACCTGGAAGAAGTCAGGGATTATGCGAAAAGTAAAGGGGTAGAAATGATCATGCACCATGAAACATCCTCTTCCGTCCGTAACTATGAGCGCCACATGGATGAGGCTTATCAATTCATGAAGGATAACGGGTACAACGCAGTGAAAAGCGGCTATGTAGGAGACATGCTTCCGAGGGGAGAAAATCATTATAGTCAGTGGCTAGTGAACCATTATCAATACGCGATCGAAAAGGCCGCAGATTTTAAGATCATGGTGAACGCTCATGAAGCGGTAAGACCTACGGGCGTTGCAAGAACCTATCCAAACCTTATAGGAAATGAATCGGCACGAGGTACCGAATACCAGGCGTTTGGCGGATCAAAGCCAAATCATGTGACCGTACTTCCGTTCACCCGTCTCCAGGGAGGTCCTATGGATTACACCCCGGGAATATTTGAAATGGATATCAGCACATTCAGCCCTGATAACGACTCCCACGTGAACAGCACATTAGCAAATCAACTTGCACTATATGTTACCATGTACAGTCCGTTGCAAATGGCAGCCGACCTTATTGAAAATTATAAGCGCTTTCCTGATGCCTTCCAGTTCATAAAAGATGTTGCTCTTGATTGGGATAAAAGTATCTATTTGGAGGCTGAACCCGGAGATTATATTACGGTTGCCCGAAAAGAAAAAGGCAGCGAAAACTGGTTTATTGGAAACGTAAACGGAGAAACACCAAGGACATCCAGGATCAACTTCGATTTTCTTAATAAGGGACAAAAATACATCGCGACCATCTATTCAGATGCTAAGGATGCACATTACAAAACAAATCCTCAGGCCTATGAGATCAAAAAGGTGGTGGTGACCAACAAATCTAAACTATCAAAGTTGTCTGTACCGGGCGGAGGATATGCTATCAGTATTATTCCTGCGGAAAAATGAGAGACCAAAGGGTTGAAGAAATTATAAGGTTTTAACTTTCCTGAATAGCAAAAAATCCTGCAGAAAGATCTGCAGGATTTTTTTTGTTTTCAGATCGCTTACCAAAACAAGAGTTTCAAAAAAAGGATTTAGAGAATCACTTTACATCCAGCGCTGGAAATATAAAAGTCCAGCAGGCTTGCGCCTGGCTGCTTTTCTTGTTTTCAGATCGCTTACCAAAACAAGTTTTGGCCGCCTCTGAAAACAAGAAAAGTGATGCTTTCGCATCACTTTTATGCTTGTCGGGATGACAGGATTTGAACCTGCGACCCTACGCCCCCCAGACGTATACGCTACCGGACTGCGCCACATCCCGAATTGTATTGCAAATTAAACAGCTTATTTGAAATTATCAAAGGGAAAAAATCGATTTTTAAGCAGACCGGATAATACTTATAAAAGATAAAGCCGAAGCATCATAATTGACACTTCGGCTTTCATCAACAAAAAAAAAACACAAATCTTAATCTGCCTTGGCAGAAGTAAATATTGTCGGATTGAAATTTACCATTACATAAGCCCAGTTCTGAGTTCTTCCACTGTCCCCTCCTTTAAGGATCTCAAGAGAATCAGTCCCGAACATTTGAGAATATCCAATATTTACAGCAACATCTTTACTGAACTTGTACCCCGCAGCAAGATCCACTTCAGTTCCCAGGTATTTGTCTTCCCCGCCAAGTTCGGCAGTTGCCGAAAACAGGTGTGGAGTCGCCATGAAATTGAATTTATCCTTTGAATAAGTCAACTTTCCGAAGATATCTAACAACCCTACACTGTTTTGATGATTCCCAACAAAAAAGTAATCCATAAGTCCGTTAAAGGCGTGGTTTGTTCCGAATAAAGGAGTAAAAGAATTTATATTACCGGCACTTCCGAGATCTGTTCCCGAAAAATATTCAGTTCCGGCACCTATTTTCCATTCACCTGAAAGTTTGTAGTTCAGGTTCAAACCTCCATACCAGGCAGAGACGGTTTTATCATTTCTTTCTCCTGTTTGCCCATATACCGCAATATCTCCTGAAAAGGAACCTTTTGAAAACTTATGAAAGGCCCCGTAGGTCTGTAAATAGTCAATTTCCTGCTCATCTACTCCATTAGTGAATTCATAACCGGTATTCATAACCAGAAAGCTGAAAGCTACATTTTGACGATCCAGGTGATACCAGGCGAATTGCATATTCTTATAGGAATTTACGGTATAAGGTACCTCGAAGAGTGTTTCTGCCGGCGCGTTTACAGCAATCCCCACGTCTAAACGATGTTTCTCCTTGGGCAACCAGGTGAAAAGAGCCGCATCATGACTTTGAGCCTGCTGCGCCCACCCTACTTCACCTAAAATTCTTTGATTGTCATAAGAAAGCACCTGTCGCCCCAGTTTAAATCTAAAATCAGGACTTAAGTTATATTGACCATAAGCCTCGAAAAGGGCGATCCCATTATTATCGGCGGTACGCATCGTAGGAACATCGCCCCAGACTCTTACGTTCTGAAGTGAAAGTTTAAGTTCCAATGCTTCATGCGCGAAATTGAAATTTATGCGTGACCTCTGCGAAATAAATTCAGCTCCATCCTGCTGTTCTGATAGTAAGGTTTTATAACCGTTTCTATATTCAAATCGAGGACGTATTTGAAGATCTGTTTCAAATGTCTGAGCAAAAAGGGGAAAAGTGAAAAGTAAAAATCCCAGTAATTGTACTGTTCTAAGCATCTTTAAGGTTTTAACTATTAAATTATAGTGTAAAAAAAGAGAAGTTTTTACTACCAAAATATGATCGGACTCATATGTCCGATATTTAATCAAAAAATTAATTTCTCGCTTTACGACCGGGTTGATTTTCAGCCAAATGCAGGAAGGTGATTTTTTTCCTGGAAAAAAGACACCTAATATAGGAACAGAACCTAAAGGTTTTTCTATATTTGCAGCCGCTAACAAGTAAATAACTACTTGTTAGCGGGGTGTAGCGTAGCCCGGTTATCGCGTCCCGCCCTGGCGGGAAGGCCATAAAAATAAAAAGATGTTTGTATACATTCTTTTTAGCGAAAAAAGTTCACGATATTATGTTGGTCAAACAGCGGATATCGAAGAAAGATTGAAAAGACACAATTCAGGAAGAGTTAATTCCACTAAATATGGAATTCCCTGGAAAGTAGTTTTGTTAAAAGAAGTTTCTGAGCGTTCCGAAGCAATGGTTTTAGAACAGAAGATTAAGAAACGAGGAGCAAAACGATATATAGATGACCTTCGGGGTGTAGCGTAGCCCGGTTATCGCGCCTGCTTTGGGAGCAGGAGGCCGCAGGTTCGAATCCTGCCACCCCGACTAAAAGCCTTACATGAAAGTGTAAGGCTTTTTTTGTTTTTCAAAATTTAGAAGTCATTGCAACTTATTGACTCACGATTTTACTTTACCAAAAATTTGAATTCTTTATATTTGGATATTCTAAAAAGCAAGGCTATGAAACCATTAATATTCCTGGGAATATTCGCATTACTGATTATAGGTTGTAATGACAACGACAAATCAATTCAAAAAGAACAGGCAGTTACCAATGACACCCTGCAAGAAAACAGCAAGGCTATAACAATTCCCGATAGTCAAATGACCTCCACAGAATACCAATATGAAACTGTAGTTCCAGATCTTCAAATTGGTTGGGGTATGGCCTTTTTACCAGATGGCAGTATGCTGATCACTGAAAAAAGCGGTGAGATAATTCACTTCAAAGATGGTAATAAACAAAAGGTAGAAGGAGTTCCACAGGTTTATGTCCGGGGGCAGGGTGGATTATTAGATATCACACTTCACCCCGATTATGAAAATAATGGCTGGCTCTATTTCACCTTTGCTTCATCTGAAGGAGAAGGTCAGGGTGGAAATACCGCTTTGATGCGTGCAAAATTAGAAAATGGAAAACTTATCAATAAAGAGCAACTTTATAAGGCTTCACCAAACTCTACCCGAGGTCAGCACTTTGGCTCCAGGATAACTTTTGACAAGGAAGGGCAGTTATATTTCAGTGTAGGAGACCGTGGGAATCGAGATGAAAATCCGCAGGATATTACCCGTGATGGCGGGAAGGTCTACAGGCTAAATGACGACGGAAGTATCCCGGCTGACAATCCTTTTGTAGGTAACGCAAATGCTAAAGAAGCCATTTATTCATACGGGCACCGCAATCCGCAAGGAATGATTTATAATTCGCAAACCGGAGAAATTTGGGTTCACGAACACGGCCCAAAGGGAGGTGATGAGATAAATGTGGTTCAAAAAGGAGCCAATTTCGGATGGCCGAAGGTTACTTTTGGAGAAAACTATGATGGCACTACTATCACTCAGCAAACATCCGGACCCGATTATACCGATCCTATTTACTACTGGGTTCCGTCTATCGCGCCAAGTGGATTCGCTTTTATTACTTCTGAAAAATACCCGAACCTTCAAGGAGATCTTTTAGCGGGATCATTGAAATTCCAGTATGTGGAACACCTTTCCCTAGACGGAAAAACGGTAACCGCACGAGAAAAGTTACTTGAGGGAATCGGAAGGGTTCGCAACATTGTTCAGGGGCCTGATGGATTCATTTATGTTTCAGTTGAAAACAAAGGCATTGTAAAAATAATTCCGAAGCAATAATGAGAAAATACCTTCTGTTTCTATTAGTATTGTCAATCCTCTCATGTAAGGACAATACAGGAAAAGAACAAACCGCCCCCCTGGCCCAGAGTGACAAAAGTCCCGAATTGAAAGAAAGTATTTCCCGTGGCGCCTCTATTTACAGTAATTTTTGTGCGTCCTGTCATCTTTCGGGAGGACAAGGAATAGAGGGTGTCTTTCCTCCTTTGAACAAATCGAATTGGCTGACCGAAAAAAGGAAAGAAACCATACATGCTGTAAAATATGGGTTGAATGGCCTAATTGAGGTTAATGGTGTTGAATATGACAATTTAATGCCAGAGCTTGGATTGACCGACCAGGAAACAGCAGATGTCCTGAATTATATTTTTCACTCCTGGGAAAATTCAGTAAAAGAACCCGTATCGGCTGAAGAAGTTAGTGCTATAGCAAAATAAAAGGGATTTTATAAAAAGCTAAATAATTACCTTTGCAGCAAAATTGAAGGAATATGTTGATCATTGGAATTGCCGGTGGTACCGGGAGTGGAAAGACTACTGTAGTAAACCAGATTATTGAAGAGTTAAAAAATGAAGAAGTAGATGTAATTTCTCAGGATTCATACTACCAGGATACCACCCACTTAAACTTTGAAGATCGAAAAAAGATAAATTTCGACCACCCTAAATCCATTGATTTTGATCTTTTGGTAACACACTTGAAAGATCTTAAGGCCGGGAAGAATATTCAGCAACCGGTTTATTCATTTAAAGAGCACAATCGTACGGGAGAAACTATAGAGATCGAACCCCGAAAAGTGATTATCGTAGAAGGGATCCTGATTCTTACCCATCCCGAAATTCGCGAAATGTTTGACATCAAGATCTATGTTCACGCAGATAGTGATGAGCGTTTAATAAGAAGATTAAAGCGTGACATTGCCGACAGAGGCCGTGATCTTGACGAGGTATTGACAAGATACCAGACCACTTTAAAACCTATGCATCAGCAATTCATAGAACCCACCAAGGAATTCGCAGATATTATTATTCCAACCAACCGCTATAACACGGTAGCTGTTGATATCGTTCAGACAATCATTAGGCAGCGTTTACTCTAATTTTGTATCTTTCAGACATGAAATTGAAAAAGATCCGCGATAATAAATGGTTTAAAATTTTCAGCAACAAATACCTGTTGGTGACTATCTCATTTGTAGTCTGGATGCTTTTTCTGGACAGCAATTCCTGGCTGATCCATCATGAACTGGACAACGAAATTGAAGATCTCGAAAAGAACAAGCAGTATTACCTGAATGAGATCGCAAAAGACAAAGCTATTATTGAAAAACTGGACGACTCTCTGGAACTTGAAAAATTTGCCCGTCGGGAATATTTCATGAAAAGAGAGAACGAGGAGATCTTTATTATAGAGCATCAAAAGGAATAAGATCCTTTCTCTCTTCGCTGCCTCCGGTTATAAAATTACTGACAATGACCAAAAATTTATTCGATGAATTTGAGGAGGTATCGGCCAAACAATGGAAACAAAAGATCCAGTTTGATCTAAAAGGTGCCGATTATAATGACACTCTGGTCTGGAATTCTCTGGACGGGATCGATGTAAAGCCTTTTTATCATCCTGATGACACCCCTACTCCCCAGAAAGTTAATTCCCCGCAGGCATGGAATATCATAGAGCAGATCTATGTTTCTTTTGCGGAAAGATCTAATAAAAAAGCTCTTGATGCTCTTGAAAAAGGTGCTGAAGGACTATGGTTTATAATCCCTTCGGAAGAAATTGAGCCCGAGATCCTTTTTAAGGATATTGATCTGAAAGAAACCACGGTGTACCTAAAACCGGAATTCTTATCGGCAGATTATTTCAAAAAACTGGATAAGGTGGTGAGCGGAAACTCAAACGTTTTCCTTCAGGTTGATCTTTTGGGTAATCTCGCACGTTCCGGTAACTGGTACAAGGATCTTAATAGTGATCACAAGGAATTAGGGGAAGTACTTCAGAAGTGCAAGAATTTCAAATCGGTGATCTCCATTGATACAAGCCTGTATCAAAATGCGGGAGCGAATATTCCGCAGCAACTGGCGTATGCGATGGCTCACGCAAATGAGTACTTCAATCACATTGCGCAAGAAGATCTTTCCGAAGAAAAAGAAAACCTCGAATTTCAATTTATTGTTGCCTCAGGCCCAAATTACTTTTTCGAGATCGCGAAAATAAGAGCACTACGGGTATTGTTAGCTTCACTGGCCAAAGAATACGGGTTTTCAGAAACCTGTCATATTCTGGCTCAGCCTTCCAAAAGAAATAAGACACTTTATGACTTCAACGTCAATTTACTGCGCACCACTACAGAGTGCATGAGTGCCATTCTTGGAGGTGCTGACAGCGTCTGCAATATGGCTTATGATGCTATTTACCATAAGAATAATGAATTTGGAAGAAGGATCGCCAGAAACCAGTTATTGATCCTCAAGCATGAAAGTTACTTCGAGAAAGTGGCGAATCCGGCAGAAGGAAGTTACTATATTGAAACCCTCACTAATCAAATGGCTGAAAAAGCCCTGGATATCTTTAAAGAGATTGAAAAAGGCGGCGGATTCCTTACCCAGCTAAAAGAAGGAGTTATTCAGAAGAAAATTTCAGAAAGTGCCACTAAGGAACAGGAGCAATTTGATTCTGGTGAACTTGCATTAATAGGCACCAATAAACACCCCAATCCTGATGACCGGATGAAAGAGGAACTGGAATTATATCCATTTTTAAAGCAAAAACCCCGAAAAACGCTTTTACCGCCGGTCATTGAAAAACGACTGGCAGAAAAGGCAGAACAGGAGCGATTAACGCAGGAGGTCTAAGGCCTTAAAATTTATTATTACTTCTCTCAACCAACCAGACCATGAGCAGAAAAGATCTTCAACATATAGCAATTACCAAGGAAAGGGATCATCAGGATGCTAAAACACCTGAAGGTTCAAAAACCTATTCCCAAAAGGACATTGAGAACCTGCACCATTTGAAATTTGCCGCAGGGATCCCGCCCTATTTGCGCGGACCTTACAGCACCATGTATGTACGCAGGCCTTGGACCATCAGGCAATACGCTGGATTTTCAACTGCTGAAGAAAGTAACGCTTTCTACCGCAGGAATCTTGCCGCAGGCCAAAAAGGACTTTCAGTAGCCTTTGATCTGCCAACACACAGAGGTTATGACAGTGACCATGAGCGGGTTGTAGGTGACGTAGGAAAAGCCGGGGTTGCCATTGATTCGGTTGAAGATATGAAGATCCTTTTCGACCAGATCCCGCTTGATAAAATGTCGGTTTCCATGACCATGAATGGCGCGGTTTTACCTATTATGGCCTTTTATATAGTTGCCGCCGAAGAACAAGGCGTTAAACCTGAACTACTTTCAGGGACCATCCAAAATGACATTTTAAAGGAGTTTATGGTTAGGAACACTTACATCTACCCTCCCACTCCTTCCATGAAGATCATTTCAGATATTTTTGAATATACTTCCAAAAATATGCCCCGCTTCAACAGTATCAGTATCTCAGGATACCACATGCAGGAAGCCGGTGCTACCAGTGAGATTGAGCTGGCATATACCCTGGCGGACGGACTGGAATACATAAGAAAAGGACTGGAAGCGGGAATGGATATTGACAGTTTCGCACCCCGATTATCATTTTTCTGGGCTATTGGAATGGACCATTTTACCGAAATCGCAAAAATGCGAGCCGCCCGAGCTTTATGGGCGAAACTGGTTAAACAGTTCAATCCTAAAAATGAAAAATCCTTAGCCTTACGAACCCATTGCCAGACCAGTGGCTGGAGCTTGACCGAGCAGGACCCTTTCAACAATGTTGCCCGCACCTGCATAGAAGCAGCTGCAGCGGCATTCGGAGGAACTCAGAGTTTACATACAAATGCCCTGGATGAGGCAATTGCCCTACCAACAGATTTTTCAGCCCGTATTGCCCGCAATACTCAGCTGCATTTGCAACAGGAAACAAAGATCACTAAAACGGTCGATCCTTGGGCAGGCAGCTATTATGTAGAGTCCCTCACCAATGAGATCGCCGAAAAAGCCTGGGATCTTATCCAGGAGGTAGAAGAACTTGGAGGGATGACAAAAGCCATTGAAGCCGGAATCCCGAAATTGAGAATTGAGGAAGCAGCCGCAATAAAACAGGCCCGAATTGACAGTGGCCAGGATATCATTGTGGGAGTAAATAAATATCGCCGGGAAAAAGAAGATCCTATAGTCACGCTGGAAGTAGACAACCAAACGGTTCGCCGCCAGCAAGTTGAACGACTTAAAAAAATAAGAGGTGAAAGAAATTCTGAAAAAGTTTCAAGAGCGTTAAAGAATCTCACCGAAGCAGCCCGTTCGGGTGAACAAAATTTGCTAGCTTTAGCAGTAGAAGCGGCCCGGGAAAGAGCATCTTTAGGAGAGATCAGTGATGCACTTGAAGAAGTTTACGGTCGCTATAAAGCAAAAATCCAATCCTTTAGCGGTGTGTATTCAAAAGAAATAAAAGACGACTCTTCATTCAAAAAAGCCAGAAAAATGGCCGATCAATTTGCGGAACAGGAAGGTCGCAGGCCAAGGATCATGATTGCTAAAATGGGACAAGACGGGCATGATCGCGGCGCTAAAGTAGTCGCCACAGGATATGCTGATGTTGGTTTTGATGTAGATATTGGCCCGTTATTCCAAACCCCGGCCGAAGCAGCCAAACAAGCGGTAGAAAATGACGTGCACATTCTGGGAGTCTCTTCACTGGCAGCCGGACACAAAACATTGGTGCCCCAGGTTATTGAAGAAATAAAGAAATATGGGCGTGAAGACATCATGGTCATTGTGGGTGGAGTCATTCCATCACAAGACTACCAGTTCCTATTTGATGCAGGTGCGGCAGCCGTTTTCGGTCCCGGCACAAAAATAAGTGACGCGGCCATTCAATTGCTCGAAATCTTAATAGAAGAATAAATCAAGTCTGATTAACCTCAGAAAAAAACTTATAAACAACCAATTAAAATCAAATTTCCCATGGATTATACTCAAAAAATGCTTCGAGATGACGCTTTAAAAGGCAAGAATATTGTAGTGACAGGAGGCGGCAGCGGCTTGGGAAAAGCCATGACTAAATACTTTTTGGAATTAGGTGCAAAAGTTGCCATTAGTTCCAGGAACTTGGAAAAACTTCAGAATACAGCAAAAGAACTTGAAGAAGAAACCGGAGGAACCTGTTTGCCACTGCAATGTGATGTAAGGAATTACGAGGAAGTGGAAAACATGCTGGACCAAACCGTTAAGGAATTTGGATCTGTGGATATTTTGCTGAACAATGCTGCAGGAAACTTCATTTCACCAACCGAAAGATTAAGTGCGAATGCCTTTGATACTATCATTGACATTGTACTTAAGGGAAGCAAGAACTGTACCCTCGCCTTCGGAAAACACTGGATAGATAAAGGGGAGAAAAACAAGACCATACTTAACATTGTAACAACTTATGCCTGGACAGGTTCAGCCTATGTAGTACCTAGTGCTACTGCCAAGGCAGGGGTGTTAGCCATGACACGATCTCTGGCCGTGGAATGGGCCAAATACGGAATTAGATCAAATGCGATCGCTCCTGGTCCATTTCCAACTAAAGGTGCCTGGGACAGATTATTGCCGGGTGATCTCAAAGAAAAGTTCGATCTTTCCAAGAAAGTTCCGCTTAAGCGAGTGGGAGAACATCAGGAACTTGCCAACCTTGCAGCCTACCTGGTCTCAGACTTTTCAGCATACGTGAACGGGGAAGTAATCACTATTGATGGTGGAGAATGGCTTAAGGGTGCAGGACAGTTCAATCTCCTGGAAGCAATACCTGAGGAAATGTGGGACATGCTGGAATCAATGATCAAAGCGAAGAAAAACAATTAACAGAAATCTTCTAAGGAAAATAATCAGAACCGGTTGTGAATTCGAGAAATTCCAGCCGGTTTTTTTATGATGCTTGTCAAGAAAAACCTACTAAAATGCGGGTAACATTCTTAAAACTGTTAACAAATTACCTTTCGTAAACATATAATAAATTGTATTTTTACCTTTTAAATCCAAAAAATTTAATGGGTAAAATTATTGCCATTGCAAATCAAAAAGGAGGAGTAGGAAAGACTACAACTTCTGTGAACCTAGCGGCATCCTTAGGGGTGTTGGAAAAGAAAGTTCTTTTAATTGATGCCGATCCTCAAGCAAATGCTACCTCAGGACTTGGTATTGATGTTGAAAGTATCGAGCTGGGAACCTACCAACTGTTAGAGCATTCTATTAAAGCGGAAGAAGCCATTATGAAGACCGAGTCTCCAAACGTGGACATCATTCCTGCTCATATAGATCTTGTAGCGATAGAAATTGAACTTGTAGATCAGGATGCACGTGAATACATGTTAAAAAAGGCTATTGGACACCTTAAGGAAACATATGATTATGTTCTTATAGATTGCGCTCCTTCCCTGGGATTATTGACCCTGAACGCGCTTACCGCAGCAGATTCGGTTATCATCCCGATACAATGTGAGTATTTCGCATTAGAAGGACTGGGTAAACTTTTAAATACTATCAAGAGTGTTCAAAAGATCCACAATAATAAATTGGATATCGAAGGCCTTCTGCTTACCATGTATGACTCCCGTTTGAGGTTGTCAAATCAGGTGGTAGAGGAAGTTCAGAAACATTTTGATGAAATGGTGTTCAAAACAATCATTCAACGAAATGTACGTTTAAGTGAAGCCCCTAGTTACGGGGAAAGTATTATCAATTATGACGCGGGAAGTAAAGGAGCTACGAACTACCTGAATCTTGCACACGAGATCATAAAGAAAAACAGTTAGGAGAAGATGGCGAAGGCGACCAAGAAACAGGCACTGGGAAGAGGACTTTCAGCTTTATTGAAAGATCCTCAAAATGATATTAAATCGGCGGAAGATAAAAATGCTGACAAACTGGTTGGACATATTGTAGAACTGGAACTTGAGGCTATTGAGGTGAACCCTTTTCAGCCAAGGACCAGCTTTAATGAAGATGCTTTACGAGAACTGGCTTCTTCCATCAGGGAGTTAGGAGTGATCCAGCCAATTACAGTACGTAAGCTGGGTTACAATCAATATCAGCTTGTATCGGGAGAACGTCGTTTTCGGGCTTCAAAGCTCGTTGGACTTGAAACCATTCCGGCCTATATCAGGATCGCCAACGACCAGGAATCCCTGGAAATGGCACTGGTAGAAAATATTCAGAGGCAGGATCTTGATCCTATCGAGATCTCACTTTCTTATCAGCGACTCATTGATGAGATCAACCTAACTCAGGAACAACTGAGTGAACGCGTTGGAAAGAATCGCTCTACCATCGCGAACTACCTGAGATTATTAAAGTTAGACCCGATCATTCAAACAGGAATGAGAGATGGTTTCCTGTCTATGGGCCACGGTCGTACACTTATTAATATTGAGGATACTCAAACCCAGCTGGAGATCTACGAAAAGATCCTTGCGAATTCGCTTTCTGTAAGAGAGACCGAAAAACTGGTGAGGAATCTTCAGGAAGGAAAACCGGAAGGAAAAGCGGCAGCTCCTGTCCTTCCGAAGAACATCAAGAAAAGCATCAAGGAATTTTCAGAACGCCTGGGAACTAAAGTCGATGTGAAGGTGGCGAAAAAAGGAAACGGAAGGTTAATTATTCCGTTTACTTCAGAAGAAGATCTCGAAAGACTGAAAAAAATAATCTACGGTGAAGAGTAGAACTTCCATATTATTTATTCTTTTTCTACTTTTTGTCGGACCCTTATTTGCGCAACAAGATACCCTTCTTGTAAGTGCCCAAAAAGTGGTGGAAGAGCCGGCGTATGAACCTTACGATCCGCTCTCCCCTGCCCGCGCAGCCTTTTATTCTGCTGTATTACCGGGATTGGGACAGGCCTATAATGGAAAGTACTGGAAAATACCTGTGGTATATACCGCTTTAGGTATAGGCGTGTATTTTTACATTGACAACGACCAGCAATACGATAGATACCGTGATGCCTACAAAAGCAGGCTTGCAGGAAAGACTACCGATGAATTTTCAGATGCCAACGGAGAACCTATTGTTTCTACTAATGGACTGATCGAAGCGCAGCGATTTTACCAGCGCAACAAGGAGATCTCGGTCCTGGTAACATTAGGACTTTACGCGCTGAATATTATTGATGCTAATGTGGATGCCCACCTTCAGCAATTCAATGTTAGCGAAGATCTTTCAGTAAAACCAGCGGTCGACTTTGACCAATACTCCGGAAAAACGGGTTACGGACTTTCTTTAAACTACCAATTTTGATATGAAAATAGCTCTTTTAGGATACGGAAAGATGGGGCAGACGATCGAGCGATTAGCTAAAGACCGTGGTCATGAGATCGTTTACACTATCAAAGAGAAAATTAAAAACTACGATCTTTCAAAGGTCGACGTTGCCATAGATTTTAGTGTGCCCGATGCAGCCTTTGAAAATATTACCACTTGTTTTGAGCAAAACATACCCGTGATCTCCGGAACCACAGGTTGGCTTGAACGATATGATGAGGCCGTTGCCAGCTGTAAAGAAAATGACGGGGCTTTTATCTATGCTTCCAATTTTAGCCTTGGAGTAAACCTCTTTTTTGAGTTGAACAAGAAACTCGCTGAAATGATGAGCTCTTTTCCCGAATATGCTATTGGAATTGAAGAGATCCATCATACCCAAAAACTGGATGCTCCCAGTGGAACAGCGATCACCCTCGCCGAACAGATCATGGAGAATACAGACCGTAAAGGCTGGAGGCTCAATCGTGCCGAAGAAGGGGAAATCCCGATCATGGCCAAACGCATTGAAAATGTACCTGGAACACACGTGGTCTCCTATAAGTCACCTATTGACACCCTTAAAATTGAACATATTGCCCATTCCAGAGACGGTTTCGCACTTGGAGCAATAATCGCTGCAGAATGGATTCAGAACAAAAAAGGTGTATTCAGCATGAAAGATGTTTTGTTTTAGTGTAACAAACTTTCAGCTGTTAATACCAATAACCACAAAGAATAAATCATGACTTTCACAGAATGGATCCTTTTTTTCCTGGTTGTCCAACTAATACATTTTCTAGGAACCTGGAGATTATATAAAAAAGCCGGGCGCAAGGCCTGGGAAGCAGCCATCCCGGTATATAATGCCGTAATTTTAATGAAGATCATTAACCGCCCGTGGTGGTGGGTGATCCTGCTGTTCATTCCTATTGTGAACCTTATCATGTTTCCGGTTATTTGGGTGGAGACCATCAGAAGTTTTGGCAGAACCTCTACCGCCGACACGATCCTGGTACTCATTACTTTAGGACTCTACATCTATTACGTCAATTATGTTTCTGATGTAAAATATCGTGAAGAGCGTTCCCTGCATCCTGGAAGCGCGGCGGGAGAATGGATAAGCTCCATACTTTTTGCGGTGGTAGCCGCCACTATTGTTCACACTTATGTGATGCAACCTTTTACGATTCCTACATCTTCCCTTGAAAAGACTTTACTGGTAGGAGATTACCTTTTTGTAAGCAAGTTCCATTACGGGGCGCGCACTCCTATCACTTCTATAGCATTTCCAATGGTACATGACACCATTCCGGGAGTGGGTGTAAAATCGTATCTGAACGAGCCTTCTATTCCATATTTTAGGTTACCCGGTTTTGAAGAAATTGAAAGAAATGATATAGTGGTCTTCAACTGGCCGGTAGATACCGTACGTAAGTTCTTCGACCGATCGGGAATGAGGTATGATAAACCGATAGACAAGAAATCCAACTACGTAAAACGCGCTGTTGGTATGCCGGGGGATTCTTTAAAGATCATTGATGGTAAAGTGCATATCAACAATGAACCTTTACAACTTCCGGACAGAGCAAAACCACAATATTCCTACGTTGGAACCACAAAAGGTCAGGCGCTGGATCCATACACCCTATACAATATGTACGGAATCACAGATCCTTCTTATTACGACCCCAACACCAACCAGTTCTTTATCCAGTCCCTTTCAGAAGAGGCCTTTGAGCGCTTAAAGAACAATCCAAACGTTGCCTCCATCGAGAGACAGATCGCACCAAAGGGAAGCAAAGAGACCAAGATCTTTCCTAACAACAATAAAACTCCATGGAACGGGGATAACCTCGGACCAGTCTATATTCCGAAAAAAGGAGAGACAGTAGATCTTACAATAAAAACTTTCCCATTCTACCGCCGTATCATAGAAACCTACGAAGGTTTGGAGATGGGTATTGACAACGAATTGTCGCTCAATGGAACCCAGGTGCTATTGAATGGCCAACCAGTAAATTCATATACCTTCAAACAGAATTACTACTGGATGATGGGAGATAACCGCCACAATAGTGAAGATAGTCGCTACTGGGGGTATGTTCCCCAAAACCACGTAGTTGGAAAACCGGTGTTCATCTGGTTGAGCCTGGATCCTAATAAATCAGGTTTTAGTAAAATAAGATGGGATCGCATGTTCACCACAGTTGGCGGTGATGGCGAACCGGTCTCTTATTTCCCCTACTTCCTGGTAGTTATCGTTGGACTTTTAGGCTATAGTTTTTTCAAGAAAAAGAAGAGTAAAAAGTAAGAGATGAATACTGTTCTTTTACATCCCTGTTATTTTGGACCGGTTTCTCAATTTGTCGCTATAGCAAAGGCCGACAACGTGGTCTTTGAAAATGAGGATAATTACCAAAAACAGACATATCGCAACCGCCAGTACATTTATGGCGCAAACGGAAAGCTTTTACTGAATATTCCCATAAAACATTCAGGGAATAAGACCCAACACCAAAAATACAGGGAAGTCAGGATCGAAAATGACTTTGACTGGCAAAAACAACACTGGAGGTCATTGCAGACCGTATATCGCACCTCTCCTTTTTTCGAATTCTATGAAGATGAATTCGAACCGTTATACAGTAAAAAGTATGACTTCCTAATGGAGTTCAATTACGACTGTTTACATACAGTCCTGGAAGCATTACAGCTTGATCTGGACTATTCCAAGACCAGTGAATTCATTTTGAAGCCGGAAGATGTGATAGACGCTCGCTCCCTGGTGCAGGCAAAAGGACGAAAAGAATTCAATTTTGAACCTTATACACAGGTTTTCGACACTAAATTCGGGTACCTCAATAACTTAAGCGTGATCGACCTGATCTTCAATGAGGGACCAAACGCCCTGAACTACCTGGAAAATCAGGAAATAGAATTATTTTAAACTGAAGGTTGCGCTTATTGGAAAGTGATCTGAATAAGGCACTTCATAATCCTCAAATTTCAATACTTCCAGGCTCTCATCGGCCAGGATAAAATCTATACGAAGTGGAAAGAATTTGTAATCGAATGTCCTTCCGAAACCATTCCCGGCTTCTTTGTAGGCATCAAATAAACCTTCAGATTTAAGTTCCCGATAAATATAGGAATACGCGGTATTATTGAAATCTCCCATTAAAACCAAACGGTAGGGACTTGACTTAACTAGGTCTACGACCAGCTCCATTTGTCGCTGCTGCTTGACAAAAGTCTGCCCCATTCCCAAAAACACTCTTTTAGAATGCTCTTTTTCGAGCTTATCCATATTAGGCTTCAAGCTGAAGGACTGCAAATGTACATTTATGACCCTGAGGGTATCATCTCCTTTTACAACATCAGCATAGATCGCATTGTTATTACTTTTGGTAGGAAAATCTAAGGATCCCTGATTGATGATGGGGAATTTAGAAAAGATCGCAAGTCCAAATTCGGCATTTTGATCTTTCTGATTGATGTATTTATAAGGAAAACTGTTTGCAATGTTCAATTCACCCCTGTAATACTCCTGCATGGTAATAATATCAGGATCCTGACCTTTTACAAAACGTGATATTTTCTGTGGAATATCCTTCCGGTCAGCCCAGCCATATTGGTTGAATTGCCGCACATTGTAGGTCAAAACCTTAATTGGATCTGCTTCGGGAGTCACCTCTTCTTCCGAAGAGATCTCATAGATTGATGTAAGATGGTTGAAACCCAGTAAAAGTACGATCAGAGAAAGCAACAACTGTCTTCTTAGCCTAAAAAGCCAAAAGAGAAAAAAGATAAAATTAACCAGCATCAAAAACGGCACTCCAAGGCTAAATACTGATAATAAGGCAAAAGTGCTTGGTGGAATATAAGGAAGTAAATATGAGAATAGCAATGCCACCGCGAAAAGCGAATTCAAAAAGAACAAAAACTTATCGAACCAGTTGAGGCCTCTCATCAATTATCTTTTCCGGCATTAAACAAATAGTCTTTTTCCTGTTTGGTAAGACTATCATAACCGCTTTTACTTATCTTATCAAGGATAGCATCTATCTTCTCCTGCTCTTCCTTCTTATTGCGCTGACTGGTGGTAGTAAATGTCGAGGCAGTTCCTGTCGTATTTTTTCTTCTATGAACGGTCTTGAGATTGCTTTTCCTGGCGGGTTTACTTCCGGAAAAGAGCGATCCAAACCAATCCATCATCCGCTCAAATCCGCTTGCTATATTATTTCCTTTCCCAAGTTGTTTTGCGTAGATATATCCGAAGGCAGCGCCCCCAAGGTGTGCTAAATGACCACCCGGATTACTGATGGGGATCTGAACCACATCAAGTACCACAAAAAAGGCCGCGATCCACCAAAATTTGATACTTCCAATAATGATCAACCTTATTCGCATATGTGGAATATGGGTAGCGATCCCTACCAACACCGCCATTACCGCAGCCGAAGCACCCAGTAAATAAGAACGACCCAGGCCTTGAAAAGCAGGAAAGAGATTATAACTGGCCATATAGACCAACGCCCCAAATATGGCTCCCAAAAAATAGAAATTAAGCAGCTTTTTTGGTGAAAAATAATTCAGAAAATAAATGCCAGCGTAATACAGAATAAGCATATTGGAAAGTATATGCCAAATACCACTATGCAAGAAAGCGTAGGTGATTATCGACCAGGGCTTGAAAAGGAATTCTCCAGGTTCCTTCGGAAAAACGAACCATTCCAAAAGAAAGTCAGATGGTAATTGGAAGAGATAAGCTATGGTCTTAAAAAGGAAAAAAAGTACAAACACAGCAACATTGACCACGATCAACTTCTCTGTGACCGTCGCCGTTTTGAGTTTATACCTAAAGTTTCCGGACCTTCTCATCAATCCCATCTGTTTTGATTAAACTGGTTTTTCTTCCAGTACCACATCATTATAAAACCAAATAGAGCACCTCCCACGTGAGCAAAATGTGCGATACCTCCCCCAAATATAGAATATCCTGTGACACCAGAAAAGAGGTCAAGCGCGATCAAAGCAGGAATAAAAAACTTAGCTTTAATAGGCACGGGAACGAATATCAAAAACAATTCTACATTAGGAAACAACATTCCAAACGCCACTAAAATACCATATATTGCTCCCGAGGCTCCTACCGCAGGAGTATTGTAAGACATATAAAATTCCTGCAGCATGTCTTGTGATACCGAATTCAATATTCCGGTTGAATACTGTCCTGTTTCCAGTAAAGTCTGTATCGCCTGGGTCTCCATCCCCGCATCCAGTAAAGCGTTATAACCTGCCTGATAATGATAAAAATTTACCAGCGTGTGGATGATAGCAGCACCGAATCCTGCGGAAAAATAGAAAAAAATGAACTTGTTCTTGCCCAGCATTTGCTCTATAGGACTACCAAAAGCCCACAAAGCGTACATATTGAAAAGAATATGCATAAAACCGCCATGCATGAACATATGCGTTAGAACCTGCCAAACGCCAAAATTGTCATTCTTAAAGAACCAAAGGGAAAAATACTGATAAGCCTGTTCTCCAATCGCTAGCGTACCTACAAAAAATATGATATTAATGATCAATAAAACCTTTACGGTTTCTGTAATTCTTCCCATTTACATGAATTTTTTATCCAATTCGTCTACAGTTAGCGTAATAAAGATAGGTTTATTATACGGAGATAACGAAGATTCTTTACAGGCAAACAGACTATTAACAATATTTTGTTGTTCTGCGGAATTCAGTACCGTACCTGACTTTACTGCCATTCCTTTAGCCAGGGATTTTGAAAGTACATCTATCTGAGAAAAACTGGCGCCGGGAACCTCATTTTCAAGGTCTGACAATAGTTGTTCCAGCAGAATGTTAACTTCACTCTCAGAAATTTGTGTAGGAATCCCGGTGATCTCCACGGAATCTTTACTGAATTCAGAAAAGATGAACCCGGTTTGCTCCAGGGAGTCTTTTATCTCTTTCAACAGCTCCATTTCATTCGTGGAAAACTGAAGCATAAGTGGAAACAACAACTGCTGACTTACTGCCGAAGTTACCGTTATATTCTTTAGAAGCTCCTCGTAAAGTATTCGGCTGTGAGCACGATGCTGATCAATGACCAGGATCCCGCTTTTTAGCGTGGAAACGATATATTTTTTATTCAGCTGAAAAGTAGTACTTCCTGTATTCTGTTCAGTACTGCTCCCAAAAAGGTTTCCGGTAACCTCATCACTCTCAAATTCAACCTGGCTCATGGCCGAAGCCGCTGTGAAGTCACTTTGCTCCACGTTGGTATACAAAGATTCCCAGCTTCCCGCAGATTTTTCCCTTCTGAAAGAAGGCGCAGAATAGCCTCCAGAACTTTCATTTTTGAAAGGGTTAAAATTAGGGTCCACCTCCACTTTTGGCGGGGTCACTCCCTTTTGGGAAAATTCATAAGGCGTATCTAAGGTTGAATCCCTGTCAAAATCTAAAACAGGAGTTACATTAAATTGCCCCAGGCTGTGTTTGATCGCGCTTCGCAAAATAGTATACAGCGAATGCTCGTCATCAAACTTGATCTCAGTCTTGGTAGGATGTATGTTTATATCAATACTCTTGGGGTCTACCTCCAGGTACAAAAAGTAGCTTGGATAAGCCTTATCCTTCAGTAAACCTTCAAAAGCTGCCACCACGGCATGATTTAAATATGGACTTTTAATGAACCTGTCATTCACAAAAAAGAACTGCTCTCCCCTGCTCTTTTTGGCAAACTCAGGTTTTCCAACAAATCCGTGCACCTTTACGATATCGGTATCTTCCTCAACAGGAACCAGCTTTTCGTTGGTTTTCCCTCCGAAGATATTTACGATTCGCTGACGAAAATTGGTTTCCGGCAGTTGAAATAACTCGCTTCCATTATGAAACAATGAAAACTGAATTGAGGGATGCGCTAACGACACCCTTTGGAATTCGTCAATAATGTGGCGTAACTCAACTGAGTCACTTTTGAGGAAATTTCTTCGGGCAGGGATATTGTAAAAAAGGTTCTTAACACAGAAGGTGGTTCCTTCAGGTGTCACACAGGCTTCCTGGGAAACGACCTCACTGCCCTCAATTTTAATACAGGTACCTATTTCGTCTTCATCACGGCGGGTCTTCAGCTCAACATGGGCGATAGCCGCAATAGAAGCCAGGGCTTCTCCTCGAAATCCTTTTGTCTTTAAACTAAAAAGATCATCGGCGGAATTGATCTTGGAGGTCGCATGTCTTTCAAAACTAAGACGCGCATCGGTAAGGCTCATTCCTTTACCGTTATCGGTAACCTGAATAAGGGTTTTTCCTGCCTCTTTAACAAGTACTTTTATATTGGTCGCGCCGGCATCAATAGAATTCTCAAGCAATTCCTTGATTACAGAAGCCGGTCGCTGTACCACCTCACCTGCTGCAATTTGATTCGCGACATGGTCTGGTAAGAGATGAATAACATCAGTCATTTACTGGGGATTGGTAAAAATAGATAAATCAAAGTCTATGATCCAGAGAAATATAAGAACCAGAATAGCGATAATGATAAGCACCCGCATGTTGATCTCACGGTTGCCGCGGTTCCTGCTGGATTTCCGGGCTTCGGCCCATTGAGATCCAAAATCTATAGCATTGGTAGCTTCCCTGTATTTATGGAATTTGGAATCGAAACTATATATATTACCGGTATCCTTGCCATTATAATAACGAGGAGTGTAATTATAACGCTGATTTTTTCGCTGCTTGTAGAAATTGATCTTCACGCTGGTCTGTCTTTAATTTCCGGAAACTCAAATTTACTTAAAAAGCCTAAGAATTCCGAAGGTTCCTTACGCAAAGTGTTAACCTCAAAAACAGTGCCGTGAGAAAAAGAAGGTTAGATCCTGGCGTCCTTGCGAAGTTGCGCCATTTTAATGGCAGCCACTGCAGCTTCGGCTCCTTTATTACCGTGCTTCCCGCCAGATCTATCAATCGCCTGCTGCATGTTCTGGTCTGTAAGCACACAAAAGATCACAGGAATGTCACTTTGTACGTTCAGATCTTTGATACCCTGGGAAACAGCCTGGCATACAAAATCGAAGTGTTTGGTCTCCCCTTCTATCACGCTGCCAATGGCAATAATTGCGTCGAGCATATCATAGCTCTCCTGCATTTTTTTACACCCGTAGATCAATTCAAAACTACCCGGTACATTCCAACGTTCGATCTTGCGCTCTAAAACGTCATTTTCAAGAAGTACCTTCTTGGCCCCTTCATAAAGACCTTCGGTAATCGTATCGTTCCATTCAGAAACGACGATCCCAAACCTGAATTCCTTCGCGTTTGGGATCGTGTCTTTATCGTATTCTGAAAGATTTTTTCCTTCGGTTGCCATAGTTTCTTATTGCATTGCCTGAGCCTGCCCTAAGTAAACTGCTACCTGATTTGCCTCAGGAGCATCTGGGTACTCATTTTTAATTCTGGTAAGATATTCTTCAGCAGTACTACCTTCTCCTAATTTGATCGCAACCACAGCCGCTTTCATAAGGAATTTTGGAGTTGTGAAGCTGTTATCTCTCATTTTAGCCGCCTCTTCATAGAAATCAAGCGCGTTCTCAGGCTGATCGATCTGCATGAATGCATCCCCGATCGCACCTTTTGCAAGAGGAGCTAATATTTCGTCATCGCTTTTGAAGTCTTCAAGTCTGTCGATAGCTTTATCGTACTGGTTCGTGTTAAGGTAAGCCATCCCCGCATAGTAGTTTGCAAGGTTTCCGGCTTTTGTTCCACCATAGTTCTCAATGATATCTTCAAATCCGAATTTCCCCTGTCCCCCGGTCAATGCCAGATTGTAAAGAGAATCGCTTTGAGCTGAAGATCCAGCTAGTGCAGAATCAAAATACTGCTGTGCCTGGAACATTTCGTTCGCAGCTTCAGCCTCTTTTGGCTCCTGGATGAATTCCTCGTATCCTAGGTATCCAAGGATCACCAATGCCGCAGCACCAATAATAATGAAGATATACTTTTGATTTTTCGCAACCCACTCTTCGGTTTTACTCGCTCCCTCATCAAGGGTGTTAAATACTTCAGCTGTAGTTGATTGATCTTCTACCGAATTTTGCTGTTCTTCTTTGGTATTCGGCTTATATCCTCTTTTCTTGTAAGTTGCCATAAATAAACGTTAATTGAAGGGCAAAAATAGAATATTTCTTTAAAATTAAAAGGGAAATAATTTGTTTATTTATCATAATTTGCACTGCCTAAGGAATGGGAGTTTCCTTAATTTTCTTTTAAAACCATCTTGCTGAACAACAGCTGTTTATGTTTCTAAAATCCTTATCTCTATTAAATTACAAGAATTTTGAATCGGCTACTTTTGAGTTTGACCGAAAAATAAATTGCCTTGTAGGCAATAATGGGATCGGTAAAACGAATATTTTGGATAGTATTTACCATCTATCCTTCGGAAAAAGCTACTTCAACCCTATTACCAGTCAAAACATTCGTCATGACGCCGACTTTTTTGTGATAGAAGGAGAGTTTGAAAAGAACGGACGTGAAGAACAGATTATCGTAAGCGCCAAAAGAGGCCAGAAGAAGATGATCAAACGGAACAATAAACCTTACGAGAAATTCAGCGAACACATTGGGTTTATTCCTACCGTGATCATTTCCCCTGCAGACCGTGACCTTATTATAGAAGGCAGCGAAACCCGCAGAAAGTTCATTGACGGGGTGATCTCGCAGAGTGACAATCAATATCTCATTAGCCTTATCAACTACGGAAAGATCCTGGCCCAGAGAAATTCCCTTTTAAAATACTTTGCCGCAAATCACACTTTTGACCGGGACACACTTTCGGTGTATGACCATCAATTGGAAGAACTGGGTAATACTTTATATAAAAAGAGAAAAGCGTTTTTAGAAGAGTTTATTCCTATTTTTCAGAAGAGATACGCCACTATCAGCAATGAGAAGGAAGAAGTTTCGGTGGTTTATAAAAGTCAGCTGGAGGATGAGCCCTTTAAAAAGCTATTGGAAGATAACCTTCAAAAAGACATGGCGCTGCAGTATACCAGCGTAGGAACCCATAAAGACGACCTGAGCTTTGAGATCGCGGGACATCCTATAAAGAAATTTGGATCACAGGGTCAGCAGAAATCATTTTTGATCGCCCTGAAACTGGCGCAATTCGATTTCATCAAAAACCTAAGTAAGGTCTCCCCTATTCTTTTAATGGATGACATCTTTGACAAGCTGGATGAAAACCGCGTAGCCCACATTGTAGATCTTGTAGCTACAGATGAACTGGGACAGCTTTTTATCAGTGACACCCATGGAGACAGAACTGAGAAAGTGGTAAAACAAACAGGTCAAACCTATAAAATGTTCAGGCTATGAAAAGGTCTTTTTTGATCCTATTTTTAACATGTATTCTACTGGGATGTGATACCCGTTCTCCTGAAGAAAAAATTGAGAACCTCAACGGCTATTGGGAGATCAAACTCGCTGAACTTCCTGAAGGTATCAAAAAGGAATTCCGGTTTAGCGAAATGGTAGATTACATACAGGTGGAAGAAAATGAAGGCTTCCGGAAAAAAGTGAGGCCACAACTGGGCGGAACGTTCATTACTTCTGAAGACCGCGAGAATTTCACCGTGAAGGTTGAAAATGACAGTATTAATTTGTACTATACCACTCCTTTCAATTCATGGAAAGAGACCCTGCTCTCTTCCGAAGAAAACGAAATAAAAATTTTAAACCAGCTGGGGATCATCTACACCTACAAACGATTCACCCCTTATTCAACAGATTATGGCCAAGAGGATTAACGACCACCTGAGTATTAGTGATGCCCTGAAGGAATTTGTGGCAGACAACAAGCTGCAAAAAGGTCTCGACAAGGTAAATGTACGGGATGTTTGGAACAGCCAGATGGGTCCTGCCATTGAAAAATACACTACGGCCATTAAGCTGGAACGGGATACGTTGTATGTGCAATTGAGTTCTTCTGTACTAAGGGAAGAATTGAGCTACGGTAAGGATAAGATCGTAAAAATGCTGAACGAAGAACTGGGAAAAGAGCTGGTGAAAAAGCTCATTTTGAGATAGTATTATTTCAGAGTATTTATAAACGAAAAAACCACCCAAAAAGGTGGTTTTTTTATATCAATTAAGGTCAAACCTTAGAACATTTCTCTTCCTGCAAAGTGGAATTCTCCTTCGATCTTAGCGTTCTCATCGCTGTCACTTCCGTGAACTGCGTTCTCACCAACTGAAGAAGCGTATTTTTTTCTGATAGTACCTTCCGCAGCATCTTCCGGGTTAGTAGCACCAATAAGAGTTCTGAAATCTTCAACTGCATTTTCTTTTTCAAGGATTGCAGCTACTATCGGTCCGCGGGTCATGAATTCAACCAATTCTCCAAAGAAAGGACGCTCACTGTGTACCTCATAGAATTTCTCGGCATCACGACGAGTCATTTGAGTAAGCTTCAATGCTACGATTCTAAATCCTGAAGCAGTGATCTGCTCTAAAATAGCTCCAATGTGTCCTTTTTCAACTGCATCGGGCTTTAACATGGTGAAAGTTCTATTTCCTGCCATTACATCAATTTTAAATTTGGCTGCAAAAATAGTCATTTCAATTCCAATTCCAACAACCTATTGATTATTATATGCTTTTCAGCAGGGTTTTAAAGAAATTCGTTTCCGTTTTCGTTCTTCGGAAATCAATTTCTTCGTTTTTAAATGTTCAAATTATCGGTATCTTCGCCTTCTATGACAAATGAAGATATATCTAAGGTAAAGGAGTTACTGGACTCTCCGAAAAAAGTAGTGATCGTGCCTCACAAGGGCCCAGACGGAGATGCTATGGGATCTACCCTGGCCTTGAAGTTACTGCTGGAAGGCCAGCATCATGAGGTACAATTGATCTCGCCAAATGATTACCCCGATTTCCTTAAATGGATGCCCTACCAGGAAGAGGTAATCATATATGAGAAGGAAAAGGAAAAAAGCGACCAGTATATCAAAGCAGCCGATGTCATCTTCACCCTGGACTTCAATCACCTCTCAAGGGCCGGTGACATGAAGCCTGTTCTGGAAGAAGCCGAAGCAGATTTTATCATGATCGACCACCACCAGCAACCGGACGATTACGCAGTTGTCACTTACAGCGATGTCAGTATGTGCTCTACCGCCCAAATGGTGTATCACTTCATTGAAAATATAGGCTTAAAGGACAGTCTAAATGCCCAGATCGCCACTTGTTTATACACCGGAATCATGACCGACACCGGTTCTTTCAGGTATCGTTCTACTACCAGTCTCACCCATCGTGTGATCGCCGAGTTAATTGAACTGGGCGCAGACAACACCAACATTCATGAGAATGTCTACGATACTAATTCCTACGGAAGGCTGCAGTTGCTGGGACTAGCCCTGCAAAATCTGAAAGTAGTACCAGAACTGAGAACAGCCTACATAGTGCTTACTCAGGAAGAACTGGATAAAAACAACTTTAAAAAAGGAGATACCGAAGGGTTCGTGAACTACGGCCTTTCTTTGGAAGGTACCGTATTCGCTGCTATCTTTATTGAGAACAAAGCTGAAAAGATCGTCAAGATCTCCTTCCGCTCAAAAGGTACATTTTCCGTTAATGATTTCGCCAGGTTACATTTCCAGGGAGGCGGCCATATCAACGCTGCCGGCGGAAAAAGCGACCTGTCACTCGAAGAAACCATTGAGAAATTTATTAGTATCTTACCCGATTACAAAACTAGCTTAGCAAAATGAGGAATTTGATATTCATGTTGTTGGGAATACTGCTGGTAGTTTCCTGTAAATCTCCGGAAGCCAGAAAACCGGTGACCCAAAAATCGGGATCCTATATAAATGAATCTATAGAACGCAATAAAAAGATCGTTGCCGCCGAAGAAAAGCAGATAAAACAGATCATAGAAGAAGATTCTACCCATCAATACATCTCTTCTCCCAACGGTTTCTGGTATTACTACCACACTAAAGACACGACCGGAGCGGCCACTCCTGAATTTGGCGATATTGTGGAGTTCGATTACAATCTTCGCACCCTTGAGGGGCAAAACATCTATTCAAAAGAAGAGCTTCCAACCCGCACTTATGCCATGGATAAAGAAAAATTGTTCAGTGGCTTACGGGAAGGCCTTAAGATCATGAAAGAAGGAGAAACCGTGACTTTCCTTTTCCCTTCTCATAAAGCTTTTGGATATTACGGCGATAAAAAGAAAATTGGGACAAATGTACCGGTGATCTCCACCGTTACTTTAAACAAGATCTCCCAGGAAAATAACAACCCAAACAATTAGAAAAAGAATGAAAAAAATCAGTTTTTTACTTTTATGCAGTGTACTTATGTCTTTCACTGCCTGTAATGAGGAATACCCTGAGCTTGAAGACGGAATGTATGCCGAATTCAAGACCAATAAAGGCAGTTTTATAGCCGAATTATACTACCAGGAAACTCCTATGACCGTAGCCAGTTTTGTTTCCCTTGCCGAAGGTGAGAGCACTATGGTGGATGATGATTACAAGGAGAAGAAGTTCTATAACGGCCTTACTTTTCACAGGATCATTGAAGACTTCATGATCCAGGGAGGCGATCCTACAGGAACCGGCCAGGGAAGCCCGGGATACAAATTCCCTAACGAGATCGTGGATACTTTGACACATTCCTCTAAAGGAATTCTTTCCATGGCAAATTCAGGACCTGACACCAACGGAAGTCAGTTCTTCATCACTCTTAAAGAAACTCCATGGTTAGACGGAATGCACACCGTTTTTGGAAAGGTGGTTAAAGGTCAGGAAGTAGTTGACCAGATTGGGTCAGTGGAAACCGGCCCAGGAGATAAGCCGCTTGAACCGGTAGTAATGGAAGAAGTGAACATTATTAGAAAAGGCGGAGACGCTAAGAAGTTCAAGGCCGCAAATGTTTTAAGCGAGAAACTTCAAAGTTTCAAGGCTGAAGCCGAAGCTAAGGAAAAAGCATTGGGTGAACTAAGACAAGCTACTCAGGCTCGAATGGATTCATTAAAAGCCGAGGCTAAGGAGTTAGAAAGTGGACTTAAGATTACCTTTTTGAAAGAAGGAGACGGACCTGATCCTAAAACAGGTGATACCGTATTGGTGAATTATGAAGGATACCTTAACGACGGGCATCTTTTCGACACCAATCTGGAACCAGTGGCCGAAAAATACGACAACATCAATAAAAAGAGACAGCAAATGGGCGGTTATGCTCCAATGCCGGTTCTTTACAGCCCTGATGCACCTATGATCCCTGGATTCAAAGAAGGGGTGCAGCAAATGAAAGTAGGTGATAAAGCAGTTCTCTTCATTCCTGCTCATCTTGGTTATGGTGAAAGAGGAGCACCACCGGTAATTCCGGCTGGAGCAGATCTAATTTTCGAAATAGAATTGGTGAGCATCAAGTAAGCTCAATTTATCTAAAACTAAAACAGGCTGCCAAAAAAGCATTTTTGGCAGCCTGTTTTTTTTTATCCTGTAATCAGTCTTTCTAATTCTTCTTCGGAATGTTCTTTAGAACTTCCTTCACAAAGACCCAGTACTTCTTAGCCGAAGAAATGCTCGCTCTTTCATCCGGTGAATGCGCTCCTCGAATGGTCGGCCCAAATGAGATCATATCCATTTCAGGATAGTGGTTTCCTAAAATACCGCATTCGAGTCCAGCATGACAAGCAGCGATATCAGCTTTCTCATTGTTCATTTCCTGGTACAATTCATCCAGTACCTTTAGGATGGCAGAATCCATGTTCGGAGCCCATCCCGGGTACGAACCTGATAGCTCAACATCAAAACCTGCCAGCTCAAATCCTGAACGCAAGCTGTTCGCTAAGTCATTCTTTCCAGATTCTACAGAAGATCTTGTAAGGCAAAGGATCTCGATCTTCCCTTCTTTTACAACCACCTTCGCGATGTTGTTAGAAGTCTCCACCAGTCCTTCAATTTCAGGACTCATTCTGTACACCCCGTTGTGAGCCGAATAAATAGCTTTCACTAATAACTCCTGAGCTCCTACTTCCATCACTTTCTTTGGAAGTTCTGTTTCGGTAAGCTCGATCTTCATGTTTGGCTCCAGAGATTTGTATTCCTGTTTGATCTCGTTGATCAGCTTTTCAGAAGTTTCCAGGAAATCCTTTTTTTGAATATCTTCCACAGCAACCACAGCTTCACTTTCACGAGGGATCGCGTTGCGAAGTCCTCCCCCATTGATCTCAGCGATCCTTAATCCGAAGTTTTCAAATCCGTCAAAAAGGATACGGTTCATCAATTTATTGGCATTTCCAAGACCTTTGATAATATCCATTCCGGAGTGTCCACCCTGCAATCCTTTTACAACGATCTTATAGGCTGTTGAATTTTCAGGGGTTTCTTCTTCCTTATAAGTTCTGGCAGCGGTGACATCAACACCTCCTGCACACCCAATTCCAATCTCATCATCTTCTTCGGTATCCAGGTTCAAAAGGATCTCTCCTTTTAGAAGTCCGGGTTTTAGTCCCATTGCCCCGGTCATTCCGGTCTCTTCATCAATGGTGAATAAAGCTTCCAGCTCAGGATGCGCGATCTCATCGCTTTCCAAAATAGCCATCATGGTCGCCACGCCAAGTCCGTTATCGGCACCCAGTGTAGTTCCTTTCGCCTTCACCCAATCTCCTTCCACATACATTTCAATTCCTTGGTTGTCAAAATCGAAATTAGAATCGCTGTTCTTTTGGTGAACCATGTCAAGGTGGGACTGAAGAACCACCGGTTTTCTGTCTTCCATTCCTTTAGTGGCCGGCTTTCTTATGATCACATTGCCCACTTCATCCACAAGTGTTTCAAGACCTAATTTGTTCCCGAAATTTTTCATGAACTCAATTACCCTTTCCTCCTTTTTGGAAGGACGAGGCACAGCATTAAGGTCAGCGAATTTATTCCATAGCGGCTTTGGCTCCAAAGCTCTTATTTCTTCATTCATTTCTAGAGATTTTAGTGTTTCCCACAAAGATAGAAGTTAAAAGGGAAACTACTAAGTGTTTTTCCCTTTCAGAAGGCATTAGGATGGGCAGTCAATTTTCGTATTTTTGAAAGGTGAAGAAAAAATCGGCCCTCATTCTAGCCATGTTACTCCCCGTCCAGATCTTGCTGATTAGGATCCTGGCCATGTACCCTAATTTTGTTGAGAACTGGTACAGTATGGGCATTTATCCTTTTACCTCCTCGCTAATGCGAATGGGACTGGGATTTCTTCCTTTTTCCCTCGGAGACATCCTTTACGGAGTACTTATCATTATGTTGATAAGATGGCTCGTTTTAAGGATTAAGCAAAGATTCAGAAATCCGAAAAGATGGGGACTCGAAGCCCTGGCTACACTCTCCATAATCTATGCTTGTTTCAATATTTTCTGGGGTTTCAATTACTATCGACAGCCGCTGCATCAAACTTTGCAAATAGAGAACGATTATTCCACTGAAGATCTTCATAAACTTACTCTTCACCTGATCGATAGATCCAACAAATTGCATACTTCGATCACAAAAGATGATTCTGTCAAAGTAGATCTTCCGTATTCAAAAGGGGAAATCCTGAACATGACCCGTGACGGGTACCAGAATCTGGAGGAAACTTTTCCTGAACTGGAATATGATCACGAAAGCCTGAAAAGATCAATTTACAGCCTGCCACTCACTTACATGGGTTTCAACGGATATTTGAATCCGCTTACCAACGAAGGACAGGTGAATACCGTTATCGTTCCTTATAAACTTCCAACCACAGCCAGCCATGAAATTGGCCACCAGTTAGGGTTCGCCAAGGAAAATGAAGCTAATTTTTTGGCTTGCCTGGCGACCATGAACCACCCTGACGAGTATTTCAGGTATTCAGGATACACTTTTGCACTCAGTTATTGTCTTAGCGAACTCTATTACCGCGAGCCCGAGCTCACCAATGAACTTATGGAATGCCTTAATTACGGGATCCGACTCAATTACATTGAGGTACGAGAGTTTTGGGAAAAGCACCAAAACCCGATGGAACCTTTATTCATGTACACCTATAACAGCTTTTTAAAGGCCAACAATCAACCTGAAGGCATGAAGAGCTACAGTTATGTAGTGGCACTTTTGGTGAATTATTTCAAGGATCGACAAAATTTGTAATAAGGAATCCGGTTCTTTATTTTTTGTTAACTTTCTCGCTTAATTTTTCAGACCTCCTAACTTAAATCATTGTATGAAAATCAAATTTTTGACCTGCCTCCTGTTCTGTGCCTCCCTTGGCCTGCAGGCACAGGAGTACTTTCCTAAAAACGACGCTGTAAAGGCTGAAGTGAACACGAACTACACAGTTTTAAAGAACGCGAAGATCCATGTGGATCCTGCTACAACCATTGAAAACGGCATGCTTGCCATTAAGGACGGTAAGATCACCGCGGTTGGAAAAAACATTAAAGTCCCGGCAAATGCTGTAGTCTTTGATCTAAAAGGCAAGGAAATATACCCTTCTTTCATTGATCTTTACAGCAACTTCGGAATTGAAAAACCAAAAAATTCTCCGGGAAATCCCTTTGGCGGAAATCCTCAATACGATGCTGCAAGGGAAGGCTATTACTGGAATGATCATATTCGTCCGGAAACTTCAGCATTAGAAACCTTTAAATATGACGCCAAGGAAGCTGAAAATCTTCGGAAGTTAGGCTTTGGGGCAGTCAATACTCATATGCCCGACGGAATTGTTCGTGGTACCGGGATGTTGGTCGCGCTAAATTCCGAAGGAACCGAAGGCGACAGGATCATTGATCAAAGATCTGGTCAATACCTTTCCTTTGAAAAAAGCGCGCAATCAAAGCAGCTTTACCCAACTTCTATCATGGGAGCAATGGCATTGCTAAGGCAAACTTACCTGGATGCAGATTGGTATTCAAAAGGTCACGCCAACAATAAAGACCTTGCTCTGGAAGCTTTCAACGAAAATAAAAACCTGGTTCAGATCTTTAAAACCGATGGTTTACTAGATGAATTGAGAGCTGACAAAGTTGGTGATGAATTTGGTGTACAGTATGTGATCGTGGGAAGCGGAAAGGAATTTGAAAGATTGGATGCCATTAAGGCAACCAACGCAATCATTATTGTTCCTCTAAACTTTCCGAAGCCATTTGACGTGGAAGATCCATATATGGCGAATTACGCCAGCCTTGGAGACATGAAGGAATGGAACCAGGCACCGGCCAACTTAAAAATGATGGCCGAAAAAGGAATTCCGTTTGCACTTACCTCCAATGATACCAAAGAATTTAAGGCAAATCTCCTGAAAGCGGTAGAATACGGCCTGGATAAAAAGACGGCTCTGGCTGCTCTTACAACGGTACCGGCTAAAATTCTGGGCAAGGAAAATAAATTGGGAACCTTAAAAGAAGGCGCTTTCGCCAACTTCATTATTACATCAGGTGATTATTTTGACAAGGAAACCACTTTATACGAGAACTGGGTTCAGGGGAAGCGAGCGGTCATCGAAGATATGAATATCGTAAAACTCAATGGTACTTATGAGCTTACCGCGGGAGGAAACAATTACAGCATGAAGATCACCGGTGAGCCTGCAAAACCAAAGGCTGAAGTGACACTGGACGACAAGAAAATAGGTTCAAAACTCACTTATGAGAACAACTGGCTGAACATCATCTTATCTTCGCCTGATACCACAAAAACGGAATATACCAGGCTCGTTGCCAAGATCCCTTCGGAAGTAAAAAGCTTCTCCGGAAAAGCCATCTTAGGAGAAGGTTCTGAAACCACATTTGCGGCAACCCGTACCGCTGATGCTTCCAAAGAAGACAAAAAAGACGACAAGAAAGAGCATCCTGAATTGATGCCTGTTTCCTTTCCAAATATGGCCTACGGATTTGAAAACCTTCCGAAGCAACAGGATTTCTTGTTTAAAAATGCAACCGTATGGACCAATGAAGAGACGGGGATCCTGAAGAATACCGATGTGTTGGTGAAAGACGGAAAGATCGCTGCAGTGGGAAAAAACCTGAAAGCAGGTCGTGCCACGGTGATCGATGCTTCCGGAAAACATCTTACAACAGGGATCATTGATGAACACTCACACCTGGCAGCTTCCGCGGTAAATGAAGCCGGCCACAACTCTACCGCCGAAGTGAGAATGGAAGACGTGATCGATCCTGATGATATCGGAGTATACCGCAATCTTGCCGGTGGGGTTACCACCATGCAATTGCTTCATGGATCGGCTAACCCTATTGGGGGCCAATCAGCGATCTTAAAAATGAAATGGGGCCATAGTCCCCAGGAAATGCTGCTTAACAACTCACCTAAGTTCATCAAGTTCGCACTTGGGGAAAATGTTAAACAGTCAAATTGGAGCAGCAACTCAAGGTTTCCCCAGACCAGGATGGGTGTGGAACAGGTTTACGTTGACTACTTCACCCGGGCTAAGGAATACGAAAAATTAAAGAAGAGCGGAAAACCTTACCGTAAGGATATTGAAATGGAAACCCTTTTGGAGATCCTAAACGGGGAACGACATATTACAGCTCACTCCTATGTGCAAAGTGAGATCAACATGTTGATGAAAGTAGCCGAAGAATTCGGATTCAACATTAACACGTTCACCCACATTCTGGAAGGTTATAAGGTAGCCGATAAAATGGCCGCACATGGTGCCGGGGGTTCTACTTTCTCTGACTGGTGGGCGTACAAATATGAAGTGAAGGATGCGATTCCGCAGAACGCAGCCATCATGCACAATGCGGGAGTAACTGTAGCCATCAACAGTGATGACGCCGAAATGGGCCGTCGCCTTAACCAGGAAGCCGCGAAAAGTGTGAAATACGGGAATATTTCCGAAGAAGAAGCCTGGAAATTTGTCACTTTGAACCCCGCTAAATTGTTACATATTGATGACCGGGTGGGTAGTATCAAAGAAGGAAAGGACGCAGATCTTGTGCTTTGGTCAGACCATCCAATGTCTGTTTACGCTAAACCTGAGAAAACCATGATCGAGGGAACCGTTTATTTTGATCTTGAAAGAGACCAGGAACTGCGCAAGGAGATCGAGCGTCAAAAGAATATTCTCACTACGCAAATGCTTAAAGCCAAAAACAACGGTCTTAAAACACAGCCGGTGAAAGATTCCAAAAAAGATGAAATGCATTGTGACACCCTTCTTTTAAACTAAAATTGAAATGAAAAATATCAAGATACTTTTATTGCCGGTGCTATTATTTGCGGGAACATTGTTTGCCCAGCAAACCCCGGCAGCCAAGCAAACAACTCCGGTCACCATTGTTGGTGCTACCGCCCATATTGGTAATGGGGAAATGATCAAGAACAGCCTGATCATCCTGGAAGATGGAAAGATCAGGACCATAACAGATGCTTCTTCTACAAAAATGCCTTACCGGGGAACTGTTATTGAAGCCAAAGGAAAGCATGTTTACCCGGGCTTTATCGCTCCTAACAGCACACTGGGTCTGGTTGAGATCGATGCGGTACGCCAGAGTGATGACGAGGATGAATTGGGTGAAATGCTTCCGCATGTTCGAAGTGTTGTGGCTTACAATGCAGAGAGTCATGTTGTGGAAAGTATGCGTCCCAACGGGGTGTTGATTGGTCAGATCACTCCTCGTGGCGGAAGGATCTCAGGTACTTCCTCGATCGTTCAATTCGACGCATGGAACTGGGAAGATGCTGTTTTAAAAGAAAATGACGGCTTGCACATCAACTGGCCAAACACAGTTCGCCGTGGCCGCTGGTGGGAAGGTGAAGAGCGTGGAATCAAACCAAATGATAAATATGAAGGGCATGTAAGAGATCTTTCAGACTTCTTTAAAAATGCCAAGGCCTATCTAGCAGGACCAAGAGAAAAGACCAACCTTCCTTTCGAAGCCATGAAAGAGGTATTTGAAGGAAACAAAAGGCTTTATTTTCATGCTGATGCTGAAAAAGAGATCATAGATCTTTTAGCTTTTATAAAAGAACACAGTCTTAAAAATGTTGTTTTAGTGGGAGGTTATGACGCCTATAAGATCGCTGATCAACTGAAGGCCAACAATATTGCCGTTTTAGTAGGTCGTGTTCACGACACGCCAAACCTTGAAGACCAGGATTACGACCTGCCTTATAAAATGGCGCATCTGCTAAATGAAAAAGGTGTCCTGGTAGGTCTTGAAACCAGCGGGGACATGGAACGCATGAATTCAAGAAACCTGCCTTTTTACGCCGGTACCGTTATCGCTTTTGGCGCTGACAAAGAAGAAGCGCTAAAAATGATCACTTCCAATACCGCAAAAATTCTTGGAGTTGATGACCAGATGGGAACTTTAGAAGTTGGTAAAGACGCGACCCTGTTCATCAGCGAAGGAGACGCTTTAGACATGCGAACCAACAAAGTGACCAAAGCCTTCATTCAGGGAAGAGATATCAGCCTGGAAAGTCACCAGACCAACCTGGCAAAAAGATATTCTGAGAAATATGATACTCAGACAGAGTAATAAAGAAATGATTTCATTTCAAAAGGCTGTCCTCAGACAGCCTTTTTTTATACTTTAAATTTTCCCGAATCCATGACGACCTGTGTGGAAGGCAGCACGACCTCATCCCCATCCTCTGCCGTAATGAATACCTTGATAGGTTCATAAGGAGTAACTGTTTCCAGTTCGGCTTTATTTTTTCGGTTCACCCTAAGGTTTCCTATGTTTATAGTTCCGTGCTTTTTGGTAACCATCCAGACGACATAATTCTTCCGCGAAGGCTTTAGTCGGTCAGGGGTGGCAAGATTTTCTACTGAAAGTTTTATCTCATAGTTCTCGCTTTTATTTTGATCTATCTTTAGAACTGCCGTCGCCGCAGGCACAACTTCAGAAGTAGGGAATACAATATCTTTTGAACAGGCACTTATGAGAATGGCCATAAAAATAAAAGCCAGCGGCTTAAAGGCATTTTTCACAGGTAATATCTTCTTCATGATTTCGAATTTAAGTTTTTCACAATCAGTAAATTATAACATTTTTACGGCTTCAAAAAATAACGCAGGACTTTAGATCATTTTTGACCCGGATTTTAATCGAACTTTAACTTTAGAAGCGGTCTCCAGATCATTGAAAATCTACGCCGCCACTTTACTATCTTTGCTGCATGCACAAACAAATTAGTAGTCTTCAGAATCCAACGATAAAAAAGCTGCTTCAGCTTCAGGAAAAATCCAGAACCCGAAAGAAGGAAGGTCTTTTCCTTATTGAGGGCCAGCGAGAGATCAGTCTGGCTGCAAAAGGCGGATACAAGTTTAGGGAGATCTATTTTTGTCCCGATCTTTTTTCTTCGGAAGCATTGGAAAATTTAATGAAAGGCTTTTCTTCGGAAGTTATCATTACTGAAATCTCTGAGGATATCTACTCAAAGATCGCCTATCGCGGCGGTACCGAAGGGGTGATCGCGGTAGCTGAAGCCCGTGATCTTGGCCTTTGCAATATAGAACTAGACAAAAAAGATCCGCTAATTCTGGTTGCCGAAGCTCCCGAAAAACCCGGAAATATCGGGGCTATTTTAAGAACCGCAGATGCCGCAGGAGTAGATGCCGTGCTTATAGCCAACCCCAAAACCGATCTTTTCAATCCTAATATTGTACGCTCCAGTGTAGGATGTGTTTTCACAAATACTATCGCTACCGGCACCACTTCAGAGATCATTGCATTCTTAAAGGAGCGAAAAATCAACATTTACGGAGCCGCTTTACAGGCCTCAGTTCCGTATGACATGATAGATTACAAGCCCGGAAGTGCCATTGTGGTGGGAACCGAAGCTACAGGGCTGAGCGATGAATGGCTGGAAAATACTACCCAGAACATTATTATTCCCATGCAGGGTGAGATCGACTCCATGAACGTTTCGGTCGCGGCAGGCATTCTTATCTTTGAAGCCAGAAGACAACGAGGCTTCAACTAAAACCAAAGTATTTCGACTATTTTATTTAATTATATTAGCCGGCATTGACCTTTTGATAAATAATTATATCTGTGAATCCACAAACGCTTTTTTACATCATCCTGGGAATCATTCTGCTTGATTTTATAATAGACAAGATCCTGGATGCCCTTAACGCGAAACATTTTAATGATCCCATCCCGGCTTCCTTGCAGGATGTGTTCAATGAAGAGGAATATCAAAAATCTCAACGCTATAAAAAGACCCGATACCAATTCGGGATCCTCTCCTCCACTTTTTCCATGATCGTGCTACTGACCTTTTTATTCCTGGATGGATTTGAGTTTGTAGATAATATTGCAAGGTCAGTATCAGATAATGCCATTATTGTAGGTCTTATCTTCTTCGGAATCATCATGCTGGGAAGTGACATTTTATCGCTGCCTTTTTCCTACTACAGCACTTTTGTGATCGAAGAAGAATTCGGATTCAATAAGACCACGAAAAAGACCTTCTTCCTGGATAAGATAAAAAGCTGGGGAATGATGATCCTTTTAGGCGGTGGAATCCTGGCGCTCATTATCTGGTTCTATCAGTTCGCAGGTGATGATTTTTGGTGGTATGCCTGGATCCTGGTTGCTGTTTTCAGTATTTTTCTGAATATGTTCTACGCAAAGCTTATTGTGCCGCTTTTTAATAAACAGACTCCCCTTCCGGAAGGCACTTTGAGGCAAAAGATAGAAGCCTACGCACAAAAAGAAGGGTTTACTCTGGAAAAGATCTTTGTAATTGACGGTTCTAAAAGAAGTACCAAGGCAAACGCGTATTTTTCAGGTTTCGGAAGAGAGAAAAGAGTAACGCTTTATGACACGCTAATCAACGACCTGGATGAGGAAGAGATCGTAGCCGTTTTGGCTCACGAGGTAGGTCACTACAAAAAGAACCATATTATTATCAATCTTATCATTGGAATTTTGACCACCGGATTCACGCTCTGGCTACTTTCACTTTTTGTAGGAAATCCTTTACTTTCCGAAGCGCTCGGTTTAGAGACTCCCGGCTTTCATATTGGTCTTGTCGCTTTCGGACTATTGTACAGTCCGATTTCTGAAATCACGGGGATCATCATGAATTACCTGTCTCGTAAGTTTGAATACCAGGCAGACAATTTTGCCAAAAATACTTACAAAGGCGAACCGCTGGTAACGGGCCTAAAGAAGCTTTCAAAGAATAACCTGAGTAATCTCACTCCGCATCCGGCTTATGTTTTCGTGCATTATTCGCATCCGCCGCTGTATAAACGATTTAAAAACCTACGATCATAATTTTATTGTTTGTTTTCAATCTAAATTGTATTTTTAAATCATGATGACGGACGCCGCTATTGAAAAAGAAAATAAGGAAATTGCCCACCAGTATAAAGAACTTCTGCGCATAAGTTATCAAACGCTCAGCGATGAGGACAAGAAATTGATCCGGCACGCATTTGATGTCGCTGTTGATGCTCATAAAGACCAAAGAAGAAAATCTGGCGAGGCATACATTTTCCATCCCATTGCCGTCGCAAAGATCGTTGCCTCGGAAATAGGACTGGACGCAACCTCTATTGCCGCTGCCTTACTGCATGACGTGGTTGAAGACACCCCTTATTCCATTGAGGAAATCGAGCGTATGTTCGGGAAAACCGTAGCCAGGATCGTGGACGGCCTTACCAAAATTTCCCATTTACAACACGATAAAGATGTTTCGTTGCAGGCAGAGAACTTTCGGAAAATGTTGCTCACGCTGAATGATGACGTACGGGTGATCATTATCAAGATCGCAGACCGGCTTCACAATATGCAGACGATGGATTCCATGCGCACAGATAAGCAGGAAAAGATCGCTTCAGAAACACTTTATATTTATGCTCCCCTTGCCCATCGAATCGGGCTATATAATATTAAGACCGAACTTGAGGACCTGGGATTGAAATACACCGAGCCTGAGGTTTACAACGAGATCCTTCAGAAGATCAAGGAGAGTAAGGAAGATCAAGACGCCTACATCGCTGAATTCACCGATGTGATCAAAAATTCACTCGATAAGGAAGAAATCGAATATACTATTAAAGGTCGCCCAAAATCCATTTTTTCGATCCGTCGTAAAATGAAGAATCAGAACGTGAGCTTTGACGAGGTGTATGACAAGTTCGCAGTGAGGATTATCTATAGGACGAATCCGGCGAACGAGAAATTCCTGGCGTGGAAGATCTATTCCATCGTGACTGATCACTTCAGGCCAAACCCTACCCGACTAAGAGACTGGATCTCATCTCCAAAATCTACGGGATATGAGGCTCTGCACATTACCGTGATGGGGCCAAAAGGGCGTTGGGTTGAAGTTCAAATAAGGAGTGAGCGAATGAACGAGATAGCCGAAAAGGGTTATGCGGCTCACTACAAATACAAGCAAGGTAACCAGGAAGACGGACTGGAAGAATGGGTGAACAAACTTCAGGAAGCTCTCGAAAGTTCAGAAGTGAACGCAGTTGATTTCGTTGAACAGTTCAAGTTAAACCTGTACTCCAAGGAGATCTTTGTTTTCACACCACAGGGTGATCTAAAATCCCTTCCGAAGGGCGCCACCCCAATGGATTTCGCCTTCAGCATTCACACAGAAGTTGGCCTGCGCACCCGTGGAGCCCGAGTCAACGGAAAACTGGTGCCTTTAAGTACAGAGCTGAACAGCGGAGACCAGGTGGAGATCATCACTTCAGAAAAAGCAAAACCCAACTCGAACTGGCTGGATTATGCCACCACAGCAAGAGCAAGGGCAAAGATAAAATCTTCTTTAAAAGAGGAAAAAAAAGGCATTGCAGAAGAAGGAAAAGCCATACTGGCCCGAAAATTACGGGCTCAGAAAATTCCTTTCAACGAGAAGACCATCAATGAACTGGTAGTTTATTTCAAATTAAAGACCAGCCTGGACCTGTTTTACAGGGTGGGCGTCGGCACCATAGACAACCAAAAATTAAAGGATTACGCAGCTTCCCGAAGCAACGCATTGGTAAGCTTCTTCAAAAGCAAGATCAGAAAAACCCAGACGTCACAGGATCTTGATAAAGATGAGATCACGGCAAAATATGACCAGTTGGTCTTTGGCCGGGATGAAGAGGTGCTGGATTACAAACTGGCAAATTGTTGTAACCCAATTCCGGGGGACAGCGTCTTCGGATTCGTAACCGTTAGTGAAGGTATCAAGGTTCATAAAAAGGACTGCCCAAATGCCATTCAGCTGCAGAGTAATTTTGCTTACCGGATCATTCAGGCGAAATGGAAGGATTCCACCCAGGAGGAGTTTAAGGCAGTCATCAAACTTACCGGTATTGACAACCTTGGTTTAGTAAATGATGTAACAAAAGAGATCTCCAGCAACATGAACGTGAACATGCGCAATATTTACTTTGACAGTTCAGATGGCGTATTCTCTGGGAAGATCACTGTCATCGTTAAGAACAATAATATCCTTAAGAAATTAATGGATAACCTCAAAAAAATAAACGGTATTGATAAGGTCTCACGTGAATAATCTTATACCTTTGCACCCAGCATCATGAGCAAAAAAGTAGTCAATAAAAATGATCAGGGAGTGGTAAAGAATGTCTTTACTAAGTACCTGGAAGAGAAAGGACACCGCAAAACACCAGAGCGGTTTGCGATCCTGCAGGAGATCTATAATAGTGAGGAACATTTTGATATTGAATCCTTATATATTAAAATGAAAAATAAAAAGTACCGCGTAAGCCGTGCTACTCTATATAACACTATTGAACTTCTATTGGAATGCGGATTGGTTAGAAAACATCAGTTTGGTAATAATCAGGCCCAGTATGAAAAATCTTATTTTGACCGCAACCATGATCATATTATCCTTACCGATTCTGGAGAGGTGATCGAGTTCTGTGATCCTCGTATTCAATCTATAAAGCAGACTATCGAGGAGGTATTTGATATTGAGATCACTAAACATTCCTTATATTTTTACGGAAACAAAAAAACAACAACCGACTAATTCTGAATTTTTATGGCAGTAGACTTACTTCTTGGATTACAATGGGGAGATGAAGGAAAAGGTAAAATTGTAGATGTATTCACCAAAAAATACGATATCATCGCCCGATTCCAGGGAGGCCCAAACGCCGGGCACACACTAGAATTCGATGGCATCAAGCACGTTTTACACACTATCCCATCAGGTATTTTCCATGACAATGCCATCAATATTGTTGGGAACGGAGTGGTTATAGATCCCGTGATCTTTCAGCGGGAGCTTGATAACCTGAAAAAATTTGACGGAGATTTCAAAAAGAAATTATTGATCTCCAGAAAAGCACACCTAATTCTTCCTACTCACCGTTTATTGGATGCGGCCAGTGAAGCCTCAAAAGGTAAAGCCAAGATCGGATCTACTTTAAAAGGGATCGGACCAACTTATATGGATAAGACAGGTCGTAACGGAATTCGCGTTGGTGACCTTGAATTAAGTGACTGGAAAGAAAAATATCGCAACCTGGCCAATAAGCATGAAGCGATGATCCGTTTTTACGATGTTGACGTTCAGTACGATCTGGCTGAATTAGAAAAAGAATTTTTCAGTGCTATTGAGGAATTGAAGACGTTGAAATTCATTGACAGCGAAGAATATATTCACCAGGCACAAAATGATAACAAGAGTATATTAGCCGAAGGCGCACAGGGATCATTATTAGATATTGACTTTGGAACCTACCCTTTTGTAACCTCCTCAAATACCACTGCTGCAGGTGCCTGTACAGGTCTTGGAGTTGCACCTAATCAGATCAAGGAAGTATTCGGGATCTTTAAAGCTTATACTACCCGTGTAGGTAGCGGCCCCTTCCCTACTGAATTGTTTGATGAGGATGGTGAAAAAATGGGAACTGTTGGCCGTGAGTTCGGAGCTACCACTGGAAGACCGAGACGTTGCGGATGGCTTGACCTGGTTGCTTTAAAATATGCAGTTCAGGTAAACGGCGTAACTCAGTTGATCATGATGAAAGCTGATGTTTTAAGCGGATTTAAAACACTTAAAGTGTGTACCGCATATAACTATCGGGGTGAAGAGATCACTCACCTACCTTATAATATCGAGGCCGAGAATGTAACTCCTATTTATAAGCACTTCAATGGATGGAAGGAAGATATCACCAAGATCTCGAGTCCTTCAGAATTTCCAAAGGAATTGAACGAGTACATTGATTTCATTGAAAAAGAAATAGGAGTACCTGTTAAGATCGTTTCTGTGGGACCGGACAGGTTACAGACAATCGAAAGATAACTTTCAAATTATAGATTTTAAAAAAAGCGCTGAAGAAATTCAGCGCTTTTCTGTTTTCAACCTGAAATCTTTTTTGAACATTTTCCTGTTGAGTTATTTTAAGTCAAATGGTGTTTTGAAAATTCTTTACTATTTCTTTCCAAATCCTGTAACGTTTTTCGAATATTTGCACTTATCCTTTTAAACCCTTCAAAGGAAGTTTAGAATTTAATATTGCCCCATGGATTACTTTTACTGTAGCGTGGTTACCATCGCCGCATATTTCACTTTACAAGCAGTTGAGAATAAAAAACTTAAAAAGATCTTTATAGGAATTTATGTTGTTATCGGTCTAATAAGTGCTGCTTATTTCTTTGGAGAGCAATTTGGAAAAGCCTTTTACTTTTTGAAGCATTAAAATTTCTTCGGAAGGATTCCAGAGTGCGACTTTGCTATATTTTATTCAAAATAATATTCCTTTGCACCCGAAGATTCTAACACACAGGAATTATCCTTGGTATTATCTTACCTTTGCGACACTTTTCAATTTCATATTCGATCTGCTTCATGAACCTAACTGATACCTTAAAGAATATTGTTCCTTTTCCGCCGGAAGAATTACACGATATTGCTTCCCATTTTAAAAAGGAAACGTTCGGGAAAAATCAAAATTTGGTTACGGAAGGTCAGATATGTACTAAACTGTACTTTATCGAACAAGGTGCCGGCAGGAGTTTTTACCTCAAGGAAGATGGCAAGGAGATTACCCAGTGGTTCTTCACTGAAGGTAAATTCATGTCGAGCATTGAAAGTTTCTTTCAGCAAATTCCAAGTATATATTACCTTGAAATGCTTGAAGATTCTGTGGCCTATAGTATCACCCGAGAGAATTTAGACAGGCTGTTCGAGAAATACCCAAATATGGAAAGATTCGGAAGATTACTCTCTACCGAAATGCTCACCCGGGTGGTAAATAAATTGAATGCCTTACAATTTCAGACCGCTAAAGAGCGCTATGAATACATGCTTACAGAGTTTCCAGATATTTCAACGCGCGTCCCCTTAGGCTATATCGCCTCATACCTTGGCATGACGCAAGAAACCCTTAGCCGCATACGCCGCAATGACTCCAAAAAAACCTGATTTTTACTTTTTGACATAGGTCAAAGGATACGCTCTACTTAGTGAGGAAATTTGCACTGCTTAAAAAAAAACAGTTGCAATGAAAATAAATCACTTTTGGATTGGTGTTATAGTCCTTTTGACCCTTAGCCTATTTCCCGGTTCTGCGTGGGCACAACAGCTCGATCCTTCTTTACAGGATCTTATACAGAAAGGCCTTGACAAAAGTCACACCGTGAATGTATATGATCTGGATGTCGAAAAAGCTCAGGTAGATCAAAAGTTGGCTAAATCTGTATTTCTTCCTAAGGTTACCCTTAACGGAAGTTACACCCGCCTTAATGACGATATCACCTTTGACGATGACACCAAAAATTTACTAATGGCCACTCAAAAGTTGCTTATTAAGGAGGCAGCAGGCATACCTTTCAATGCCCCATTCCCTGAAAATATTCCGCTTCAGCAACCTAACAACCTACAGGACAAGAATATTTTAAAATCCTCGGTAGATTTAGATTGGGTGTTATTTAGTGGACTGGAAGCTACCAATGCGCTAAGAGCAGCCAAACACAAAGAAGCCTCGATGAACTTCGCCGGCCTTGCTGAAAAAGACAGGACCGTAATAAAGATTATTGAGACCTATGATAAGCTCGCATTGATCAATGCTTCAGAAAAAGTCCTATCTGCTTCTGAAGAATATCTAACAGAACAGGAATTTTTCGTGAAAAAGGCTATTGAAAATGGCCTGGCTACCCCCATAAGTCGAAAAAAGATCGAATTAGCAAAACAACAGCTGTCAGCAAAACAATTAGAATTCAGCCACAACAAAACATTATTGATTGAAGTATTGCACCAATTAACTGGTGAGGAAAAGGAGAATTTAAAACTTCTTCAACCGGAATTGTCTTCAATTTTGGTTAATACCCCTGAAAATTCCGAAAAGAGAAATGAGATCAAGGCCTTAGAGGAAGCTGAAAAAGCCACCGACTTTAAAGCAAAAATGGAACGAAGTAAATTCATTCCGAAGGTAGCCTTAAAAGGGCATTATGAATTCCTTGAAGAAGATCTTTCCCTTTTTGACCCTCAGTGGTATGTTGGTGTTGGAATACGTTGGAATATTTTTGACGGTGACCAGTCGCGATTGAAAAGCCTCCAGTCAAAGCTGGAAAGCAAAAAGTACCGCGAACAAATTGAAGAGGCCGAAGAAATGATAGCCCTTAGCCAGATCAAAGCTCAACTTAATTACGAAGCAGCACTTCAACATACAGAGATTGCTAAAAAGGAGATCGAGCTTGCTGAGGCAACTTATGAAATGGTCGATAAGCAATACAGGAATGACCTGACCTCAATAAACGAGGTGCTTGACAGCTTAAAAGATCTTGAAAAAGCAAAATTCCAACTGCAGCAGTCATTCTTCGATCAAAGAAGAGCCACCACCGCTCTGCTTCACGCAAAAGGATTACTCAATTACTAAAACATCATTTTTAAATATATGACAACATTAAGAAATTTAGGACTTGGATTTTTATCACTATTAGCGTTAACATCCTGCAACAATGAAGAGGAAATAACTTCTTTTAGAGGAAAAGTAAAATTTGAAACCATCTCTGTAAGTAGTAAGCTTGCGGGGCGCGTATCCAAACTTTATGTAGAGGAAGGCCAGCAGGTAAAAGAGGGGGACACCCTTGCCTTTTTGGATATTCCTGAGATCAATGCGAAAATGATCCAGGCCGAAGGCGCTGTAAAGGCTGCAACGGGTCAATTGAATATGGCCTATAATGGTGCCACTACCGAACAATTGATTCAGCTCGACGGAAAACTGGAAGCGGCTAAAGCACAACTGGATTTCGCTAAGGAATCATATAATAGACTGGACAACATGTACCAGGATTCTTTGGTTAGCCGCCAGCAGCTGGATGAAGTGAAAATGAAATTGAATATGGCCAGGGCTCAGGTTTCGGCACTGGAAGCAAAGAGACATGAAGCTAAAAATGGAGCCAGAACAGAACAAATTGACCAGGCAAAAGGACATTTAGACCGTGCCAGAGGGGCCAAAGAAGAAGTATTGACCGCTTCAAATGAGATCTATTTACTGGCGCCGGCAGATATGTCAATAGAAACAATCAGCCTTGAAGAAGGTGAATTACTCACTCCCGGGTATACCCTTTTTAACGGCTACAAGAAAACCAGCGTTTACTTTAGATTTACCGTGAACGAATCTAATATTTATGATTTTAAAGAAGGGAACGAACTGCTGTTGGTTAATCCTTATACCCAAGAAGAGATCCCCGGAAAGATACAGGCGATAAAACAACTCGCTCATTATGCAGATATCACCAGTACAGCGCCATTGTACGACCTTTCTGAATCTGTGTACGAACTAAAAGTAGTCCCGACTTCAGACATTTCCGGTCATACTTTTTATACGAATGCAACCATACTTCTCAAAAAGTAACAGAATGAAAGAATTTTTGAAATTACTCAAAATAGAATTCAGACGTATATTTTCCAATAATGTGCTCTGTGCTATCTTTTTTGGAGCTCCTATTTTATACGGTATTCTATTTGGGTATGTGTACCAGCAAGCTAAAGTTATAGATCTGCCTGTCGTGATAGTCGATCAGGATTTGAGTCCCTTGACAGATAAGATTGTAGATGCTTTTGATGACAATGAAGCTCTTCTTCTGAAGGATCTTCGATATACTCCAGGCACCATTGCAGAAGAAATGGCCACGGAACAATATGCGGCTGTGATCACTCTCCCTTCAGGATTTGAAGCAGATATACTTCAAAAAAGACATCCGGAAGTAAGAGTCGACCTCAACATGGCGAACATCCTGAATGCAAATATCGCAAGTAAGAATATTCAGCAGGTGTTGATGACGATGAATGCTGGAATCGAAATTGAAGGCTTGAAGAAACAGGGAATGCATCCTTCTCAGGCCATGGAATCCTATGAAAGCTTTAAGATCAATTTTAATAAACTCTACAATTCTACCGGAAACTATCTAAGTTTCATGCTACCCGGACTTTTAGGAGCGATCATGCAACAGGTGATCTTTCTTGCGATGGCACTTGTCTTTGCTCGAGATTTTGAGGATGGTTATTTCAAGGAACTTATTAAGGTAAAAAAATGGTCTGTATACCACATAGGCCTGAAAGCCACCCCATTTTTGATCTTATTACCATTGATGTGGTTCATAGTAAGCCAGTTCTTTATTTTCTTTAATATTGAAGCAGATATATTCAATATCCCCATGCTGCTTTTAACAACGTTTTTGACCTTCGCCTCTATGGGGATCGGGATGTTATTTTCTATTATGATCCCAAATCAGTTAAAGGCCACGGAACTCTTAATGGTGATCTCTACTCCCGCTTTCGTTTTGAGCGGATTTACATGGCCCACTCTGGCAATTCCAGAAGGTATCAATGCACTCGCACAATCTATACCGGTAACCCATTATTTGAGTGGTTTTAGAAAAGTAGCTTATTACAGCGGAAATATTTCTGATATCCTTCCGGAATTAAAAATGTTAGTCCTAATAACCGCGGTAACGTTCACAACTATGATTGTGGTATTACAGTTGAAAATCAACCTTGCTAAGAAACAATCCAAAGAATAACGGAATAAAAATGAACGTTCATTCTTTTTTTGTATATTTGCATCAGAATAAAACGGCATGAAGGCGATTTCAAAAAGTCAGATAAAGAGAGATGCTTTAGTTAAAGCAACTATAAGCCTGGTAAACAATAATGGTTTCCATGCAACTCCTATGTCTAAAATCGCCAAAATGGCTAATGTCTCACCTGCCACTATTTACCTGTATTTTGAAAACAAGCAGGATTTGGTGAATCAGGTTTATATTGAGGTGAAAGCTGAATTTAGCACGTACGCATTTAAAGACTATGATTCAGAGGTGGATGTGGAGACAGGCTTTGAAAAGATCTGGAAAAACATCGCAAATTATAAGCTTAAACAAGTAGACCAGTCGCTTTTTCTTTCGCAGTGTGATAACACGCCTATGATTGACGAAGAAAGCAGGCAGGAAGGCCTAAAACATCTACAGCCTTTACTGGAACTTTGGGAAAGGGGAAAAAATGAAGGGGTTATAAAACCACTCTCGCCTTATCTCCTCTATGCTTTCACCATCTACCCTATTTCCTTCCTGGTGAATATGGAAAATCGGAATCTCTGTTCTATTGGAAAAGGAGAATTGGAAAAAGCATATTCCACAGCCTGGAACAGCATTAAAATTTAGTACACAACAAAATGAGCCCGGAAAAGTTCCGGACTTCAAAAAAGAATGAACATTCATTAATTTAAAATAGTATGGAATTATTAGATAAACTCAACTGGCGTTACGCTGCCAAAGCGATGAACGGTGAAAAAATACCTCAGGAAAAGATTGATACGATCATTGAAGCAGCATCCCTTGCTCCTACTTCAAGCGGTTTACAACCTTTTGAAATCCTGGTGATCACTAATCCAGAAATTAAGAAACAAATAAGATCTATCGCATGGGATCAATCTGTAGTTACAGATTGCTCTCACCTACTGGTATTTGCCGCCTGGGATAATTACACCGAGGAGCGTATCAATAAAATGTTTGACCATACCAATACGGTACGAGGATTTAAAAATGAAGGTTGGGAAAATTACCGTCAGAAACTGCTTGGTTTTTATCCGCATCGCGACCCTGAAGAAAATTTCAACCACGCGGCAAAGCAGGCTTACATTGCCTTTTCTCATGCCATAACTGCCGCAGCTTTTGAGGAAGTTGACAGTACTCCTATGGAAGGATTCGAGCCTCAAGCTTTAGATGAGATTCTAAACCTGAAGGAAAAAAACCTGAGAAGCTGTTTGATGCTTCCATTAGGTTATCGGGATACTGAAAACGACTGGTTAGCAGGGTTGGTCAAAGTGCGTAAAAGCAAAGAAGACCTGGTAACTGTAATTGAATAATAAATCAGAAAAAAGATCGATGAAGAATTTTGAATTTAAGAATCCTACCAAAATTATTTTTGGAAAGGGACAAATAGAAAAACTAAACGACGAAATTCCTGAAAACGCTAAAATACTCATGCTTTACGGCGGAGGTAGTATAAAAAGGAACGGTATTTATGAGCAGGTCACAAAAGCACTTGAAAAATTTGAAGTTATAGAGTTTGGAGGTATTCCGGCTAACCCCGAATATTCGGTGTTGATGGAAGCTCTGGAAGTGATCAAAAATGAAAAGATAGACTTCCTTCTGGCAGTAGGTGGTGGTTCTGTAATTGACGGCACCAAATTTTTATCTTCCGCAGCACTTTATGAAGGCGAAACTCCGTGGGATATCTTGACTCAAAGGATCCCTACTCAAACAGGAATGCCTTTTGGTACAGTATTGACTCTACCTGCAACAGGTTCAGAAATGAACTCTGGAGCCGTGATTACCCGAGAAGAAACTAAAGAAAAACTAGGCATGGGTGGTCCGGGGTTATTCCCAGTGTTTTCCATTTTGGATCCTGAAGTAATTCATTCAATTCCTTCTCGCCAATTGGTAAACGGAATCACAGATGCTTTTACTCATGTGCTGGAACAATATATGACCTACCCAAGCGGAGCGTTTTTACAAGATAGATTTGCAGAAAGCATCCTCCAAACCCTTATCGAGGTTGGACCAAAAGTCCTGAATGATCCTACAGACTATACCGCAGCATCCAATTTTATGTGGAGTTGTACAATGGCCTTAAACGGACTTATTCAAAAAGGGGTGCCTACAGACTGGGCCGTGCATGCCATGGGCCATGAGCTAACAGCGCTATACGGGATCGACCATGCCAGAACCCTTGCCGTGATCGCCCCTAGCCATTATAAGTTCAACTTTGAAAGCAAGAAAGAGAAACTGGCACAATATGCTGAAAGAGTATGGAATATTAAAGAAGGTTCTCTCGATCATAAAGCCTCAGCTGCTATTGAAAGGACAGAAACATTTTTCCAGGAATTAGGCATAGAAACCAGGCTATCGGCTTATACCGAGGATTATCACGGTACTGCTGAAGAAATCTCTAAAAGATTTACCGAGCGAGGTTGGCTAGGCCTGGGAGAACATCAGAACCTCAAGCCGGAAGATGTAGAGAAAATTGTAAAAATGACTTATTAAAATAGAATATTATGAAGAAGATAAAATTGCTAGTACTGGCACTTAGCTTTGGCATGACAGCCACCGCACAAACGCCACAGGCACAAATTAAAAACAGTAACGACCAAAAAGTCAACAAGGAAATGAAGGTACTCTTCGTATTGACATCCCATGATCAATTAGGTGATACAGGGAAAAAAACAGGCTTTTGGGTAGAAGAATTCGCAACCCCGTATTATTTATTATTAGATAAAGGTGTTGAAATTACCGTAGCAACTCCAAAGGGAGGTAAGGCGCCAATCGATCCTAGTAGTACCAGCCCTTCAGCCCAGACTGAATCAACAGAGCGATTCAATAATGACAAGGCTGCCCAAAAAGTGATCAATAATACTGTAAAGTTATCTATGGTCAATGCCCAGGATTTTGACGCGGTATTCTATCCTGGTGGCCACGGCCCCCTTTGGGATCTGGCAAATGATGAAGAATCGATCCAATTAATCCGCGCTTTTGACGAACAAAAGAAACCCATAGGATTTGTTTGTCATGCCCCCGCTGCTCTTAAAAATGTAAAGAACGCTACAGGAGAACCACTGGTTAAAGGCAAAAAAGTTACAGGATTTACAAATTCAGAAGAAGCGGCTGTTCAATTGACGGAAGTTGTTCCCTTTCTGGTAGAAGATATGCTAAAGGAAAATGGGGGTATCTACTCCAAAAAAGGTGATTGGCAGGAATATGCCTTAAAGGATGGTAACCTCGTTACCGGACAAAATCCGGCATCTTCTGAATTGGTTGCAGAAAAATTGTTTGAAATGATTAAATAACAGTGCAAACATTTTGACTAAAAAGCCCGGAATGAACTTCCGGGCTTTTTGTTTGTTTAAATGATTTTTCTTAAAACTTTATTAAAATAATTTCTTTATTTGTAAAACTTTCATCCATTAACACCAATCTTTCAACGAGACATGAAAACAATTCAGGTTTTATTCATCTTCTTCAGCTTTAGCGTATATGGTCAGCAAAGCACAATTCTGCCAGGCAAATGGAGTTTTGAAAAAGTATATGAGCAGGAAAAACTGGATTCCACCAGCGTAAAAATGTTGGATATGCTCTTCGGAAATATGACCCTGGCCTTTAATTCGGAAGGAAGCTATCGAGCCACCATAATGGGAGAAGTTGATAATGGCACCTGGAGCTACAGGGAATCAGCCAAAGCCCTTATTTTAAAATCAAATTCCGGTGACATTCATAATTTTGAAGTGATCGATCTTAGTGAGAACCAAATGACGCTGAAGCTCAGCAAAGGAGCTATGGTCTTTAAAAAGTCCGGAGAAGCTCCAGACCTTAAAGAGACATCAGAACTTTCAAAAAAGGAAAAAGTAAAGGTCACCTCAGGAGATATCTCCAAAAAATGGTATTTAAAGCGTAAAGAAAGCCCCGGAAAATCCCAGGAACAGATCGATTTGCTCAGCAGCATGATCGCAGGCGCCTATTTTGATTTCCGTAAAGACAGTACTTTTGAAGTACACATCATGAATATGACCGAAACCGGGGATTGGAAACTAAGTGACGATGAAAGCAGTGTGATAACCATGAAGGACGGCTCCAGTAAAGAGTGGAACATTCATTCAATTTCAGAAAATGAACTGGTTTTGTTTCCAGGAAATTCAGAAGAGAAATGGATCTTTTCCAATGTCAAATAAATTTAAAACCGAACTAACCAAAACATTTCAAATGAGAAAAGTATTACTAATCCTCTGCTTCCTTTCAGGACTTAATTCCTTCGCACAAGATGACCTGTTACTTCACATAGACGGGAAGACCATAGAAATTTCATCTGACCAGGAGTACGACCTCCCCATAAATGGAAAAATGGTCAAAGTAAAAGTGTCAACAAAGGACACCCTTCTTTTTGACACCGATTTATTCAGCTTTCTATATTCAAAAGACTACAAGGTCTCTTCCATGAAGTTAGCCGAAGGGATTGAACAGGTTACTATTATGACGGCGGAAGGTTCCGGTTTATTGATCCAGAAATACTCTGCCATGAACCCTAGCATGCTCAATGAATTAATGCTGAATGAGGTTACTAAGGAGAGTATTAATTATGGTTTTGAGATGAAGCGGGAAAATTATTCCAGAAAACTGATTTCTGGACAGCAAATTGAAATTTCAAAAGCGATCCTAACCTATAAGGATGAGACCAATATTTATGAAGTTGCCAGCCTGGGCCGTAAAGATGAAGGCATTCTCATAATGACCATGATCATGGATGAGAATTACAGTGAACAGGGAAGGAAACTTATTGATCTAATGTGGGACTCGCTCACTTATAAATAGAGTTTCCATGAAATATACCGTGAGGCAGGCCAAACCTGAAGAGTTCAGGGATATTGGACGGTTAATGGTAACCGTGTATGCAGCTTTGGAAGGTTTTCCCTCCCAAAAAGAGCAGCCTGAGTACTATCAACTGCTGGAGAACATTGGAGAGATCACCAACAAACCACACACCCAACTTTTGGTCGCTGTTTCTTCAGAAGGGAAAGTTGAGGGGGCTGTGGTCTATTTCAGTGATATGAGTTCTTACGGTTCGGGCGGGACGGCCACTTCCCAAAAGAATGCTTCCGGTTTCAGGCTGCTTGCAGTTAACCCTGAAGTCAGAGGCATGGGAATCGGGAAATTACTGACCCAGGCCTGTATTGAAAAAGCCAGGGAAGACGGCAATCAACAGCTCATCATTCATTCCACTGAATTCATGAAGGTCGCCTGGAAAATGTACGAGAAAATGGGGTTTAAAAGATCAGAGGACCTTGATTTCATGCAGGGAAAATTACCCGTGTTCGGTTTTCGATTAAACCTCCCACCAAAAAAACTTCCGGAGAAAAAAGGCTGAAAATGTTGGGATACCCCTTCTCTATCCCATCTCTATATTGACCTTTACGGGATTACGTAACATGTCAAGTACCGGAGATGTTTTTTGCACGTACTCGCACAGTTCTTTTATTTGCTCATCAGAAGCGTCGGCATCCACGTGATATTTCACTTCAATGCTCTCATAACCTGGCCGCTTGTTATCTGAAATTCCCAGGAAATTATGCAGGTCCATTTTTCCTTTTATATCAAATGATAAGGAATTGACCTTTATGTCTCTGGCCGCCGCATTATAAATAAAGCCCGTTGTAAGACAGGAGCCAAGAGAATGGAGCAAAGCTTCCACCGCATTGGCACCTTGATTTTCCCCTAACAGAACGGGCGGTTCATCTCCCTCAATGATCAAAGGAGTGGCTCTGGAGGTATCCTCCTGTTTGGCCCCATAGAAATTTTGAAAAGTCGTTCTACAATGACCGCCATCAAGCCATTCTGTTTTACTTCTGAATTCGAAGTTAGCCACCTCAGGATCCTTTTTCACGGCATCAATGGTACCCATTAATTTTTCAACATCGACACCATTCTTTTTATTCATCACATTTTCCATAATCTTTCTTTTTAGAAGCACTGAATTTTCGACGTATCCCAACACATTCATCATTTATTAAAATTACAAACTATCTTACTGATTTTCAATTCAATAGACCTTTTTTTAGAAAATTTTTAAAACGGTAGTTCTAGGTATACAATTCAATATTTATATTTACGTGGTATCCCTTGAGCAATCTTCTATGGACGGAAATAATAAACTCGAAAAATTCAGGTCTTTTGAAACTGAAAGACTTTTAATTAGACCAACCCAGCCTGAAGATGGTGAATTCATATATCAATTATTGAATACCCCTAAGTGGCTTAAAAATATTGGTAATCGTAAAGTTTACTCTGAAGAGGACGGAAGAAAATATGTTCTGAACAAGATGACCCCTCAACTGGAAAGGCTGGGCTTTTCCAATTACACCGTAATAAGAAAAAAAGACGGCGTGAAAATAGGAACCTGCGGACTTTATGACAGAGAAGGTCTCGAAGGAGTGGATATAGGATTTGCGTTCCTTCCGGAATTCGAGAAAAAAGGATACGCTTTTGAAGCGTCTTCCTGTATTAAAAATGCTGCCTTCGAAGAGTTTGACCTCTCCAAAATAAACGCCATTACCCTCAAGGAAAACCTGGACTCTCAGAAATTACTGGAAAGATTGGGTCTTAGCTTTCAAGAAGTGATCACTTTGCCCGGCGAATCAGAAGAATTAATGTTATATTCAGTAAGTCGCGAAAACTAATCTAAAAAATTCAAGTTATGAGGATCTTAATTATTGGTGGAGAAGGAACAATTGGAAAAGTAGTCAGCGATCATTTTTCCGAAGAACATGAAGTGATCACGGCGGGAAGAAAACATGGGGATGTAACCGTTGATATAGCCGATAGCGCTTCTATAGACACAATGCTTGAAAAAGTTGGAAGGGTGGACGCCATTATCTGTATTGCAGGAGAAGCGAAATGGGCTCCCTTCAACGCACTTTCTGAAGAGGATTTCTATATAGGCCTTAGAAGTAAATTGATGGGACAGGTAAACCTGGTTCGCAAGGGACGCAATTACCTGAACCCTAATGGTTCTATCACTCTTTCCACCGGAATTCTTGCAGATGACCCTGTAGTAAAAACTTCCAGCGCGGCCATGGTTAACGGGGCGCTTCATAGCTTTGTAAAAGCGGTTGCCCTTGAAATTGAATCAGGCATTAGGTTGAATGTCGTGTCCCTTGGAATGGTTGAAGACGCTTATGAAAAATACAAGGACTATTTCCCCGGCCACAACCCCGTTCCTATGGAAAAAGTTGTCAATGCCTACGTGCGAAGTGTCAAAGGCAGGGATCATGGCAGGATAATTAAATATTACGAATAGGAATAATCCTGTTTGTTCTTTTGAAAATCAAAAATTCCTTCACTTTTAAAAGATATCCGGCTTTCTCAAAAATCCTTGGGAATTCACTATTTTTGAGGCAAAATTTCTAATTTGAAAAAGCTTCGGTTACTTATTTTTTTAATGCTCCTCTTGAACTGGGGCAACTCTTCATATGCCCAGGTCACCAAGAAGATCGAATATGAAAGTGACAGGACCATCAAAAACGAGGAAAAATACCCCGGTGCTTTCATCCTCAGCAAAGTAGATAACCAGGTTCACTTTACCCATGCGGGTATTGAAGTATGGTGTGACCAGGCCATTCATTATGCTACGGAAAACTTTTTCAAAGCCTACGGAAATGTACGCATGGAACAGGGTGATACGATCACCATGACCAGCAAATATGCAGAATACAATGGGACCACCCAATTCGCTTTTGCCAGCGGAAATGTGAATATGCGCAACCCGCAAACCAGTCTGCAAACCGACACCTTATTCTTTGACCGGGTCAAACAGCAAGCTTATTATATCAGCGGTGGCACCATAAGAGATTCGGCCAGTGTGCTTAAAAGCCGCATTGGAAGATATTACCTGGATAATGAAAAATATTCCTTCACTTCCGAAGTGGTGATCACCAATCCTGAATATGTTCTTACCTCCTCTCAGCTCGATTTTTATTCAGAAACCGGTCATGCGTACATGTACGGACCTTCTACCATAACCAGTGAAGAATCGGTTATTTACGCAGAAAGGGGATTTTATGACACTCGCGGAAACACGGGTTATTTTGTAAAGAACTCACGCATTGATTACGAGAACAGGATCCTGGAAGGTGATTCCCTTTACTTCAACCGGAATACCAACTTTGCTTCTGCTACCAATAATATCAAGGTGACCGACACCATCAATAAGAGTGTTATAAAAGGGCATTATGCAGAAGTATTCCGTGAGAAAGATTCGGTATTCATAACCAAGAAGGCCGTTGCCATTGCGCTTCAGGAGAAAGATTCCATTTACATTCACAGTGACACCTTGATGGTAACGGGAAAAGCAGATGACCGCGTGATAAGAGGGTTTTATGATGTGCGGCTTTTCAAGAGCAATATGAGTGGGAAAAGCGATTCAATTCATGTACAGGAAAGAACCGGATTAACACAAATGCTGGGTAATCCCGTGATCTGGTCCGGCAACAATCAGCTGACAGGAGATACCATTCACCTGATCAATAATACCAAGACAGAACAACTGGATTCCTTAAAGGTATATTACAACGCTTTTATGATCCAAAAAGATAGTTTGGGCGGTTATAATCAAATAAAGGGTAAGGAGATGTACGGTACTTTTACCGATAATGACCTCACTCAGGTAGATCTCATCAAGAATACGGAGACCATTTATTACATGCGAAATGATCCCGGAGAACTAATTGGGATCAACAAGACCCTATCCAGCTCCATCCAGGTCATGCTGGAAGACCAGAAAGTTCAGGATGTCTATTACCTGAAACAGGTGGACGGCACTTTGTATCCCGAAGAAGACCTCCCTCCAAATGCTAGAGAACTTAAAGGTTTCAACTGGAGAGGGGACGAAAAATTGAATTCTGTGGAAGACCTTTTCGCAGGGGAACCTCCTTATGAACTGGTCAAGATAAAAGGTATCCCCTTACCGGAAGAGGAAAGCGGATTTTTTGAAGAACGGGAAGAAAATTCTGATCCTCTCCTGAATGACAAATCGAGATTAAAACCTGAGGATCTTAGAAATGAAGAAAAAGATTCTATCCCGGGACGCAAGGATTTGAAGTTAAACAAACCGGCAGGTTTAAAGCCGGGAAAGGACACTTTAAAGCCGACTCAAAAATTACTACCCATCCCGCCTAAAGAAACTAAACGCGAAAAGTAGATTGAAAAAAGATTTTTTCAAATATCAGGCGCAAACTTCGCCACATCCTTTGGCTTTGGAAGTTTCTCATGCAAAAGGAAGTTATATTTATTCCAAAGAAGACAAGGCATATCTTGATTTTGTTGCAGGTGTTTCGGCTTGCAGCCTGGGACATTGCCATCCCAAAGTGGTCGAGGCTGTAAAAGAACAACTGGACAAGTATTTACATGTCATGGTTTATGGGGAATACGCCCAGGGGCCGGCTATTGAACTATGCAAATTACTGGCAGACAACCTCCCTGCCCCATTGGAAAAAACATACCTCACCAATTCAGGGACAGAGGCTATAGAGGGTTCCCTAAAACTGGCTAGAAGATACACCGGTAGAACTCAAATTCTTGCTGCCAGAAATGCGTATCACGGCAACACTATGGGATCTTTGAGTTTAATGACCTATGAGGAAAGACAAAAACCCTTCCGTCCGCTGATTGGAGATGTAGATTTTATTGATTTCAATAAGGAAGAAGACCTTGAAAAGATCACTTCGGAAACCGCGGCAGTTATCCTCGAAACCATTCAAGGAGGCGCAGGTTTTATTTTACCTGCAAACAATTATCTCAAAAAAGTAAAATCCCGCTGTGAGGAAGTTGGCGCTTTATTGATCCTTGATGAGATCCAACCTGGCTTTGGAAGGACAGGTAAACTCTTCGGATTCGAGAATTTCGACATGGTTCCTGATATCGTGGTAATGGGAAAAGGCATGGGTGGCGGACTGCCAATTGGAGCTTTCACAGCTTCCGCAGAAATGATGGACACCTTGAGCGACAATCCGAAAATGGGACATATCACCACCTTCGGAGGAAATCCTGTCATAGCGGCAGCAGCCCTTGCTACCTTGAAAGAACTGACAGAAACAGATCTTATAAAAGAAACACTTGAAAAAGAAAAACTTATCAGAGAGCTATTAGTTCATCCTTTGATCACTGAGATCAGGGGAAAAGGACTCATGCTGGCTCCAATTTTAACTTCCACGGAAATCGCCAATGAACTGGTGCTTCGTGCGCAGGATAAAGGCCTCATCTTATTCTGGCTTTTATTCGAAACCCGCGCCGTTCGAATCACACCTCCTTTAACAATTTCTAAAGAAGAGATAAAAGAAGGTTGTGGCATTATCCTTGCAATACTCGATGAATTAAAGTGAGTTAAGGATCCTGTTAATTAAATTGTTAACAACAAATTTAGATTTCAGTGTCGTCGCTTTATAACATTTTTAACTTTAATACTGTACAAATCAGTAACAAAAACTGCTTATGCAATTAAGTCATAACGAAGAAAATAGTTTCTCCCTTACTCGTTTTGAATCGATGCTAAAGACTAATGATGTGCTGTTCTTCGACTCAAATGAGTTTGAGAACATTGTTCATTATTACCTGGAGAATGGGAAAATTGCACTGGCCAAAAAAGCTGTCAGATTGGGACTTTCCCAGCATCCCAGCTCTGTTAATTTACGATTACTTAAGGTTGAGATCCTTGTTTTTGAAGATAAACTAGACCTGGCAGAAAGTCTGTTGGATGAGATCTTTGACCTGGAAACCTCTAACGAGGAGGTCTATATTCAAAAAGCCAATATTCTTTCTAAAAAAGATAAACACAAAGAGGCAATCCGCATGTTAGAACTGGCTCTTGCCCTGACAGCAGATGAAGCAGATGTTTATTCCCTTTTAGGAATGGAATATCTTTTCGTGGAAGATTTTGAAAATGCCAAACAAAACTTCATGAAATGCCTGGAGGCCGATGAAGAAGATTATTCGGCACTTTACAATATCATGTATTGTTTCGATTTCCTGGAACAAACCCATGGCGCGATCGATTATCTGAATTCGTTCCTAGACCGCAATCCATACTCTGAAGTGGCATGGCACCAGTTAGGGAAGCAATATTTTGATCTTAAGAATTACAAAAAGGCGCTAACCGCATTTGATTTTGCGATCATCAGTGATGACTATTTCATTGGAGCTTATCTTGAAAAGGGAAAAGTTCTCGAAAAACTAGGTCATTATAATGAAGCAATAGAAAATTATAAGATCACTTTAGATCTGGATGATCCTACTTCATTCGCTTACCTAAGAATTGGTAAGTGCTACGAGAAACTGGGGTCTGAAGAACTAGCGCTTAAAAGTTATCGCCAAACAGTACATGAAGATCCTTTACTGGATAAAGGATGGATCGCGATCACCGATTTCTTTTATAAAAAAGGAAATTACCGAAAGGCGCTTTATTATATCAATAAGGCTATCAATATTGACAGCGAGAATGTATTGTACTGGAAGCGATATGCGCGTATCAATAACAAACTACAGCTTTTAGAAGAAGCCGAAAGAGGTTACAGAAGAAGCCTTGAGCTGGGAAACTACGAACTGGAGACCTGGATCAAAAGATGTGATATTCTGATTGATCTTGGAGAACATGAAGCCGCCATTCAAAACCTGCTTCAGGCTACCGAATTCTATCCAGATACTGCTGAGATCGAATACAGGCTGGCCGGTTTATATTTTATGCTTCATGAAGTGGAAAAGGGATACACCCACCTTAACCATGGGTTAAAACTTGATTATGACTACTATATCATCATCGAGGAGTTATTCCCTTCTATTTTCGCAAGAAAATCTGTTAAAGATAAAATCAGGACACACCAGAATTCATGCAGTTAATTCTTTAACTTTGGGCATTTCTAAACCTAGATAATGCGACGAAGTTTCCTTGATTACCTCATAATTACCTTAAAAGGAATGGCGATGGGAGCCGCAGATGTGGTTCCCGGAGTCTCCGGTGGTACCATAGCTTTCATTTCCGGAATCTACGAAGAGTTAATAGGCACCATTAGTGGTGTTAACCTTGACCTGCTCACCACCTGGCGGGAAGAAGGTTTCAAAGCCATGTGGAAGCAATTGAACGGCAACTTTATCGTAGCCCTGCTTGCGGGTATCCTCATAAGCTTCTTCACCGTAATGAGGCTTGCCAATTACCTGTTGGAAAATCACCCTATTCTTATTTGGTCGTTTTTCTTCGGATTGGTTTTAGCCAGTATCTATTATGTAGGTAAACAAATTCCAAAATGGTCCTTTAACGTATTTCTGTTCCTTGTCATTGGAGCGGCCATCGCTTTTTATTTAACCTCGCTTCCTCCCCTGGCAGCAGCAGCACCCGGTGAGATATATTTGTTCTTTGCGGGAGCCATCGCCATCTGCGCCATGATCCTGCCGGGAATTTCAGGTTCATTTATCCTTGTACTGTTAGGGGCTTATAAAACGGTAAGTGAAGCCACTCATAATTTTGACTTCAAGACCCTCGGGATTTTAGCCTTAGGAGCAATATTTGGGATCCTGTCATTCTCCCGACTATTAAAATGGCTTTTTAAAAACTACAGCACCCTCACGCTGGCTACGCTAACCGGGTTCATTGCAGGCTCCCTCAATAAGATCTGGCCCTGGAAACGCATTTTAGAGACTGAAACTTTTGGAGATAAAACCCTTGTTCTCCGTGACGAGTCGGTTTTGCCGTGGAATTTTGATTCAGACCCTCATATGATGCAGGCTTTTTTCCTGATGCTTGCAGGATTCCTTGTTATTCTTATCTTAGAGGGCCTTGCAGTAAAAAAACCTGTGCGCGACAATGCAGAAAACCAGGACGTTTAGCGATAAAATTTTCTTAGTCCTCAAAGGGCTCGCTATGGGGGCCGCCAACAAGGTACCGGGAGTATCTGGCGGGATCATTGCCTTTGTCGCAGGTTTTTATGAAGAATTCATCTTCTCCCTGAAAAGGATCAACCTAAATTCCTTAAAATTACTGGTGAACGGAAGATTCCGAAGCCTTTATTATTACACCAATTCCAAGTTCCTGTTGTTGCTGATCCTTGGAATGGTGATCAGTTACTTCAGTGTCTCCCAACTACTGGATTTTCTGCTGGAGAATTTCGAGCTTTATGTCTGGTCATCTTTCTTCGGAATGATCCTGGGTTCGATCTATTATATCAGTAAGGATTTTCAGGATTGGAACCGAAGTAATGTTCTTTTTGCCATTTTTGGAATTCTTGCCGGATTAAGTATTAGTTTGCTTGAACCAGCCGCCGAAAATGACAATTTATGGTTTGTTTTTTTCTGCGGAATAATAGGGGTTTCAGGTATGACCTTACCGGGTTTATCAGGATCATTTATACTCATCTTACTGGGGAATTATGTTCTCCTACTGGTAGATTCTGTAAATGCTTTATATGACGCCCTCGCGATGATCGCGGTTTGGGATTTTTCTTTTTTGAATGATGAAGAACACATGAGGCTTTTACAAGTCCTGCTGGTTTTCACTGCAGGCTCAGTAGCCGGATTGGTTTCTTTATCCCATGTTTTAGGATACCTTCTTAAACATTATAAAAACCGAACTTTCGCCACCATTATTGGTTTTATTACAGGATCCCTGGGAGTAGTATGGCCATGGAAAGAAGCTATTTTCAGAAGATCTGCAGAGGGAACTATTTTGAGAGATAAGAACGGGAACCAGATCATTGATAATTATGACCGTTTTATTCCCGAGATCAATGACCCGCAAACCTGGGTTGCCATCTTTTTTATAATATTTGGCGCGGCCATCGTACTCTGGCTGGCCTGGTATGAAAACAGAAACAAAGAGGATTATGCGTAAATTCGGGCTGATAGGACAAAATATTTCATATTCCTTTTCCAGGAATTATTTTTCGGAAAAATTCCTTCGGGAAGGCATTTCAGGCAGTTATGAAAATTTTGACCTCGAGAATATCTCTGAATTCCCTGCTGTTCTCAAAGAGAATCCCGAGCTGAAGGGTCTCAATGTTACGATCCCATATAAAGAGGAAATAATCCCTTTTCTGGATTCCCTGAATCCTGTTGCTTCTGAAATTGGCGCCGTGAACACCATTAAGCTTGAGACCTCAGGCAGATTGATCGGCTATAACACTGATTATTTCGGCTTTGCTGAAGCATTGAAACCTTACTTGAAAGAACATCATAAAAAAGCGCTTATTCTTGGAACCGGAGGTGCTTCAAAAGCCATTGCATACGCCCTTAAAACATTGGATATCGAGTATAAATTCGTATCCAGAAAAGCTTCCGAAGAAAAGCTCAGTTATGAGGAATTGAATGAACAGATGCTAAAAGAATACACCTTACTGGTAAACTGTTCCCCTTTAGGGACCTTTCCGAAGATAGAAGAGCATCCAAAAATCCCATTTCAACATCTCACGCGAAATCACCTCATTTTCGACCTTATTTACAATCCGCCACAAACCAGATTAATGGAGCTGGCAAAAGTCCAGGGGGCTACAGTGGTGAACGGTCAAAAAATGCTGGAGTTGCAGGCCGAAAAAGCCTGGGACATCTGGAATAAGTAATTGGGTATCCTCTTATTTTTTCGCATTACAAATAGCCTCAAAACCTTGTTAGGTTGGGCGGGAGTTACTATCTTTCAGACTTATTACACATTGACGAACCCTAACATTGAAAGATATGTCTGAGAAAGAGAACTTGCCAGAAAAAGCCCTTCCGCAAAATGAGGAAAAAAACCTTGACAAAAAGGTTGAAAACGAGAAAACGGAAGAAGTGCAACCGGCAGAGCATATAGTGGAAGAAACTTCCGAAGATACTTCTGAAAAAGTTTCAGAAAAAATGACTGAAGAGAAGTCTGAAGAAAAACAGACAGATGATACTGCTGCTGCACTGGTTGATAAGGCAAAGGCTACCGGGGACAGGAAGGAAACTACAGATTCCCCTTCGCCCGAAGCCGCCGTGGAGAGTGTTGATGAAGAGGAAGATAACAAGCCTTCTCAGGAACCAAAAACACCAAAAGACGCTCAGAGTGAAGTAGATGACGCTGTCGCAGAGGACAGTGAGGACGAAAGCGCGGGGGAACGTCATGGGATCGAGAAGAAAGATTATCACGCCATGAGCAAAGAAGCCCTGGTTGATGAACTTGAAAAACTTCTGAAAAAGGAAAAAGTACAGGCTATAAAAGAGCATGTAGAGGAAATTAGAGCCGAGTTCAACGCGAAGTTTGACGAGGAACTGGAAGAGAAGAAAGAAGAGTTTTTACACGATGGCGGAAACATCATAGACTTCCACTACTCTACTCCCTTAAAAAAGCATTTTAATTCGCTTTATTTTGATTACAAAGAAAAGCGTAATAAATATTACCAGCAGCTTAAACAGGATCTTACCCAGAACCTTGAAAAGCGCCAGGAGATCATCGAAGAATTGAAAGGCCTAATAGATGTTGAGGAGAACATAAATACTACCTACAAACATTTCAAGGAACTTCAGGAAAGATGGAAAACCGCAGGAGCTATCCCGCGTGACAAGTACAACAACGTTTGGAATACGTACCACCACCATGTGGAGAACTTCTATGATTTCTTGCACCTTAACAGGGAGTTCAGAGATCTTGACTTCAAACACAATCTGGAGCAAAAACTAAAGATCATCTCCAGAGCAGAGGAGCTAACACAGGAAACCGATATTAACCGGGCCTTCAGAGAACTTCAAATGCTTCACAAGATGTGGAAAGAGGATCTTGGTCCTGTAGAAAAGGAATTCCGTGAAGATATCTGGCAGAAATTCAGTGACGCCACGAAAAAGATCCACGACAAAAGACAGGAGTATTTCGAGCAACTGGAGAAACAGTACGAAAAGAACCTTGAGAAGAAGGAAGAGATCATTGGAAAGATCAGGGAGATAGCCGAGACAAACTATACTTCTCATAAAACCTGGCAACAGAATATCAAGGAAGTTGAAGCTTTGAGAGAGCAGTTCTTCCATGCGGGTAAAGTTCCTCGCAATGTGAACGATCAAACCTGGAAGAAGTTCAAGGAAACAGTTCGCACCTTCAACCGAAATAAGAACGCATTCTATAAAAACCAGAAAAAAGAACAATACCATAATCTGGAGAAAAAACTTGAATTGGTTCAAATCGCTGAAGACAACAAGGACAGTGAAGACTTTAAGGCTACCACGCCATTAATGAAGAAGATCCAGACAGACTGGAAGAAAATAGGACATGTTCCAAGAAAAGACAGCGATAAGATCTGGAAACGTTTTAAAGCTGCCTGTAATCATTATTTCGACAGACTTCACGCCAACCGTAGTGAGGAAAACAAGGAAGAAACAGAGGCCTTTGAACATAAAAAGGAACTCCTTGACAAGTTAAAAAGCATAGAACTTACCGGGGACAGAAAAGAGGATCTGCCTACTATCAAGAAATTCATAGAAGAATGGAAAAACCTTGGTCGGGTTCCTCACAATAAAAGATATATTGAAGGGAAATTCAATAAAGCTCTTGATCATGCTTTTGATAAGTTAGATATGGACAAGAAGCAAACCGAAATGCTCAAATATGAGAACAAGGTTCAGGCTTTAGAAGATTCAGATGATACAAGAAGAATTAACAATGAACATTATTTCCTTACCAAGAAGATCGAAGAAACCAAGGCTGAGATCATTCAGCTAGAAAATAACCTTCAGTTCTTCGCCCATGTGGACGATAACCATCCAATGGTGCAGGAAGTACACAAAAATATAGACGATCATAAAGAACAACTTAAGATCTGGAAAGAGAAACTGGAAAAGGTCAAAGGCCTTTACTAGTCGGTTAATTTCAAACGAGAAAACCCCTGTGAAATTCACAGGGGTTTTTTATTTCGGGCTAGCAATGAGTTTTTAAAGAAGTTTTGCTTCTTCCCAGTAAACATCCATTTCACCCAAGGTCATATCCTTTAGACTCTTGTTCTGCTCTTTGGCCTTCGCTTCCAGGTATTGAAAACGCTTGATGAACTTTTTGTTGGTTCGCTCCAAAGCATCTTCCGGATTCACTTTTAAGAACCGTGCGTAATTGATCATACTGAATAATACATCCCCAAATTCTGCTTCGATCTTGTCACGATCATCAGAATCTATCTCGTGTTGCAGTTCCTCCAGTTCTTCTTTCAGTTTTTCAAAAACCTGCTGCGGCTCTTCCCAATCAAACCCCACTCCGGCAACTTTATCCTGTATCCTGCTGGCCTTTACCAATGCAGGCAGGGATTTAGGCACTCCTTCCAAGACACTTTTTTTACCTTCCTTTAGTTTTAATTGCTCCCAGTTCCGCTTAACATCTTCCTCGTTTTCCACTTTCGTGTCGCTGTAAATGTGCGGATGCCTGCTGATCAATTTATCACAGATCTCATTAGCAACATCGGCGATATCAAAATCATTGGTTTCGCTTCCTATCTTAGAATAAAACACAATATGAAGCAACACATCACCCAGCTCCTTTTTCACCTCTTCCAGATCATTATCGAGGATCGCGTCTCCCAGTTCATAGGTTTCTTCAATAGTAAGATGCCTCAAGGACTGCATGGTCTGTTTCCGGTCCCAAGGGCATTGCTCCCGAAGTTCATCCATGATGGTAAGCAATCTGTCAATGGCTTTGAGCTGATCTTCTCTAGAATTCATATTGTATTATTTAAAAAGGCAAGTTAAGAAGCTTTTTCGGAAACTTCAGGAAATAAAAAACCGGCTGAAAGGTTTCTGAATTTCGCTTTTCGAATGTCAGACTTTTCAACCGGTTAGATTATGATTAAAGAATATTCTATTCTTCCTCGTCAGATTTGTTTTCTTCAGGTTTACTGAAATCTGTAAATCCTTTACTCACTAAAAGGTTATACCATTGAACGATCTTTTTGATATCACTGGCATACACTCTGTCCTCATCATATTCTGGCAGCACTTCGCTGAAGTATTCTTCCAGCTTGTTTTTTGATTCTTTATGACTAATGGCCTCACCACCGTCCTCTTTTTCTTTTATCTTTTGAAAAACCTCTCTTAAAGGCACTTCTTCAGTATAGGTATATATGGCGATCTCACTAAGTAAACTCACGTTATGACGAAGGTTTACGGTGATCTTTTTTCCGTCTAACATTGATTCTGCCACAAATCCTCCACGAGTTTGAGCTTTTAATTCATATAATCCCGGCTTCCCGGAGATCGACATTACTTTATCTAATTCCATAGTACTTTTTATTTTTTAAGGATAGCAAATATCACACGTAAGGGCTAAAAAACAAAACTAATTAGCGCGCTTTTTTAGCTTCGGGGAAACGCATTCTGTAATCAACGTTGATCTTCCCTTTTGAGATATTGGCCAGTTTACTCTTTATTAATCTCTTTTTGAGGCTACTAAGCTTATCAGTAAACAGGATTCCTTCAATATGATCATATTCATGCTGAATCACACGAGCGGCAAGCCCAGTATATTCCTCTGTATGCTTATTGAAATCCTCATCGTAATATTCAATGGTGATATCAGGTTTGCGGAAAACATCCTCACGAACATCGGGAATGCTCAAACAACCTTCATTAAAGGCCCACTCATCGCCTTCTTCCTCAAGAATTGTAGGATTAATAAATACTTTTTTAAGGCCTTCAAGTTGTTTTTTCTCTTCAGGACTCAAGTCTTCATCTTCCGCGAAAGGCGAAGTATCGATCATAAAAAGCCTGATTGGCAAACCTACCTGCGGGGCTGCAAGACCAACACCGTAGGCACCATACATGGTTTCCCACATATTATCTATCAATTCCTTCAACTTTGGGTAATCCTTAGAGATCTCCTTCCCTTTTTTCCTTAGAACAGGATCTCCGTATGCTATTATTGGTAAAACCATGAGGGTATTATATTTTAAAATCTAATTCTATAATTATTTAATCTTTAAACTACTTATAAAGATAACTTTGCAATATTATTGTAGCACTAATTTCATCAACCAGCGCTTTATTTTTTCGCTGTTTCTTTTTCAGGCCGCTATCGATCATGCTCTGAAAGGCCATTTTCGAGGTGAACCTTTCATCAACTCTTTCCACTTTTTTCTCCGGAAATTTTTCAGAAAACTTCTTCAGGAACTCTGCGATGTTCACTTCACTTTCCGAAGCGGTATTGTCCATTTGCTTAGGTTCACCCAGCAAAATCAGTTCCACATTTTCTTCGGAAAAATAGCGCTCCAAAAATGACATTAATTCGGCAGTAGGAACCGTGGTCAACCCAGATGCGATGATCTGAAGTTCATCGGTAACAGCGATACCGGTTCGCTTTGTCCCAAAATCAAGTGCCAGGATCCTTGCCATAATTTTTCGGCAAAGATAAGGTTTAAATCTTGATGAGTCCAATAATTGGTCTGAAGCTGTTATCTTTGCCAAAAAAGACGAAATGACAGCATTAGAAGCAACCATAAATAAAGCCTGGGACAACCGGGATCTACTTAAAGACTCTGAAACCACCAAAGCGATCCGTGAAGTGATCGACTTGCTGGATTCGGGAAAACTTCGGGTAGCCGAGCCAACAGCAAATGGATGGCAGGTGAACGAATGGGTGAAAAAGGCAGTTGTGCTTTATTTCCCTATTCAGAAAATGGAAACTTTAGAAGCCGGTATTTTTGAATACCATGACAAGATTCCGTTGAAAAGAGGCTATAAGGAAAAAGGGATCAGAGTGGTACCAAATGCGGTAGCAAGACATGGAGCCTACATTTCTTCAGGCGTGATCATGATGCCGAGCTACGTAAACATTGGCGCTTACGTAGACGAAGGGACTATGGTAGATACCTGGGCAACCGTAGGAAGCTGCGCTCAGATCGGTAAAAATGTTCACCTGAGCGGGGGTGTTGGAATTGGTGGCGTACTTGAGCCCTTACAGGCTGCCCCTGTGATCATAGAGGATAATGCCTTTTTAGGCTCTCGAAGCATCGTGGTTGAAGGAGTGAAAGTTGAAAAAGAAGCGGTACTTGGCGCTAACGTAGTGCTTACAGCATCTACAAAGATCATTGATGTTACAGGTGACGAACCGGTGGAAATGAAAGGAATAGTGCCTTCAAGATCGGTAGTTATTCCGGGAAGCTATACCAAGAAATTCCCTGCGGGAGAATACCAGGTGCCTTGTGCTTTGATCATTGGTAAGCGTAAAGAAAGCACCAATAAGAAAACATCTCTTAACGACGCATTGAGAGAATATAACGTTGCTGTTTAACAGAGTAATCCTACCTAACAGTAAACATATGAAGATCTTGGTAATTCAGCAGAAAATGATCGGGGATGTACTCACGTCCTCGATTCTTTTTGAGGCGCTTCGAAAGAAATATCCTCAAGCTGAATTACATTATCTAATCTACAAGCACACCCTTCCGGTAGTAGAGAACAATCCCTATGTGGATAAATTCCTGTTGTTCGATCCTGAAAAAGATAACAGAGTAAAAGGTTTTGTAGGCTTTCTTAAGAAAATACGTTACAATGAATACGACGTGGTGATCGATGTTTACTCCAAGATCAATACTGCTTTGTTCAATATTTTTTCCGGAGCCCAAACCAAGATCTCCTATCATAAATGGTATACAAAAAAGGCCTACACCCAAACTTTCAAACCTAAGCAGGATTTGGAAACCAATGCGGGATATGCCATAGAAAACAGGATGTATCTTCTAAATGGTCTTTCAAAAGGCTTTCCCCCTGAGATAAAGCCTAAGATCTATCTTACCAAAGAGGAAAAGAACACAGCCCGAAAAAGATTAGAAAACGAAGGAATTTCCTTTGAAAAACCTTTGATCATGTGCGGTATATTGGGTAGTTCGGATTCGAAAACCTACCCCCTTCCCTATATGGCTCAGGTACTCGACTTCATTGTTGAAAAGACAGATGCGCAGTTATTGTTCAATTACATTCCGAAGCAGGAAAAAGAAGCAAGAAAACTCCTGGACCTTTGCAATCCGAAAACTAGAGAACATGTCTATTTTGACATTTTCGGAAAGAGTTTAAGAGAATTCATGGCCATTACTCACTTCTGTGATGCACTGATAGGAAATGAAGGCGGGGCGGTGAACATGGCGAAAGCCCTTGACATTCCAACATTTTCTATCTTTTCACCCCAGATCAAGAAAGAGAACTGGAGTATTTATGAAGACGGGAAAAAGAATGTTTCGGTACACCTTAGGGATTTCCATCCGGCCGAATTCGAGGACCTTGAGAAAAAGGAAATCGCAAAAAAGGCAGCCACATTTTATGAACTGCTCAAGCCAAACCTTATCTTCGCCAAACTGGAAACATTTTTAAAAGAAATAACCTCAGCGAGTTCTGTTGAGATAAAGCAATAAAATGAAGATCGTAATTTTAGCTGCGGGCATTGGTTCGCGTTTAGGAAATCCATTCCCAAAACCATTGACCCCTTTAAAAGGAGGAAAAAGTATCATGGAAAGACAGGTAGAAAACCTTTCCCATAACTTCAATGAACATGATATTTCTGTGGTCGTAGGTTTTAAAAAAGACCTGATTATGGAGCGTTTTCCAGATCTTACTTATATCTACAACCAATTCTTTGACGCTACCAACACCTCAAAAAGTCTTTTAAAGGCACTTTTGAAATATAGAAATGAAGATGTTCTTTGGATCAACGGAGATGTTATATTTGACGTGGAACTTTTCAGTGTTCTGAATAAAGAGATCGAAAAAAAGAATTCTTTTGTGTCGGTGAACACTTCCAGGGTGGCTGAAGAGGAAGTAAAATACACTTTGAAAAATGGATTTGTCCATGAACTTTCAAAACAGGTAAGGAACGGACTAGGAGAAGCTGTTGGGATCAATTTCATTTCAAAAGATGACATGCCACTATTTATTGAGCACCTGGAGAAGTGTGGCGAAAATGACTATTTTGAAAAAGGTCTTGAAACAGCTATTCAGGAAGCAGGTTTGAAAGTAAAAGCAGTAGATATTTCTGATTTCAGGTGTATGGAAGTCGATTTCGAAGAAGACCTTGAAGCCGCAAATAAACTTTTCTAATATGAAATTCACCCTATTCTGTCAAAATCCGTATGCCTTCGGAATTATGGAACCTATCATGCAGGTTTTAAAAGACAAAGGTTATGATTACCTCTGGTTCCTAACGCCAAATCTTTCCGGAAAATTCCCTTTCCCTGAAGAGCCGCATACTTTTGACCTGGAAGAGCTCACAAGTTATAAAAGTGACGCGATCCTTTGTCCCGGAAATGAAGTACCGCATTATCTGAGAGGCGTCAAGGTGCAGATCTTTCACGGACTTGCAGGAGAGAAAAAAGGACATTTCAGAATAAGGCATTACTTCGACCTTTATTTGACCCAGGGACCATATTTCACTCGAAGGTTCAACAGGTTGAAGAGAAAGCACAAGAATTTTGAGGTAATTGAGACCGGATGGCCAAAGCTGGATATCTACGGTAAAGAATCTGAAAAATATCAGCAGGAAAAAGAAGCGTTATTGGAAAAACATCAGGCTTCAAAAATGGTATTATACGCACCCACTTTTTCCCCTTCCCTAACCTCGGCTCCTCACCTCCTGACAGAAGTAGAACGTCTTGCTGAAAATAAGGACTACCTCATTCTTATCAAATTCCATGATTTGATGGCACCTGAAGTTATCGCTCTATACAAGGCTCTCGCTTCAAAAACTGATAATATTGTCGTAGAAGAGGAACCTAATATTGTCAAGTTCCTTTTAATGGCAGATATTATGATTAGTGATACGTCTTCAGTAGTCTATGAATTCCTGCTGCTGAATAAGCCTGTGATCACTTACAAAAATAATTCGGAGACCATCCTGTGGGACAATGCCACTGAATATTCAGGACTAGTTGAAAAAGCTGCAGCCAACCTGGAAAGAGACGAATACAAAGACCAACGCCTTAAAGTGATAGAAAATTATCACCCTTATAATGACGGGAATTCTTCATTAAGAATGGTGGAAGCCATCGAAGACTATATTGAAGAAAACGGTGTACCGGAAAGGCGAAAACTTCCTTTTTTAAGAAGAAGAAAAATGAACCGAATGTTCAAACGCAAAAAGAAACGATTCAGAAACAACGGATAATTACTTTTTCCAGAATTTCAATTTCTTTTTGAGCTCCTTTTTCTTTTTGAATTTTCGTTGAAAATCTTCGGTATAAAACCACATTTTTTCAAATACCTCCTGTTCAGGCTTATTAAAGAGTCTGGCATATTCAGAAGCCATGATGGCAACCATTTCTTTATGTGGCGTAAGCCTTGCGAAATTCCTCATGCGTTCGTCAAAACTCAGTTCTTTGAAATTCATGCGGTTGAGATCAACCAAAAAGAATTGGTATTCTCCTTCTTCCAATCGAATTAGCGTATTGCCCGGGGAATGATCGAGAAATTGAACCTGATTTTCGTGTAATTTAAAAGTGAAGCGGGTAAAAGCCCTTAAAATTTCTTCTCTTTTAGGATATTCAGGATCCAGAACCAGGTCCCTATATGTGAGGTCGCAAGTTAGGTGGTCACTAATGTAAAAGCTTTTTTGAAAGGTAACTCCAGATTTCTCTTCAGCGTATGCTATGGGATACGGTGTCCCAATCCCGCGGTTCAATAACTGGTGGGCATACTCAAAAGAGCGCTGGGCTTTAGATTTACGGAAAAAGCGATAAGCGATCTTGTTCACCAAATTGGGAACCTTGAAGGATTTCACATTAACTTCTTTTTCCTGCAGAATGAAGATCTTAATCCTGTTGCGCTTTCCACTACCAAAGAGACTTCCTTTTGTATCGAAATTTTCAATGATGTTTAGAATCTTTTTTTCAGAGCTGGGAAATTTCTTAGAAACTACTACTTTCATTGGGCAAATCTACAACAATGAAGTATTTTCATATTCCTTCTAAAGAAATTAATGTCAAAAAAATTACCTTTATCCGCCCGTACCTTTACTATAAATGGGAATTATTTGCCATTAACTAAATAAGAAGTTTAAAAATGAATTGGAAGGTAATCTCTGATAATATAAAACAGGAGAAAAGAATCGCCTTTCTCTTTATTGATGAAATCCACCACCTTTATCACTTTGTTACAGTTGCGAAAGAACTGGCAAAAACCAACAAAGTGCATATACTTACATATAATTCGCCAAATCCTCTTCTCTACAAATTACTTAAGGACATCAAAGCGGAAAATGTAATTGTTGAAGAATTGCCTACCTACACTTTCAGAGCACTGACTGATAAACTCAAGAAAAAGAAAATACCCCGCAAAGGATTCTGGATAAAGAAAAACACAAGATACATCCTCAATAATTTCGATGCGGTTGTCTTTACGGATTTCTTTCATAAATATCTTCTTAAAGATAGAAAACAAAATTCCCCGAAATTATTGAAGTTTCCGCACGGAACCGCAGGAAGGGCCTATGCATTTAAAAATAACGAACTGGATTTTGATTTTCAATTACTCGTAGGTAAATTTCAATATGATCAATTTAAAAACATGGGCCTTTTAGGGGATTTTCCTGTTATTGCAGGTTACCCTAAAATTGACGCGGTGCAGCAAATACCTCAACAGGAATTCTTCACCAATAATAAACCTACGGTTCTCTATAATCCTCATTTCGACCCGGAATTTTCTTCCTGGAAAAAAGACGGACTTAAGGTATTAGAATATTTCTATGCTCAAACAGAGTACAACCTTATCTTTGCTCCACATATAAATCTCTTCAAGGGCAATCAAAACAAAAATACAATTACCACGATTCCCGAACATTTATTTGCCGCAGATAATATCCATATTGACCTTGGTAGCGAAGCCAGTGCCAACATGACCTACACAAGGGCTGCTGATATTTACTTAGGAGATGTTTCAAGCCAGGTTTACGAATTTATTATTGAACCTAGACCCTGCATTTTCATAAACTCCTATGATTTTGAATATAAGAATGATTTCAGTTTTAGATTTTGGAAGTGTGGTCCGGTTATAAATAAAATTGAAGATCTTATGAATAGTCTTGAAGAAGTCCAAAAAGATTTCAAGAACTATAAAAAAGTGCAGGAAAGAATTTCTGCTGAAAACTTTTATAATGAAGAAGGCTCTTCACCGTCAGAACGTTCTGCCAAAGCCATAAGTGCCTTTTTGAATGGGAGTCTTGAAATGCTGGAGCTGTAACTATTCAAGGTATTTATCTATACCATCCTCACACCAAACCTTTTTATTTTCTATGGTGCGTCTTTGGATTTCCGAATTTCTTAAAAGAAAATCTCGAGATTTTTCAGGGTGATAAATATGATAGACGATGCCCCCATATCGAAGTCGTTTTCCTTCCACTCCATTATTTAGTAACCTCAAAACAAACTCAGAATCTTCTCTTCCCCAACCTTCCATGGCCTCATCATAGCCATTTACAGCAATAAAATCATTTCGCCAATAGGAAAGGTTACAGCCTCTGGTTTTTTTAGAGAATGTGGACTTTGGGGTATATAAATTTTGAAGTTGAGGAATTCTAAGGTTTCTTGATTTATTCTTGATCTCTTTTGAAAATAAAGAAAAATTAGGGGTTTCCATTTTAAGAACCTTCTCTACGAAAGAAGGCTTAATATTAACTCTAGACCCATACAAAAAGGTGTTTCCCAGCTTTTGTTCAAGATGATCCTTAATGAAATCTGGGTGCATGATACAATCTCCGTCAATTTGAATTATATAATCTGCTCTAGCGGCAGCAACAGCTTTATTTAGAATTGCAGACTTCCTGAAACCACTGTCTTCCTGCCAAACATGAGTTATCCGGAAACTACTTTTTTCAGTAAATTCCCTAATTAATTCTTTCGTAACCTCACCAGACCCATCATCCGCAATAAAAACCTGATCTGGCAAAACAGATTGCGCTCCAATACTTTCTAAAACGACCTTTAAAGCATCAGGCCAGTTATAGGTAGAAATAATTAAAGCAGTTCTCATATATTCAAAAAATATAATAAAATTGAATCCCAGTTCTGATTCCAAAAATCAACTCTGAGAAGTATGCGTCGCAAAGGTAAATTTTCTCTCGTAACAGGAGACCGGGTTCATTTTAAATTTTTGGATTAGAATTCAGGATTAATTCAGAACCTTAATTCTGTCTTAAAATTATAACGTATTTTTGAACCCAAATTAATTTTCATGAATATCTGTATTGTGGCCCGCGGCTTAAAAATACCCGTTACCAATTATGGAGGAACAGAAAGGGTGATTTGGGGTCTTGGCAAAGAATTGCACGCAATGGGACACTCTATTACATTTCTTGTCCCACCGGGCTCTCACTGCGATTTCGCCAGAATCCTTACATTAGATGAAAATGAAGATCTAAACGATCAAATCCCAGAAGATATTGATCTAGTTCATTTAAATTACACTCCGAAAAATTCTTTACGAAAACCTTCTCTGATCACAATGCATGGAAATCCGGGACCTACTGAAGAATTAGACATCAATACGGTATTCATCTCAAAAAACCATGCTGCTCGATATAATGCAGATGTTTTCGTCTACAACGGATTACTTTGGGAAGATTACCCTGCTCCTATCCTGGATAAGAGCAGAAATGGGTATCACTTTTTAGGTAAAGCTAAATGGAGCGTTAAAAATGCAGTGGGAGCTATGGAAATAGCCCGGTTATTAAAGGAAGAACTTTCAGTTATCGGCGGTAAAAAATGGACTTCTCGAAATTTCAAAAACGGATTCTTTCATCTATTCAATAACAATATTAAATTTTATGGTTACTTGGGTAATGAGAAAAAACAAACGGTTATGGAAAGATCTAAGGGGCTAATTTTCCCTGTTCTGTGGCATGAACCTTTCGGGCTGGCTATCATTGAAAGTCTTTATGCGGGATGCCCGGTTTTTGGAACTGAATTCGGATCTTTAAAAGAATTGATCACTCCTGAAATTGGTTTTACAAGCAACTCAATAAAAGAATTGGCCTCTGCTATAGAATCCTTCAAGGCAGACCCACAAACTTGTCATAATTATGCCCGTGATCATTTTAATTCGAAAAAAATGACGCTGGCTTATTTAGACCTTTACAAACGAGTATTAAATGGTGAACAACTGAACAGGAAAAGACCTACCTATAACCCTGTATTAAATCAGGCATCCAAAAAAACATAAATGCCTCATGAATATTTTACACGTTTCGGCAGTAAAAAACTGGGGTGGTGGTGAAAACCACATCGAAGCCTTATGCCTGGAAAGCCAGCTTGCTTTTCCCGAAGTCAATCACCAGATCCTTTGCGTTAGAAACGGAAAATTCCATCAAAAGATCAGGGAAAAGAACATTAAATTTTTCACCGCTCCCCTGGCCCTAAAATTTGACCTGCGCTTTTCCCGAAAGATCATCAGCCTTTGTAGGAGCGAAAAAATCGATCTTTTACACCTCCACGATCCTACGGCGCTTACATTAACGATCCTGGCCGATAAAATGGGAAAACTGCCTCCAATGGTATTCAGTAAAAAAACCTCTTTCCCAATAAAGGACCGGAAACAGACCCTTTACAAATACAATTATCCCAAGATCAGGAAAATATTTTGCGTTTCAGAAGAAACTAAAAAGATCGCCGCCCTAAAGATCAGGGATAAGGAAAAACTTGTAACGATCTATCACGGTGTGAATCTTCAAAGTCAAAATTGTTCCACTGCTTTCGACTTGCGGGAAAAACTAAAAATTGGACCAGAAAAGATCCTGATTGGCAATATCGGGAATCACATCAGGGCGAAAAACCTGGAAACCTTTATCGAGACCGTACATGAACTGGTAAATATTCAGAAGTATAAGAATTTTCATTTCGTGCAACTAGGGGTATTTACAGATCGCACCGAAGCTCTCAAAAACAAGATAGCATCATATAAATTAGAGGATCATATCAGCTTACTTGGATTTGTTCCGGGCGCCTCCAATCTTATACCTCAATTTGACATTATGCTCCTGACTTCTCAAAGTGAAGGCCTTCCCGGAGTTATTTATGAATCCTTCTTTCACAAAACACCGGTAGTAAGTACCAAAGTAGGAGGCATTCCTGAAATTATCGAAAATGGCGTGAATGGCTTATTGGCGGAAAAGGAAGATTTTAAAACTTTAGGTCAGCATATATTACATTTGTCAGAAAGTCCGGAATTGATGAAAAAATTTACCGACCTTTCACATGAAAAATTATTTAAACAGTACACATCCAAATTAATGGCCGAGAAAACATTGGCTGAATATAAAAAGATCATCCATGACTGATTATACAGAAGAGATCAACAATGCATTAACCGTCCTTAAAAGAGGCGGAATCATCCTTTACCCTACAGATACCGTTTGGGGAATTGGTTGCGATGCTACCAATGCAGACGCCATTGACAAGATCTATAAATTAAAACAACGAAGTGAGGAAAAAGCCCTGATCTGCCTGGTTTCAGATTTTAAAATGCTGAACCAATATGTGGAAGACGTGCCTGAGGTGGCTTATGACATTCTGAAATATGCGGCCCAACCTACAACTATCATCTACGACAAACCAATTCGGGTAGCCGAAAATTTGGTGGGTGAAGATGACACATTAGGAATAAGGGTAACAAAGGATAAATTCTGCCAAATGCTTATTCGTAAAATGAAGAAACCTCTGGTTTCGACATCTGCAAATATTAGCGGACAGCCTACCCCAGAATCCTTTCATCAAATCGCTCCCGAAATTTTAAAAGGTGTGGACTATGTAGTAAATTTGCAGCAGTCAAAAAAGACCTCTAAACCTTCTGCCATCATTAAATTGAGTAATGACGGAAAAGTCCAGGTGATCAGGAAATAAATCAATCCGGAAACAAAGGACATCATATTTAACCTACTAGCACAGTTTGCAGGGTTACATAAAATGGTATGAAGGCAGAGAAAATCAGATAATGTGAGCAATTACAAACAGGCCCTTACCAATAATATTTTCAAAGTTATTTCTCTTGCTGCAAAAGACCTTCAGGTTGACGCTTATGTCATTGGAGGTTTTGTAAGGGATTATATACTACAAAGAGGAGATCATAAAGATATCGATGTGGTCGCCGTGGGAAACGGAATTGAACTGGCGAAAAAGGTATCGGAACTACTTCCCCATAAACCCAAAGTCCAGATCTTTAAGAATTACGGCACAGCCATGTTGCGGGCCTATGACATGGAGGTTGAATTTGTGGGCGCCAGAAAGGAAAGTTATTCCGAAGAAAGCCGGAATCCTGAAGTGGAAAGTGGGACTCTTGAAGATGACCAGAACCGTCGGGATTTTACTATCAATGCACTCGCATTAAGCCTGAATGAAGACACTTACGGAGAACTTCTGGATCCTTTTAACGGACTCCAGGATCTGAGTGCCGGTGTCATTCGAACGCCGTTAGACCCGGATATCACCTATTCTGATGACCCATTACGCATGCTTCGAGCGATACGGTTTGCTTCACAGCTTAATTTCAGGATCGAAAAAGGTTCTTTGCAGGCTATTTCCAGAAACAGGAACAGGATCAAGATAATTTCCAGAGAGCGAATTGTTGATGAACTTAACAAGATCCTACTTTCTGAAAAACCTTCAGTTGGATTCAGCCTGTTGCATAAAACCGGGCTTTTGAAATTCATCCTTCCTGAACTTACTGCCCTTGAGGGAATTGATGAAATCGAAGGTCAACGTCATAAAGATAATTTTTGGCACACCCTTGAGGTGGTAGATAATATTTCAGAAAACACAGGCGATCTTTGGTTGCGATGGGCAGCTCTGCTCCATGATATTGGAAAGGCTCCTACCAAAAAGTTTGACGAAAAGCTGGGTTGGACTTTCCACGGACACGAATTTGTAGGCTCAAAGATGGTCTACAAACTATTCAAACGCCTGCGAATGCCCCTGAACGAAAAAATGAAATTCGTTCAGAAAATGGTATTAATGAGTTCCCGGCCAATTGTACTTGCATCAGAAGTAACCGATTCTGCCGTGCGAAGACTGATCTTTGATGCCGGCGAGAATATTGAGGATCTAATGACCTTATGTGAGGCAGACATCACGACTAAGAATCCGAGGAGGTATAGAAAATATCATAACAACTTCAAGGTCGTACGTCAGAAGATCAAAGAGGTTGAGGAGCGGGATCATGTGCGTAATTTCCAGCCACCGGTGTCGGGCGAAGAAATAATGAAAACCTTCAATATCAAACCATCCCGAGAGATCGGAATGATAAAAGACGCCATTAAAGAAGCAATTCTGGAAGGGGAAATCCCGAATGAATATGAAGCTGCGAAAGAATATATGCTTAAAAAAGGAAAAGAAATTGGTTTAACACCCCAATAAATTGGGTTTAACGCCCTCCCCTATGAAAATTCTTATTTTTTAAAGCAATGAAAGACAATAAAAAAGTAGTGTACTGGCTGTTCACCGGCTGTTTCCTCATCTTCATCATGGTGATTGTTGGCGGCATCACCCGACTTACCAACTCAGGTTTATCCATTTCAGATTATCGGCTCATTACCGGAACTATACCGCCGCTGAACCAGCAGGAGTGGGAAGAAGCCTTTGAGCTTTACAAACAATATCCCGAGTACCAGAAATTACATTATCACTTTACCCTGGAAGATTTCAAAGGAATCTATTTTTGGGAATGGATACACCGCGTGATTGGAAGATTTATCGGATTGGTTTTCATCATTCCTTTTCTTTACTTCCTGTTCACCAAACAGCTGTCAAGGTCTACTCTAAAGAAATGTATAGTTCTTTTGGCCATGGGAGCTTTTCAGGGTTTTATGGGCTGGTATATGGTTAAAAGTGGACTGGTAGACATGCCTTCTGTGAGCCATTACAGGCTGGCAGCACACCTTATGACCGCTTTCATCACTTTTGCCTATGCCTTCTGGGTGGCTATGGATCTATTATATCCAAAGAAAAAAGCTATCCATAAAGGTTTCCGAAATTTAGTTGGCTGGGGCATGGTGCTTTTACTCATTCAAATTGTATGGGGAGCATTTGTTGCCGGACTTGACGCAGGATGGATCCATAATTTCTGGCCGGCCATGGCAGGAGGTGAATGGATACATGAAACGGTATTTATAGAAAAGGATCCTGTGTGGAGGAATTTTATTGAAGGAAAAAGCGGCGTTCAATTCGTTCACAGATACCTTGCATATGCCGTGGTGGCCATAATCCTGTACATCTGGTACAGATCCCGAAAAATGGCATTGACATCTCCGCAGAAAAGCGGGATCAACTGGTTAGTGGGACTGGTTTTCGTACAATTCATTTTAGGAGTTCTAACCCTGATTTACGCTGTTCCATTGTGGCTGGGTGTGGCACACCAGGTAGGAGCCTTTTTCCTGCTTACGGCAATGACATTTACCCTGCACAGATTTAGCAGATAATGTTCATTTCTCATCTAAAAACGTATCTTTGCAAACCAATTTTTTGATTTATGCTATACAGATTTAGAGTTATACTCGATGCGGAAGATGATGTGTTTCGCGACATTGAAATAATGGCCGACAACACCTTAGAGGATTTGCATAACACTATTTTACAGTCATTTGGATTCGATGGATCCGAAATGGCTTCTTTTTACATCAGTGATGATGACTGGAATCAGGGTGAGGAGATCTCCCAGTTTGACATGGCAGAAGGCGGAAGTTCTATTCGCCTGATGAATGAAACTACCCTTGATGATGTGGTTTCAGAATCTCAAACCAAACTGATCTATGTTTACGACTTTTTGAGCATGTGGACATTCCTGGTAGAACTGGCTGAAATTGCTGAGCCTGATCCTCAAATGGATTACCCTAATTTAATGTTTGTTCACGGTCAGTTGCCAATGGCAGCTCCTGATAAAGAATTTAAGGCCGAAGATGATGAATTCGGACCCGAATTCGAAGATGACCTTGACATAGATGATTACGACGATCTTTCTTTTGACGAGAACTGGAATTAATCTTCTATCCTATTCCTTTTAGACAAAAATTATTTTTTTCTTTTTAATATATTGCCATCCGGCCGGAAGTTCTTTCCGGCCGTTCTTTGGTAAATAAAATACATTTCTATGATCAACTTATATAACGCACACATTGAATCCCTTTCTATTCATCGCGTGGGCAACAAGAGCCGAAATGAGAACATCTTTCTTTCCGCACAACCCTTTCAGTTGAATGACGAGATCACCCCTCTCATTAAGGAATATTTTCTGAAGCCTTTCAGGGAAAAAGAGGAAAATTACTTCCAGTTTGCCAATGAAGTTGATCTGGATTACAATCCGCTTTACGAGATTTCCTGCAAGATCTTTGACAACCCACAGGAAGTACATGCCTTGTCAAAAAAGATCACGACCTTGTTATTCGAACAATCTGCCCACCCGCACATAAAAAGCGGGGAAGTATACGTGGTGTATTTTGACAATGTGATGCTGGATAATGAGAAAACTTCGGCCATCGGGATCTTTAAATCTGAGTTGAAGCACGATTTCCTTCAGTTTCAGGAAAAAGAAACCGTACTAGAAATGATCATTCAGCAGGGGATCAACCTAAACAAGCTTGACAAAGGAGCATTGATCTTCAATAAGAACAGGTCTGAAGGCTTCAAGATACTTTCCGTAGATTCAAATAAATACGACACTAAATACTGGCTTGAGAATTTCCTGGGAGTGGATGTGCTTGCAGACGAGAATTTCCACACCAAGAAATACCTGAAATTTTGCCAGAATTTCGCCAAAGACGTGGTCCTTCCTGCGGAAGATAAAAAGGAAGAAGTGATGTTCATGAACCGAAGTGTGGATTACTTCGCTAAAAATGACAATTTCGAGGAAACTGCATTTTTGAATTCGGTCATTGACAATCCTGCGCTTATTCCGGAATTCAAAAACTATAAAACCGATAAGGCTCCAAAATATAAAATCGAGGACCTTACCAGCTTCCCCATTTCAAACACCGCGGTTTCAGCGGCGAGAAAATCCATAAAAAACACCATCAACCTGGATACCAATATCCAGATCAAAATGGACTTCATAAATCCTGAATCTGCAGAAAAATTCGTTGAAAAAGGATGGGATGAGGAACGCCAGATGTATTATTACCTGGTTTATTTCAACAAGGAGCAGAAAAGCTAGTTTGATCGAAAATTTTAATCCTAAAACAAGAAGCCTCAAAAATGACATTTTTGAGGCTTCTTGTTTTAAATACTAATGATGAATTCTTAATTAAATTAGTCTTTTCATATTTACATCCTCGTAATTGCGCTTTACGAATTCCAAAGCAGTTCGCAAGATCTGCCCCATGCTTCTGGCTCTTTTGAACTTCATGTCATTAGAAAATTCATACAGCTCTTTACGGAGCTGTCTTACATTAGGCTCGTTCGAGATCTGGTCATTCAGAATGCACCGCATCAATTCCTTATAACGGCTTTGCGCGTTAATAATCCTTTTAGCAAGGAGAGACCGCTCCTCTCTTCGGTACTGCTCAATCGACGATTCCTGAAGTTTACTTGCTACCAGCTGGACCATTTTAAAGTTCTCCTTAAAGAACTGCGGGCGATAGACCTTCAAACTGCCTTCAAAACTTTGCTGATCAAAATCGATCGCACGTATTTGATACTCTACATGGTCAAAATCATGGGTGGGAATGATCACGTAATTATAAGATCTCATATCTCCAAGTAAGCGAATGGTACAGCGTTCATTGAATTTCACGAACTGTTTAGCGATCTGGGTCTTTGCCCGTTCATCACAGACCGGTAGTTCATCTTCAATGAAAACATCTCCGGGAATTCCGGCGATATGCTCTTCGATCAATGTATCTCTGTAAACCAGAAAATTGATTCGGTGAGGTGATAGTATGTGTTCGAATTCTAATCCGTAGATCCTGGAGGCATCCGCTTTTTTAACATAGAAATACGTAAAACTATCATTTAGCACATTCCTGATCTTTATTCTGAAAGGTTTCGAATTTCCGAAGGTGCAGTAATCTATAGCATCCACATTCAGGAATTCAAGAGAATCATCGCTCCCGTCTGAATGCAGGATGGTATATACCTTTTTGAGACTATTGTCTATGTCATTACGCTCATGATCTGCATAATAACAACGTACCCAAAAGGTATCTTCCTCATGCTGGTCATAAACCACGATGGAACCTGAGAACCGCAATAGATCATCATAAAATACGGGAATCTTAATATTGCGATTGTATTTTGCCAAATATTTATGAAACCTATCATTTACGGGAAAAGACGGTTTCTTTTTTGACATCAGTTTTTCTTCCATACCTTGGTTTTCCTCAAAAATAAGACTTCTTTTTGTTTTGCCATGTAACAATCTATTAACTTAGGCGTCGAATGTTAAAAGCCTTCAGCATTTTGGAAAAAATACTTCAGATTAACAATCTAACAAAGAAATTCGGGCCGGTTACTGCCGTAAAAGATCTTTCCTTCACTATTGAAAAAGGGAATGTTTACGGTATTTTAGGACCTAACGGAAGTGGAAAATCTACAACCCTTGGAATCGTTTTGAACGTGGTCAATAAGACCAGTGGTGATTTCCAGTGGTTTGATGGACAACAAAGCACCCATGAAGCCTTAAAGAAAGTGGGAGCCATTATTGAGCGACCAAACTTTTATCCGTATATGACAGCTGCTCAAAATCTGAATTTGGTCTGTAAGATCAAAGACGTTTCTCCCGAGAAGATCGAAGAGAAACTGGAGCTGGTAGGCTTATTGGAAAGAAAGGACAGTAAATTCCGCACTTTTTCTTTGGGAATGAAGCAACGCCTTGCTATTGCCTCTGCCCTATTGAATGATCCTGAAATTTTAATTCTGGATGAACCTACTAACGGACTTGATCCGCAGGGAATTCACCAGATAAGGAGTATCATAACCAAGATCGCGAGTGACGGAACCACGATTTTACTGGCTTCTCATCTTTTAGATGAAGTTGAAAAAGTCTGCTCGCATGTTGTGATCATTAGAAAAGGTGAAAAACTGTACAGTGGTCCGGTAGATCAATTGAATGCCAGCCATGGATTCTTTGAACTCAAGGCCAATGATCAGGAAAAACTAAAAGCTTTACTGGAATCTCATCCTTCATTTGGGAAATTGGTTGAAAAAGGAGATTGCTTAACAGCATTTTTGACAGAACCAATGGACGCAGAAACTCTCAACACTTATCTGTTTGATAACGGATTGGTGCTTTCACAATTGATTAAACGCAAAGAGAGCCTTGAGGAGCAATTTTTACAGTTAACCAACCAAATTTCCGCCTAATGCTACGATTACTCACTATAGAATTTCACAAGCTTCGTTACAGCAAATCAGCTAAAGTTTTGGTCACCACTTATTTCGTGTTGATCACCTTTATCGCGCTGATCGCATCCATCGAATTTAAGTTTGGTGGCGTGGAAATAAGAGTTGCCGACCAGGGAATTTTCAATTTCCCTTACATCTGGCATTTCAACAGTTATATTGCCGCCATGCTCAAACTATTCCTGGCTATAGTCATTGTATCCATGATGTCAAATGAATACACTAACAGGACCTTAAAACAGAACCTTATTGACGGACTCAGTAAAAAGGAGTTTGTGCTATCAAAATTCCTAACGGTGGTATCTTTCGCATTTCTGTCAACCCTGTTCCTGTTCATTGTCTCAATGATCCTCGGACTTTCATTCTCTGATTACACCGAGCTTTCGATCATATTTTCAGACCTGGAATATTTACTCGCCTATTTCGTAAAACTAACCGGATTTTTTACTTTTTGTATGTTCCTGGGAGTCCTGGTAAAACGATCTGCCTTTGCGCTTGGATTCCTTTTCATCTGGTGGATCCTGGAAAGTATCGCTCGTGGTGTTATGGAATACAGGCTTTTCCGCGGAAGCGATATGGCAGAGAACATTGCGCAGTTTTTCCCGCTGGAAGCTATGAGCATATTGGTGAAAGAACCTTTTACGAGGCTCAACGCGGTACAGTCTGCCGCCACCCAGCTTGGCTCAGAGATCACCAAAGACTACGGAATTCACTGGTACCAGCTTCTCATCGTGCTGGCCTGGACATTCCTGTTTGTTTATATGTCATACGCCCTTCTGAAAAGGAGAGATCTTTAGCACTTTTTTGTCAGCTGAAGCTTTAAAAATAGCCTGATCCTGAAAAGTTTAGGATTGGCCTCTTTTTTGATTAGGTAGGTAAAAAGGCTATTTTTGCAGGCCACAATTCAGCTAAATGAAATTTAAAGTACAATCGGAATTCAAACCCACCGGAGACCAGCCAAATGCTATAAAGCAGCTCGTCAGCGGAATAGAGGGCAAAGAGAAATATCAGACCTTATTAGGGGTTACGGGATCGGGTAAGACCTTTACCGTTGCCAAAGTGATCGAAGAAGTTCAGAAACCTACTTTGGTCCTTGCTCACAACAAAACCCTTGCAGCCCAGCTCTATTCGGAGTTCAAACAGTTCTTCCCGGATAATGCAGTGGAATATTTCGTGAGTTACTATGATTATTACCAGCCTGAGGCTTTTATTCCTACTTCGGGAACTTATATTGAAAAGGATCTTTCCATAAATGAAGAGATCGAAAAACTACGTTTAAGCACCACTTCTTCCCTGCTTTCGGGACGAAGAGATGTGATCGTGGTCGCATCCGTATCCTGTCTTTATGGTATCGGAAACCCGGTGGAATTCAAGAAGAACGTGATTTCCATCGAACGGGATATGGTGATTTCCCGCACCCAGTTATTACACAAATTGGTGCAGAGCCTATATTCCCGAACCGAAGCTGAATTTACACACGGGAACTTCAGAATAAAAGGAGACACGGTAGATGTATTCCCAAGTTACGCGGATAATGCCTTTCGAATTCACTTTTTCGGAGATGAGATCGAAGAAATTGAAGCATTTGACCCGGCTACAAATAATGTTTTGGAAAAATATGACAGGCTGAACATTTATCCGGCCAACATGTTCGTGACCTCTCCTGATGTTTTGCAGGGAGCGATCCATCAGATCCAGGATGACCTTACCAAGCAGGTTTCCTATTTTCAGGATATCGGTAAACACCTGGAAGCAAAACGTCTTGATGAACGCACCAATTTTGACCTGGAAATGATCAGGGAGTTAGGGTATTGTTCGGGAATTGAGAACTATTCCAGATATCTTGACGGAAGAGCCCCCGGAACCAGACCTTTCTGTTTGCTGGATTATTTTCCTGATGATTACCTAATGGTAGTCGACGAAAGTCACGTGACCATTCCGCAGGTGCACGCCATGTACGGCGGCGACCGCTCCAGAAAGGAAACGCTGGTGGATTACGGTTTCAGGCTTCCCGCTGCTATGGATAACAGACCATTAAAATTTGAAGAGTTTGAGGCCTTGCAAAATCAGGTGATCTATGTGAGTGCCACTCCTGCCGATTACGAACTTCAGAAAACAGAAGGCTTATACATTGAACAGGTGATTCGCCCTACCGGACTTCTGGATCCGGTGATAGAGGTAAAACCAAGCCTCAACCAGATCGATGATCTTATCGAGGAAATGCAGCTGAGAATTGATAAAGATCAGCGAATTTTGGTGACCACCCTTACCAAGAGAATGGCTGAGGAATTGACCAAATATCTGACCCGAATCAACATCAGGTGTCGCTATATCCATAGTGATGTTGACACTCTGGAACGAGTGGAGATCATGCAGGACCTCCGAAAAGGCCTTTTTGACGTCCTGGTGGGAGTAAACCTTTTGAGAGAGGGTCTTGACCTTCCGGAAGTTTCACTGGTAGCCATCCTGGATGCCGATAAAGAAGGTTTTTTAAGAAGTAACCGATCCCTGACCCAGACCATTGGTAGGGCAGCCCGTCACCTTGAAGGAAAAGCCATTATGTATGCCGACAAGATCACGGACAGCATGCAGAAGACAATTGATCAAACTGAATACAGAAGGGCTAAGCAGCTGAAATATAATGAAGATAACAACATTACTCCTACAGCACTGAAGAAGTCTTTCGAGAATATGCTGGTTAAAAAGAAACCCGCACCATATGAATATGAAGTTGCTCCAGACCTGAAAGCAGCTGAAGCAGAAACGGAATATTTCAGTAAAAACCAGCTGGAAAAACGAATTCGTGAAAAGCGAAAAGCCATGGAATCTGCAGCTAAGGAGTTGGATTTTATGACAGCTGCGAAATTAAGAGATGAAATTAAAATGCTTCAGGAAAAAGTTCAGGAGGCATCATAAAAATTTTATACCTTACTGAAAATCAATGAAATAAATCACTATATTTATTTCGTCCAATAACAGCCACCCCGATTAAATTTTAGATTTTGAGAAAAAACTACATTTTAGGGGTGGTTTTCTTTTGTCTTTTTCTAAAGGCGACCGCACAGGTAGGAATTAATACTACCGACCCCAAAGCACAGCTAGACATTGTCATAGCTAACCCGGCCGCACCTAATGCCAGCGACGGAATTTTGATTCCGCGAATTTCCAATTTCCCGGCCTCTTCTCCTACCGTCGATCAGCACGGAATGCTGGTTTTCCTGTCTGCCTCTAAAACAGGGTTTCCGGAAGGATTCTATTTTTGGAATTCAGCTAAGACATCCTGGGAATCATTAGCCGGAAAAGCCTTTACAGATTTTTACAAAGTCGGTACTACCAATCCTGCAACCGATCAGCAGGAGACTATCTTCCGAAGAGGAAATGTCAACATTGGCGGGGAAGCGGAAAATGTGAAATTAAAGGTAATGATCAGTCCTACGGAAGCTTTCAATACCAAAACCGGATTGGAAGTGGAAAATGCGAGTGCCACACCTACAAATGTTACGTACGGAATATTAAACACTAATAAGACCGCGACTGCTGACAGGAAATACGGTATCAAAAACACCGTGAGTGGCGACGGAATAGGGATTCATTATGGGATCCACAATGAGACCAACCAAAATACCAATGAAGAGATCTACGGAATATATAATGACGTTGGAAAAACTTTCGGCGCTACGAAGAACCATTACGGGATCTATAATAAGATAGGAACCGTACAGGGAACGGGTTTTGTTTATGGCATTTATAGCGCGGCATTCGGAAACGATCCCAAGAAATTGTTTGCCGGCTATTTTGCGGGGAGATTGGGAATTGGAGCCACTCCCGCAGAAGAATATATTTTGCCGGATGTAAGAGGTACGCTGGACCAGATCCTGGTTACTGATGCCAGCGGAAATGTTTCCTGGAAACACAATAACATCAGGAATTATACATCCACCACCTCAGCGACCGGCACATATGTAATTCCGGATGACACCTATACCCTTCGTATCAACAACCAGGTTAGCAGCATCACACTGCCCGACGCCGCTACTAATAAAGGTAGGATCCTGTATCTGATCAACTGGCCCGGAAATTCCTTCAAGAGCTTTACCTTTTTAAACGGAAATGATCTTTTTGACGTGACAACCAATACCACAGTAAGCGGAATCAACGGGTCTCAAAAAATGATGATTCAAAGCGCGGGCAACAGGTGGATACTTTTAGATAAATAAAAAAACGCTCCCAAGAAAGGAGCGTTTTTTATCATTTCTGAAAACCTCAGCTTAAGCGATCTCATTGAATTCATTAGGCTGTAGCTTTTCATCTGTTCTTTCTAAACGAATCCTTACATCCACAGCGGTCAGGTCCTTTGCAGTAGCCATAAGAGGATTGAGGTCTATTTCTGCAATTTCAGGAACCATGAGCAACAAGTTTGAAATGTTCACTATAGTTTCAGCAAATAATTTGATGTTTATCCCACTTTGACCTCTCACACCTTTTAAAATTGGATATGCTTTTAGATCAGTAATCATTTTTAAAGCAACGTTTTCTGAAACAGGGATCATCGACGCACTTATATCTTTTAATACTTCCACAAAAATGCCTCCCATTCCGCATAAGATGACATGAGGATAATTGGTTTCCTTTTTTGCTCCGATAAATAGTTCCATTCCTTTTATCATTGGCTGAATTATAACCGAAGTAGCGCCCTCAATTCGCATCAACTTATAGAAGCTGTCGTGCAGTTCGGCTTCAGTGGAAATATTTAAAATGACCCCGCCTACATCAGATTTGTGCAAGGGTCCTTCAACCTTAAGAACCACAGGATAGGGTATAGACTTCGAAACCTGGTCTAGCTCTACTTCATTCTTAACATTATAGGGAGTTGCAAATTTTACTCCTGCATATTCCAGCAAGGTAACAGCTGATTCTGTCGACATGTATCCATCAGGAAGCGCATCTACCAGTTTTCTTGCTTCTTGGAAATTTTTAAAGTCAGGATCTTTAGTTTCATCCCTGATCGAAGAATGATTATATACCTTAGTCAAAGCATTTCCGAATAACACTTCATCGTGAAACGCAATATTCCCTTTCTTTATAAACTCCTGAATTTCATTCTTGACATTTACCACTGACGGTAAGATGGCATAGATGGGTTTTTTAGACGTCCTGATCTTTTCATCCAGCACTGCATATACATCATCCACTGTTGTTAAGCCCGGACTCCCGAAAATAACAGCCATCGCATCAATTTCGGAAGCGGTTTCACAATAGTCAATTATGGATCCCAGTTGCTCAGCGTTGCCTGTCGCTAAAAAATCAATAGGATTGGATACGGAAGAGCCGTCAAACAACTGGTTTAATAAGGCTTCGCTTTCCTTTCCTTCTAAATGAGGAATTATGAGTCCGTTCTTTGACAAGACATCTGTCAGCATTACTGCGGGTCCTCCGGCATGGGTGATGATGGCAATGTTCTTTCCTTCGGATTCTTTTTGCTGAAGTATGCCCGCAACTGTAATAAGTTCATTTCGGCCATAACAGCGAATAATTCCCGCTTTCTTAAACAAGGTATCTATAAAAACATCTGAATTAGCTATAGCTCCCGTATGTGAGGAAGCCGCCCTATTCCCTGCCTCAGAACTACCAGCCTTTATAGCAGCTATTTTGCAACCTTTGCGTATCAAGGAAGCTGTATGTTTTAAGAACTTAAGCGGGTTTTTAATGCTTTCAATATAAAGCAGCTTTACTTTTGAACTAGTTTCCTTTTTAAAAGAGTCATCCAAATATTCCAGGATCTCCTCCACTCCTACTTGAGCGCTGTTTCCAACGGTATAAATGCTCGAAAACGTGAGGCCCATACTTTTAGCCGCTTCAATGATAAAAACCGCTGTTGCACCAGAACCTGATATAAAATCAACTCCTTTTTCATCAAGTTTAGGAATTGGTGTTGTAAAAACTCCTGTATAATAATTATTAATTAATCCGATGTTATTAGGACCTAATAAACTTCCGCCTGCTTTATTGATCAATTCAACAATTTCCTTTTCCAGCTTTTCACCGTTTTCATCTTTTTCACTAAACCCGGCAGAAAAAATTATAAAGCCTTTAGTATTCTTTTGTTGGGTAAGAACCTTGACGGTTTCAAAGACATATTTTGCCGAGATCGCGATTATAGCCAGGTCTACTTCGGGAATATCATTGATATGGTTGTAAGCTTTAACTCCCTGAACACAATCCTGTTTGGGATTGACCACAAATAATTGTCCTTTATACTGGTGATCGATCAGGTTCTTTAAAACTCTGCCCCCGGGACTATGAATATTATCAGACCCTCCAACAACAACAATACTTTTGGGATGTATTAATTTTGAATGAAGCATATATTACAAAGAATTTAATAATTGTAAAGGAAGAAATTTTAAATAGGACATTAACTGACCTTCATCACAATCCAATTGATTACATCTTTGTTATTTTGATAGAACAACTAATCTTTTTAGGGTATGTATGCATTTTCGAACGCGGTTAACTCCATGCATTCAGAAGACGTCAAACGCTTGATGAAACAGGCATCCGGAAAAAGCCTGATCTCATTTGCCGGGGGAATGCCAAACAATGATTTGTTTCCTGTTAAACAAATTGATGAGATTTATAATTCTCTCCCTGAAGACACGAAAAAATTAGGTTTTCAATACGGCCCCACATCGGGTTATCCCCCTCTGATAAAATCATTGGAAAGCTATTTGAAAAATAAGGGATTGGCGATTGAGGATAATAAGATTTTGATCACTACAGGTTCGCTGCAAGCTATCTCTATTATTACCCAAGAGTTTGTGAACGAAGGGGATATCATATTAACCGAAAATCCGTGTTTTGTAGGAGCCCTGTCGGTTTTTGAAACTGTTGGAGCTGAGATCCATAGTATACCCATTGATAAAAATGGTATTGATATTAATGCCTTAAAAAGTAAAATTGAATCTTTAAACAGAAAGCCTAAATTTTTATATGTCACGCCCAACTATCATAATCCCGCCGGCATCATTTACACACCTGAAAGAAAAAAACAACTTTTGGAAGTTTTATCCGGTACAGGAATAATATTACTTGAAGATGATGCTTACAGCGATCTCTATTTCAATGAAGACGAAAAACACCTGATCAAACCCATGAAATCATTTGGTGTCAAGGATGTGGAAATTATTTATACGGGATCATTTTCAAAAATACTTGGCCCGGGTTTCAGATTAGGTTTTATGTTGTCTTCTGAAGAGATTTTCGAAAAAGCTGAAACGGTTAAACAAGCCTTGGATGCCTGTACTTCTAATTTCATGCAAATATTAGCCAATGAATTCTTAGCGCAACAAAAACTGGAGCCTTATTTGACATTTTTGAGAAGTGAATACCTGGAACGTAAGAACTTACTTCAAAAACATCTGGAAACCTATATGCCAAAAGAGATCACCTGGAATGAACCGAAAGGAGGTTTTTATATCTGGCTTAAATTACCACCACATATAAAGTCTACAGACATTTTCAAGGAAACTGTTACTAAAGGGGTTGTATTTGTAACGGGCAGGACCTTTGACCCAGCCAGTAGAAAGGACGACAGGTTAAGACTTGCTTTTTCAAACATGCCAAAGGATGACATTGAAAAAGGAGTTGTGATCTTATCTGAAACGATAAAAAAGGCACTCAAAACTTCCGAAGCGACCATTCAATAACCAACTAAGGTTTGCGCAAATCGCTTTAGGCATAAAATTGTATCGAGAATAAATCTTTTAAATTTATCCTCGATACTTATTTTTATTTACTGGTGGGCAGATCTGTGATCCCTTCGGCTACTTTTTTACCTTTATTAAAAGCTTCCAGATTTAATTTGATAATTCTCTCACTTTTATGCTGAAACAACTTCTTGATAGCGTCGATCATACTGTCTTCTGATAAAGGAATTATGGCAGATGCTGCTCCCAGTAAAACCATATTAGCGACTTTTGAATTCCCTATATCTTTAGCGATTTGAGTTGCATCTACAATTACATTATTCGGATGCTTTTTAATCTGATCAAACAGATCATTTTTTTCAGGATAATTGGTAGTATTGACAAAAGTTTCTGAATCTGTAACCAACCAGCCGTCTTTCTTTAAAAAAGGCATATATCTTAATAATTCCATGGGTTCAACCGATAAAATAAGGTCAGCTTTTCCCTCCGGAATGAGATCAGAAAATATTTCCTTATCAGATATTCTTACATGTGATTGAACGGCACCGCCGCGTTGGCTCATCCCGTGAACTTCTGATTGTTTAATGAACAAATTTTCGCTTAAAGCAGCCGTATCCATAACCGCGGCAATAGTGAGAATACCTTGACCACCAACTCCTGATAATATTATATTTGTTTTCATTTGTTTAATTTTTAAGTCAAATACTCTAGTTCAATGACGCAATTCTGGCTTTAATTTGTTCCTTCTGATCTCTGGATAATCTAACACAGGGTCTTTCAGAAATAATGACCGAAACACCTTTATATTTCAATTCATTCCGCAGAACTTCTACATTTTCTTCGTGGTTCTTCTTAAGAGGCACTATGGTTTTCAGGTGATCAGGATGAACTCCTATACCCAAACAGATCTTGTGTAATCTTCCAACTGCTGTTGATTCCTGAGCTCCTGTCATAGCAACAGCAGAGTTGTCTGAAATAATAACCGTAATTGGTGTATTTTCATATACGGCATCTAAAAGCCCTGTCATACCGGAATGTGTAAAAGTTGAATCACCAATAACCGCGATAACATTCTCCAATCCCGCATCTGCAGCTCCTTTTGCCATAGTTATGGAAGCTCCCATATCGATCAGGGTATTAATGGTATTCAAAGGTGGTAAAGCACCCAACGCGTAACAACCAATATCCCCAAACACGTTTTTGTTCCCGATCTCAGGTATCAAATCATTTATAGTATTAAAAAGGTCTGTATGACCGCAACCCTCACACAGTTGAGGAGGTCTTGGAGTAACTATAGAAGGGATAGATTTTAAACTATTCTGAAAAAGACCTAAAGCCTTGCCAACTATGTTAGGATTCAATTCTCCGGTTCGAGGGAGGTCACCAGACAATCTTCCTTTTATTTTATCATTTTCATCAAAATAATTTTGAAGCAGCTCTTCTACTATAGGATAGCCTTCTTCTATAACCAGGATTTCATCACAGTGCTGGTATAAAGCTTTAATTTTTTGTTTGGGTAAAGGATATTGAGAGATCTTCAAAACGGAATATTTAGATTCCTCTTCTCCTATATTTTCCATCACATAATTATAGGCCAGCCCACAAGCTATGATCCCTATGCCCTTGTCCTTACTTAATTTTAACTTATTTAAATATGAATTTTCAGAATGTTCAATTAAAGTATCCTGTTTATTGACCAAAAGATCATACTGCTTTTTCGCGTTCATAGGAAGTAAAGCAAATCGGGAAGTATCAGCCGGTAAATTTACTTTGTTTGGTTCACGTCTGTCCTTTACTTCTATACCTGCCCGGGAATGTGATAAACGGGTAACCATTCTTAATAATACAGGTAATTTTAGTTCTTCCGATAGTTCAAAGCTATACAACATAACGTCATAGGCTTCTTGCTGATTTGATGGTTCCAAAATTGGGATCATAGCGAATTTCCCATAAAAACGTGAATCCTGTTCATTCTGCGATGAGTGCATTGAAGGATCATCGGCTACTACAACTACGAGTCCGCCATTTACTCCGGAAACCGACATATTCATAAAGACATCAGAAGCCACATTCAGGCCCACATGTTTCATGACCACCATAGACCTCTTTCCAACATAAGACATACCTAAAGCGGCTTCCATGGCCGTTTTTTCATTGACAGACCAGGTCGTGTGTATCTTTAATTCCTTTGCAAGCTTTGACCTTTGAATATATTCAGTGATTTCCGTTGAAGGAGTGCCGGGATAAGCGTAAACACCCGACAAACCAGCATCAATACTACCTTGCGCAAGTGCTTCATTACCTAATAGTAAACTTTTCATCTGTTGATATTTTGTTCTTATAATGTGGAAATGACCTTCTCTTAATAGACATTTCCTACAACGTTTTAGTTGCGCAACTAATTTAGAAGTATCACGGTTAACAGATTATGACGTAAGTCATACGTTGAGCATGTCAAACAGGTAAGTTTTTATAATCAAGAAGAGGTTTCAAAAATGACATATTTGACAGGTACTGGTGAATTACCTCCGCCTGTAGGTGGAGATGCATAAAAAAAACGCTCCCGAAAAAAGAGCGTTTTTTTTGTCATTTCTGAGACCTTATATTACGAGATCTCGATCATTCGTTTTGGCTGTACTTTGGCTTCTTCTTTCTTTGGAAGCATGATCTCCAATACTCCGCTGTTATAGGCAGCAGAGATCTTTTCACTGTCAATAGTTTCAGGCAGACTGAAAGCTCTTTTGAAATTGGTATAGTTAAACTCTTTACGGGTAAACCTTCCATTCTTCTCTGTAATTTCATTTTCCTTTTTCTCTTCAGAAGAAATGGTCAGAATATCATTATCCAATTCAATAGTAAAATCTTCCCTGGTTTTTCCTGGTGCAGCAACAGAAACCATGAAATTATCATCGCTTTCCATAATGTTCACTGCAGGAATACTGGTTCCAATACTGTTAACATTAGTGGTTCCCCCTAACCAATCTGTTTTAAACATATCGTCAAAAACTGATGGCAGCCAATTGGCCTCGTTTCTTTTAATTAAGCTCATATCTCTATATATTTTAGGTTTAACATTAAGTTTCACATCAAACGATTAGCAAAACAAATACCAGTTGAAAATAAGCGTCATTATGTCGCAATCACCCTCAAACAAACTGACTTTTTGACATTTAAGACTTGGAAATCTTAAAATTTCCTATCTTTTAACCCTTGGAAGTTTCTATGAATGATGAAACTTCCTTATTTTTGCCCGTCTACATTAAATCAAAAGAATGGCCCTATCAAATAATGACGTTTTTAAAAAATTACGAGTTGCATTGAAATTACGTGACGACGATATTGTCCACATCTGCTCGCTCGTAGATTTTAAGGTCACCAAAAGTGAGATCGGGGCTATATTTAGAAGTGAAGACCACCCTAAGTATATGGAATGCGGAGATCAATTTCTTCGGAATTTCCTGAACGGGCTGGTCATCTACAAGCGTGGACCGATGCCCAAAAAGAACGAGCCCAAGAAAAAACCATAACCCCCTGAATGGAAATCTTAACCGAAAAAAGAGAAGTTTCTACTGAAGAAATAGCATACCTAAATAGCAAATATAAATCTCTATCCATTGAAGAAAGGATCAGGGAATTATATAATGACTTCAGTGAACCCGAGGTTATGCTTACCAGTTCTTTTGCCGCGACTTCAGCCTTTTTATTGAAACTGTTTTCTCAGGCAAATACAGATCAACTGGTATATTTTATTGACACCGGATATCACTTTGCAGAGACCATCGAATACAAAAAGCGACTTACAGATCTTTACGGGCTGAAGGTTAAATCTATTAGCGCCCTCAAAGAAGAGCATGATTTCACCCGGCAGGACGAAACCTGGAACAAGAATCCTGATTTTTGCTGCTATTTGAATAAGGTGAAACCTCTTGACCTTATCAAATCTAAATACACGGTTTGGGTAAGCGGACTTATGGAATGGCAAAGCGATCACAGGGCTTCACTTGATATTTTTGAATACCGTGGGGAGATTTTAAAGTTCTACCCTTTATTAGATGTAACAAGGAAAGAAAGGGACGCCTTTATTGAAGAGCACCAGCTTCCCTTCCACCCTTTAGTCGCTAAAGGTTTTAACTCCATTGGCTGTTCTCATTGCACCCAGCCGGGGGAAGACCGTAACGGAAGATGGAATAACAACCCGAAAACCGAATGCGGGCTGCATCTATAAAAAAAGAATCCCGGCAAGAACCGGGAAACTAAACTCAACAATAATAGTTTTTTCTTTTTTTTAGCTCAGGACTACCGAGATCTCATAAATTTTACCGGTTCTCCAAAACTCTCCGGGAAGCTCCTTATTTTCAAGCTTCTTCTGAAGGAATTGATTAATTTCCTCATTAGAACTTGCAACTGATAGACTTTGGATCTTTTGATCATCTGAAACCGAAAAGAATACGGTTACTGTGTAATGAGCGTCTACCTGAAGACAGGACTCCTGGATCAAATTCTCAATTTCCGAAGTAATGGAATTGGTATTGGTCAATTTATGAGCCGTATTTGCAAATACCGCTGAACTCATAATGAAAGAAACTCCGACTAACAATAATTTTAAATGTCTCATGATAATTCGTTTTTAGATTGATTGACTCTTTGATGATTGATGATTTACTTAAAAGACTATTCAAAAAGCTGAATGTTACATCTCCTTCATTTTTTAACTGATTTTTAAGAAGTTATACTAATTAATAGATCAATTAAGCAAAAAAAAATCCGACATCAAGTCGGATTTAATTCTCAATAGGAGAAGATCATTTCTTTGCCTTCACCTGTATTGGTAATTCATACAATTTTTCAGCTAACCATCCTTTTCCTTTTAATTTATGATCCTGTAATCTCATCTCCAGGAATTTGTTCACTTCCTCATTTGGGGAAGAAATACTTCTAACATCTATCTTTTTATCCTGGGTTACCATAAAGATCACGGTCACAGTAAAGTCTTCTTCTATAACAAGACTTGAGTTTCGTAACAACTTTTCTATTTCATAAGAAACAGAAGTCCTTTTTAAATTTTCAGGATGATTGGTTGAACGATCTGCATTCGCATACATTGAAGTACTCATTGCCAAGACTAAGGCGACAAACATGAATTTTAAATTTCTCATAAGGCTTCGTTTTAATGATTAAATATGATTGATGTATTTATCCAAAAGACCGTATGGGAAATATTTTTGTTACACCTCTAAGAAAAAAATTAGAAAAAATGGTAATTACGAATACATTAAAAAAAAAGAAAGCCTCAATAAATTGAGGCTTTCCGGAGTATTTAAATATGTCATCTGGTTATGCCAGAACTTCGTGTACTTTATCTGCAGCTTCCTGGAATTCCACAGCACTGTGAACATCCAATCCGCTGTTATCAATTAATTCTTTCGCGATATCAGCATTAGTTCCCTGAAGACGAACAATGATAGGCACAGTGATCGCGTCACCCATATTTTTATAGGCATCAACAATTCCTTGAGCTACACGGTCACAACGAACGATCCCACCAAAAATATTAATAAGGATAGCTTTTACATTCTCGTCTTTCAAGATCAAACGGAAAGCTTCTTCTACTCTTTTTGCATCTGCAGTTCCTCCAACATCAAGAAAGTTAGCTGGTTCTCCACCGGCTTGTTTGATCAAGTCCATGGTAGCCATTGCAAGACCTGCACCATTTACCATACAACCTACGTTACCGTCAAGATCCACATAGTTCAAACCAACAGCCTTAGCTTCTACTTCAACCGGGTTTTCCTCACGAATATCTCGCATTTCCATATAGTCTTTATGACGGAAAAGTGCGTTTTCATCAATAGTCACCTTCGCATCAACTGCAAGGATCTTATCATCACTCGTTTTTAACACCGGGTTGATCTCAAATAATGAAGAATCAGATTTTGTATAAGCTTCGTAAAGAGCCATTACGAATTTGGTCATTTCTTTAAATGCCGCTCCGCTTAATCCAAGGTTGAAAGCAATTCTTCTGGCCTGGAAAGGCATTAAGCCTACTGCAGGATCAACTTCCTCGTTGAAGATAAGATGCGGTGTTTGCTCAGCAACAGTTTCGATATCCATCCCACCTTCGGTAGAATACATGATCATATTTCTCCCTGTAGAACGGTTAAGAAGTACAGACATGTAATACTCATCTGGCTCATTTTCTCCAGGATAATATACATCCTCAGCCACCAATACCTGGTGAACTTTCTTTCCTTCCGCAGAAGTTTGCGGAGTAACCAGATTCATTCCTATGATCTGTCCTGCGATCTCTTCTACCTCCTGAAGATTTTTAGCAAGCTTCACTCCACCACCTTTTCCACGTCCACCGGCATGCACCTGTGCTTTGATTACGTGCCATCCGGTTCCGGTTTGCTCAGTAAGTTTTTTTGCAGCATCTACTGCCTCTTTAGCATCTTGTGCAACGATACCTCTTTGTACGCGTACGCCAAAGCTGCTCAATATCTCTTTTCCTTGATATTCGTGTATGTTCATAATGAGGTGTTTCTTCTGTGTTTATTAGGTTCACAAAAGTAACAAACATTATAGGATTCTGCCAATCTTTTTTAACTTCGGAAACAGTCGGTAAGCCAGAGGTGTTTTTATTTTTTTCGAAGACGGAATTCCCTGAAATCCAACGGGTCAAAATTCCTGAAGTGACCATTGAGTTCAATGACATATTTGGCCCGGTTCATTTCCTGAACGATAGGAATTGTGATCAATAAATGATTTATGAGGTAGGCCAGTCTTTCTTTTTCTGAATTCATTGTCAGCAGTGTGTATTCCTGCTGAAGTGAAAGCCCAATTTTATGAGCTAAAGTGTAACTGCGGAAGGTTTTCATGTCTAATTTGGGACCAGGCACTTCCAGATGAATGTACAACTCTGTGATAAGGCCTATCAACTGTTCTATTTGTTCCGGTTCATGCTCATCTTTATTTTCTATGAATTCAACATCACCGCCGGCATATATTTTCCCTTCTTCTTTATAATCAAATTCGGTAACCCTGAATACCTTAAGGCCTTTACAAATAACATCCTTAGCTCCTGAAGGGTAGCTTTGAACGACTTTGACCAGCTCAACTTCTGTCCCGTATTCTATCCTGTCATTGAGATATACCGGAATACCGAATGTTATCCCTGTAGTCTCACAATCCTCGATCAATTGTTTGTACCGTTCTTCAAATATATGCAATGGAAGATCTTCACCGGGAAAGACCACATTTTGTAAGGGAAACAAAGCCAATCGAGAAGTCATAATTACTTGATTTACAGTTTTTAAATTACAAAATTCTTAGGTTTATTTAGTGAGTCGAAAGAAATTTTATAACCTGACCGACAAAAATAACTTCTGAAAAGAAAATTTTAAGGCTGCTAACTGTTCTAAAAATAACAATTTGTTAGAATTGGTTAATTTCACCACTTTAGTGTGGTGCTCATCAAAATACGGTATATTTTTGCAAACTAATTTTTTCCACCTATGAATAATCAGGATTTATTAAAGATCGCAGAAGAATTCGGCAGCCCGGTTTATGTTTATGATTCAGAAAAGATCATTTCTCAATATAACAGGTTAAAGAATGCTTTCAACCAGGTAAAGCATCTTAAGATCAATTATGCTGTAAAGGCCTTATCGAACATCAGCATCCTTCGACTTTTCAAGCAGCTCGATGCCGGTCTTGATACCGTTTCAATCCAGGAGGTAAAATTAGGTTTGGAGGCCGGTGTAGATCCCTCAAAAATAATCTACACTCCAAACGGTGTTTCTCTGGAGGAAATTGAAGCCGTGGCGAAATTGGGTGTACAGATCAACATTGACAATCTCTCAATTCTGGAGCAATTTGGCTCGAAACATCCTGAAATTCCCGTATGCATCAGGATCAATCCGCATGTGATGGCCGGCGGTAACACCAATATTTCAGTAGGCCACATAGATTCCAAGTTCGGTATTTCAATTCACCAGATCCCGCATCTGCTTAGGATCGTGGAAAACACCGGAATGAACATTAACGGTATTCACATGCACACGGGAAGTGATATTCTGGATATCGAGGTTTTCCTGTATGCTTCGGAAATTCTTTTTGAAACCGCTAAAAACTTTAAGGAACTTGAATTTATTGATTTTGGAAGCGGATTTAAAGTCCCGTATAAAGAAGGGGATATTGAAACGAATATTGAAGAGTTAGGAGAGAAACTTTCCGCAAGGTTCAAGGAGTTTTGTAAGGAATATGGAAAAGAACTTACCCTGGCTTTTGAACCGGGAAAATTCCTGGTAAGTGAAGCCGGAAAATTCCTGGTCAGGGTAAATGTGATCAAACAAACCACTTCTACTGTTTTTGCCCAGGTAGACAGCGGATTCAACCACCTGATAAGACCTATGCTTTACGGTTCCAGGCATGAGATCCACAACATCTCACACCCTGAAGGCAAAGAAAGATTCTACTCGGTGGTTGGATATATTTGCGAAACTGACACTTTCGCGACCAATCGCAGGATTTCAGAAATTAAAGAAGGAGATATTCTCGCTTTTGACAATGCAGGTGCCTACTGCTTTTCAATGGCCAGTAATTATAACTCCAGATTTAGGCCGCCGGAAGTTTTATGGCACAATAACAAAGCCCATCTTATAAGAGAACGTGAAACATTTCAGGATCTTCTAAAAGGGCAAATCCCGGCTGACCTTTCAGACATTGAAAATAAAGTTGACGAATAAAAATTGGCTCCTGATAAGGAGCCTTTTTAATATCCTCTTAATAACGTTAAACTTTGTAAAACTTATCTCAATTTGAACCCAAATATTTGAATTTTACCTGTTTATCACTCTAGGTTTGCACGAACCATTTAAAACCTCCCAATGTGCATTAGAAAAATAGCAGGCTCTCTATTGATTTTCATTTTATTCAGTACACCATTACTTGCCCAAAATGACCTGCCGGAAATATCAGATTCAGAACTGGAAAAATTCAGTAAGGTATTTAGGGATTTACGGGCCTTAGATAAGGAGATCCAGAAAAACATGATCGATATTGTTTCAGAGGAAAAAATGGAGATTCAGCGTTTCAACGAACTCTATAAACAAGACCTGGATCCTAAACAGAAACTCAATCTTTCCGAAGAAGAAGAAATAAAATACACTCGTATTGTTGAAGAGATCGAAAATATGCAGATCGACTTTCAAAAAGATATAGAAGAGACCCTAAGAAATGTTGGTTTATCGGTCGAAAAGTATCAGCAGATCGCAACCAGGGTACAGATAGATGCCCATCTTCAAAAACGACTACGAAAATCCATCAACGATTAAAGATCATTGCTGCTCTTTTAACCTATATACTTCTTTCCAGTTCCATCCCGCATACCTCAAACTGGCTGTAAGACGGCGGTCCATATCTGAATACCGCTTATATACATAACCATATTTCCTCCAGAAACTTCTCAGGGTAGTCAGCGAATCCAGCTTGTCTGGCGCATCTTCGGGAGATTCCAGACCCAGTTTTAAATATTGTTCTATAGCATTGATCACCACGTTGATCTTAGTATGCTCGATTGTATTAGGAGCCCAATCCATTTTCAACACTTCCAGAACTTCATGAAGGGCGGCCAGTTGCACTATCAAAGCCGAATCCCGCTCTTTAGAAAGAAAGTAATTCACCATAGGAAAAGCCAGGTAAGAACTCGCGTTTTTCAATATTAATTGACGCAGGTTTTCGGCATCGGAAACAAAGCCTGAAAGATCATCTTCCTGTTTATAGAACTTATAGATTTGTTCCACATCACATCCCATTGTAGAAAGTAAAAATGAGAGTTCTTTTTTCCCAAGCACCGCCTGAACCACACTTAATAGGTATGTCAAGCCGGTCGTGATGAGAACGAAGCCCGTAAATGACAGAATGCCCGCAAGTACCTGACTAGTTTGATTTCCCGGAATAAAATCTCCTATTCCCAGAGTTGAAAGTAAATAACAGGTAAAATAAAACCGCTGTACGGTGGTCGCCGGTAAATGCGTGGTACTGTTTATCACCATTTCATCTCCGGCAGTAAAGATTATAAAGGTTCCCCAGTATAAAAGGGCCATCCACACAAAACTGGTAATCAAAAGATGTGTAAGCCCTGAAAAATTAAAGATAGATCGGCTCCGGTTTTGAAGAATCATATTATTGAGTAACCTGTTCAATGCACCTGATAGGAAACCAAAACCCCTACCGGAGAAAGTGGTATGGAAAAAATCGAGAAAAGTAATAAGGATGATCAGGATCCCTATAATAATTTGAAATACCTCCATATCTCTAATTTAACCAAATCCTCCTTAAAATTTTCCTACAGCCATTTAAAATTTTCTAAAGCCCGCCCTTAAATGGAAGCTTCCCAGAAAGATATTTCGTAATTTATACACTCATTTTCAATACAGTACAATCAAAAATAAATTTGCATGGCTAACTGGATTTCAAATTTTACGTCACAAGAAGACCTTTCAGCAAAGCATATCAGGCCGCTGGAAAATGCAGAAGACCTGGATCCACTTTTGGAAAGAATTGGTGACTCCAGATATGTGCTTTTGGGAGAAGCCACCCACGGAACTCACGAATATTACACCTGGCGCGCCGAGATCTCCAAGCGACTCATTGAAGAAAAGGGCTTTTCTTTTATTGCTGTAGAAGGCGATTGGCCAGACTGCTATAAAATAAACCGATGGATCAAAGACCTGCCTGATTCCGGTTCAAGCATTACTGAAGTGCTTCAATCCTTCAAACGCTGGCCTACCTGGATGTGGGCAAACTGGGAGGTGGCCGCCTTCGCCCGGTGGCTCAAAAATTATAATTCCGGATTGGCTTCTGAAGAAAAAATTGGTTTTTACGGATTGGATGTTTACAGTCTATGGGAGTCCATGGAAGTAATTGTAAACTACCTCGAAAAAGAAGATCCTGATATTGCAGGCCTCGCGAGAAGAGTGGCCGACTGTTTTGAACCCTACCGGAAAAATGATTCTTATGCAACCGCGTACCGGGGATTAAACCAGCGTTGCAGGAATGAGGTGGTTCAATTGCTGACGGAAGTAAGACAGAATATAGAAAAATATAAGGATGAGCGGGAAGCCGGGTTAAATACAGAATTGAATGCCCTGGTGATGAAGAACGCCGAAAAATACTACGAGGCCATGGCCTCTTTTGACAGTTCATCCTGGAACGTACGGGATTCTCATATGGTAGAAACCCTCAATGTTCTTATGGATTATCATGACCACCATTCAAAAGTGATCATTTGGGAACACAACACACACATTGGCGATGCTCGCGCTACCGATATGGCAGCGCACGGAATGCATAATGTTGGGCAACTGGTGCGGCAGCAACATCAGGATGAAGGAGTGGTACTAGTAGGTTTTGGTTCTTATGAAGGCTCTGTCACTGCCGGTGAATTCTGGGGTGGTGAAATGCAGGAAATGCGACTACCTAAAGCCATTGATGGCAGTCTGGAAAAGATCCTTCACCAGTTTGAAGGCACCAACAAATTACTGATCTTTAATGATAACTCCCCGCTAAAAGAGATCTTTAGTGAAAAGCTGGGACACCGTGCGGTGGGTGTGGTCTATAATCCACATAGTGAGAGGGGAAATTATGTACCTTCAATCATTTCAGACCGCTATGATGCCTTTTTGTTCATTGACAAAACCAAGGCTCTCCATCCTTTGCATATCAAACCGGACGGTCACCTGGTTCCTGAAACTTACCCCTTCGGAATTTAATCTTAAAGTATGAAGGTTAAGATCCTTGGCACCCGCGGAAAGATAAAACCCTCAGCGCCGAAACACCGCAATTACAGCGGAATTTTGATCGATGACAAAATACTTGTGGATATAGGAGAAGAGACCTATTTAAAATACTCTCCTGAAGCTGTTGTTTTCACCCATTTTCATCCCGATCACGCGTTTTTTGTTTTCGATGATCAAATATTCACTCCCGAAATACCTCTTTTCGGTCCCGAATCAAATGAACTTATTCCGAACCTTAATGTAATTTCCGGCCCCTTCCATATTGATGACTACCGGTTCACCCCCATTCCTGTAATTCATGCCTTGCATTTAAGATCGTATGCGTATATCATTGAAAAGGGAAATAAAAGGATCATGATCACAGGAGACATGGCCTGGATCGAAAAGGCGGAGTTGCGGGATCTGCCGAATATGAATTTGATAATAACCGAAGGCTCATTTATAAGAAAGGGAGGTATGATCAGGCGAAAAGAAGATAAGATCTTCGGGCACACAGGCATCCCCGATCTTATTCGTATTCTTGGGCCGCTTACCAACAGGATAGCGTTTAATCATTATGGGAATTGGTATTTTGATGATATACAGAAAGCCAATAAGACCTTAAAAGCCTTTGCTACCCCCAAACTAGAAATCATCCCGGGATATGACGGTCTGGAGATCACTATTTGAAGTTAATTTTCGAAAAGACTTCTTAATTCCCTTGCATTTTCAGGGGCATTTGCGTGCATGTCATTATTGAAATAAATAAAGATCTCCTCCAGGTCGGTTTTCATGATCTGGTCATACCATTCTTTAAGTTCATCTTCGGAATACAGGTAATCATACCATTTCTTCCCTTTACCGTGGAAACGCAGGTAACCCGTTTTTCCCGTGGTGACCATTTCTTCCGGGAACTTCGGACTTGAAATAGCACAAAAGATCACATTATGATCTGCAAGTAAATTATATACTTCTTGATCATACCAGGATTCATGCCTGAACTCGATCACATTTTTGATATCAGGGTCCAGGAGCGAGCAAAAGTCTTTTAGGCGATCACCATCCCTATGCAAACTGGGAGGCAACTGCCACAAAACACTTCCGAGTTTATCTTTTAAAATCTTTGCAACCTCACTGAACTGTGCAACACTTTCTTCCACCTCATTCAGCTTTTTCATATGCGTCACATATCTGCTTCCTTTTAGAGTGAATAAGAAGTCAGACGGCACAGTTTCACGCCACTTTTCCACATATTCATCTTTCGGAAACCTGTAGAAAGTACTATTTACCTCTACGGAATTAAATTGCCCCGAATAATATTCTAACCAATTTTTAGCCGCGAGTTTTTCAGGGTAGAACTTTCCGCGCCAGTCTTTATAATTCCACCCCGAACAACCTATATGCACTTTCATTCATTTTCTTTTTGACATTCAGGGCAGAAGTATGTGCTCCTGCCGGAAACCTTGATCATTTCTATCTTGCCAGAACACTTCGGGCACTTCTCCCCTTCTTTGCGATGAGAGATCAGATAATCTGAAGGAAATTCCGAGCGCTCGCCTTCCTTATCTATGGCCATTTCCAACACTTTCTTCATCTCTTTAAACAGCCGCTTTTCATCGGAATCTGAAAGCTTTCCCGTCCTGGTCTTCGGGTGGATCTTACATTGATAGAGCATTTCGTCAGAATATACATTTCCTATCCCTGCGACCATATGCTGATCAGTAAGCGCTCCCTTGATACTTCCGGACTTTTGGCCTAACAGTTCCAAAAATTCCTTTTCTTCCAGATCAAGAGCATCTTTTCCCAAAAAATGATCTTTCTTGAATTCTTCAATACTTTCGGCTAAATAGATCTTCCCCAGTTTCCGTCTGCAAGCATAAGCCAGTTGATAACCGTTTTCAAAATGAAAAATGAGTTTTGCATATTTAGGTGGATCCTGATTCTTATAGTATTCCAGTTCCCCGGTCATCCCAAAATGAAGTACTAAAACAGGTTTTGCGGTAGTTTTCAGAAACAAATATTTTCCGATCCTGGACGTCTCATCAAACTCTTCTCCCTTAAGTGCCTTTTCAAAATCAGATTTTGGAGATTGAAGCAGACTGGTATCAGGAAAGGACAAGCTGGTAATTTTTTTATGAAGGGAAGTCGCATCCACGTATTTCTTGAACAAGGCTATTTCTGGTAATTCCGGCATAATAATTGGTTTTTTGTCAGCTCATTTAATTTACTCAAAAACAAGGGTATACCCCAAAAGTTTTTTACGAAGTTTTCTTTCGGTTTCCCTTGAGAATTCTTACATTAAAGGAACAGACTACAAAACAATTCATACCAAAAGATTTGGTTAGAAAATTCACCATACTATTATCAACCCTTGCACTTCTGTTGAGCATAACAGGATGTGGAGTAAACCGAACTATGAGTAAAAAAGTCGTTTTTGAGGACAACAAAACAATTCCCGCAGATATTTTAGAAGAGGCAAAAATTGCCCTGTCCTATTACCCCCAATTGAAGGATGTGGAGATTGAATTCCGATATAAAGATGATATCAAAAAATCCTTTATGCAGGCCCAACCTAAATTCAGCAACCTCTTCAAAGGAAAAAAAGACCGCAGTTATTACATTTTCATAAGCAGCAGATTCGTTATCGAAGAAGAAGAATTCTCAATGGCCGATATTCCTTCCGAAGTTTTGATCGGCTGGCTGGGTCATGAGCTGGGACATATCATGGATTACCGGGACAAAACCGCCATGGGTCTTGTCATCTTTGGAATGCGGTATATTACCTCCTCAAAATATATAAAAGAGGCAGAAAGGGCCGCAGATACCTTTGCTGTCAACCACGGGATGGGAGATTACATTCTGGCAACCAAGGATTTTATACTGAATCATTCACATCTTTCCGACACGTATAAAGAAAGGATCGCGAGATTATACCTTTCCCCTGAAGAGATCATTGTACTCGTAAACAAGTTCGAAGAAGATCTTGAAACAGCCGAAAAAGAAGGAGGTTAATGGCCGGGATTTTGCTCTTCCACAAATTTCTCCCACTTGGCGAATTTTTCCTCATTCATCACTTTTTCCATTTTTACCTGGCCGCCTTTTTTCTTATTGGCCCCGCTCCATTCAACAAAAATCTTAGGATCTACGGTCACCACTTCCACTCCCTTTAAGGCTTTACTCCTCGCCACGGCATAGTTCTTATTGGCTTCCTGGAGACTTTCATCCAGGGCTTCTGCCAGTTCCTTTTCATCAGCCTTACCTTCTACACCCAGGTACCACTTATGAATGAATTCCCCGTCCTTTTTTACCGCAGCGACGGTGAATTCAGGAATTGTAAGATTAAATTTCTTTTCCAGTTCTTTCACGGCATCATTCATTTTATTCACAGAAAGCTGGGATCCAACCACGTTGAGGAAGAATTTAGTCCTTCCGGTGATCTTGATCTCGTGACGTGCTACATCTGTAAACTTTATGGTGTCACCAATGAGATATCTCCAGGCTCCTGAAACCGTACTTATTATTAGAACATATTCCTCTTCTTCCTTGACATCCTTTAGCTGCACTACCGGAGTATTTTCCTTTATTGAGCCGTCTTCACTGATGTATTCGGGTTTAAAGGGCACAAACTCAAAATAGATCCCGTTATCAAGAACCAACTTCATGGCAAGTGTCTCTGGTCTGGATTGAAAAGCCAGGAAACCTTCCGAAGCTAAATAAGTATCGATAACAGTAACAGGCCTCGCAAGCAATTTTTCGAAAGTCTTCTCGTAAGGTTCAAAAGCCACCCCTCCGGTTGAGTAAACATGCAGGTTTGGCCAGATCTCGTGAATGTTTTTTAGATCGTGATATTCCAGGATCTTTTTGATCATCAACTCGGTCCAGGAAGGAATCCCGGTGATCGCGCCAATATCCCAGTTTGGGGCTTCTTTGGCTATTTCAAGCACCCGCTCATCCCAGTCATCGATCTCTGCGATCTCCACCCCCGGTTTATAAAAATTCCGGAACCAAACGGGAATATTACTCGCACTGATCCCGCTGATCTCGCCCTCTGCATGATCCTCTTTTTCATCAAGGTTCGTAGAGCTCCCCAACATCATTATCTCCTTTTCAAAAAAATCGGAAGGCAAGTCATAGTTGGAGAGAGTTCCCACCTGCTTAATACCTGTCTGCCTTATAGCTTCCACCATATCATCGGAAACGGGTATGCGTTTACTGGACTTCCCGGTAGTACCAGAACTTCTGGCGAAGTAAGGTGGTTTCCCCGGCCAGGTAACATTCTCTTGCCCGTCATGCATCTTACTCCACCACTCTTCATTGATCTTATTGTAATCGAAAAAAGGGACCTTTTCTGCAAATGTGGTCTGCACATCATCACTTTGGAGAATCTTCTCAAATTCATAATGCTTCCCGAAAGCGGTGTTTTTGGCTTTTTCCAACAGGCCCTTAAGCACTTTCTCCTGCGCCTCATATGGATCGGGGTCAGATACTACCGCATCCCGGGCGTGGATAAGTCCTTTAATAATAGATCCGATTACTGCCATAAATTTGATTTTTAGGGAAGATACTTAAAACCCGAAAAAACATTCAAACGGGCTATTTACATTTATAATGAATTTAACCTTTACCTGCTGCTGCCTTTAAAAAAGTGTATTGAAAATGATATTTCAGAAAAGTTTTTCCTGAACTTTGCGGCATGTATCCTCAACCAGACTATAAGGCCCTCATCGACCTGGCCCACGCTAAAATGTTCTTCGGAAAGTATAAAGGAAGATACCTTTCTGAACTTCCTGAATTCTATCTGGTCTGGTTCAGGCAGCAGGGATTTCCGAAGGGAAAATTAGGCGACCAGCTTCAGCAGGTGCTTGAAATGAAAGTAAATGGTATGGAGCAGATTTTGAGAACCATACGGCAGAAGTATCCGCGCTAGGTACTTCATCGCCTTGAGCCTTTAAAAGCCTTAAAGTTTTCATAACATATTCCCGCTTAGATGGTTTCTTTTTCTATTCTTCTTTGTATTTTAGCGCCCTGAATAAACAACGCAGCAAACACACTTTCATAATGGCCCAAACCAAGTATATTTTTGTCACCGGCGGCGTTTCCTCTTCCCTGGGAAAAGGAATTATAGCTGCATCTTTGGCGAAATTATTACAAGCGCGTGGTTATAAAACCACTATTCAGAAACTTGACCCCTACATTAATGTCGACCCCGGAACTTTGAATCCCTACGAACATGGGGAATGCTATGTTACCGAAGATGGAGCCGAGACAGATCTGGACCTGGGGCATTACGAACGTTTTCTGAACGTAAATACCTCACAGGCAAATAATGTCACCACCGGTAGAATTTACCAGAGCGTGATCGAAAAAGAACGCCGCGGGGAATTTCTTGGAAAAACGGTGCAGGTCGTTCCACACATTACTAATGAGATCAAGGAACGCATTCAGCAACTTGGCAAAAATCATGAGTATGACATTGTGATCACCGAAATAGGTGGTACTGTAGGTGACATTGAGTCACTTCCATATATTGAAGCAGTTCGTCAATTGAAATGGGAATTGGGTGATGATAACGCCCTTGTCATTCATTTGACCCTGGTTCCTTTCCTTTCTGCCGCAGGTGAATTAAAGACAAAACCTACTCAACACAGCGTTAAAACGTTGATGGAAAGCGGGATCAAAGCAGATATCCTTGTTTGCCGTACAGAACATGAACTGTCTGACGATATTAGAAGAAAACTGGCACTTTTCTGCAACGTAAAGCAGGAGGCAGTGATACAGTCTATAGATGCTTCTACTATATATGATGTTCCAAATATGATGCTGGAGGAAGGTCTTGACAAAGTGACTTTAAAGAAACTGGCACTTTCAGATGAAACCTCTCCAAACCTAACCCATTGGAATGAATTTTTGAAGAGACATAAAAACCCGAAGTACGAAGTAACCATCGGGCTTATTGGAAAATATGTTGAACTGCAGGATTCTTATAAATCAATTCTGGAAGCTTTCATACATGCCGGAGCCGCAAACGAGGTTAAGGTCAATATTGAAAGCATTCATTCAGAATTCATAAATGACACCACCATACAGAACAAGATCTCCCATTTGGACGGGATCCTTGTCGCTCCCGGTTTTGGAGAACGAGGTGTGGAAGGTAAGATCGATGCCGTACGTTTTGCCAGAGAAAACAACTTACCGTTTTTGGGAATCTGCCTGGGAATGCAAATGGCTGTGATCGAATTTGCCAGAAACGTGCTCAAATTGAAAAATGCTAATTCCACCGAAATGGATCCAAATACTCCCCATCCTGTCATTGATTTGATGGAAGAACAAAAGGAGATCACCCATATGGGAGGAACCATGCGTTTAGGATCGTGGAAATGCTCTTTAAAGGAAGGCTCCATTGCTGAAAGTGTTTATGGAACCCGAGAAATCGCTGAAAGACACAGACATCGCTACGAATACAATAATAAATATGCTGATAAATTGGAAACTCAAGGAATGGTAAGCACCGGGATCAACCCTGACACAAAGTTGGTTGAGATCGTTGAAATTCCCGAGCATCCATGGTTTATTGGAGTACAGTATCACCCCGAATACAAGAGTACGGTAGCAAATCCGCACCCGTTATTTGTAGCTTTTGTAAAAGCAGCCAAAGAGTATTCAAAAAAGAAAAATGGTGCCAGCTTGGCACAATAACCGCAATTGGTCAGGAATTTGACTAAAGCACTGAAAGCGGAAAACACCGCATTATTTATTTATACCTTAAAATGGAAGAAAAAAAGTTAGACATCAATTCCCTCATCGGATTCGTTTTAATTGGAGGAATCCTGATCTGGATGTTGTACATGAATCAATCTGCTCCGGAAGAGATCACACCTGAAGGACAAACAGAACAGGTAGTAGACTCCCCGGAACCAACAATAGAACAACCTGAAACCAACCTGGCTGTGACAGATTCAGCTGCGGTGGCAGCTGCGCAAAGCAAGCTGGGAGCTTTCGGATATTCAGCTACTTTACCTTCAGCTTCAGAAAATACCACAACCGTTGAAAATGACCTTTTAGAACTAAAGATCGACAACAAGGGTGGTTATATTTCCGAAGCAAGACTGAAGAATTACAAGACTTACGACTCTATTCCGGTTTATCTCATAAAGGATGGAAACTCGGCTTTCAATATTAATTTCACTACAACTGACGGGCGAGTTCTGGATACTCAAAACATGTATTTTGAGCCTACGGTGACCAAAAATGGTGAAAACACAGTGGTCTCCATGAAATTGAAGGTTTCGCCAAACGAATATCTTGAATACCGATATGTACTGAAACCGGGCGACTATATGATGGACTTCAGTATTCGTTCTCAGGGATTAAATGATGTCTTCAATTCTACCAATCCTCTTACACTAGACTGGAAACTTAAGGGTTACAGACACGCCAAGAGTATTTCTTACGAAAACCGTTACACTGAAATTATTTACGAATATGGCGGAGGTGACGATGATTATGTAACCGATGGAGATGATGAAGAGGAAGATGTTACATATGTTGCCTACAAGCAGCACTTCTTTACCTCCATTCTTCTTACCGACACTCCTTTTGAAACCGGTAAATTCGTTTCCAAGAATTTGGTAGATGATGAAGAAGTAGATACTGTTTACACTAAATCATTTGCCTCTACGCTTCCACTTCAGCTTAAAGGTGGAGAGTTAAATTACAACATGAACTGGTATTATGGTCCAAGTGATTACCAGATCCTTAATAATTACGACCGTAACCTTGACGAAGTGATGCCACTTGGATGGGGAATTTTCGGATGGATAAATAAGCATATTTTCATTCCGTTCTTCGGGTTTTTAAGTTCATTCCTGCCAAGCTATGGTATTGCCATTATAGTAATGACCATTGTGGTACGTATCGTTCTTTCACCGGTAACTTATAAATCTTACTTAAGTCAGGCTAAGATGAAGGTTTTAAGACCTGAGATCACTGAACTTAATGAGAAGTTTAAGGATAACCCTATGAAGAAGCAGCAGGAAACAATGAAGCTGTACAGTAAAGCGGGAGCCAGCCCAATGAGTGGTTGTTTACCGGCCTTGATGCAGATCCCGGTTTTCTACGCCTTATTCCAGTTTTTCCCAAGCGCATTCCAGTTAAGGCAAAAAGGATTTCTGTGGGCTGATGACCTTTCCAGTTATGATACAATTGCAGAACTTCCGTTCACAATTCCATTTTATGGAGATCACGTAAGTCTCTTCCCGATTCTTGCTTCTATCGCTATTTTCATTTATATGATGATGACCACGGGGCAGAATATGCAGAGTCAGCAACCGGGAATGCCTAACATGAAATTCATCATGTACCTATCTCCGCTAATGATGTTATTCTTCTTTAATAACTACGCGAGTGGACTGTCTCTTTATTATTTCACTTCTAACATGATTACGATAGGTATCATGTTAGTGATCAAAAACTTCATCATTGATGAAGATAAGATCCACGCCAAGATTCAGGAGAATAAAAAGAAACCAAAGAAACAAGGAAAATTTGCCAGGAAGATGCAGGAGATGATGGAACAGGCAGAGCAACAGAAGAAAGGAAAGAAATAAGAATTTCTTAAATATATTAAATCGAAAAGCCCGGCAAAACCGGGCTTTTCTCCTTCAACAACTTACTCAAACCTAGCAAATCAGAGTTCGGGTAATAACACAGTGTCCAGTACATGTATCACTCCATTATTGGCCTGCACATCTGCAGCAATAACGGTTGATGTTCTGCCGTTGGCATCTGTGATGGTAACATCATCTCCCAGGTTTACAGTGAAAGATTGATTTGCTAAAGTTGGAACTTCCATGCCATCTGTAAGATCTGTTGATCTAACATTAGCATTCGCTACGACATGGTAGCTTAAAGTTGCCGCAAGGACTTCTGTTGAAATATCATCTAAGCTGGAAACTTCCAGTTCTTCCAATAAAGCTATAAAAGCATCATTGGTGGGGGCAAAAACTGTAAAGGGGGCTGGATCTGAAGTTGCCATTAAGGTTTCAACAAATGTAAAGTCTTCTTCTCGTGTAAGAGCAGCGACCAGAATTTCAAACGACGGATCAGCCAGTGCGAAGGTTGTAATATCAGGAAGACCTATCACCGCATCCACGGCGTGAATTACTCCATTATCTACTTCTACATTTGGAGTTACAACATTCGACACACCGTTTATGGTTACTCCGTCTACAGTACTTATGTACATGCTCAAATTTTCACCGGAAGCGCTTCCCACGGCCTGACTTTCAATATATCCTGTGGTAAGGTCAGAAGACATAATCACCCCGGGTTGAACATGGTTTAATAATACCTGTCTTAAAGCCGGAACAGGGACTTCGTCCAGAGAAGCAAAACCATTGGCCTCCAAAAATGCTGCAAAAGCATCATTATCCGGAGCAAATACAGTGTAATTCGCTGTGCCGTCCAGAGTAGCTGTTAGGTCTGCGACTTCAAGAGCAGCCAGTAAAGATGTGTAGTTCTCATTGCCGGCCACAAAGTCGGCAATAGTTACGGTAACTTCCGGTTCAGGAGTCACCATTGCATCATCGTCATCACTACATGCTGTGAAGGATAGGAATAGAATTCCCATTGCAGTGATCTTTGCTAAGTTTAATAAAGTTTTCATAAGAATAGATTTAAATTATGATTCAAATATAAACCATAAACCAACTACATGATGTTTAAATTTAGTTAAATTTAATTAAACAATAAATTATTTAGGCAATTAGATAGGATTCATATGTTTAAACTTGAAAAAATATTTTAAAACATTTTGATATTTCACAGCTTAGAATTAGAAGAAATGAACAATTAGGACATTTTCATCCAAATTGCAAAAAATGCGCTCTAAAATTGAATTTTATACAAATCCATTTAAAAATTAACAGATAAAAACTTATTTTTATGATAATCAGAGAATTACAACTGATCAAAATGTTTAACTTTAATTGGACCAAAAAAAAGTAATTATGAAAAAGTATGTTGTATTCCTGTTATTGATCGGAGTATTTAGTTTTTCCGGATGTAATAATGATGATGACGGAGGACGCGAAGATCCTATTATAGGTGATTGGATTTTAACAGATGTAACCCCGGCTGTGATTGATATTAATTGCCCAAATGACACTACTATAAGTATAAATGGAGATAGTACGGTGCAATCTTCCTTCTATCTACAAGAAAATAATTGTAACCTGCAGCAAGAAACCGGTTCCTGGACATATAATGGAGGTTCTTCCTATACCATTGAGTTCCCCGAGTTAGGAGACGTACAGGGAACCACAAGTTTCACGGAGACAGACACCTTCACCTTCACTACAGAAGGTGCGGTTCTTACTTTCGAGCGCTTGCTTTAGACTCAAAAAATCTTCTGTATAGAGATAGCAGCCTCCTGCTATCTCTTATTTTTTTGGGATACATTTAAGAATTGATATTTGGCGCAGTCAAACTTAATTATGAATTTTCCTTACTTAATCTACTAACCATAATCTACCTATTATGAAACTACTTAAAAAACACCTTATTCTCCTTTTGGTAACCGGATTGTTCTCGCTTAGCTCCTGTAGCAGTGATGATGGCGACACCGAATCTAATACGGTCATTGGGACATGGACACTCGTTGAAATAAATCCCACTGCCTGGGATCTAGAAGAGTGCCCAGATAAACCATTAATCACTTTTAATGATGATGATACTGCAGATTGGGTTCTTTATTCCCAGAACAACAATTGCGAAGGACAAACAGATGAAGCAACCTGGAAAAAAATATCAGCAACAGAGTACTCTATAACCATACCTGAGCAAGGCACTTTTGAGGGCACAGTTACTTTTGAAAGTTCTCAGAAATTCACATTCGATACATTTTATAAACTCGATGCCTCTACTAGTATTCCTGTTCGGTTAACTTTTCAAATGTAAATTTTAAAAGTATTTAAAATCAAAAAAGCGGCCCGAATGGCCGCTTTTTTGATTTTTGACCGAGTGTTTACCGATCCGGAAGACTTCTTGAAACTGGCATATTTTATGTATTTTTGCCATCAAATAATTAGTACGTCAAAAGGCGTTTTTTGAAGGTTTATGAAACGAGTAGTTGTAGGTTTATCGGGTGGAGTAGATTCAAGTGTCGCGGCATATTTGCTGAAAGAACAGGGTTATGAAGTAATAGGCCTGTTCATGAAGAACTGGCATGATGACTCTGTGACCATCTCCAAGGAATGCCCCTGGCTGGATGATTCAAATGACGCTATGCTGGTTGCCGAAAAACTGGGCATCCCTTTCCAGACCGTAGATCTTAGTGAGGAATACAAGGAGCGTATTGTGGACTACATGTTCAACGAATATGAAAAAGGTCGAACTCCAAATCCGGACGTGCTCTGCAACCGAGAGATCAAATTTGACGTCTTCATGAAGATCGCGCTTTCCTTAGGTGCAGATTATGTTGCTACAGGGCATTATTGCCGCAAAAGCGAAACCAAAGTGAATGGGGAACCTGTTTACCAGCTTCTCTCCGGAAAAGATCAAAATAAGGACCAGTCCTATTTTCTGTGTCAATTATCCCAGGAGCAACTTTCCAAAACTTTGTTCCCAATTGGAGAACTTCAGAAAAGTGAGGTCAGGAAAATTGCCGCGGAACAAGATCTTGTTACTGCCGAAAAAAAGGATTCCCAGGGACTTTGCTTTATCGGAAAAGTTCGTCTTCCGGAATTTCTTCAGCAGAAACTTCAGCCAAAAGAAGGTGCTATTGTGGAGATCGATGCTTCCGAAGAAATATACCAGAACGAAACTCCATCTTTCAGCAATAAGATTGAAGAGCTAGAATTTTTATCAAGCAAATATCAGTACGACCCAAAAGACGGAAAGATCGTGGGCAAACATCAGGGAGCGCATTACTTTACAAAAGGACAGCGAAAAGGACTGGCAGTGGGAGGAACACCAGAGCCACTTTTCGTGATTGAGACCAGTGTGGAAGACAATGTCATATATACCGGACAGGGAAAAGACCACCCCGGAATTTATCGCCGCGCTCTTTTAATTTCTCCGGAAGAAACCCATTGGGTAAGACCCGATCTAAAAATTGAGAACGGGGAAGAAATGAAAGTCCAGGCAAGGATCAGATACCGTCAACCTTTACAGGAGGCTACCCTTCACCAGACTGAAAAAGGTCTATATGTTGTTTTTGAAAAACCTCAAGCTTCGATAACCGAAGGACAATTCGTCGCCTGGCACCTTGATGATGAACTCATTGGTTCTGGCGTGATATCTTAAAAAAACTATTTGAATGGCAAACAGAATTACCCAACTCTTCGACATAAAATACCCTATTATCCAGGCAGGAATGATCTGGGCGAGCGGATGGAAACTCGCAAGTGCAGTAAGTAATGAAGGAGGTCTGGGAATTATTGGTGCCGGATCCATGTACCCCGATGTACTAAGGGAGCATATTCAAAAATGTAAAAAAGCGACCGATAAACCTTTCGCAGTTAATGTTCCAATGCTCTACCCTAACCTGGAAGAGATCATGGAGATCATTATTGACGAAGACGTAAAGATCGTATTTACCTCAGCCGGTAATCCCAAAACATGGACCTCTCACCTTCAGGAAAGAGGGATCAAAGTAGTCCACGTGGTAAGTAGTGTGAAGTTTGCTCTTAAAGCCGAACAGGCCGGTGTAGACGCTGTGGTGGCCGAAGGTTTTGAAGCGGGAGGACATAACGGCAGGGATGAAACGACCACTTTCACCCTGATCCCCATGGTTAAGGAAAAGATACAGATCCCATTGATAGCCGCAGGAGGCATCGCCACAGGTCGAGGAATGTTAGCGGCGATGGTACTGGGAGCAGATGCCGTACAGGTAGGTAGTAGGTTCGTTGCAAGCCACGAAGCTTCTTCTCACCAGGCTTTCAAAGATATGGTCGTAAAGGCACAGGAAGGAGATACGATTCTCACCTTAAAAGAGCTCGCCCCGGTAAGGCTTCTCAAAAATCGCTTTTTTGAACAGATCACAGAGCTTTATTCAAAAAACCCTTCTAAAGAAGAACTTATAGAACTTCTAGGGAGAGCGAGGGCCAAAAAGGGCATGTTTGAGGGAGATCTTGAGGAAGGGGAATTGGAGATCGGGCAGATAGCCGGACTCATCCATGATATTAAACCGGCAGCTGAGATCTTACAGGAGATGATGAGGGAATTTCACGAAGCCAAAGCCGAGGTTGCCTCCCTTTAATCGGAAAAAGCATCTAATTTTTTAAGTTCAGAATTTATAAAGGCTTTCCATTTTTTCTGAGCCTGGTAATTCTGACTATGATCTGTTTCCCGGTCATACCGCTCCTGCATTTGCTTTCGGGAGAATTCGACATCCCGGTAGATCTTTTCAAGCTCCCTTTTGATCTTGTGCTGCTCAGGAAGCTTATAATCCTCCATGGCTTTTTTAAGTTTTCGGGCATGTAGTTCGGTAATATCAAAGTGCAATTGCTCGTGAGACAATAGTTCCCTTGATATTTTATCGGGTTTCACCCAGGAAAGGTCGGGATAAAAATAGGTTTTTACATTAAACAGGAAATCGGTCTGCATTTCAGAAGACCTTAAAGACCAGGAATAAGATATTCCGGAATTGGTATTCGCATCAAAAAGATTTTCAGGCTCCGGAGCACCTTTAAAATCATCCCAGGTCAAAGATTCTTCCTGCCAGATCATTTTATTTTCCGGTAACTGCGAAAAACCTTTAGCAACCGCTAACATCAAAAAACAAAAACTAAAAATCCAGCTTTTCATCTGTAAATCACACCAAAAAATGGACCGTGCTAGTTAGTTGGGTAAATAAAATTAATATTCAGTTCAATTTCCGGATGCAGACTGTATAACACAGGGCAGGTTTTCGCTGCACGCTCTAAAATGGTCTGTTGCTTTTCAGTATATACTTCAGGAAAATTTACCACCACTTTGATTTTCGAAATTCGTCGGGGATCAGAAGCCATAGTTTTAGTTACTTCCGCAAAAGCACCTTCAACATTTAATTTATGATCCCTGGCCTTGATCCCGATTATGGTAAACATACAACCGGCAAGTGCAGTAGCCACCGTATCTGTAGGAGAAAAAGCCTCTCCTTTTCCTTCATTATCAACAGGTGCATCTGTTATAAAATTGGCAGAACTTTGCAGATGTTCACATTCCGTTCTTAAGTTCCCGAGATAAGTTACTTTGGAAGTCATGATCTATCTAACAACTTTTAGGTTAAGATCCCTGTCATATGCCATTATATAGATAGCCTTATTTTGGTAACCTCCGGAAAGTTTTGTCTCATAATTGAATTTATTCTCAACGTACTGAGTTGTCCCTTCTTCATTAAGTGAACTATACAGATCTTCTGAAGATGCTAGTCTTAATAATAAGTCATAGGTCACATCAAACCCTCGAACAGCGTACGTATTTGGAACCACTCCGTATTTCTTTACGTATTTATTAATGAAGGCGCTATTTTCAGCAGTATACACACGGTCTACTGAGGGATAATGAAATGAAAGTTTACCTAAGTGATTATTTGATATATTATCACTGTCAAAAGAGTTGTTTTTATCTGTGGTCATTAAAGTGACCTTATACTTATCTACCAGGGAATTCAAATAAGAAGTTGTATTGCTTAACACCCCGATCTTGGTCGCTTCCAGGATGACCCAGTTAGGCTTGCCTTCTACCAATGCAGCCATAAGCTCTTCCTGATCAATAAAACTTCCTTCTTTAGGATCCACGATCTTAGCCGAAGGGAAAAAGCTCATCAATTCTCTCTTTTTGTCTGCAGATGCGGCATCAGCAATGATGACCAAATTCTTTCCTTCCGCATTCTCTGATATAAACGAGATCATTGCCTGGGTCAACATTTCATCGGTAGGCCTTGCCTGCAAGAAATTACCCAGTGAGTTTACCTGCTTATTTGTAAGCGGGGAAATTACAGGAACATTTTTGAACTGTAATGCAGAAGCAGCAGCCTCAGCTGTGGATTGAAGGATAGGACCTATCACTACATCTGTATTGCTGAAATCATTTGAATTGATGATCGCGTGAACTTTTCCTGCGCTCTGTTGCGTGTCATAAGTATTTACACGTGTTGAGATCCCTATATTCTTCGCTGAATCGACAGCCATCAAAACTCCACTGTAGAAATCCAAAGAGATTTGAAGCACCCTGTCTTTTTTGATCCTTTCGGTTGAATTATTGGAAGTATCGGTCTTTACAACCTTATCCAGATTAAAAGGCAGCATGACAGCCACATTCTTGGTATCAAAGTTCGAGAGGCGTCTTTCAAGATTTACGATCTCCTCAGCTTCAAATTCCAAAGTTTCCGGTACCTCCTTGTTCGGGATCTTTAAGACCATCCCCGACTTTAGCCCATCGGCCAGAGCAGGGTTCAACGTTACCAGCGAATCTCTGCTAATTCCGAAACGACGGGTAAGGCTGAACAAGGTCTCCTGCGGTTTTACCATATAGTATTTGAAAAGGTCACCCTCAACATCCACTACTTTTTCCACATTTCCATTTCTCACCTTCAGCACCATTCCCGGTTGCAGGCTCTCCAAATTCGGATTAAGACGTTGCAGATCGGCAATAGTAATGTTGTATTTCCTGGAAATCCCGTATAAAGTTTCCTTCGGAAGCACCACGTGCTCCTTCAATGTAAGATCTAAAGGATTCGACAAAGACGGATTTTCAGCAATTTGCTCCTCCCTGGTCTTCGGTAAATTGATTGGTATTTGAATGCGCTCTCCTTTGCGAAGCTCTTCAGAATAGAGGTGCTTATTATATCGCTTGATATCGTCAATACTAACATTATATTGTTGCGAAAGGCTAAAAAGCGTCTCCTTTCTTTTCACCCTGTGGGTTTCAAATTTTATATTTTCTGAAACACGTTCTCCAGAAACGGGAACTACCAATTTTGTGTTGGGAGAAATCCCCTTTCGGGCATCAGGATTATATTTAAAAATTGTCTCTTCGGTTGTGTTGTATTTCCTGGCAATTTCTGCAGTAGTCTCACCTCGCTTTACAATGTGATACTTGAATTGCTGCGCCATCACAGGAACAGTCAACATTTGAAAAAACAGAAAAAGAACAATTATTTGCTTCATAAATAAGTTTTTTATTCCCACTCAATGGTAGCCGGGGGTTTAGAGCTTATATCATACACTACCCTGTTAACGCCTTTTACACGGTTTATTATTGTATTGGACGTCTTTTGTAAAAATTCATACGGAAGGTTTACCCAGTCGGCAGTCATTCCGTCGGTTGATTCAACCGCTCGTAAAGCGACCACTTTTTCATAAGTTCTTTCGTCTCCCATCACTCCCACTGAATTCACCGGTAGCAGAATCGCTCCTGCCTGCCAAACTTTATCATATAGCATCCATTCCTTCAATCCTTCAATAAAAATGGCATCTACCTCCTGAAGCACACGGACTTTTTCCGCGGTAATATCTCCAAGTATTCTGATTGCCAATCCAGGTCCCGGAAATGGATGTCTTCCCAATAATTCCTTGTCAATCCCCATTTCAGCACCTACGCGACGAACCTCATCTTTAAACAACATTCTTAAAGGCTCCACCACTTTTAGCTTCATAAAATCAGGTAACCCACCTACATTGTGATGGGACTTAATAGTAGCCGACGGACCATTTACAGAGATAGATTCGATCACATCTGGATAAATCGTTCCCTGGGCCAAATATTTTACTTCCTGGATCAAGTGAGCCTCATCATCAAAAACCTCGATAAAGGTCTTACCAATGGCCTTTCTCTTCCCTTCAGGGTCTGAGATACCAGCGAGGGCATCCAAAAAACGTGCCGAAGCATCGACTCCCTTTACGTTCAAGCCCATGTGCTTGTATTGATCCAGCACACTTTCAAACTCTCCTTTTCTCAGTAATCCGTTGTTAACGAAGATACAGTACAGGTTCTTCCCAATGGCTTTATGCAGCAACACGGCTGCAACGGTAGAATCCACACCGCCACTTAAACCTAGTACTACTTTATCATCCCCGATCTTCTCCTTAAGATCTGCTACGGTCATATCCACAAATGCTTCAGGCGTCCACTCCTGCTCAACTTTTGCGATCTTCACAAGGAAATTCTCAAGCAGTTGCTTTCCGTCGGTAGAATGATATACTTCAGGATGGAATTGGATGGCATAGGTATCTTCTCCATCTATTCTGTAAGCTGCGTTCAATACATCAGGTGTACTGGCGAGTCTCACCCCATTTTCAGGCAATTCCTTGATGGTATCACTATGGCTCATCCAAACCTGTGAATTCTCATTAATGTCCTCGAACAGCAATTCTTCAGCTTTGATCACCGAAAGATTAGCCCGGCCATATTCTCTTATTTCTGAAGCTTCCACTTTTCCGCCGTTGAAATGAGCCAGGTATTGAGCTCCATAGCAAACAGCCAATAAAGGCACCTCTTTCCGGATGCCGGATAGGTCAGGATGCGGTGCATTTTCTCCTCTCACCGAAAAAGGACTTCCGGAAAGTATTACCGCTTTAAAAGTTGAAATATCTTTTGGAGGATTGTTGAATGGATGAATTTCACAGTAAATATTGAGCTCTCTCACTCTACGCGCGATCAATTGCGTATACTGCGAACCAAAGTCTAGGATAAGTACGTTGTTTTGCATGTGCAAAAATAGGAATTTGAGGCAATTTTCCTTGTCACAGGAAAAGAAATTCCAAGTTAATTAAATCCTATTAAAGTCGGGTGAAGAATGAGACCTTAACGTTCCTCTTCACTTTTAGCCGAAACAGAGAGCTCACGAGCGATAATCTCCTTATTCTCCCGAATGCTTATTCTGGTCTTTACCAAAAGAAAAATTGATATCGAACAAAGAATGAATGCGACAATGAAGAAAAGTAATTCCAAGTAGGATCTTATGATTTAAGTTCCTCCAAATATCGGGATAAATAGACGAAGTGAGAAATTTAATCGACTAAATACACCTTTTTGGATGAAAACTTATCCACAATCAAAACCCTTTAAAAAAAATCAAGTGCCCACTGAAGAATTTCAGCCCAAAAAGTCAATTAAAATGCGCCTTCATTTTAATTCATTGTTGCCAGGATCACATCGATATCTTCTTCGGTGGTTTCAGGATTGATAAAGCAAAAACGGGAAATAGTTTCATAGCCCGATTCTCCTTTCCACTTGGTAGGAGTCACGAGGGCCAAACCGCTCTTGTGATTACGGTAAGTCCAGTCGCGATAATCTTCGGCCGTCCAGCCCTTTCTTCTGAAAAGCACGACTGAAAGACTCGCCGGCCTAACCAGTTCCAGGTTATCAGCTTCCTCGATCTTTTTTGCAGCGATCTGTGCCAGTTCGATCCCTCTTTCAATAGAATCCCTGTATTTATCTGTTCCGTGCATAGCGAGCGAAAACCAAAGAGGCATCCCTCGTAATCTTCGGGTAAGCTGAATTTGATAATCAGCCGGATTAAAGCCCTCTGCTCCTGGCTCCTTGAAAATTTCAAGATAGGAACCTTTCTGGGAGTGAGCTTCCGCAGCAAGGGCCATATTCTTATAGATCACCGCTCCGCAATCATAAGGTGAAAAAAGCCATTTATGCGGATCAATGGTAATACTGTCTGCCTGTTCGATACCGTTGAATAAATGCCTCACCGAAGGAGCCGCCAAAGCACCTCCTCCATAAGCTGCGTCAACATGGAACCAGATATCTTCCCTTTGGCATACCTTTGCTATCGAATCCAGTTCATCAATGATTCCGGCATTGGTCGTTCCGCCTGTAGCCACAACTGCAAACAATCGCTTTCTGTCTTTTTCTTCCAACTCCTCTATTGCCGACTCTAAGGCATGACCACGCAGGTTTTCATCCTGGCAGTCGATCATCACAACATCTGCATCCATTACTTTTGCCATTGCCTGAATCGAGGAATGTGCGCCATTAGAAGTGAGCAATAAAGCCCTAACCCCAATATTATCACTGCTCTTTTTTCTCCAGGCTTCCCTGGCCGCAACCATTGCAGAAAGGTTTGCCGCCGTTCCACCACTGGTAAATACTCCAAATGAATCTTTAGGAAGACCTGTAAGGGAGACCAGCCATTTCATGGCCTGATTTTCACAAAAGATCCCACCTGCCCCTTCCATCCAGTATGCGCCATGAATACTGGAAGCCGAGGTAACAAGGTCGAACATGATTGCCGCACGAGTGGGTGCTGCCGGTACGAAGGCCAAATGTCGCGGATGGTCAATAGGCACGGTCGCCTTCACCAAAACATCCCTGAACATATTGAATGCCACTTCACCCCCAATTCCCTTTGGCGTAATGGTTTCTCCAATTTCTTCAAAAAGATCCTCTTCTTTTCTTGGAACCCCCAGTTCGGGCGTAACATTAGAAATTCGGTCAATGGTATATTTCATTACATCCAGTGTCATCTCTACCAGATCAATGTCTATTTTGTGCATTTTATTCATAGGGAAAGGATATCAAATTTTAACTCTAGGGGTTTTAAATTCTGAATTAGAGTCGGTATTAGGTCATTGCCATATTCCAGGTAGAATTCTGAAAAATTACTTTGTCGCTCCTGTAAACTCTTATTAGGGAACAGTTCATTTTGGAGATCTGCGATCCTGGAAACCTCATCCTGAAGCTTTCTTTTCTGAGCCTTAAGAAGACGTTGTTCCAGGTTTTCCAAACCTTTTAATTGTTTTACTTCCTGTGCTTTTACGGCTCCTAAAAAGGATTTTTCTGTTTGATCTGCCAGATCATACAGTTCCTGAAATTGCTTTACCAAATGCTCTTTTTGAGGAGTAAAATCAATATTTATATTCGAGATCTGTCGCACCTTTCGGTTGATCAATTCATGGTTTTTCAGGAAAAGCTCCGGAAGGGAAATATTCAGTTTTTTTCTTTTCTCGTCCTGCTTTTCGGTTTGAAGCAATGCTGAATTCCGAAGTAATAAGACAGGGAAAGGAATTTCCACTTTTTGAAAATACTCTTTTAATTCGAACCAGTAAGCCAGTTCTCCCCCTCCACCAATGTAACAAAGGTTAGGTAGGATCACCTCCTGATAAAGCGGACGCATGATCACATTAGGACTGAACTTTTCAGGTTCATTTTCCAGCAGCTTCAAAAGTTCTTCTATAGTCCAGGAAATCTTCTTTTCGTGAACAAAATATTCCCCATCCTTTTCAATAATGCGTTCTCTCAAGCCCTTATCCAGGTAAAAAAGATTGATCTCTCTTGGATTCACCTGGACACTGAAACCTTCTTTTTCGAGAGCTTCCATTTTTGAACGGGTCGTGTTATAGGAAGTCTGTTCCAGAAGTTCCTGTTTCATAAAAGGAACAAAAAGCTGCTTTAGATCCCGATCATTGGCATCAATGATCACCAGGCCGTAATCCTTGAAAAGCTCGTTTGCAAGGTACCGAGTGGCATCGGCAAGATTATCGTTCTCCAGATATGCTTTTTTAAACCACTCTTTTAATTGATTCGCATTGGTGGAATTTCCAATTTCCGCGGAAAAAAGTTCGAAAACATTTTCCAGTCCGGCATTGGTCAATTCTCCCACTGCCCCGCCGGCTTCTTCGGAAGCAGGTGGATTCCACTGGAATTTCTTTCCGTGAAGATTAAAAAAACTAATCTCTTCGAAATCATGATCTTCTGAAGCCATCCAGTAGACCGGCACAAAATTATTCTCAGGATTTTTAGCTTTCAGTTCCTTTGCCAGGTTAATAACCGAAACGATCTTGTACAGAAAATAAAGCGGCCCTGTAAAAAGGTTTAACTGGTGTCCCGTAGTGACCGTAAAGGTGTTATCCTCCTTTAAAAGATTAATATTCTTGTGTGTTTCTTCTGAAACTTCCAGCTGAGAATATTGCTTTTCGAGACTTTGAACAAGGATCTCTCTATTTTTTCCGTCGGAGGTATTAAAAGATCTTCCCTTCTCATCTATCTGCTCTTTAAAATTATCAATGACAGGATAGCGATGGTAGAATTGCTTAACATTCTCTTTTTCCTCTATATAATCATTGATCAGGGATGAAAAATAGTTGGTTTCCCGGTAGGATAGAGAATGTTTCTGCATAGAAATAAATTTTAGCAAATATACAACTATGCCAGTTGGCAGTAAAATATGAAAAAAGGTTATTAGTCCTTTTTTAATTCTTGCCTAATAAAAAAAGCCCGGCAAGTTGCCGGGCTCCATTTTCATCTTATTCCAGGGTAAATAATTTCACCTCTTTAAAAGGGGAATATTCTACCTTTTCCATTCTATTTCTGTAATCCGGCCAATCTTCCTCAAAGAAAGTATTGGTCTCCTTAATGGCGTTTTGCAATTCTGTTTCGGCCTGGGAGATCAATTGTTTTTCGGTGCCGGTGATGCCCTGCGGCCTGGTTGATATATAATTACTTGCCAAAACCAATCTGTTTACCACATTCATTTCCCTGCTGCGCACAATTCCTTGGCGTTCATCTACCTTCCCGAGATAAAGTTCTAATGTCTGGTCAATCTTTTTGATCACCTGTTTAGAAGCTTCGATCGCATCTTTATATGTTTCCTTATCCGCTTTTTTCAAACGGGAACTAAGCTCCTCGGCTGTATTTTTACTTTGCACCAGTTGTTTTACAGCATCGGCTGCCAGCTGCATTTTATCCTCCAGTTCCTTTTCTGCAGCATAAGTTTCATTAATAGCCGCTTCGGAAACGGAAAGACGAGGATCATTTTCAACTTTGATCTCCCCTTTAGAAGTCAGATCTTTATAGGTCATCTCAATTTTATAGGTACCCGGCTTCACATTTACACCACCCGGCTCATTCTTCCGCTCCTTTATTTCACGGGAAGGGCTGTCAACTCCCTTTTCCCTGAGATACCAGCGAACAGTAAAAATTCCGGAAGAATCAGGTGCCTTGGTCTTTAAGGTTCTAATCTGGCGTTCGCCGTCAAAGATCTTTACGATCACCGAGTCAACTTTGTTTTCCGCTTCTTTCTTCTCTTCGGAAACAGTGTCTTTCTTAACCTCAACATCTTTTCCGGCTTTCATTTCCGGCTTAAAAAAGTATTTTATGTGAGCTCCTCTTGCCCGATTTTCTCCACTGTAGGTAGCATCTGCTCCAAACCTGGACCCGGATGGTTGTTGAAAAGAAGCTAAATAAGCCGTTTTTGAGGGGATCAACTGAAGCACTTTTTTTCCTTCAGTTGTCAGATCTTGCTGAATTTCCTGGTTTCCGGCCAGTTCTCGCAAGGGGTTGATATCATCAAGTATCCAGAAAGATCTTCCGAAGGTGCCAATGACAAGGTCATCTTCTCTCGGGTGGATCACAAGATCTTTTACAGGAACAGTAGGAAAACCGTTGGTGTATTTTTCCCAATTACTTCCATTGTCCAGGGAAATATACAGACCGTCATCTGTTCCCAGGAACAGCAAATTAGGGTTCCGGGTGTCCTGGACTATGGCAAGGGTATAGCTTAAAACGTCATTTTCGTCCACTATTCTTTCCCAGGACTTTCCGTAGTTTTTGGTTCTGTATACATACGGCGTGTAATCAAACCTCCTGTAATTATTTGCCACCAGTAAGGCTTCTCCTTGATTTTTTGAAGATGCCTTGATCTGAGCTATCCAGCTTCCTTCCGGAAGGCCTTTCAGGTTCTTTGAAACATCGGTCCAGTTTTCACCTCCGTTACGGGTATAGAATACCTTGCCATCATCAGATCCTGTCCACAGTATGCCTTTTTCCGCAGGGCTTGGCTCGATAACCAAAATGGTAGTGTGATTCTCTGCTCCCGTCGCGTCAATAGTAAGACCTCCACTATCCATTTGCTTCTGTTTGGCAGGATCATTAGTGGTAAGGTCAGGAGAAATGACTTCCCAGGTCAGGCCTTCGTCGGTCGATTTATGAACGTACTGACTTCCGAAGTAAATGGTGTTATTATCAAACGGATCGATATTAATTGCGGAGTTCCAGTTAAACCTCAACTGCACATCAGGATTTGGATGCGTGGGTCTAACCGAATAATTATTCCCGGTAACCCAGTCATACCTGCTAACATATCCCTGCTGACTCATGGTCCAGCCGGACTGATTATTATCCGGATCGGGCACAACATCAAATCCATCCCCGAAAGAGATCTCCTGCCAGTAAGAATTGCGGATTCCCTGTGCTTTGAGCACATAGGCGGGACCTCTCCAGCTTCCGTTATCCTGCATTCCTCCATACACATTATAAGGGTATTCATTATCCACCGCCACGTGGTAGAACTGGCCAACCGGAAGATTTTCCACGAAGCGCCATGTTTTCCCTCCATCGCGGGTGATATTCAAACCACCGTCATTCCCATCCATCATAAAATCAGGATTATTGGGATGAATGTACCAGGCATGATGATCTGGGTGCACTCCATTATCTACTCCATAAGCAGGCATTAGTTGTTGAAAGCTCTTACCCCCATCTTCAGAAACATTCACATAGGTAAACAGGCTATAGATCCTGTTCTCATTGTCGGGTGCCACATAGATCTCGGCATAATAGAAAGGTCTGCCACCAATCTCATTGGTATTGTCATTGATCATCACCCAGTTTTCACCGCCATCATCAGAACGATACAAAGCATTTTTATCAGACTCTACATAGGCATACACTCTATTAGGGTCACTCGGAGCTATTGCAAGTCCCATTCTTCCAAGATCTCCTTCCGGAAGTCCGTTTTTGGAAGTGATCTCTTTCCAGTTCTCGCCTCCGTCATACGTGATATACATTCCGGAACCCGGGCCTCCGGAATGAAAGAACCAGGGATCTCTTTTGTGCTCCCACATGGCCGCTATAAGTTTGTTCGGGTTGGTTGGATCCATAACCAATTCTGCTGCACCACTACGATCATTTGTAAAAAGAATCTTTTCCCAGCTTTTCCCGCCATCTGTGGTTTTATAAACTCCCCGTTCTGAATGTTCGCCCCATGGAGAACCGATCGCAGCGGCATAAACTGTGTTGGGATCTGTAGGATCAATGATCACCCGGTAAATATGACGCGTATTTTCAAGGCCCATACTCTTCCAGGTTCTTCCGCCATCAAGGGATTTATAGATCCCATATCCGCCGTTCAGACTATTACGGGGATTTCCTTCCCCTGTTCCAACCCATACTACGGAAGGATTGGATTGCTGAATAGCAACCGAACCGATCGAAGCTGTAGGCTGATCTTCAAAAATAGGTTCCCAGGTCACGCCTCCCGAAGTAGATTTCCACAACCCACCTGAAGCTGAACCTGCATAGATAATATCAGGGTTAGCGGTAACCGCATCTATTGCGGTGATCCGGCCACTCATTCCGGCAGGCCCGATATTTCGGGGTTCCATATTCTTCACAAGTGACAGATCCAGTTTTTGACCGGATACTAAAAATGGTATGGCAAAAAATACCATTAACAAGATACGTTTCATAGTTGGTGCTTAAGTTTTAAAAGGCGGAAGTTAAGAAATTTCACTGCTATCTCATCTACAGGAGGAACTGCACTACAATTCAAAAAACAATCAGAAACAAGTTTCACTAACCTGTATTTAGAAGGTTATGAAACCAACTTTGATATTAAAGATGGTGGATTTTTAATCAATGTAAAGATTCAATACTTCTCTATAAGTGGTTGGTTAAAAATCAGAAATTTAAAAAAGGCTGCCAAATGGCAGCCTTTTTTAATTCTATCACTGTTTTTCAAAGGTATTATCCTCTATTTACTTTCTTCTTTTTCTGGTGTTTCAAAACCTCTGCCTCTCTGAAGAAAATTATTTCTTCGGCGATATTAGTGATAAGATCCCCTATCCTTTCCAGTTTCTTGATCACAGAAAATAACAATAAGAATTGATCGATAAGCTTCGGATCTTTTTGAACTTCTTCAGAAATGATCGAGAAAGACTTCATATTAATCTCATTCAGGGTCTTGTCTTTTTTAAAGACCTTTCTGGCTATCTTGGTATCAACTTCAATATAGGCATCGGTAATATCTTCCAGCATGGAAAGCGTAGCCTCGAACATTTCCTTTACCCTCATTCTCTCAAGAAGACGTTCCTCGATTGGGGTGTTTACCTCTATAATATATTTGGAAATACCAAAAGCATGATCCCCTATTCTTTCAAGGTCAAAATTTATTTTCCGAAGAGCCAGCACAAAACGAAGGTCACTGGCTACCGGATTATGCAAAGCTATAAACCTCTCACAATCGCGATCGATCTTAAGATCCAGTGCGTTCACCCTGTTTTCTGTATGAAGCACTTCTTCGGCCAGGTCATTATCGTGGTTAAAGAAAGCCTCACGGGCATTTTCCAATTGTTTTTCACAAAGCCGAAGCATCTCCAGCCCTGTTTGATTTAATCCTTCTCTATGTTGGTCTAAACTTATCATAACTTACAATTTTATCCGAATCTTCCGGTGATGTAATTTTCTGTTTGTTGTTTCTCCGGATTGGTAAATAATTTTTTCGATTTGTCGTATTCGATCAATTCCCCCAGATAGAAAAATGCTGTGTAATCACTTACCCTACCTGCCTGTTGCATGTTATGCGTTACGATTACGATGGTATATTTCTCTTTCAGCTCATAAATAAGCTCCTCGATCTTGGCTGTGGAAAGCGGATCAAGAGCCGAGGTTGGCTCATCCATCAATAATATGGAAGGTTCAACCGCCAGGGCTCTCGCAATACATAGTCTCTGTTGCTGTCCACCGGAAAGTGCCAGGGCAGACTTATTCAGATCATCCTTGACCTCATCCCACAATGCCACATCTTTTAGAGACTCGACGACTTTCTTCTCCAAAAATTTCTTATCCTTAATACCTTGTATTTTCAGTCCGTAAGCTACATTCTCATAAATAGATTTAGGAAAAGGATTTGGTTTTTGAAAAACCATCCCCACCTGCTTTCGTAACTGCTCAACATTGACATTCTTTTTATAAATATCCTCTCCGTCAATCTTGATTTTTCCTTCCATCCGGAAACCGTCCACATAGTCGTTCATGCGATTAAATAACCTCAAAAAAGTGGATTTACCACAACCTGAAGGGCCAATGAAAGCAGTAACCTTATTTGCTCTGATCTTCATATCGATACCTTTGATCGCCTTGAAATCATCATAATACACATTGACTCCTTTAGCCTGAAGCTTATGTTTCTTTTTGATAGATTTATCTATCACCTCTTCTTTTTTATTCTGGCTCATGAAAGCTAATTTATTTAAATTTTTTCTGCCACTTGTTTCTAAAATAAACCGCGACCCCGTTCATCAAGAAAGTGATTAACAGCAATATAATAATACCAGCGGCGGCATTGACCTCAAATCCGTGTTGAGGGCGTGATATCCAGTTAAAGATCTGTATTGGTAAGACCGAAAACTCATCCATAGGTGAGGAAGGAGCAAACGGCACATATGCCAGGGCACCTATAACGATCAAAGGAGCGGTTTCTCCCACAGCTCTGGAAAGAGCCAGGATCACACCGGTAAGAATACCTCCAGATGAGGCGGGCAACAACTGCCGTGATACGGTTTGCCACTTAGAGGCTCCTAATGCATAAGAAGCATCGCGTATTGATTTAGGCACCGCTTTTAAAGCTTCCCGGGTGGAAACAATTACAATAGGCAGAATTAGTAAGGCCAAAGTAAAACTACCAGCCAGAACACTAGATCCCATCTGTATGATTCGAACAAAAATTTCCAGCCCCAGAAGTCCGTATATTATCGATGGAACCCCTGCAAGGTTAGATATATTAATCTCCAATAAGTTCGCCAGTTTACCTTTTTTCGCATATTCTTCCAAATAGATCGCGGCGGCTATTCCAACCGGCAGCGCAATGATCGTGGTAAGAACAAGGATCCACACACTTCCCATCAAAGCTGTCCAGATACCCGCTCTTTCAGCTTTCCGGGAGGGAAGATTGGTAATGAACTCCCAATCGATCCTTTGTATACCATCAATCAATATCGATCCGATAAAAATTGCTAAAAGAACAATTCCCAGGAGGGTACAGAAAATTCCCCAGATCTTAAAAGCCTTATCCTTATACCTGTTCTTTTTAATCCTATTCATACTTCTCCCTGAATTTTTTCCTTATTTGATAACTGATAGTATTTAAGAGGAACGTGAATATAAATAACGTGATCCCCGCAGCAAAAATGGTCCTGTATTCCAGGGAACCGTGCTGCACGTCACCAAGACTCACCTGCACAATATAGGCTGTGATGGTTTCTACCGGCACAGTAGGATCAAATGTTAGCCTGGGCTGTTGACCCGCCGCGATCGCAACGATCATGGTTTCCCCTATCGCCCTTGAAATAGCCAGGATCACAGAAACTATGATCCCCGATGATGCTGCAGGCACTAAGATCCTGAATGAATTCTGCAGCTTGGTAGATCCCATTCCATATCCTGCTTCTCTTAATGAATTTGGCACCGCATGCAGCGCATCCTCACTCAAAGAAGAGATGAACGGAATGATCATTATTCCCATAACGAGTCCGGCCGATAAGGAGTTGAATCCCGAAAGTCCCGGAATAAAGGATTGTAAAAACGGAGTAACTACAGTAAGGGCAAAGAAACCATAAACTACAGTTGGTACTGCTGCCAATAATTCTAATGCCGGTTTTATAGTTCTTCTGAAACTTTTGGGGGCATATTCACTAATGTAAATACTAATTGAAAGCCCCACAGGCACTGCAAAAGCGATCGCTATAAAGGAAGTCAATAGCGTACCTGACAATAAAGGCAATATCCCAAAGTGCTTATCGCTGAATAAAGGAGTCCATTCTGGATCTGTAAGAAAATCTATTATTGAAACCTCACTAAAAAAATTAAAGGCCTCTAATGACAAAACCAGAATAATTCCTACTGTAACAGCAATTGTGACCAGAGCACTGGACAACAAGGTCTTTTCAATTACCGTTTCTTTTAATTTTCGCATAGGTAAGAATCCATTATACAGGAAACCCGGGACCTTTACAGATACCGGTTTCCCATATGGTGTATATTACTATTGGTAATTATTTCTTAGGCTGATGTTTCTCTACAAAAGCAGCAAAATTTTCTTTCTGCTCCTTGTATTCAGCATCTGTCAACGGCACATAACCTACATCCTTTAATAACGATGGCGCCTCGTCAAGATAAAAATTAATGAAATCCACCACTTTTGGGTTATTCTTTACAGATGAACTGTTCACATAGACAAACAATGGTCTTGAAAGTGGAGCGTAGCTACCGTCACTCACCGTTTGGGTAGATGGCTCAACACATCCTTCTCCTCCATCTACTGCCACCATTCTTAGCTTATCACTGTTTTCTTCAAAATAAGCCAATCCGAAAAATCCAAGTCCGTATTTATCTCCTGAAACTCCCTGAACAAGTACGTTATCATCTTCACTTGCCGTGTAATCTCCTCTACTGCTACCGCTTTCTCCCACAACAGCTTCCGTGAAGTAATCAAATGTACCAGAGGCTACTCCAGGACCAAAAAGGTGAATTTCTTCATCAGGCCATTCCGGGTTGATCTGGTTCCATCTGGTGATATTTCCCTGGGCACCAGGCTCCCATAATTTCTTCAGTTGCTCAACGGTGATACAATCTACCCAGTCATTTTCAGGGTTAACTACTACTGCAAGCCCGTCATAAGCAACTTCAAGTTCTAAATAGTCAATATCGTTCTGCTCTGCAATTGCCTTTTCATTCTCTTTGATAGGTCTGGAAGCATTCGAAATATCAGTCTCTCCCCTTCCAAATTTCTTAAAACCACCACCGGTTCCTGAAACTCCTATCGTAACATCTACTTCGGGATCTACAGCTCTGAATTCTTCAGCAATAGCTTCAGTCACAGGATAAACTGTACTTGACCCGTCAATGTTTATTGAGGAAGTCCCTTTATCTTTTTTGTTATTTCCGCAGGAGGCCAAAGAAAGCGTTACGGCAGTAATTAGAATCAATTTTTTCATAGTTGGTTTATTTTAGAATTGTAGTTCGAATTGCAATCTGTAAAGTAGACCATCATTAAAATTACGATTTAAATCGGTATAACTTAAATCTGTCTGCACTTTAAGCTTATGCTTAACAATATATTTAGATAATGCCAGGGTGTATTGATTTTCAACCACATTTGAGATCTGATCATCGAGATCAATACTGGTATATCGACCTACGATTTGATAATTATTTGGGAATAAATACCCAGCCTGTAAGTTAAGTGCATCTCCAATATTCACTTCATCTCCTGTAAGACTTCCGTCTGAATTTCTTGCAAAAGCATTATCAGCAGAACGGTGAGCATATTCTCCCATCATAGATATACCTTTATATTTGAACATGGCATCCAGGAAGAAAGTAGAAACATCTGTTTTGAAGAAACCTTCGTCATTCTCCATATAAGAACCGGCTGTAGAACGTGTTTTCACAGCATCATTGTTGAAGGAGTAACTGGCTCCTACAGCTAATTTTGGAGTCTCTTCACGAGCGAAATCTGCTCCCGAGTAATCATCAAAATCTCCAAAAGGAAGCACTTCTAAACGACCTACATAATGGTGACCTCCCAGGTTCCCTGAAGTAATATTTCGGCCCTCTCCCTGACTGACTGAAACAGCTTCTCTAACAATAAAATCATTACCCAAGTCAAAGGAATGCCTTAGTTGCAACCCGGTTTCCCTGTCAATATTAAATCTACTGTTCAACAGAGATCTGTCCACGGTTTCAAGACTTCCTGATGATATCACCCGTTCCCTGTTCCCGGGTAGCTTCGTCTGACCAACCCAAAGTTCAAAGTTCTCATAGAAGTTCCACATTACTACCGCATCTAAAATATAGCGCGGAGCATCACTGGTAAATTCTGAACCACCAGATATATCGCGGTTAGAAAGTCCTAATTCGATCTTATATTTTAATTTAGGAGAATAAGCAAAACCTTTGAATTTTAGTCTTGCACGTCTAACCATCATGTTCGTTTCTGCATCGCTCCAATCTCCTGTTTCCGGAATATCCCAATCAGAAGTAAATAAAGACTGCATTCTCACGGTGAAGTTCGCACTATAAGAACTATCCTTCGCAACAGTATTAAAGAGTCCTTTTCCGAACTTGCTTTCTGTGACATCCTGAGCCTGAGCAGTAAACGAGGTCATCAAGATCAATATTACTATTAAGCTTTTTTGAAATTTCATAGTGTTCTTTGTTTTTGTCGATGCAAATAACCTATTCTAATGTTAACTGAATGTTACCAACAAGTTATTTGTAAGTAAAAAGGCCACCTGGCCGGGATAACCTCTTGTTCATACACCTAAATGACAACAAGTAAGAATATATGAAATCTTACTTAATGCACATTAAGCTCATCAAAACTATTGATTTACCCGGGCTTATATGTAAACAGAAAATTACCAAATGTTTAATTTCAAAACTTAAAGTCATTTCTTTAAAGGATTAAAAAATCATACCTTCAAAATATAATTTAATAGCGCTCTTAGCATGCATGAGATCTTTTTTCGAATTTTAATATTTCTTCGTAATGGGCTATTAGCACTGTTAACTATCACCATCCTCTACCTCGCCGTGGCTATTGCGTGCTCTGCCATTCCAGTTAATACTTCCCAACCCGAAGCTGGCGATATTACAATCTATCTACGCTCGAACGGAATGCATACTGATTTCATTTTCCCAATTGAGAATGAAGTATTTGACTGGAAAGACTATACAAGACCCGAACATACACTCTCAAAAAGGTCAGATTTTAAATATGTTTCCTTCGGATGGGGAGACCTGGAGTTTTACGAACACACTCCGGAATGGTCAGACGTACGATTCCCGGTAGCCTTTCAGGCTGTTTTTCTTCGGAAGCAATCTGCGCTTCACGTAGAATTCCTGCCCGCTTTAAACTTTGAACGCCCAATTATTCCAGTGGAGATCACAAAGGAACAGTACAGGGAACTTTCAGATTTCGTGAGGCAGAGCTTTCAAAAAGACCTTTCAGGAAATGTCACGCCGGTAAAAGAGCTGCACTACAATTTCAATGACGTCTTTTACCTCGCCAACAGATCCCTGAATTTATTCTACACCTGCAATACTTGGGTGAACGACGGCCTTAAAAAATCAGGTTTACGAGCCAGTCTTTGGACGCCTTTTGACGAAGGCATCTTCTACCAGAACCGCTGATTTTATGCTTTTTTTAATAAATCAGCTTTCTAATTTACTTCTTAATTTGCTTAACTTCAGCAAACTCCCCCCTCAAAAAGGCAGCTTACTCATTAACCTAAAACCACATTTATGAGACTAATTGAGAAGATAAGGGAAACTCTTGGAGAAGATGCTTCTTCCCTCCTGGAATACAAAAGCACTAAAATCCCAAAAGAAAAACTTACTATTCCCGGGCCTCATAGCGCTGATTATTTTATTGAAAGTGATCGCAGTCCTCAGGTCCTAAAAAGTCTAAACCAATTGTACAACCACGGAGAACTTGGCGGTACAGGCTACTTAAGTATTCTGCCTGTTGACCAAGGAATAGAACATACCGCTGCGGTTTCCTTTTATAAGAACCCCGATTACTTTGATCCCGAAAATATCATCAAACTGGCTATGGAAGCAGGTTGTAACGGAGTAGCTTCCACCTTTGGAGTTCTTGCCATGCATGCCCGGAAATATGCTCACAAGATCCCTTTCATAGTAAAGATCAATCACAACGAGCTATTGACCTACCCTAATAAATATGACCAGATCCCCTTCGGAAGCGTTCGGGAAGCATGGGATATGGGTGCCACCGCCGTAGGAGCAACCATCTACTTTGGCTCAGAAGAAAGCACCAGACAGATCCAGGAAATAGCCGCGGCTTTTGAAGAAGCTCATCAGTTAGGTATGGCGACCATCCTGTGGTGCTACACCCGAAATTCAGCCTTCAAAAAAGATGGTACAGATTACCATTCCGCGGCCGATCTTACCGGACAGGCCAACCATCTTGGAGTGACCATCAAAGCGGATATCATAAAACAAAAACTTCCGGAGACAAATTATGGCTTTCGCGATATAGGTTTCGGAAAACAAACTGAGGATATGTACCAAAAGCTTACCACAGATCATCCAATAGATCTTTGCCGTTTCCAGGTAGCGAACTGCTATATGGGTAAAATAGGCCTGATCAATTCCGGAGGTGGTTCCCAGGGAGATTCAGATTTCAAAGCTGCGGTAAAAACCGCGGTGATCAACAAACGCGCCGGCGGCTCCGGTCTCATTATGGGCCGTAAGGCTTTCCAGAGACCCTTAAAGGACGGGGTGGAAATCATAAGAAGCGTCCAGGAAGTCTACCTGGAACCCGAAGTCACGATCGCATGACATAAAGACTCTGTCTAACAAGCGTCATGCTGAACTTGTTTCAGCATCTTCTCCTGACAAATGGCGCCCCTGAAACTCCCGAAGCGTCGGGACAGGGTGACGGTAAACAATCAAATAGGCGTCATGCTGAACTTGTTTCAGCATCTTCTCCTGAAGAATAGAGACCCTAAAACTGCCGAAACGTAGGGACAGGGTGACGGTAAACGATCAACCGAACGTCATGCTGAACTTGTTTCAGCATCTTCTCCTGAAGAATAGAGACCCTGGAACTGCCGAAGCGTCGGGACAGGGTGACGGTGAACAATCAATCGAACGTCATGCTGAACTTGTTTCAGCATCTTCTCCTGGCAAATGGAGACCTCGAAACTCACGAAGCGTCGAGACTGGGTGACGGTAAAAGAACCTCACAGGTTTTGAAAACCTGTGAGGTTTATAAAAAAATAAAGGCCGTAAAAATCAAATTTTACGGCCTCTTTTATAGTTTACTGTAATGACTAAACAGTTCTGACTTTAAGTTCCTTTCGTGCCGGTTTTTCAACATTGGCGTTAACAGGCTCCCCATACAAGTCAAAATCGGCGGCTTCTGTGATCTTCACTTCATAGAAATCACCTGTCTTTAGATAGATCTTTGTAGCGTCTATCAAGACTTCATTATCAACATCAGGAGAATCAGATTCGGTTCTACCCACATAATATTCGCCTTCCTTGCGGTCTATAACCACTTTGAAGGTTTGTCCTATTTTCTGCTGATTCAGTTCCCAGGAGATCTGAGACTGGATCTCCATGATCTCATTGGCTCTCTCCTGCTTTACCTCCTGCGGCACATCGTCTTCCAGGTTGTATGCATGCGTATTCTCTTCGTGTGAGTAGGTAAAACAACCAAGGCGTTCAAAACGCATGTCTTTTACCCATTGCTTCAGTTCCTGGAAATGTGCTTCGGTTTCTCCGGGATAACCCACAATAAGCGTCGTTCTAATTGCCATTTCAGGAACCCTGCTTCGGAATTCCTTGATAAGGTTCGTGGTCTTTTCATGAGTAGTTCCACGACGCATTGACTTCAGAAGATCATCTGAAATATGCTGCAACGGAATATCCAGGTAATTACAAACCTTCGGCTCACGCTTCATCACGTCCAGGACATCTAACGGGAATCCTGTTGGGAAAGCATAATGCAGCCTGATCCATTCGATTCCCTCAACCTTCACCAGGTTCTCCAGAAGCTCAGCCAGATTTCTCTTTTTATAAAGATCAAGACCGTAATAGGTAAGGTCCTGGGCGATCAATATCAATTCCTTCACCCCTTGTGCAGCAAGGTTTTTCGCTTCGGTAACAAGATCTTCAATAGGTGTTGATCTGTGCTTTCCTCGCATTAGCGGAATAGCGCAAAATGAACACGGCCTGTCGCAACCTTCAGCGATCTTAAGGTATGCATAGTTCTTCGGCGTGGTAGTTAATCTTTCTCCTACCAGTTCGTGCTTGTAATCTGCTTCCAGGGCGGCAAGTAATTCGGGTAATTCGGTAGTTCCGAAGTATTGATCCACATCAGGGATCTCCTTTTGAAGGTCTGGCTTATAGCGCTCACTCAAACATCCGGTCACAAAAACCTTATCCACTTCTCCCTGCTCCTTGCGTTCTACGTATTCTAAAATGGTATTAACCGATTGTTCTTTCGCATTGTCAATGAAACCACAGGTATTGATCACCACGATATTCCCTTCCTGCTCATGCACCACATCCTTGTCATTCGCTTTCAGCTGGCCCATTAAGACCTCACTATCATAGACATTCTTACTGCAGCCAAGGGTTACAACATTGATCCTGTTCTTCTTTAACGACTTCGTTCTCATACAATTATTTTCTTATTCCCCCTTTCAACTGTTTCAAATAAAAATATCAAAAAGGGGTGCAAAGATACGATGTTATCTTCAGAATAAAACATTTGGGCAAAGAGTTTGAAAATGAAGGTCACCGCTAATTAGCCATTTAGATTTTAAAGCAGGTCCAAAAATGGCATTTTTGAGAGGCGTCCTGTTGCCGGTGATATAAAATGTTGCCGGGAAAATAGACAGGGACACCTACTTTGCTTCCATCTTATCTTCCACAATTATTTTATCAATTTCAATTTTCGCTATTTCTAACTGATCCCTGTACCATTTTAATTGTACATAATGATGGTACAGGTCATCAAGAAATTCAGTTAATTGTTCAGGTTCCATATCGCGAAAGGATCCCGTTCTTCTTTCGTAACTGTACTTCTTACTTATGAAGGACCACCTTTCGTCCAGAATTCGGCCGTTATCAATTAATCTGTCATAGATGGAATTATATAATTTGATCAATTTATTTGATAATTCCTTATTTCTGAAATGAGTGAATTGATTACCAGATACCGCTGACTGATAGGAGCCCAGGATTGGATAGAATGTGCGGTTAGCTGTAAAATAAACCTGAAAGATAGAGTCCAGTGCTTTTCTATCATTCCGGTAAAGATCTAACAGATCCCTGTTCAAAGTATCATAAGCTTCGATTTTGGGTTCTATTGTTTCTATTATGCGTTGAATGAAGGCTCTATCCTGTTTTAGATCATTTTTTACGCTGCTAATGAATTCCTTTTCTTTTTCGTACTGTATCCTTTTTTCGTTCCAATTATTGATTTGAAGGGCAATTAGAATACCTATCACAACCAGAACGGTTTCTCCAAGAGCATATTTAAGGTACCTCCTGGTTTTTCCTTCTGAAAGTAATTTGCGCCTAATTATTCTAAAGAAACTAATCATTAGAGCATAGTTTATTTAAAGATATGATTTTTAAGTGTTTAACTTGTTTTAATAATGAAGTACAAGGTTTCCGGTTATGGCAAGTAGCGGGAGTAAGTACGCAGACCCGATAGCTATCGTGATGTAGGCTTAACCATTTTCCCGGTTTTAAATATTATACTTTTTTGGTAATATCCGTTATTTGCGATGAATCGTTTTTGGCGATAGTCTTTTTGCTGCTACTCTTTGAATGGTCTATAATCTCCAAAGGATAATCATACAACTCTAAGATCTTTATAGCATTTCCACTTTTTGGTTTCCCTGGCTTGATCTTGTGGTCAAAAATTAATTGATCATTTTCAATGGTTTCCGAAAAATGATACAAGTCAAAATTTTCCTGTTTTAATAAATCTGTGAGTTCTAAATCATGTGTAGAAACCATAACAATATGGTCCCTTTTATTTAAGTAAGATAAGATCGATTTTCCAGCAGCAATTCTCTCTACTGTATTGGTTCCTTTAAATAACTCATCTAATATAAACAGGCAACTATTCTTTTCTTTTGAAGCATCTATCAATTCTTTAATCCTCACCACTTCTTCTAAATAGTAACTCGTATTATTAATTAGATCATCTGAAATCCTAATTGATGAATAGATCTTGAAAAACGGAGTTTCTAACTTTTTAGCAAAGCAAAAATTTAATGTTTGTCCTAAAATTGCATTAACGCTAAAGGTTCTTATGAAGGTTGTTTTACCAGACATATTTGATCCGGTTAACAGCAAACTCCTGTTCTCTAATATTAGACTATTAGGTATACAACTTTCAATTAACGGATGATATATTTCTTCTGCAAACACTTCTTTTTTGCTTGTAAAACCGGGTTTGCAATATTTGCTATTGTTTGTCTGCACCGACGCACAAGATATAGCAGAATCAATTTCACCAATGAAGAGAAAAAGTTCTTTTAAGTCTTCTTCTTTATTTTCTAAGGACTTTTGAAAACTGTAAAAAAGTATTGGCTCTAAATTGAAAGTGATCTTAATAATTTCTGATATGAACCAAAATAAAAGAGCATATTCACTATCCAGCTTTTTCTCCCACTCAATAAATCGAATTTTTGATAAGATTGATCTTACATTCTTTAGGTAATTAAGATCTTCATAGAAGGATCTAATCTCTTCTGAAGAGCTCAAATTCCTGGCTACATGATAACTCGTTGCCAATTGGCCCACACCATTTAAATATAATTGTATCGAGGCCTTGTTTTTATAATGAAAAACGAGATTTATGAAAAAGATCGGGATTAAAAGCAGGAACCATGATGGATTGAAAAAGCTTAGAATAATAGAAGAAATCGCGGCTATTGACAGAAAACGGAAGAGCCATATTTTATCAGATTTTTCTACCCTTTGTGCACGAAAGATCTCTTCGAAATAATATGCTTTGTTAGATGAAAGTTTTGATAGTTCGAGCTGACATTTAACTCGCAAGGAATGGTCTGACTTAAATACTTCTGTAAGCTTTCCAAATCGTTCTAAGTCAGAAATACCAGTTATGGTTCTAAGTTTATAGTAAAGATATTGTTGTCCAATTTTTGAAGTAGTTCTATCTAAGAATGTGAAAACTTCATTCATATCCAGATCGACCCAGGTATTGTCAGATATTATCTGAAATACATTTTTAGGCGATCTGTGATTTTTAAAAAATTGATCGATCAAATCAAAATCGAGATACTTTTCATTTTTGGGTTTTCCCCAATCTTCTATTAATGCGTTTCGTGCAGCTTTTTTTCTCGCCTTCTTCAACCGGATACTAACAAGGTAGATTACAGTTAAAACTAGTACAGTACCTAAGATCCAGTTCATATAACAACGATGTTCATAATTAATAATTCTGGCTAACGTCTCCGGTTATAGCAAGTTGCACCTGCCTGTCGGCTGACAGGGAAGCAGGTCACCGTTAGTTATTTAATTTCCTGCAAAACCTCTTTTGCATTATCGTTATCCGGATTTAACTCAAGAGATTTTTGGTAAGCTATGACGGCATTTTCTTTGTCTCCCATTTTTAATAAACACTCCCCATAACTGTCATATGTATTATATGCCTCAGGGTATAGTTCGGTATTCAATTGGAATATTTTCAGGGCCTCTTCGTTTATGTCCTGACCCATTAATTGATAACCAAAGTTGTTCAATCCGTTTTCGGAAACATTGAATCCGGTGAGGGTTTCATCCTCATTTTTAATTAACTCAACAATCTGGTCGATCCCTGTTCCCGAATCATAGAGTACCACAAGCGGTTTCTGATTCATTCTTTTGACCTTTTCCTTTTGTTCTGCAAGGGTTTCCACTCCAAACTCCATCCTTTCGGCATCTGTGATCTTCGTGGTGTCCATTTCGGCTAGTTTCCAGGGCTCCCCGTTCTTTCTGTGATACTGGGTACCGTATATCTGGGGTTCGCCTATACTTAACAGATACCTGTCTGTCGCGGCGGCCAGTAGCCATTTATTTGCTGTAGAATCCAGCGCTACCGATCTTTCCATCAGTTTTACGGCCATTCCATAATCAACCGAATCCTTACCGTGCTGAAAAACCATCGCGGCATTCTTATAATCATTTGAAGTGACCACCTTATTCGAATCCAGCAGCTGGTGTACCCGAACGCGTCTCAGACTATCCCTTTTGGAAACCCGGGACCAGTCAAGATTGTCCGACCGGCGATCTCCCTGGTCGGCGGCATAGATCTCGGCAAGTTCCGCATTGTCCTTAATTGGTTCAGGTTGTTCCTGTTCCTTTTCCTGTTTACAGGACAGCATAAGAAGCATGGATAGTAAGCAAATGATCTGTTTCATAATATTTTTCAGTTTTTATTTTAGACGGCAAGTAACGGTTACGGTTATCGAAAATTGCGGACCTTTATCACTCTAATATCCCAGAGATCAAATTCTTATATTCCTGAACATGCTTATCAAAGTCCCTCCGCATGTGAATCCATAATAAAGATCCTATTACTAAAAGTAGTCCCCCGACAATGAACATATAGGTATTACTGGCAAATTTTAGGAATAACCCGGTAAACAAACTCAAGCCCAAAATAATATGTCCAAAGATCAATAATTTGGCTAATGGGTGGTGAGAAAAAGAAACTTCTACATCGGTCTCATTTTCAGCATCTCCTTTTAATATTTTCCCCTTGACAATTAGGTTATTTTGGGTGTTTATTTCAAATGGAAGGGAAAGCCGTTTGCGTATTTTAAATCTTACTGTATTCCGTTTATCAGAATTCATGTTTAAAACAAATCTATCAACGCCTCCAAGTGAGGATTCCAATTTCTCCCCCATCTCCTTAGGACCACTTGTTACTTTAAAATTCCAGTTTTTCATATAAAATAATTGGTGACGTCTCCGGTTAACGCAAGTTGCGGGAGTAGAGATGTGGACTGGTCGGCTTAACCATTTTCTTTCTTGGTTTCTAAAATCACACTTTTTCTCGAATACCCGGAATTTGAGATGAATCGCTGTTATAGCCAGTTATTTAGTTCTTAATATTGTTCCACTCATGTTTTAATACACTGTAGTAGATTGAGTCTCTTCTTCTTCCATTTGCTAGTAATGTGTGACTTCTTAAAATTCCTTCTTCTATAAACCCACTTTTCTTTAATCCTTTTCTTGCCGCAATATTTAATACATCTGTTTTACTTTCAACTCTTTCTAAATGAAGTTCCTCGAAACAATATTTTAATAGAATCAATTTTATGATTTGATTTATGCCGGTTCCTTGAATACTTTCTGATAACCAGGTCCAACCAATCTCAATTCTCTTATCTCGTGCGGAAAAGTTTCCTAGGCTTGTTGATCCGATTATTTTATCATTTTTTCTATCAATGATAGTGAAGGCTAATCTTTCTTCATTTTCAATTGATTTTATTGCAATTTTTATCCAATTTAAAA